>JBAYRF010000017.1:0-52620 GCA_041676785.1 Acidithiobacillus sp. | reverse complement strand
TAGCATCTAAAGCTGTACCTGCTGGCGTATCTACCTGAATCATAAAATCGCTGACATTCCCTTCCGGGAGCATTTTCAGGTTTACGCCCAAAGCGCTCAAAGGCGCATTCATCCCTTGAGGGCGGACAAATTGCCACATGGGCATTAACATCGCCAGCAACAATAAAATAATGACGATAATAAAGAATATGTTGCGCCGACCAGAGGACTCCAGCAGTGGCGTAAACACTCTCAAATAGCCGCGCTGTAACACATCGGGTTTACTGGCGTGAGACTCAAGCGCTGCTTGCTCTGACGAATGCCCAGCGCGGTTACTCTGGCGCTCCGCTTTGCCCCGTAAAAAACGGTACGCTCCCCAAGGGACCACCGTATAAGCCAGCAATACCGAGACAATCATCGCAATTGGGACAAATATGGGGATAGGCAGCATGAAGGGGCCCATCATGCCCGTCACAAAAGCCATGGGGATAAATGCCAGAATCACCGCGAGGGTGGCCACGTTGGTCGGATTTCCGATTTCGTTGGTGGCGTCGATCACGCAGCGGGCAAAACCCCCTTTGCCGCAGGAATGGAGATGGCGATGAATATTTTCGATGACGACAATGCCGCCATCCACTAACAAACCCAAGGATAAAATCAGCGCGAACAAGGTGATACGGTTAATCGTCTGCCCGAGCAACCAACCAATACCGAGAACGGCGCCCAAGGTCAGAGGCACCGTCAAAATAACAATGCCTGCTTCCCGCCAGCCCAAAAAAATCATCAAAATAATAGCCACTACACCAATGGCAATACTCAGATGCTCGAAGAGTGTGCTGACGGCATCATCCGCCCGCGCGCCGTAATCACGGGTAATGGAAACATGCACCCCTTCCGGCAGGGCCTCACGCTCTAGTCGCCCGAGTTTAGCTTTAATCGCGTTGGCTACGGTGACCGCATTCGTGCCCGGCCGCTTGGCCAGAGTGATGGTCACCGCCGGCATAGTGGTGCCCGCCGCAACCCCTATCCGATTGGCACGACCCGCCGTATTACTGATCGCGACATTATTTTCTGCAGCGCCTTCCGTGACGCGGGCCACATCTTTTAGAAAAATCGGCTGGCCATCGTGACTGCCAATAATCAAATTACCCACGCCTCGGGCAGATCCTATAGCGCCATCAATGCGTAGAGGAATCTCGTGATTATCATTAACCAGATTCCCACCCGGAAGAATGACATTACTACCCTGCAACGCTTGCTGAATATCTTTGAGATCCAGCCCAGCGCTAGCCAGTTTGGCAGGATCTAGCCAGATGTTCACCGCCAAAGGGCTGCCTCCAATAATTTCGGCATTGGCCACATCGGGGACATTCTGGAGCTGGTCCATGAGCCGGACCCCCACCTGACGCAAGGCCAGCGGAGACATCTGCGCCGCACTCAGGGTGACCGACATAATTGGCACATCATTGATACCAATGGATTTCACCATCGGCTGCTCCGTGCCAGGAGGCATTTTATCCATGTTTCGACTGAGTTGATTGTAGACTTCGAGCAGGCTTTTTTCTTCGTTAGCGCCCACCTGAAATTCTACCGTGACAATGCCCATGTCATTCACGGAATATCCAAAAGTATGATGGACGCCCGGTAGCGAGGCCATTAAAGCTTCGAGAGGCCGAATCACCAAATGATGAATTTCTGCACTATTAGAACCGGGGCGCGCGACAAAAATTTCGGCAGCGGGGACCACGATCTCCGGATTATAAAGACGGGGAGTGACCAATACCGCCAAAGCCCCGAAGAGCGCTATCGCAATCATGATCAATATGGTGATCTTAGACTGATAGAAAATCTCAGCCAAGCGTCCGGCGAGATTCTGCTTCTGCCCCGAATCAGCCATGAGTTGCTCCAGGCGCTTGAATATGATCGCCATTATTCACAGCAGAAAGATTACCCGTCACCACCTTTTCGCCTGCGCTCAGGCCCGAAAGGATTTCCACGCCATCCGGCGTACTCGGTCCCGGTCGTACCATGCGGTAATGCGCAACGCCCTGCGCATCCACCACGAAAACGCCGGGAATACCCGCCCGCTCCTGCAAAGCGCTGGCCGGAATCACCAAAACCTGCTGCGCCGCCAACGGCGCCTCGACACTCACATAGTCGCCCGCCTGCAAAGGACTATCCGCTGGCAGACTTAGCTTGACCCGGTGGGCATGGGTCATGGCATTTGCAGCTCCTACCATATCCAATACGGTGGCCGTGACCCGCTTGCCATCCGCTACAACCGAGAGCTTCTGACCCATTTTCAGACTACGGTACAGGGCATCTCCTGCTGCGAACTGCACTTCAAGGCGTTTGGTATTGGCGAGCGTGATGACCGATTGCCCCGGCGAAGCCAAATCTCCATTCTGCATGCGCTTATCAACAATAATGCCCGAAAATGGCGCCGTAACGCGCGCGTAACGCAATTGCGACTGCGCCGTGTGGATACCGGCATTGGCCGCCGCTGCCCGCGCCTGTGCCATCGCATACGCAGATTTCACCTGATCCCATTGTTTTTCGGGAATAGCCTGCTGGGCATACAGTGACTTGAAGCGTTCATAATTGGAACGGGCATCCGTGAGTCCGGATTGCGCTTCGGCCAAGCCTGCTTGAGCCTGCTGTACCTGACTGAACACGGCGCTGGGATCGACTTCAAACAGGAGTTGCCCCGCTTCTACGGCCTGTCCTTCACGGACATTCAAATGACGAATATAGCCACTGAGCCGGGAGCTGAGTTGCACTTGTTGTGCAGCCGTGACCGTGCCCGGAATGCGCGTATAAGCAGCCATATGCTGGCTACCAATCTGTAAAATAGGCGCATCCACCTGAGTGTTTACCTCGGGTGCTTGCGGCGGCGTTTTGCTGCAGGCGGCCAAACCCACACTGGCGAGCAGAAGTACGGCCGTAACAACGCTCTGCTTATAATTCATCATTGAGGGACTCCTTCCACGACGGACACATTGGCTACGTCGACGATTTCTTGGGGATCCAACTTGCCGATAGCCAACAACAGGGCACCACGTTCCACGGCCTCGGCATAGTAGGCAGCAACCAGTTTGGCACGGGACTGATCCAACTCTGCCTGACCATGCAACAACCCCGTCACGGTCTCGATCCCATTTTGATAACGCAACCGAACCAAACGTTGCGATTCTTCCATCTGCTTAACGGCCAACTGGCGCATTTTCACCCGCAGGGCCGCCTCACGCGCACTACGCCACGCCTCCGCCACCTGCAGACGCAGATTGTTCTGCGCTTCTTGTAAAGCGGCCATCGCCTGTTCCTGCCCAGCCTGCGCGCGATCCAGACCACCGCCCCGAGCAAAATCGAGGACATTCCAAGTGACTTCGCCACCAATGGTGTACGAAGGTGCCGCATCACCCAAAGTCTGACCGTTCCATTCTTGGTTCGCCATGGCATTCACATGGGGTAGATAAGCGGCGCGGGCGACTTGTATGCCATCCTGCGCGGCTTTGACTTTATGGCGCAATGCAGCAATACCCGCATTATTTTGTAGCGCAGCGTTTTGTAATGACGGGAGCGGTTCAACGGGTAAGCGCGGCCGTGCCGGTGCCGCCACAGCCAAGGCTTTGCTCTCTGGCCAACCAATGAGCATCGCCAGATTATCCAGGGCATTAGCACGATCGTTACGGGCGGTTTCTAATGCCAGTTGCACTTTCTCCAGATGAACTTCTGCCGACAGCAAATCATTTTTAACCAGTACCCCACGGTTGAGCAGCAAGCGGGTCGTTTTGACATAGGATTCAGCAGCCTTATGCGCCTTCTCGGCCACTTGAATGCCCGAATCTGCGGCAATAACACTATCGTAAGCCTGCAAAACCGCAAAAATCAGTTTCTGGCGCGCCATAACATGACCACTTTGCGCGGCTTCCAGCATAGCGCGGGCTTGACTCAGTCGGCCCCAGATTTCGCCGCCATTCCAGATGGGAATTTCGAGTTGCAGCTTGGTCCCCAAATTGTGATAACTGCCCGGTTGATTCAACCCCCTAGGCGCGATGTCATAAGCATTCGGATCGCTGGGATTAAACTGATTGGCTCCAAAATCGTTAAAAGTAGCCTGCCGCTGAGAAAGCTTCATGCCAAAAACGGTCAGCGCGTTGTTGGACTGACTCGCGGAAAACGAAGCACCGAGCTTAGGTAAAAGATGACCACGAGCCTCAGCAACAGCACCCTTGGCTTCTGCCTGCTGTGCCCGGGCAGCCAGCATCTGCGGATTTTGCTTGAGAGCCCTATCTACGCACTGATTAAAATCTAAAGCATGAGCGGAACTCACCATCCCCAATCCGGAAAGCATGACGACTAGGAGCGAAAGCGTTTTTTTTGATGGACAGCACGACATAGGTTTCTCCACCGCCCAAAGCGATATCAGGGGACCCTAATGGATTGAATTAAATCACATGACGAAAGGATCAGCTCTCAACGAACCGCAAAAAAACCGACCGCTTTCATTCAGGCGGCAAAGTATATCAGAATATAATCATATTCAACAAGTCAGCATCTGATGTCTAAAACAGCACCTGCAAGACAGAGCTGCCAAAATCCCTTTTAACGACTCAGTGAATGCTACAGAACACATCACTCATCATAGAAATCAAGCGCAAAGTCCGTGGATCACCCACGCGATAGTACACTTTGTTGGCATCCTTACGAGCGCGGAGAATGTCTTTTTCCCGCAAGATGGCCAGATGTTGGGAAATATTACTTTGCGTCGTTCCTACTGCGGCAACAATATCTTGCACACTCATTTCTTCTGACCCCAATACACAGAGCACCTTAAGGCGCAAAGGGTGGGCCATGGCTTTCAGGGAACGCGAGGCTTGCTCAATATCCTCTTCCCGGGTTGGTAAGTCATCCATAATCATGCCTCTTGGTGTATTATCCATCTTATTGGTTTTACTTGATATTAATATACAGTGAAGCAAATCTCTTCACCTTGCCTTTTACCCCGCTTCCGCATAAAATCGGCCGAATGCGGGTGTAGTTCAATGGTAGAACTCGAGCTTCCCAAGCTCATGACGTGGGTTCGATTCCCATCACCCGCTCCACCATCAGCGAATGAGAATAACCCCATACGCCAATTTTAGGAACCCCGCTGCGGTTATTCTAAAAAAGGGGGCGATCCAGCTCTGCAAGCAACCCATCTACCCGTTTCTTTACAACATCCGTCATGTGAATCGCCCGGCCCCATTCGCGGTTGGTTTCTCCCGGCATTTTATTGGTGGCATCCAGTCCCATTTTCCCACCCAGCCCCGCGACGGGTGAGGCAAAATCCAGATAATCAATGGGCGTATTTTCTATAGGCGTCATATCGCGCACGGGGTCCATGCGCGTGGTCATAGCCCAGATGACATCTTCCCAGCAGCGCACATTGATATCGTCATCCACGACAATAATAAATTTGGTATACATGAACTGTCTTAAAAATCCCCAGATGCCGAACATCACCCGTTTGGCGTGTCCTGGATAACCCTTACGAATGCTCACCACCGCCAAGCGGTAGGAACACCCCTCCGGCGGCAGGTAAAAATCCACAATCTCGGGAAACTGCTTTTGGAGGAGCGGCACAAATACTTCGTTAAGCGCTGCTCCGAGAATGGCTGGCTCATCGGGGGGACGACCCGTGTAGGTACTGTGATAGATGGGATTTTCCCGATGGGTAATGGCTTCTACCGTAAAAACAGGAAAATGTTGAGTTTCGTTATAATAGCCGGTGTGATCCCCAAACGGCCCCTCTTCTGCCATATCTTCAGGATAAATATGGCCTTCCAGAACGATTTCCGCCCGAGCTGGCACTTGCAGGGGCACGGTCAGGGCATGGGCCAGTTCGGTACGACCTCCCCGGAGTAATCCTGCAAACTGGTGTTCAGAAACCGTATCGGGGATCGGGATAACCGCAGCCAGAATGGTAGCCGGATCAGCACCGTAAGCCACCGCCACCGGAAAGGGTTCTCCTGGATGATTTTTTTGGAACTCCCGAAGATCTTGGGCACCACCGCGATGGGCGAGCCAGCGCATGATCACCCGGTTGCGCCCAATGACCTGCTGACGATAAATACCCATATTCGCGCGACGTTTATGAGGCCCTTTGGTAATCGTCAGCCCCCAAGTCATCAGCGGAGCCGCATCTTCGGGCCAGCAGGTCTGTACGGGTAAGGCCGCGAGATCTACCGCATCACCGCGCAAGACGATTTCCTGACAGGGCGGACGACTGACATTCGTCGGAGCCATATACAGAATTTTGCGCAGCGTCGGCAATTTGGCCCACAAATCCCGCAAGCCCCGAGGCGGGTCCGGTTCTTTAAGATAGGCCAATAATTGACCAATCTGCCGCAAATCCGCCAAGGATTCGCCCCCCATACCTAAGGCAACCCGCTCCGTCGTGCCAAAAAGATTGCCGAGGACCGGCGTATCAAATCCCGTCACTTTACTAAAAAGAATGGCGGGACCACCTGCGCGGAGCGTGCGATCGCAGATTTCCGTCATTTCCAGATTCGGAGAAACCGACACCGACAAGCGGCGCAGCAAGTCACGTTTTTCGAGGTCGGCAATAAAAGCACGGAGGTCGCGATAGCTCATCCGTGCATTGTAACCACAGCCGGTCTATTTTGTCCCGCTACCTGGCTCTTCACGCGCGACCACAAAAGCGCTGTCTTCCACAGCCAGGCTGGAGGTTGCCCGAATATCTAAGGCTTCGTGACCGCTCACATATTCGTCGGCCAGCATGGTCAAACACGCGATTTCTTCCTCGGTTACCCGCTCAAATCCTGCAAACCCAATATCTTGCAGAAGTGCTTTGCCACGCGGCTCTTGATCCATTTCACAAAGCACTTGCGTGAGCGCTTCCTGCTGGGCCTGCAACCGTGGACCTATACAAAATGCATGAAAAGCGAAAGCATCGTCTGACTGGTCAATGACGCGTATGCGCTCACGGATTAGCCGGCTCGCCCCTGCATAGACCTCGTTAAATAAAAAGCCCAGATCAGCCTGTCCTTGCAGCACCGCCTTCAATACCCCCTGATAGCTGCCGGTGAAGACAAAATCGAGGCGGGCCCGATCAATTTCTGCCTTGTCCAACAGAAATAAGCCTACCATGTGTATCAAGGTGGATGGATGCGCAGAAGCAATCCGAATACGCTCTGGCAAGTGGTTCAGATCCTCAATGGCACTGGGTTCCGAAGCACATAGGTACACTTCATCAAAATGATTACGTGGTTTGGCAATAGGCAAAAAACCCAGCTTTTGCTGATATTGAACCCAATCAAAGGGATTGGCATAAACCAGATCAAAGTTATTGGCGAGAACCGCTTTTCGTCCTCCGTCAAAGTCATCTTGGGGCTGGAAATGCATGATCTGGCCCAAGTGCCTTTGCAGAAAAGTATTCATCAAAAACCACCCTGGCAGATTTTTACCCGAGTAATTTGGATCTACGGTAAAGTTAAGCATTGCCGTAGATGAGGAGACACTGGGCATTATCCATTCACCTCTCAGAGATCAAAATCGACGGGTATTTCGCCGAGAATACTGAGATGAATATTGAAGGGTGTCATATACTTCATTGCCGTCATCATAGAACCCTTGAATTTTAGCTTGCGCGTCATCAAGGCTGCTTTGCCAGACAATTCTCCAGAAAGGATTCGTTTCCAGTTATCCATCGTTGTCCACATAATAAAATCGCGACGTCGGCCATCCGAGGGGCCTGCGTAAATGACTTTTCCCGCTTTGCAGAACAACATGACATGGGGGATATCCGGGCGATCCTCGATATAATATTCCCAAGTCGCATTAAAATTTTTCAGGTCTTTCTGAATTTCGGGATGCGTATCCCACTGTTTGCCTACCAGACGTATCCATTCCGTACTCATAAATTTTGCCATAACTCTGAGCCCCGCGCTAAAAATCTCCAGAAAAACAGAAATATGATAATTTGTTTATATTATTTTTTATTGTTAGTTCAAGTATTCTTGTGAGTGTTAGTTAGATGCTTTTTACATTTTCGCCAGATGTCAGGAGTTCTTCGATAATGAGCCCTGACAACAAAACACCAAACAATGCGGGCATAAAAGAAATCGTACCATTCACCGTTTTTGGCCGGCCTTGGGGACCGCTCTGAACTTCGGCTGCCGCCGTCGGGCGCGGCGTTTCGTCGGAAAATACCGACAGAAAATCAAGACTCGCTCCGTTCTTGCGCAGCAAGGCGCGCACTTCTCGTGCGAGTGGACAATGGCTCGTTTGGTTGAAGCGAGCGACGCGGACACGCCGAGGATCGAGGCGGTTGCCCGCCCCCATGCTGGAAAATACCGGCAATCCCAGTTTTTGCGCCGACGCAATCAACACGGCTTTCCAAGCAATGGCATCAATACAGTCAGCCACCAACTCCGCGCCGCTTTCGCGCAGAATAGGTTCCGCATTGTCCACGGTAATAAATTCCTGGCGGGCTACCACTTCGCAATCCGGATGAATATCCCGAATGCGCGCTGCCATCACTGCCACTTTGGGTTGGTTCAGCGTTGAATGCAGGGCCACCAATTGCCGATTGATATTGGAAACACCAACCACGTCATGATCCACCAAAGTGATCCGACCTACCCCTGCCCGAGCCAAATTCTCGGCAACATAGCCCCCAACACCACCGACGCCGGCGATGAGCACATGTCGGTCGTGCAAACCGGCCAGTGCGGGGCCACCTAGGAGAATTTCTGTACGCGTAAAAGGATGTTGCATGGGTCAGTTATCCTAAAGACGAAAAAGGGAAAGCGTATTTTGGGTGCAATGGTCTGCCAGTTCTTGCGGTGGCGTATGCCGCAATTCGGCAAGCACCCGGATGGTTTCCGGGAGGAAGCCTGGCTCATTCCGCTGTCCCCGCCGCTGTAGAGAAGATTGCCACGGTGCATCCGTTTCAACCAGTACATTGTCCACCGGAAGCGCTGCCATGGTAGCCCGCAAACGCAATGCGCGGGGATGGCTGCAAGCCGCACCTAACCCTAAGTAAAAGCCCATATCCACAAGACGCTGCCCTTGCACCAGACTGCCGGTAAAACTGTGGACCACGCCCCGCAACCCCGGATAGTGGCGTAATATCAGCAACAGTGCTTCCAAGCTCTGACGGGCATGCAAAATCACCGGCAGATGCAGATCCCGCGCCAAGGCCAGTTGCGTCCGCAGGCAAACTTCCTGCTCAGCGCGATCCGGGGCATCGACGCCCGCATCCAAACCTATTTCTCCGAGTGCCACGGCGCCATCCAGCAACGCCTGCAAACGCTCTGTCCAATCGGCGCCGCATTCTCGCAAATACAGCGGATGCACGCCATAAGCCGGATACAGCAACGCCGGGAATTCCGCACATAGCACCTGTAACCGCTGCCAAAATAATGGACTGTAGCCAGGTACCACTATCTTACTCACGCCTGCTGCAACGGCGCGTTGCAAAACGGCGCGCCGATCTTCGGCAAAAGCCACATCATCCACATGACAATGACTGTCCACAAGATTTTTTAGCGGGGAGGACGCATGGTCTGCAGCGGTATCTGGAAACGTAATCATGCAAGCATTTTAGGTCGGAATGCCCGCCCATGTCCTTACCTGAAAATACCCAAAACACAGACAAAACTTGCCGCAGCAGGCGTCTTAGTCTTAAATGACGCGATATGCCAAAGCGCCGGAGAAATTATGCGTAGCCTGACAGCCGATTTGACCATTCTCGGTAACGGGCCTGTGGCGCGCAGCTTGGTCTTGGCTCTAGCCGATGCACCGCTGCGCGTGCTGATGCTGGACACTTTCCCTAGGAATCTACAACGCCCCCTCCAAAGTGATCGTACCGTCGCTTTGGCTTTGGGGAGTCGACGACTGCTGAGCAACCTCGGGGTAAAAATGCCCCTCGCCGATGCTGCCGCCATTGAATCCGTACAAATCACGCAACAGGGGCTCAGTGGTCGCGTTTGTCTGGAACACTCCCTGCTTGATGTGCCCGAACATAGACTGGGCGAGGTTGCTGGACTCCACACCCTCACCGAGGCTCTTGCAGTACCTTTGACACAGTGTCAGCAGTTGGTGGAGGAAGCGCCGGGACCTCTGGAAACTTTACAGTGGTTCCCAGACCGGTTGCGCTTGGGCTGGTCCGACCTCCAAATCGAAACCTCCCTCGCTGTGGTCGCCGATGGGGGTCAGGGTGGACTGGCAAAGCTAGCCGCGCTGCGGCGCATGGGCTGGAGTCACAATCGACATGCGGTGATTGCCACCGTCACGCCCAGAGAGCCTTTGCCGGGTGTTGCCTTTGAGCACTTTCAGGAAAGTGGCCCCCTCGCCTTTCTGCCAATGGGTAACCAGCAGTTTTCTATTGTTTGGAGTCTCGGCCCCAGTGACGCCAGTCGTGTTTTGGATTACAACGACTTTGACTTTCTGAAGGCTCTCAACCGGCAACGTCCGCCCCGCATCCCTCCCTTGACGGCTGTCGGCCCACGCAGCGTTTATCCTTTATTTTTTCAGCAGCTTTGGGCAGAGCCCGAACAACGTCTCGCACTGGTAGGCAACGCCTCCCAGACCCTCCATCCGCTCGCGGGTCAGGGATACAATCTGGGTTTGCGAGACGTGGTAACCTTGGCGGCCCTCCTGCGCGAAGTCGCGCAGCGTGGTGATGATCCGGGTAGTAAGCAATTACTCAGCGATTACACACGCATTCGACGCCAGGATCGCTTGGAAACGATCGCCTTCACCGAAGCCATGAATCGCCTGTTCAGCAGTCCTCGCCTGCCGCTGCGCGTGATCCGTGCTGCGGCTCTGAGCTTGTTAAATCAGACGAGTTTCGGCAAGCGTGAACTCGCGGCACGCCTTGCCGGGATTCACCTACCGGCAGGCAGTACCATTCCTGATCTCATCATGGAGTTCTCCCATGTCCGAAAAATATGATCTGATTATTTCCGGGGCAGGCATGGTGGGGGCGAGTCTGGCTCTGGCAGCCAATCAGGCTGGCCTGCGCGTCAGTCTGTTTGAAAAACGTCCCGAATCGGTCTGCGCCAGCGCCGATTCCTTTGAACGCGCTAGTCTGGTGGCTTTGGGTTCCCAGCATTTTCTCGATAGCTTGGGTATTTCCGTGGCCCGCTTAGGAACCGTTGTAGAAAGAATGCGGGTCTGGGATGCAGAAGGCGCGGGGAGTATTGATCTGGATGCCGAGGAAGGTGGAGAAGTCCTTCTCGGTCATATTGTCGAAAATCGTCGCCTTGAACAGGCATTGCACGCGGCCCTGGCCGAAGCAGGCGTCAAAATCCACTATGGTGCGGAAATTACCGGAGCCTGGGCCGATGGTCAGGCGATGCAGATTACCGAGGCACAAGGCCAAGAATTTACCGGCACTTTGCTGGCTATTGCCGAAGGCCGTCAATCGGCATTACGCAAGCAACTGATTCAGGCGCCGGTCTTTCAGGAATCCTATGGGCAAGACGCTATAACGGCGACGGTTTGGATGGAAAAACCGCATCGCCATATCGCTTATCAACGCTTCCTGGCTTCTGGTCCTTTGGCCCTATTGCCTTTCAGCAATGATCCAGAAGGTCATCCGCGCGCTTCCATGGTCTGGAGCGCCAAACATCCCGTTGCCAGAAAGCTGATGACGCTGAATGATCAAAGTTTTCTGGCGGAGTTATATCGGGTCTTCGGACCACAACTGGGACATTTCACAAAAATCGGACGCCGTGGCAGTTATCCCCTCTCCGGCATGCACAGCAGTCGTTATATTGCCGAGCGCTGCGCCGTTCTGGGCGACAGCGCACACGGCGTGCATCCGCTGGCAGGACTCGGCGTTAATCTCGGCTTTCGAGACGCCGAGGCACTCACCCAGATCATCCGTAGCGCCCAAGCGCAACATCAAGATTGGGGGAGCACCGCCGCGTTGCGCCGCTACCAAAGTTCGCGGCGCCCTGATAATCTCGTCAACGTGCTGACTTGCGGCGCTCTCAGTCACCTCTTCTCGAACCGTAGTCGCAGCCTTGCGCGCCTACGAGACATTGGGATGCTGGGAGCCGGGATGCTACCCCAGGTCAAGCGTTTTCTCATCCGTCAGGCCATGGGCCTTTAAGGAGACTACTATGCAGCACCGAATTACTGATGACATCGCCGCCGCTTTTGGAGATGCTTTTGCCCGTCTTGGCACCGTCAAAGAAGATGTGGACAAACAGGCGCGGGCCATGCTGTCCAATACGCTGGATCGCTTGGATTTAGTCACCCGCGATGAATTTGATGTACAACAGGAACTCCTGTCACGCCTCGCCGCGCGGGTCGCCCTTCTTGAAACTCGACTGGATGCGCTCGCACCCAAAGCGGTAATAGACGAAAATGCCGACAAGAACTAAATTTTGCCGCTGGCCATCGTCCATAGTCGCGCGCTGACCGGGGTCCATGCGGCAGCCGTTGCCGTAGAGTGTGACCTAGGGCCGGGACTTCCGACCTTCGCGGTAGTCGGCTTGGCGGAAACTGCGGTCAAGGAGTCCCGTGACCGGGTGCGATCGGCGATTCAGAATAGTGGCTTCGAATTTCCAGCACGACGCATGGTGGTCAATCTGGCGCCCGCCGATCTTCCCAAAGATGGCGGGCGTTTTGATTTACCCATTGCCATTGGCATCCTCGCGGCCAGCGGACAAATTCCTATCTCTGCGCTTCAGGATCTGGAGATGATTGGCGAACTGGCCTTGGATGGCAGCCTGCGCCCGGTGACGGGCGCGCTGTCCAGTAGCATGGCTGCAGGCAGTGCAAAGCGTGCCTTGCTCCTCCCCACGGGGAACGCCAAAGAAGGCGCCTATGCCCAAAGCGCGCGCATATTTGCCTGCGAAAATCTCGCCGAGGCGGTAGCACATCTCCGTGGCACGCAACGTCTGACGGTCACCTTGGCAGAGGAGCACGATCTAGGGGATAGGCATCCATATCCAGATTTGCGGGACGTGCGCGGCCAAGAAGCGGCAAAGCGCGCACTGATTATTGCGGCAACGGGTGGACATCATCTCCTACTTTCAGGGCCACCTGGCACCGGTAAAAGCATGCTGGCGGCGCGGCTGCCCGGACTGCTACCCCCTTTGCGTCGCGCAGAAGCCCTAGAAGTTGCTGCCATTCACAGCCTGCAAAGCAGCGGATTTGATGTACAACGCTGGGGCCAACGGCCATTTCGTGCGCCCCATCACAGTGCCTCTTCGGCGGCAATGGTGGGGGGAGGCTCACATCCTCGACCCGGAGAAATCAGCCTCGCCCATAACGGCATCCTTTTTCTCGATGAAATGCCCGAGTTTCCCCGTAGCGTGCTGGAAGTATTACGCGAACCTCTGGAATCGGGCGAGATTCATATTTCCCGAGCGGCAAGACAGGCAACCTTCCCCGCCCGCTTTCAGCTAGTGGCCGCTATGAATCCTTGTCCTTGCGGGCATCTGGGTGATCCACGACAACCTTGCCGCTGCACACCCGCGCAAATCAACCAGTATCGTAGTCGTCTGTCTGGACCCCTATTGGATCGTATTGATATTCAGATGGAAGTACCGGCACTTTCGGTGCAGACGCTGCAGGAAGCCCCCCAAGGCGAGGGATCGGCATACTGGCGGGAGCGCATTGACGCCGCCGTACAACGCCAATGGCAACGTCAGCAGGTGCGCAATGCCCAACTTCAGGGTGAAGCATTGGATGATTATTGCGCCCTGAACAGTGAAGGTTCACGCCTCCTAGCCCGCGCTACAGAAACGCTGCGCCTATCAGCACGGGGCTATCACCGCATCCTCCGTATCGCCCGCAGCATTGCCGATCTGGAAGGTCGAGCCACCATCAGCACGCAAGATCTGGCAGAAGCCATTCAATATCGGCGGCTGGCGCAAACGCTCAGCGTTTGATGCTGGCGCGCTTCAATCTGCCTGCACGGGTGCAACTGTACGCAACTTGTCGGTCGACGCTGGCACGGCCGTTTCCGCTCTGGCGATAGCCGCCATGCGTTCAAAATAATCCTGGGCCCGCCGTGGATCTTTTTTGACCCCTAAACCCTTTTCGTAAGCGAGACCGAGATCAAAATCCGCGCGGGCCAGTCCGAGTCGCGACGCTTTTCGGTACCAGTACAAAGTTTCCGACCAGTTTTTTTTGACCGTCGTTTCTTGGCGGGTAATTCGGGGTGAATAGAGCGTACCCATATAAAAAGCCGCCTTGGCATCGGGTCCCTGGGCTAACTGCTGCAGTTGCGCCAAGGCCGTGGGGTCCTGTTCAGCTTGATCACGCAAAGATTCCAGATCCTGCGCCATAGCCATGACGGACCAGAAGCTCAATATCAAGGCAAAAAGCGTTTTTCGCATCATTTACAGCACTCCTTTGCCGCGCAATCAGGTGTCTGCATGCTCTCGGGTTGCATGAAATTTTACTTGGGGCCAACGCTCCATCGTCAAATCCAGATTGACTCGGGAGGGTGCAAGATAAGCCAGACGCTGACCCGCATCTTCGGCTAATTGTTCTTCATGCTTGCGGGTAAACTCCGCCAATACCTTGGCATCATCACACTGAATCCAGCGCGCCGTCTGGATGGTAACCGGATCGAAAATCGCTTCTACGGTGTATTCGGATTTTAGCCTTTCCGCAACCACGTCAAATTGCAGGACACCCACTGCACCCAGAATCAGATCGCCGCCTTGCAAGGGCTTAAAAACCTGAGTGGCCCCCTCCTCCGCCAATTGCTGCAAGCCCTTTTGCAATTGCTTGGCTTTCAGCGGATTACGTAAGCGCACCCGCCTGAATAACTCCGGCGCAAAGTAGGGAATACCCGTAAATTGTAGAGCCTCACCTTGGCTAAAACTGTCCCCAATCTGAATACTACCGTGATTATGCAGGCCAATAATATCTCCCGCATAAGCATCTTCCACCAACTCCCGCTCCCGCGCGAGAAAGGTGATGGGATTGTGTACTTGAATATCACGTCCTAAACGCAGATGCTTGATTTTCATGCCCCGCTGAAAATGGCCGGAACAAACACGCAGAAAAGCCACGCGATCCCGATGCTGGGGGTCCATATTCGCCTGAATTTTGAACACGAAGCCACTGAAAGCACTCTCCTCTGGCGCCACCCGCCGATCGGTAGTGGGCCGAGGTAAAGGGGGCGGTGCCCAATCAATCAACGCGCCGAGCAGTTCTCGAATACCGAAGTTATTGATCGCAGAGCCAAAAAATACCGGTGTTTGATCCCCCGCCAAAAATTCTTCCAGAGAAAAAACATGGGAGGCTGCACGCAGTAGCTCCACCTGATCGCGCAATTCAGGCATTTCTTCCGGAAAACGTCGATCCAACTCGGGATTATGTAAACCCACAATCCGCTCCACCTGCTGTTCGCGGGTTTCTTCACCCGGTGTAAACACCAGAACTTCATCGCGAAGCAGGTGATAAACACCGCGAAAGCGCTTGCCCATACCAATGGGCCAAGTAACCGGAGCACACTGGATTCCCAGCACGGACTCTACTTCATCCAACAACTCCGTCGGATCTCGGCTTTCGCGGTCAAACTTGTTCATAAAAGTAATAATGGGCGTCGCGCGCAGACGGCAGACTTCCAGTAGCTTAATCGTCTGGGCTTCGACACCATTACCACCATCAATCACCATCAATGCCGAATCGACAGCAGTCAACACGCGATAAGTATCTTCCGAAAAATCCTGATGGCCCGGCGTGTCGAGAAGGTTGATGACATGATCCGCATAGTCAAACTGCATAACAGAACTGGCTACGGATATACCGCGATTTTTTTCAATGGCCATCCAGTCACTGGTCGCATGACGACTACTTTTGCGCGCCTTGACCGTACCCGCCAACTGAATCGCGCCCCCAAACAGCAGCAATTTTTCCGTGAGCGTGGTTTTACCCGCATCAGGATGGGAAATAATGGCAAAAGTACGACGTCGCCGGATAGCCTCCATAAAAGCATCCTCGCTCGACATCACGGTTTCGGGAGATAACGACATAAGCCAGTTCAACCTTCTCTGAGATAATGGACAGCCGGTGTCAACGCGAGAGACAACACCAGTGCATCTTCACGGCCATCCGCATTACGATAATAATTTAAGCGCACACCGATTTCATGAAAGCCGGCGGAACGATACAATTGCTGGGCACCAACATTGGAAACCCGCACTTCCAGAAAGGCTCTTTCCGCGCCGAGCTGACGGGCACGTTGCAGCAAATGGGTCAGCATTTTACGTCCATAACCCAAGCGCCGTCGTGCGGGCGCCACCCCGAGGTTGAGAATATGCGCTTCGGCAGCACCCGTAGACAGCACCCCAAAAGCCAGCAAACTTCCAGAATCTTCCTCCAGCACCCAGACATCATAACCCGCCTGGATACAATCCCGAAAAATCCCCCGCGTCCAAGGCCCAGGAGAAATATGAGATTCCAGATCGGCCACGGCATCCAGATCCTCCGCTTGCATCGGCCGCAGCTTCATTTTTGCTGCTCTTGGGGCAAAAACGGACGAATATAGTGAGGCTCCAACTGCGTCGGGTGAATCCCCGGATCACCGGCAGCGTGGCGCGCCATGGCCAGACGCAATACGGCTTCGGCCTGAGGAAAGCAATCCCCGCTCCACCCCAAAATCTGTGATCCTTGCCAGTGTTGATGATAAGCCTGCCAACCCGTCCCCAGCCCCCACCAAAATCCTTCTTCGGGCCAATCTACGGCTTCTGGGGCACAAACACGCTCTACACCCTGTAATTGCGGGAGTCCACCATCATTTTGCACGTAACTCCCGGCGTACACCTCGCCTTTGCGGGCATCCAGTGCGACCAAAACCTGGGGATACCGTACCCCCGCCGCCAAAGCCTGCAAACTGGAAACCGGATAGACTGGCAATTGATGAATCAAAGCCAGAGCCTGAGCCGTGCTGACACCAATGCGCACCCCCGTAAACCCCCCGGGACCCACACCACAGGCAATGGCCGTGAGATCAGACAAAACATAGCCACTCCGCTGCAGCACCCGCTCGATCATGGGCAGCAATGCCTGACTGTGGACATTCGCGGCTATCACGCACTCTTCAAAAATACCATTCATCCCATGGATAGCCACCGAGCAAGCTTCGGTGGCCGTATCCATCGCTAGGAAGACGGGCTGCCTCATTCCGCAGCCTCCCGCCAGAACTGTTGCACCGCAGCCAAGTCGGAAACTCGGCGCATGGCTGGCAAACTGTCCAGAAAAATGCGCCCATAGCCCTTACTGCGCAAGCGTGGATCACAAAGCAGGAGCACGCCACGATCTTTTTCAGAACGGATCAAACGTCCGACCCCCTGACGTAATGCAATGACCGCCTGAGGAATTTGTAATTCGCGAAAGGGATCACCGCCTGCGGCTTGGCATTGTTCGACACGCGCCCGCAGGATGGGGTCTGAAGGATTGGCGAAAGGCAACTTATCAATAATCACGCAAGAGAGCGCTTCGCCCTGCACATCGACGCCCTCCCAAAAACTGGCTGCGCCGAGGAGTACGGCATTACCCAAGCGGCGGAAACGATCCAGCAATCGCGAGCGCGGCATACTGCCTTGAACGAGCACAGGGAAGTCCAAACGTTGCGGAAGATAATCCGCCGCTTCCTGAAGCGCCCGATGGCTGGTGAACAGAAAAAAAGTCCGACCTCCGCTCGCCTCAATAACGGGTACAGCCACCTCAAGGCAAGCCGCTGTATAAGTTGGCTGATTCG
The DNA here is from genome assembly GCA_041676785.1 of Acidithiobacillus sp. Taxonomy (GTDB): domain Bacteria; phylum Pseudomonadota; class Gammaproteobacteria; order Acidithiobacillales; family Acidithiobacillaceae; genus Acidithiobacillus. The sequence goes on along the minus strand of JBAYRF010000017.1, from coordinate 34,898 downwards.
GTTCAGGCAGGCCACAAGGCAAGTACAACAAGGACTGTACGGCATAATTAAAAGGCGATGCGGCATTAAAAGTTCGGGTTCCTATGAGCCCTAGGGCGCGCTCAATACCGACAAAGCTTTCCCCCACCCGCAGGGTGGCGCTGGTAAGGATCAAGGCCGTGATCGGTTCGAGCAAATATTTTTGCAGCGGTGCCGCAACGTCGAGCGGGGTGGCATGCAACTGCACCGTCCGCGCCTTTTTTTCCTGCCAAAAAACCATATCTGGGGCATCGTGGAGCGCGAAGAAATCCACGGTAGCCAACAGCAATGCGCCCCGCGCCGCGCATTGCTCCAAACCCTTACCTCTTGCGGCAGCACTATGCAGGGCTTGATGGAGGAGCGCAACCGCCTGACGTAACTGTAAAAATGCGGACTTTTGCGGTGAGTCCGCAGCCAAAGCCCAGGACCCACGCGCCTCGCCTGTGCCCAGAGCACCGCGCCACATCGTCGTCGCGGCTTCTACTTGGGCAGCGGCTGACAATAAGGGTTCATCATCGGCGGCTTCATTCAACGCTTCCGCACGACTATCCCGAGCCCACTCCCAGAGCTGATGACTGCTGAGTTGCTTACCAAAATAACGACCCGCAAGGTCCACAACCTGATGCGCTTCATCCAATATCATGGCCTCGACCCGAGGCAACAAATCACCCATGCCGTTCGCCTTGAGCGCCAGATCAGAAAACAATAAATGATGGTTGACCACCAGAATATCCGCTTCTTGAGCTTGTCGCCGCGCTTCGACCACATGACAGCGATTATATTCCGCGCAATCATTACCCAGACAGTTATCCCGGGTAGAAGTCACCAGCGGCCACACCGGGGAGTCTTCCGGCACGCTGCTCAATTCACCAATGTCGCCTTCACGGGTACGTCCAGCCCAATCCGCAATTTTGGCCAAAGGTGCGGCCAGAGCGGGAGCCACGCCCTCAGCGCTAAAACGCTGCAAACGATAGCGGCAAAGATAGTTGGCCCGTCCCTTGAGTCGACTCACCCGCAAGGTTTTCCCCACGACGCGTAGCAGCAGGGGAATATCCTTTTCGAGAATCTGATCTTGCAAAGCTTTGCTGCCCGTGGACACCAGCACTTTGCGCCCAGAAACCATCGCTGGCAGCAGGTACGCAAAAGTCTTGCCCGTACCCGTACCCGCCTCAATCAGAGCGACTCCACCCTCGCGCAAAGTCTCCGCAACTTGGGAGGCCATGGCTTGCTGCTGCTCCCGGGCGCGAAATTGGGGCAACATTTGCGCCAGAAGGCCATTTTGTCCCAGACGCTCCGACCAGTCTGCTATTTCTGCTACCACACCCAGATTTCCATGGGGACTCCCGATTTTCTGTCCATCCTGCTATTTTTACACAATTCCATCAAAAAAAGGGGTTTTATGTATAAGCGGCGTGCACGCATTCTCTTCTGGCATCCCGACGATCCTGAAAAAGCCCAAAAAGCGGCCCTGCTCGCTATGGAATTAGGTAGCGCATGGCTGGAAGCACGCGCCAACGATCATGATCTGTCGTGGCCAGACTTATTTATCGCCCTAGATTGCAACAGCATCCCTGAAAAACCTTGGGCACGCCACACACAGCGTAAATGCTGGCCGAAGGACGCAAAAGAACCCGAAGCAGCACTCAGAAATCGTATCCTCGGCGTCATTGGCGGTTTTCGCCTACTGGCGCGCCTCGATCAAAGTCCACCGCCGATGGTTTAAAGGGCGAATTTTGACAAATGACGATCCATATACTAAACCTTAAACAAGATTTTATTGTTTTAGTGGAACCACGCACCTTTCTGGAAAGGAGTGTTTTATGGATGTCGTTCGTAAAGACGCACAAAGCCTCACTATTCGCTTTGATAAAAAAGATCTCGCCAAGATCGTGGAGCCTCTGGTCAAAAATGCGGCCACCTTTGCCAAAGACACTTTGGATATGGCTTATCTATTGGCAGAACAAGACTATCGGACCGATGATCATTTTCGCCAGCCGCCCCACGTTTTTGACTAGAGGAGATTCCATATGCAGATTCTTGAAGAGCAGGAGCACAGTGTTGAAATGATGTTTACGGCTAGCGAGGCGGAACATATTGCCCGCAATATCTTAGACAACGCTAAAATTGCCGGGCCAGCGGCTGTCGCACTGGCCGAGTTGTTGCAGAAGGAAGGTTTTACGGCAGATAAACTGCCCCATGTGGCCCTGCGTCACGAATGGAAAACGCCCGACGATATGGGCCAAAATACCTGATCGATTGTCCGCTAAGGGTCGATTCTGCGCGTAAGGCTTGGCCGTTTAGGTACAGAACCTCAATAAAGGACACGGCTCGCATGCTGTGTCCTTTTCAGTAGATAGGATGAGCGCAGCGCATACTTCTGGGCGTGGATATTGCTTGTACTTTACCACTCATAATGAAGCGATAAGTATTAGCCCTATTCATACCGCACACAGGAGCCTGTCTGATGTCCGCAGATATCCAGCAACCCTATTTCTCATTTAACGACCGCCCGGCGCTGGAAAACTCCAAGTTTCAGCGCGTCGCTTGGGCCATTTTTCTGACGGTTGGCGCTTTTGCCACTTGGGCTATTTTTCGCGCCGATTTCTGGATGTGGCAATTCATCATTCTCGGCATGTGGTACGTTGGACTGATGTGGTTTGGTCTGAAATGGCCCGCTTTTCGCGTCCTCTTTCTGGTGGTTCTAGCCATCTCCGGGCTAGGCATCGGTCTGTATCAGATGGGATTACAAACCAGCGATAGTCTCGCACTGCGCTATTTTTTCCACAGTAATGCCATGTTCTACTGGATGAGCGGAGCCATACTACTTAGTGCCGCAGGTTACTATCTATATCTTTTTGCGGGTAACCAAAGTGCTGGTGACTGGGGTCATCGCTTAGCCTGGGTGGCCGTCGTGCTGGGTTTTTCCGGACTCGCGATCCGCTGGCGGGAAACCTACATCGGGCATCCTTCTTGGGGCCATATTCCAGTCAGCAACATTTACGACGTGATGGTACTGTTCTGTGCAACCACCATTCTGTTTTATCTGTTTCACGAAAATCGTACCGAGAATCGCGGATTAGGCGCTTTTGTCCTGCCCTTGGTGCTGGTTGCTGATATTTTTCTGATCTGGGTAGGTGCCGCTTATCATTTGAACCGCATCCAGCCCCTGATTCCGGCCCTGCAAAGTTTCTGGATGAAAATTCACGTTCCGTCCATGTTTATCGCCTATGCCAATTTTTATATTTCTGCCATGGCAGGCATGGCCTATCTCCTCAAAGAACGGGCCATTCGTACCGGTAGTTTTCTGCGTGATCGCCTACCGAGCCTAGCACTCCTCGACAAGACTTTTTCGGGGACCATCGCTTTTGGTTTTCTGTTTTTTACGGTCGGAACCATTCTTGGTGCAGTCTGGGCTGCCAAAGCTTGGGGCGGATTTTGGTCTTGGGACCCCAAAGAAACCTGGGCGCTCATTGTTTGGCTCAATTATGCGGGATTCCTGCATGCCCGTAGTCAACGCAACTGGGAGGGGCGACCAATGGCTTGGTGGGCGTTTATCAGCTTGATTGTCATTACCTTTTGCTTCATTGGCGTAGACTTATTTTTGGGTGGCCTGCATTCCTACGGCAAGCTCTGAAGAACCTTTACCGTAGTATCCCTACAGACCTAAAAAAACCCGCTGCAGCAGCGGGCTTTTGCGTAACACTACATCCTTGCTTACTAAACCGCCTCAAGAGGCGCTGGTAAACGGTACACTACGCGCTCCGTCGTAATGGGCTGCCCAATAAGGATCGTTGAGACTCCCCACCTGAACACCCGTACTGGGCGTTTGCGCACTCACAAAATGCTGATGGCCAATATAAATACCCACATGAGAATAGGGTCGGTGCATGGTATCAAAAAAGACCAGATCGCCCGGCTTCAGATTTTCCCGAGAGACTTTGCGTAAATCTGCGGCCTGCGCATACGAAGTACGGGGCACCTGAATATCAAACTTGGCCAGAATATATTTCACAAAACCACTGCAGTCGAATCCCGAAGCCGGGCTCATGCCTCCCCAACGATAGGGCGCGCCAATAAACCTTAACGCCGACACGACCATGCTACGCGGTGAAAACCAAGAATCGGATGCGGAATGTACATCATCTTCCGTCGCAGACTGGCTGGCTTGAGCAATCTCATCGGCCAAATCTGCCGCTGCCTGCGGTCCAGTCGCTGCATTGCCACTGCTTTCTAATGCCTGCAAAGGATGTCGAGCCCAGTGATAGGCCTGGCTGGCGAGCATTTCTACGGCCATCCTGAGATGCGATTGCTCCGGCGCTGAAGTGGCTTGAATGGCATCTACCGGAGCCGCGACTGGCTTTACTGGAATACCTGCAGGCTCTGCACTGGTCACCAAGCTGGTCTTTACCATCACCAAAGACTGATCAACAAAGTCGGGGCTCGTTACCGAGCTGCTAGCGATACTCGGAAAAGACTGCATGTGATATTGGTAGTCCGGCCTCGGTTGCGGTGCCGCGCCCACACCGGCAAACTCCACCGGCGCTAGGTGCATCAACTGCAACGCCGTGGGGGTAAGCGCGGTATAATCATTTTTTGCGGCGGGAACCACTCCACGCTCACGCTTAAATTTCCGATAGTGCACTTTTTTGAGGTGATGATAGTGATGCACACGGTGGGACTTTTTCCCGACCACAGCATGGTGTGTGGCCGCGTTGGCGACACCACTACTCCCCACCACCATCATTACCGCTAACGCTAACTGCCAGCGATGCTTCTTCTTCATTACTTATCTCCAGATTCAACTGGGAATCGCCGCTGCGTAATTTGCTCAAGAGCCGCTTATGCAGAGACATTGCCATTTCTCATCAAGAAGAGAAACTTCGAGGCTACCCCCTAAACACCAAAAATAAAGCCGAACAAGTTCGGCCTATCAAGATACTGCATAATGGACTGAGCCAATGGGTAACGACCCAAAGCCGCCAGCACGTCTGCGCACACAGCTCGGCTTCCTCCCAATTCGGGGCGTATATTAGCCATTAGTAAAACTGATGCTCTATAGTCCATGTTTGGGAATATAGGCGGTAAGCCGCCGCTAGACAACCCCCCAAAGCAAAAATTTTTGCCCTCACTCCGTATTTTTTAAGATTTGGCCCAGGTTTTGCTTATTTACAACAGCAAGCAGGAAACAGGAGCAACGCCATCATGCCATCATCCATCCGTAACATCCGCAGAAGAGTCTTTTTTTCTCTTTGTTCGTCAGCAGTTATCGGCTGTCTGTCACTATGTTTCAGTCCCTATGGCATGGCCAATACCTTGGACCTTATGGGGGGCATTGCCCCGAAAAGCACAGGCAAAAAGCCCGCGCAAATTCTACAGCGTCTCAGCCATGCGCACTGGTTCACTCAAGGAAACGGGCCTCACATTATTTATTTGTTCTTTGATCCCAATTGTCCCTACTGCCATCTCCTCATCAACGAACTTCAGCCCCTCATCCAACCCGACCAACTCACCATTCGTTACACTCCTGTTGGCTTCTTGGAAAGCAGCAGTATGGGTAAAGCGGCCGCTATTCTGGAGGCTAGAAACCCACTCCAAGCTCTGCGAAAAAACGAAAAGGGCTTCCGCGAAAAAGGCCACCAAGGGGCTATTGCTGAGATTTTACCGAATACTGCTACCGAACAAGCACTCCGGCAAAACCTCGCCATACTGGAGGCTACCGGACAAAAAACCGTGCCCACCATGGTTTACGTCAACCACCACGGCGAAGCACGGATTATCTGGCAAGTGCTAGACCCCCATGATCTGGCACAAACCCTGAAAAATATTCACTAAGTTTTGAAATTCACCGGCACCAATGCCTATTTTCGAGAGGCCACCTGCGCTGACCCTATTGACAGCAGCACCCGTTATTATAATATTGCGAATCATTCTCATTATTATCCAAATAACGGAGCGTACCCACCATGCCTCGCCTCTTGCTGTCCTTGGCCAAGGTTCTTTGCACTGTGCCTTTAGGCCTATACACCAGCACCTGCCTAGCCGACACGCCGATTGCTGCCGATGGAGCCATTCCAAATATCCCCGGCCTGCCTGCGAAATACTTACCGGCCTACACGCATATTGGCGACGGGCTTTCTTGGGCGGGACATTTAGATAGCGAAATATTTAGCAACTTTTCCGGCGGCATCAAAACCGGAAGCGAAGGCAATATTGTCGGCCAAGTCGGTGCGGAATATGACACGGCAAAGGCGGGGCTGTGGCCCGGAGGAAAGTTCACGCTTTCCCTGATGGGAATCTACAGCAGCGGTATCCAGCAAAACTATAGCGGGGATATTCAAACGGCCAGCAATATCTGGGCACCCAATGCGGTGCGCTTTTACGACGCTGCTTACCGCCAACGCTGGACGGATTGGCTGAGTTCTCGAGTGGGTTACATGGATGTCAATTATTACTTTGATGTCACCGCAAATGCGCTGCAACTCCTGAACAGCTCCTTTGGTATGTCTCCGACGATCACCGTGAATGTCCCCGGCACGGCTACTTATCCTTATTCTGGTCTGGGGTTCCTGCTCGGTGCGCATACCGAGCATCTGAGCAGCAAGTTCGCCATTTTTCAGGGTGACCCCCAGCATCAGACTTCCGCGTTCGACAGAGGATACATGGCGCTTTGGGAAGGTGGGTTGCACTGGGGTCACCGTCCTGAAGATAAACCAAACGATAGCACCGATGATTATGGTCAATATGTGGTCAAGCTAGGCGCTTGGAGTTATCAGCCATCCAATCCAGATCGCTATGGCCTCTCGCTCAGTACGGCGGGTGTTTATGCTATTGCCGAAGGTAACTGGACACTACCCGGAGAACGGCAACTGGGCGCTTTTTTACAGGCCGGTGGTGCGCCTCAAAGCATCAATCCCGTACCTTGGTATGTGGGTGTGGGTTTGCGTCTCGGACATCCTTTTGCCGGGCGTCCAAAGGACAGCATTTCTATTGGCATTGCCCGCGCTTGGCTGCGACCGGAAGCCGTGGCCGCAGGACTAGAAACGGACCCTGCCGCTATTCACCACGCCGAAACCACCTATGAGTTGACTTATCTGGCAAAACTGACCAAGCACCTCAGTTTGCAGCCCGATCTGCAATACATACAACATCCCTCGGGATTTTATCCCAATGCGATGGCCGGCATTTTACGTCTCCATGTCGAATTTTTCTGAATAGGATGCGCATCTCCATGCAAACGCCCACAGTGACAGCTTCGCAAAAAGCACTCCAGCAACCCCTTGGACAATTAAGCAGCACTGCCTGCGCGCGGATTATGGATTTTACCGGCGGGCGGAGTATGCAACAGCGCTTGCAAATGCTGGGTATCCGGCGCGGTACGGAATTTTGTCTTGTGCAAGGTCCGAGCAAACGCGGTGCCGTCGTCCAAGTGGGCGGTGCACGCATCGCCTTGGGTTGGGGCGTCATTCAGCAGATTCTGGTTACGGAGTTGCCCCGATGAGCGCATATCGTGGTGTCGTCGTTCTCGCTGGCAACCCCAACTGTGGCAAAACCACCCTCTTCAATTTACTCACCGGTGCGCATCAACAGGTCGGCAACTGGCCCGGAGTAACGGTAGAACAGCGCAGCGGAACCATGACTTTGGCCGGGCAAAAAATATCCATCATCGATTTGCCGGGCGTTTACAGTCTGATGGGTGGCGGTGGCGAAGATCAGCGCGTCGCACGAGATTTTCTGCTGGATGGCCCCGTGGACCTCATTATTAACATTGTCGATGCCGCCAATCTGGAACGCCACCTGGCGCTGACCGCTGAACTGCTCGAAACCGGACGACCCATGATCATGGTCATGAATATGACCGACGAAGCCGAAGCGCGTGGTTGGACGCTGCACTGCGCCGATTTGGCCGATGCCTTGGGTATTCCCGTAGTGCCCATGGTGGCCCGACAAAACCAAGGGCGAGAAGCTTTGCGACAAACATTGGACCAAGCGCTTCGGGTACCGCCGCAGGGCATCGCTCCCAACTACCCAGTCGTGGTTGAGCAAACCCTCGCAACACTGGCAAATACGCTTCCTGGCGACAATTCAGCGCGGAAACGTTTCGACGCGCTGCGACTGTTAGACGGTGATACTCCAGCGCCCTCGGCCGAGTCAGAAAAAGTCCTCGCCGCAGCCCGAGAACCCATAGCCGAAGCCAGTCATGAGCAAGCCGCCGACCTCATCATGGATCGTCGCTTTTCCTGGGCGCAAGAAATGGCTGGTCTGGCACTCCAAGCGCGAGGCAAAGTGGGTATTCGTCAAAGCCTCAATGATTATCTGGATCGAATCGTACTCAACGACTGGCTTGGCGTACCCATATTTTTGCTCGTCCTGTATCTGGTATTTGTGGTGAGCTTTAGCGGTGGCAATATCTTCCTCGATTTTTTCGATCAGGCTTCCGCCGCCATTCTCATCCATGGCGTGGGTCACCTTCTCCTTTTGGCGGGTCTGCCGAGCGGACTGATTTCCATCATTGCTGGAGGTATCGGCGGCGGACTCAACCTAGTCATTTCCTTCATCCCGCCCATTGCCTTGACCTTCCTCTTTCTTGCTTTTCTCGATGACTCAGGCTACATGGCACGCGCCGCCTACGCCATGGATCGTCTGATGCGCCGCTTCGGACTGCCCGGAAATGCTTTGGTCCCCATGGTCATTGGCTTTGGTTGCAATGTGCCCGCCATCATGGGCTCACGCATCATTGAAGATCCCCGTGGACGGATTCTGACGGTACTGATGCAACCTTTTATGTCCTGTTCTGCCCGACTGACCATCTACATGGCTTTTGCTGTCGTGTTTTTCCGCAGTAACGGTGGACAAGTCGTTTTCGCTCTTTACGTTCTCGGTATTCTCGTGGCGCTGCTGACGGCCTGGCTCTTAGGTAAAACCGCGCTGCGCGGCGAAACCATGCCCTTTGTCATGGAACTCCCCCCCTACCGTCTACCCAGTTATCGCAGTGTCTTGCTGCAAAGTTGGCAACGTTTGAAGGTGTTTGTTCTGCGCGTGGGTAAAGTCATTGCGGTTATCGGCGTCGTGCTCTTTATTCTGCCCGGTATCGGCTGGACCGCGCAGGGACTGCGCAGTACGGATATGAATCACTCGCTGCTCGCTCAGGGCAGCAAAGCCTTGGTACCGATCTTTGCGCCCATGGGTATTCGGGAGGACAACTGGCCTGCAGTGTCGGGATTAATCGCTGGTGCCGCCGCCAAGGAAATCGTCATCGGTACGCTCAACGGTATTTATCAGCGGCAAAACGCCGCCGATCTGATGGCAGACTACCGTCATCCGGATATTCTCGGTCAACTCTGGGCGGCTCTTCTGACTATACCCGCTAATGCGGCCCATTTTATCCAAACGCTCGACGATCCTTTGGGCCTAGCAGCCATAGAATCTCACGCAGCAACCGAACAGGCTTCTGGCGCCGACGGAGCCACATTACAAGCCATTGCTGCAGAATTTACGCCCCTTTCGGCTTTCGCCTACCTGGTCTTTGTCCTGCTGTACGTCCCTTGCGCCAGCACGATGGGCGCTCTCCGTCGCGAGGTAGGCTGGGGTTGGATGCTCTTCTCTCTCATTTACGGAACGGGTTTGGCGTGGAGTGCCAGCACCCTGATTTTTCAGATTGGCACTTTTAAGGAGCATCCTGCAAGTTCATGGATGTGGATTATCGGGATACTCACCGCTTTTGCGATGCTCGTCGTTGGCCTGCGGCGCTATGGCCAGCACCGCGATGCCCGTTTCGGAATGTTGGTGAAGAAAAAAGGGGCATCCGCATGAGTCACCTATTCGCCGTTCGCGACTTACTCCGTAGCGAGAAGATGCTGAGTACCCAGCAAATCGCCACCCGCCTAGATTTATCCGTCGCCATTGTGGAAGACATGCTCGGCTACTGGCAACGACGGGGTCAAGCAGAAACCGTCCACTTCAACGCAGCATCTTGTGGATCAGGGTGTGGCGGTGGCTGTAAGCGCTGTGATAATGCCCAATCAGCACCGGCAATCACCGCTTGGCATTGGCGAGAAGCACCCCAAACCGTTGGGGCTCCGGTCACACTGCATCCTCGCCCATCGCCATAAGGGGTTTTGGCGGCAGCGCTAGACTTGCCAGCCCAACCCGCTCATTTATACTCAAACACTCAGGTGGATAGCGGGAGTATGAAATGCGGGTAAAAGTAGCCGCCATTCAAATGGCTGTGGGCGAAGACGAAGCAGCCAATATCGCCAAGGCGGTTGGGCAGGTCAATGCCGCCGCCGATGCGGGGGCACAAATCATTCTGCTGCAAGAGCTGTTCAGCACCCCTTACTTTTGCAAGGATCAAAATCCCGACTTTTTGGCTCTAGCACGGCCTCGTGATGAGCATCCGGCGCTCCTAGCCATGCAACAACTGGCGCGAGCACGCAAGCTGGTACTACCGGTGAGTTTTTTCGAACGCGCTAACAATGCCTTTTTTAACAGCTTGGTGGTATTTGATGCGGATGGCAAAGATCTGGGACTTTATCGTAAAGCCCATATTCCCGACGGTCCTGGCTATCAGGAAAAATTCTACTTCAGTCCCGGCGATACGGGCTTCAAGGTTTTCGACAGCCAATATGGACGTATTGGCGTAGCCATCTGCTGGGACCAATGGTTTCCAGAACCAGCGCGCATCATGGCCTTGCAAGGTGCAGAAATTCTTTTTTACCCGACGGCTATCGGCTCAGAACCCCAAGCGCCAGAAATCAACAGTCGTGGTCATTGGACCAGAGTCATGCAGGGGCATGCGGCAGCCAATCTTGTCCCGGTAGTGGCAGCTAACCGAACCGGACGGGAGATAGGTCATGAAAGCACCATCACCTTCTATGGAGGGTCTTTCATCAGTGATGCTACCGGCGATCTCATCGCGCATGCCGAGCAGGAAGAAACCATCCTCTACGCGGAGTGGGACTTATCGGCGCTGGCTGCACAACGCGCCGAATGGGGATTATTTCGGGATCGTCGCCCCGAGCTCTATTCCCCCATTTTGAGTCTCGACGGACATCCTCATCGTGAATGAGCTCCTGCCTCCGGACCCTCCCGTTATCGCCCTGAGCGCCTATGAGCGTAACGGCGAGGCTTTTTCTCTGGCACCCCAGTATGCCGCCGCCGTTTGTCAGGCGGGGGGGCTGCCCATTCTGTTTCCCCCCCAGTGTCCCGAAGCCCGCATCATTCTCTCGCGCTGCGATGCCTTGGTGCTGACCGGTGGGGGAGACATTTCTCCTGAGTTTTATGGAGCGACCTGTGATGACAACGTCCACATGGTACACCCAGACCGCGACGCTGCTGAAATTGCCCTAGCCCGAGAAGCGATCGCCCGCCGCATTCCCGTGCTGGGTATTTGTCGCGGACTACAGATCATCAATGTGGCGCTGGGGGGCGATCTCTTGCAAGACTTACCCAAAAATATTGGTACCCGCATCAGTCATCGTCATGTGGACGACAAGCCCATCATGCACGAAGTGATCGTGCTGCCCGAAACCTTACTGGGAAGTATTGTCGGTCGGGACAGCCTAGAAATTTCTTCTTGGCATCATCAGGCCATTGCCAACATGGCGCCTTCCCTGCGCATCAATGCCATCGCCGAAGACGGGGTCATCGAAGCCGTGGACATGCCGGACAATCCGGATATTTTCGCCGTCCAATGGCACCCCGAACACACGGCGGCGGGAGACCCACATCAGCAGGCATTATTTAACTGGCTGGTCACCCGCGCCGCGCGGCGAATTATCCGCAGCATTGAACGCCAAGAACAGAACCCCTAACACCCTTGTGCTCTCTGCGCGTTAGAGGTTACTACGGGCAGGCTGGAAGCGCTGCTGCAGCCACGCCCAAGCGGCCGGCAGCAAAGACAGCAGAATTAAAACCACCAGCACCACATTAAGATGGGCTTTCACCCAAGGAATACTGCCCAAGAAATATCCAGCACCGAGTAGTCCTCCCACCCAAAGTACCGCACCCATCAAGTTAAACCCGAAGAAGCGACGATAAGGCATGGCCGCAATGCCAGCCACAAAGGGGGCGAATGTGCGAATAATCGGCAGGAAGCGTGCAATTACGACCGTTTTACCGCCGTGTCGCTCGTAAAAGTGCTGGGTGGTTTCCAAATACTGGATATTGAGTAACTTGCCCCCAAAAAGATGTACGCCCCAATGCCGCCCAATCCAATAATTCAGCGCATCCCCCAGCACGGCTGCCGTAACCAGCAAGCCCAGCAACCCAAAGACGTTCATGGCGCCGACACCGGCCAGCGTACCACACACAAACAGCATGGAATCGCCGGGCAAAATCGGCAGGATCACCAACCCGGTTTCGGCAAAAAGAATCAGGAAAAGCAAGGCATAAACCCAAGCCCCATAGTCCTGCAAAAAGAGCAGCAGATAGTGATCAAAATGCAGGAGCACCTGCAGTAACGGGTGCACTTCGGACATACTCAGGCCTCTTCCGAAACACCGCTGTAGCGCTGGTAATGGCGCTCAAACATCACTTCTAGTTCGGCAATCACAGTCTCGGCATCGGCACCGCCCATGACATGCTTGGACATGAGACTGGAGGTCTCATTAAGCATATTTTTCGCATCCAGCATGGTGTAGCTCTCGCGCAAGCGCTTAATAGCACCCACCACCGTTTCACCCTCACGCGCAGGCAGCAACTCCGGTTTTTGGATAATACGCTCGGCCGTGGATTCCGGCTTCTGACGACTACGCAAAAATTCCGCAAAAGCAAGAACCTGGTCTTGCTCTGCAACATTCAGTTTGCGCATGGCCTTCAAAAAATGACGTTCCCGGCTATTCATACATCTGAACCCGTATCCACCTTCAGAGAAAATACCGGCGGCTTGCGCTTTTCTGTCATCAACGCCAGCTCTCGCACCAGCGCGACAATGACCCGATCCGTCGTTTTTTGCATTTCCGGCCAAAGAGCGCGACATTGCCCGAGTAGATCGCCAATATTTTCCGGGGTTTCACGATCTTCTTCCATCAAAATATCTTCAATCAAACCCGGCTTCATTTCGGGACGGAACAATAAACCCACCGCGCCATCTTCGGGGCGAAAAGCAATCCAACGCCCCTCATCATCGACTACGAGTGGCTCAATGCCCTTGGGCAAAACGGCCGTGCCCGGCGCCCAGACCATAACTTGAGCACCATCTACAGCCTGAGCCAGAGGATCATCACGGCCCGCCTCCGTAGCATGCGCTGTCGTGAAATAGGCATTGTGATAAGGCTCCAGTTGCAGCTCAGCCCCTTCATACTGCGCCAGCAGCAGCGCGCCCAGACCGAAACCCACCACGGGTCGCCGGTTCTTGCGAAACATGGCAATCGTTTTCACTTCCTGTTCTAGCCAAGGATACTTTTCGGCTTCCAGCGGGGACATGGGGCCACCTAATAAAAAAAGCGCGTCAAAAGTCAGCGCATTACCCGGTAATTCCCCACCCAAAAAGACCCGAAAATAACTAAAACCGATGTCGCGCTTCTCCAGTTGTGTCTCTACAATCCCCAGAAACTCAGAATAACTGTGCTGCACGACTGCAAAATGTTTCATATTACCCCTCGCGACGCACCGGCACGGACAGCATGTCCCTGCTACAGCGGTCTTTGGCAAACTCAAGAAATTCGTCCATGACTAGGCTACGGAATTTCTGTTTTTGATACACAAAAAAGTACGGACGGGTCAGTGCGGGGTCCAGAGATCTGGACAGCAGCGTCCCCAGCGCCAGCTCCTTGAGAACCGTCGCCTCGGATACAATAGCCACGCCCAAGCCGCCCTCTACGGCACCTTTGACCGCCTCGGGACTACCCAATTCCATAGTGATATGCAAATCATCCGTATCAATTCCCGCCTGATGCAGATATTCCATGGTGACCTCACGAGTTCCGGAACCCTCCTCACGCGAAACAAAGGGATAATCCAGAAGCTCCTGAGCCGTCACACTTTCGTGGAGGCCCAAGGCATGATCCGGTTGCGCAATCACCACCATCGAATCCATGCAGCACTTCAGTGTTGCCAGACTTTTATTGGTAACCACGCCCTCCACCAGACCCAGATCCACACTGTTATCTTCGATCATGTGGACAATTTTATCGGTATTACCCACATGCAGGCGCACCTGCACATCGGGATATTTCATTTTGAAATCTCCCAGTACCCGAGGCAGCATGTATTCGGCAATCGTCGTACTCGCGCCAATCAGCAGGTGACCACGTAAATCTCCGGTCATCTCACCAACGCGGTTAGACATTTCTGTATACAGAGAAATAATCCGCTCGGAATACTCATACACCACCATTCCGGCTTCAGTGAGACTGATCCGATTGTGTGTACGGTCAAACAATCGGGTGTTGAATTGTTCTTCGAGTTGTTTGACTTGGAAGGTCACGGCAGGCTGTGTCATGTGCAAGGTATCAGCTGCCTTGGTAAAGCTGAGGAGCCTTGCCACCGTATGAAAAACCTGTAAACGCCTGTCTGCCATGGAAATCCTTAGTCAATCGCGACTTTTAACCAGTTTATGGGTAATATATGAGCACTTCAATACAGTATTTAGGGAGGATACCCCATGCCCAAGGCTTGGGAAAAGCTCGATCTGCAAGGCGCTGGGATACAGAGTTTACAAATTCGCTTGCAAAAACTCCAGAAAAAATCTCTATGGGGTTATCTATACTGGTGTTTATTCCCTTTTGGTGGCCATCGTTTCTATCTCGAAGAGCCATTGGCTTGGGTTTATCCTCTGGTAACGGCGGCCATTATCATACTCGCTTTACTCGGCCTGATCTGGGTCGCCGTAGCCGTGGCCGTGCTGATGCTGGGCGCTGCACTCTGGGATCTCAGCCGAATTGGTTTATGGATTAGTGCGTATAATAAAGCCTTACGCAAAGCCAGTTGGTTCGCCAAACAGAGCCCGGCAGCACCTGCCAACTATCAGGGACGCAGTGATACCGGCGAAGACCCCGCACAATGGCAGCGCGAACTGCAAAATTATACCCAAACCAAAGAAGGCGAACGGGCCGGACACCCGGCAGAGCGCGGTGCTCCTGCCAAAAAGGGTTTTGCCCCGGGGCAACGACGCCTCTCTTTTGCTGAACAGGAAAAACTCCTGCGGGATCTGGCCGATACCCAAAAAGCGAAAAAAGATCCGGATTAACCGATTGTTCCAAGGCGGCGTTTTCTGTTCGTTTATTTTTCCTTCTCGAACATCGCCAGATAACGCTCCTTGGGCAGTGGCAACTGCTTGGCCACGGCCAGAAAATCCGCGAGATGCAGGGGTGAACTCATACCCACGAGGGTGACCCCAATACCGGGTGTAGAACGCACAAACTGAATGGCGCGCTGGGCTGCATTAGCGAGCTCCGGAATGCCTTCTTGCAAGGATGGCACTTCCTCTTGCGCCAACAAGCCCTTACCCAGGGTATGACTGGCCATAACCGTGAGCTTGAGTTGAAACGCCGCCTGTATGGTCGAGCCAATGTTTCCCTGCCCCGTCACTTGGCTGAAGCGCGTATAGGCTTCGGGCATCAGCGCATTAAAGGGCATTTCGACAACCCGCAAATGATGACGATTCCCCTGCCCTGCCGCTTTTTCGGCCAAACCAATCAAACTGGTCAAGGACTGAAACAAAGTATGGTCGGTTTCCACTCGACAGGCGTTGAAGGTAGAAATCCCGTAGTAACGAATTTTATTGTCTTGTACCGCTTGTTCCAGCATGGTAAATACGTCCAGCAGTTTTTGGTACATCCGCTCTTTACCAATAATAGGGATGTGTACTTCGGGCTGGTCCACCAAAAAAACATCCAGCGTTTCTAGGCCCGTTTGTTCGCGCAGATTGTCCAGTTGCCAGGCTATGTAGCTTGGGCTCAGGCAGTGTACACCTTGGGCTAAATCTTCTTCTTTGCCCAAGCCTTGTGCGACCACTTCTTCGCGAAAAAAAGCCAACGGGTCTGCCGGACGCCCCTGCGTAAACGTCAAAAAGCCGCCTTTACCCACCACAAAAAACTCCTCGCGCTGAATACCCGTGGCCATGGCTTTAGCAATACCCACACCCACCGCACGACCAGCACGCCCGAAACGATAATTTGCCCCCGTATCGATAACGTTGATCCCCGACTGCAAAGACTGCGCAACGATAGCCGCGACCGCCACATCGGTAATGTCATCCACGCCCCCCGGGAAAGTCCCTACGCCGAGTGACGACAACTTGATGCGCGTATTTAAAAAGTCGCTGAAGTGTTCTTCCGCGAGGGTATCCGTAAAGCGCGCCACATAATGCTTAGTACCTACACTATTGGCGGCACCGGGAATCAGTGCATTACTGGCAGCATTCACGCAGCGTTTCTCCTGTGTGTAAAAAGAGGATGGTTATGCAGCAAAAAATCGATACGCTCGGTCACAGCTTGGCGCACGGGGCCCGGTCGGGGCAAATCTTCGAGGTGGAAAAACTGTCGGGAGTAGTCCGGCGCCTCTTCATCATCCAGATCCCACACCACATTTTGCAGCAAGTCTCGACCCGATTCTGGTAAATCATCCACCAGCTCACGTCCTGACAGTATTGCCCACAGCCCAGTCCAACAACGGGCAAGTGCAATAGGGTGATAACCACCCCCACCCAATACCAGCATTCTTGGGCTTTCTGCCAGCATCTGCCGGACGATTTCCCAGAACAAGCGATTGGAAACACGAAATTTGCTCAGTGGGTCAGGTGCCAGAATATCAGTACCCGCCTGCAGAACCAGCACGTCCGGATTAAATTGCGCCAGCACTTGCGGCCACAGACGAGCAAAAGCCAAAGCATATTCACTATCGTTGATTTCCGCTGGCAGGGGCAAATTCACTGCGTCGCCCGCCCAGTCGTCGAGCTTACCGCCCTGAAAAGGGTAAGCATATTGGGTATCCATGTGCAGAGATACGGTCAGAGTTTCCGGATCGTCCCTGAATGCCGCTTCAACCCCATCGCCATGATGGGCGTCCATATCCCAATACAATACCCGGAGCCCCTCGCGGCGCAAGCGCTGGATAGCGAGGACTGGATCATTGAGATAACAAAAACCTCGGGCCTGTCCGGGCGCTGCATGGTGCATACCACCCGCTGGGCTAAAGGCGGTAAACCCCTTCAACACCTGTTCGGCCGCTAAAATACTCGATCCCGTCGCTAAATTCGGCGTATCAAAAAATCCGGGGAAGTAAGGATTTTCCAGTGTCCCTAGCTGATATTGTTGACGATCGGCATTTTGCACCCCGCCGCGAAACTGCGCTCGCTCAAAGGCCTGAATATAATCGCGGGTATGAAAACCGAATAACTCCTGATGACTGGCAGGACGACCCAGACAATATTCCTCAGGGGCCATTGCCCCATAACTATTGATCAGGTCAAGCGCCAAGGAAACCCGGGGGATAGCTAGGGGATGATTACTGCCGTAACTGGAACGCCGGTAGCGTGCCGCGCCCACAAAACGCGCCGCTCGGGTCGCGGCAATGCGCGGCTGGAGAAGGGTTTTTTCGTTCATGCGTACCAAGATGCCATCCTCTCAACCCCCATGCCCGCGCAGCCGCAAATAGACTTCCGGCAAGCGGGTAGGCAAGCTGTCCAGATGGGGTAAAACCAAGTAATGACCCTGCCCAAAGACCAGTGGCAAGTATTCACCCCCCTGGGGGTCCAGACTGATACAAAAAGCGTGAACACCCAATTCTTGCGCCTCTCGTACCGCCATTCGGGTATCTTCTTGCAGATAACGCGGATCACCACCATCATCATAATCCGCCGGACGCCCATCCGATAAAATCATCAGCAATCGCCGCTGCGCCGGACTGCGCAACATCAGACGGGTACTATGACGAATCGCCGCCCCCATACGCGTCGCCAGCCGTCCTGATAAACCACCCAGCAAAGCTCGGGCGCGCCCATCAAATTTATCGGCAAAGCGTTTAATGGGATACATCAACACCTCATCATGATATTTGCTGGCAAACCCGTAAAGCGCAAAAGGGTCACCCACCTCCACCAACGCCTCGCCAAAAAGCAGCATAGCGGCGCGCAGACGATCCACCACCCGCACCCCCGTATCTCCAGCCTCCGCCATAATAGAGGTAGACAGGTCCGCTAACAGTAATACCGAAGTATCCCGTTGCTGCGGACGCCGCTGCTGATAGACACTCGCCTTGGGTGAACGACCAGCGCGCCGCTCAATGAGAAACTGTACAGCGGCTTCGATATCTGGCTCCTCGCCTTCATACTGACGACGGCGCGGGGACATGCGCGTCGGCTTTTGAGCTTGCAGTGCCCGCTTCAGACGACGCAGCGTACCGTCATATTCAGCAGCGATCTCCATGGCCTTAGCCTCATCCTTTTCTCGCAACTTACGCTCATGAACCCGCGCCCAATCACTTTTGTACTGCTGATGACGATAATCCCACTCCCGATAGGGCCAACCCCCTTGGGGGCCTTTGACACCGCGCGCCTTGCCAGCCACTTTCGCCGGTAGGGGGATACCCACCCCCACCCGGCCACCCGTACCCTGAATATCTTCAGGAGGAATTTCCATATCCGGATCATTCCCTTCGGCCGACTGCGGAACCTCTCGAGGCTTCTCCTGATGACCCGCAGCGCCTAATTCACCGCTGCCATCCACCTCTGGTCCTTCCGCACCGTGTTTCTGGCGGGGATATACGGGCCGAGCCGCATTGGGAGAATGGCCGGGCAAATAGCCACGCGCCCGCTCCGCCAGACTCAGGGGCGGCAATTCGGTAGTGGCATAAAGCGTTAATGCGACGCGGAAGGCATCGACAATATTCGCTGCGGGCTGGGTAAGGGCGGCCAGATCAGCGGCAAGATGCCCGCGCTGATAATCCTCCAAAAAACGCACCGCCTGCTGGTAGTAGGGCGCAGCGACACCTTCGGGCAAGCCATGCAACTGGGCTGCGCGCAAAATCCGCTCCAGATACCCCGGCATTTCCCGGTCCAGCGCCACATCAACGCGAAGATCCTCACAAAGATCAAAAATCATCTGAAAACGAATCAGATCTTCGCCGAACTGGGCAAACAGCGGTCGCCAGGTGATGCGCTGATCCGGATCAAGGGGGGGATGCTCCATACCGATCTCTGCAAAAAGAGCGTGAATAGCATCCTGCTCATAACTATCAAAAGCCAAGTGTGCGCCCGTATGATAAAAAGCCAGCAGCGCTTCTTCGCGATCAGGCATCACCGCTGGGACAAAAAGACTCCGGCCATCGGTTTCGAGAAAACTACGCCCTCCTTCCAGACTCCAGTCGCCCTCCTCCAGTGGCAGATGTAATCCGGTCCAGGCTTGTAACAAGAGACTAAACAAGCGCTTGTGATTACCCATCCGAAACCCGGGCAGCACCTCCAGTAAAAAGCCCCGCGCCTCGTCACTTTCCAAACGAAACCAGGCTTCACCGCGAATGCGCCCCGCCGCCAGAACATCCGCGCCACGCCGCGCCCAGTCGGCCACACCCTCCAGACCACAGATTCCACGCACCTTAATCGCACCATCCAGATAGGTGCCTAGCCCCAAGCGTCCCTTGGCCAAGTGCTCGGCGGGAGCCAAGAGCGCCTCCAAACCCTGAACGCCCTGATCCCCGATCAAAATCGCCGACGGCATCCGAAAATAGGCTGCGGCACTGTCTACATGGCGATCAATCCAGACCGCACCCCGCTTAAACCACAATGCTTCGCCTTCTGCGCCCCAGTTTTTACGAACGGTAGCCGCCTGCTCAAAAAATCCCACCACCGCCCGGAAAGTGCCACGTTGCCGTAAAAACTGCCGCGCCTGCTCCAGCCAAGGGTCAAGCCCTCCAAAGGCCTCCACCATGGCTGCAGTGGCATGAAAATAAGCTTTTCCCGCTTCGCGGTCGAAAAAAAACAAATCCCGGCCAGTTTCCAGAAAACGGAGCTCAGCCGCCTCGCCGAGGGGCGTTACCGCTGGTAAGGCGTCTCGCGCATCTCTACCCGCCACAAAACTAATGGCCGCCAGATGGTCGAGGATTTCTTCTGTCGCGACCGACATCAATCCTCCTTAACCTTCGGGAAAGAAAGTCCGAAAAATTTCCAGCAAAGCTTCGCCCAGCTCAGGATCATCAGTCTGCGGATTGATAATGGCCATGGTACAGGCTTCCAAGGCTTCCAAGCCGGCGACCATCAAGGCTCCCGCATAAATCAGTGCGCGCGTAGAAGTCACCTCCTGCAAACCTTGATCTTTAAGATTCCGGGCTTTATCCGCAGCCGCCACCAAGGCTTTGGCCCGCGAGGCATCCAGCCCGGCTTCCTTCATGACAATCCGAATTTCGGTTTCTGCCGGCGGATAGGTGAAATTCATGCCTACAAAACGCTGCTTAGTCGAAGGTTTCAGATCTTTCAGCACCGTCTGATAGCCCGGATTATAAGATATAACCAGCATAAAATCGGGATGCGCGCGGATTTCAGTACCCAGTTTTTCAATGGGTAAATGGCGACGATGATCCGTCAGAGGGTGGATGACCACCGTAGTGTCGGTGCGCGCCTCGACAATTTCATCCAGATAGCAAATCGCACCTTCCCGCACGGCTTTGGTCAAGGGACCATCCTGCCAAACCGTGGCATCACCCTCTATCAAAAAACGTCCGACGAGATCGGAGCTGGTCAAATCTTCATGACAAGCCACCGTAATCAATGGCCGCTTCAAACGCCAGGCCATATGCTCCAGAAAACGGGTCTTGCCGCAGCCTGTCGGTCCTTTCAACATGACGGGTAATCGCCGCCCCCAAGCCGCCATAAACACGCCGATTTCATTCCCCACCGGCTGATAAAATGGCTCTTCGATAATCATGTCACTCATTATTAACCCTCTTGATTTTGTTCGGCTTGGCTGCGCAAATAAAGAAAAATATGGCGCAGCGTATGAATCACCATCCGCTCCGGATGTGCGGGTAAGGCATCAGCACGCTCCGCTTTCAGACAATTCTGGTAGTAAATCAGTTCACGACAATTATCACGGATGGTATTCCAGTGCGGTTTGCCTTTCACCAGCGTTTTCCACAGCGCGAGCAAATCGCCATCACTATCATAGGGCTTATGCTCCGCCTCCAGCATAATGCGCAGCAACGCCGCAGCTTCCGCTATGCCCGCTTCCACCAACACGGACAAATCCATACCTTCCGCCTGCTTTGCAGCAAGCACTTCAATGCGTTCATGGGCCGCATCTAAGGCCATAATTAACTGGTTTGAGTCGGTCATCATCACTCCTGATCGGTTTTTCGGCTGAACCCGCTACCACTCCGGGAGATTTTCGTCTAGGATAAAAGAGTTTTAGCTAAATGCGTGTATAATTCATTTTATAGTGTGATTAAAAGGGGCAACCATGAGTACGAAACTGGTCAAGATGGTCAAACTGAACAACCTGCAATACAACGCCAACCGCGATCCTCAAGTCTACCGCCGCGTCGCGGGTCACCCTTTCCGGATTCAGGCCATGCTGGAAGGTAAAGGCAGCGCCAAAGTCACGATAACCTGCGAAGGTAAGACCCTGAAAGACGCCAGCATCGAACTGCCCGGCATTTTCTCTTACGAAATCACCTTCAAAGACGCTGGTATTCGTATCGCCACCCTGACCGTCAGTGTTGATGGCGCCAGTGAAAGTCACGACCTGCTGCTCGACACAGAAGCGCACGCCAAAGTCGGCTAATTCCCCACGGATTCGCCCGTTCATTCCATCCGGGATGAACGGCATCCGCTTCCTCACCAACCAAACTGACTGAAAAATTCGGGCAAGCGTTCCAAACCCTCCGCGCGGTCAAAAAAACGATCCGCCCGCGCTGAACGCGCATTGTCGCGCTGCTCCCGGCTTCCGCCCAAGCAAAATATCGGAATATTTAACTGATATTCGCGTCGTATCAGGTCGATCAGGGCAATGGGGTCTTCAATCTGCGGATCATCCAGATTCAGCAGCATAAAGCGGTGCAAAAGCACTTCCTGCCAATCCTCAAAGGCCTCCAGATCCAATGCCTCGCTCATCTCCCACTGTTCCGGAATCACGGGTAACACTGCCGCCCGCAATTTGGGATCGCTACTCATCAATATAAAGCGTTTTCGCATTCGATCATTGATCGTCGGCACTAATCCCTCCTCATCCATTCATTTCATCAAAACCCGAAACCCACTCAGTCTCGCCAGACTGCCGTTTCAGCAAAGCGTTGCGACCATACAGACGCCGCAACGCCCGTCAAGGTCTGCAAAAAAACATGGAACTCTGCCGAATCAGGTTGCATACCGTCACAGGAGTGGCCGGGTGTCGCGCTCCAGGTCGAACAAAAAACCTTACGAAAGCGATTATTTTCGGTCCATACCCGCAAGCACTGTCCGTCAGGCCAACATTTTTCGGTCAGGAAAGATCCGGCCTTCAGCTTAATGCCTCCTGACACCCGTCGACGCGACACCGATTCCCAATCGGGAGATTCCAACTCCGCATTCGCGATAGCATTCTGTTCTGCCGGGCTAATGGTGCCTTGCCCATCCTGCAATAAGAATCCGCAGCGTTCCAGAGTGCTCGGACAAGCAGCCACAACATCATCTGTTGCCAACTCTTGGCCCCCCCGCAAATCCGACCAACTCCGCAACGACTCTTCTAAAGCCTCCGCCAACCACTGACGAAAACCCTCAGAGGGCGCACGCACACAGCGAATAAATACATCCCACTGAGTACGCAGCATAAAGCTGCCTCCCAACACCAAACTGTTGCCGATGCTGGCCGCGCCCGTACCCCCGACTTTATAGCCCTGGCACCAGAAATCATGACCATTCCGAGCTTCTACCGGCAGCCCGAAATGGTCATGTAAAGCAACAACCCAAGGGCTGATTCGCGTGAACAACTCCGGAGCCTGACGAATACCCGACGAGCGTGGAAAAATGAAAAAATAGTTGAGTTGCCCTTCATCCACCCAAACCAGTCCACCCCCCAAGGGGCGCTGCAACACCGGAATTTGCTGATTAGCACAAGCAATGGGGTCCAATTCGGCAGATCCCGATTGCGCCGCGCCCAAACTCAAATGCGGTTGCGACTGTACCAGCAGGAGAATGGGTAGATCTCCGTCACGCTGAGCCTCCGCCAGCCCCATATACGTCTGATGCAGCAACTCTGGTTGGAGAACACCGAGCCGAATCAATCGCAAGAGCACGAGAGGCGACCAGTTCTTGCCAAGAACATTTGCGGAGCATCAACCCTGAGTTTTTTCTTCTTGGGTTTCCGCATCTTTCGGTCGATAAAAGGCCGAAAAATAGAAATCTTTTTCATTGAGCGCCTGGTGCCAGCGCACCCGTTCTTCTACACCCGCCTGCATGATGCCCGCCATCGCCATCGACTGCTCACTGTCGAGAATGAGAATACCATCCTGCAGATCTTCATCCAGATCAATAAAGTGTGCCGCCAAACCCAAAGGTTCTTGAATATGGACTAGAAAGGATTTGCAGCTTGGATCTTCCGGGTCCAAGGGTGTCATCACCAGACGGCCCATATACGCCATGCGCGCCAACTGGTTAAAACGAGGAATCTCCAGCTTCTTCCCCATTTTGTACTTCTTCAATTCGTTTTTAAGACTGCTCACATCGGTAATCGGTATGGACTTCATGGTATTCCCTAGCAATTTGCTCCACTATAGTTTGGCGCAAGTACCCCTCTTAACGCAAGACAATCCCAGAGAATGGCGCTTCAGAACAAAAAAAGGGAGACGGCAAGCCGTCTCCCACATACCCTGAGGAGGGGATACTGATTAGAAGTCGTAACCCAACTGCAACCCAAAGGAGTTTTCTGTCAGTGTAGCGCTAGTATTCTGGATGTAACCGGCTTTTACGTAGGGTTCCAAGCCGGGTAACAGAGGAGTACCGTTATTGGTATTGGTGAATGCATGCATGTATGCCTCAGTCAACTTCCATCCGCGACCTAACTTTTCTGTTGCACCGAACGTAATAGAGTTCTGAACAATAGCTGGGAACAGCAAATTTGCAGTTGTGTCTGCACCTTGTCCTACAGGATTAGTTCCGTAGGCGTAGCCACCACGGACTTGCAGCCAGTTCGTCAAATCATACTGGGTACCAATATTGAAAACCCATTGATTGCGCCACTTCGTAGGCAAACTCACCACATTGGTACCATTCCAAGGACCATAAATATTGAATGACCCTAGCGTATCGTTCCAGTTAATCCACTGACCTTCTACACTAACCAACCACCGAGTGGTAGGTTTAATAGCCATGCCGAAAGCAACCTGCTGAGGATAGTTTAAATGAGCACTATATTGGCCAGAATTCCCCGAAACACCTTCGACCGTTCCACCGGTTGAGGATGGCACGAATTTCGTGGGAACAAATTGCCCAGTGGCCTGCCAGTTCAGTGGCGTAAAAATTTGAGGTGTTTTATAAGATAAGCCCAGTGTTACCATTGGATTCACTTTATATATCATGCCCAGAGTCAAACCAAGGCCGAAAGCAGAACTTGGGCTGGAAAGATTAAAACCGGACTGACCACTAGGTCCGCCAAATACCTCCTGAAAGGAAGCTGATTCGTAGCCAATATTCAATGCGGCACCAACGCTCATGTGATTATTGACTTTCCAAGAAATCGCTGGTGCCATCTGAAACAATTGAATGTTGCTTGTCGCTAATACTGTTGATCCCAATACGCTATTGAATGGCGCAGGTATGCTTTGTATGTAGTTAGTTCCTAATCCAGAAGTACCGTATATACCACCACCAAAAACTAGATTATGCCCAATCGGTGCGACCCAACCTAAAGCTGGAACCGCATAGATATTGGTATGACTGCCAGTTTCACCAAAGCCAAAATTAGTACTTCGAGTCGGGTTGAATACTTCCGCCGAGAAAGCTACTTGAGGGGCTATCCATGAAAGGCCTGCAGGATTACTCAATGCTGTCATTGGATCACCGGGAGCCGCGACTACGGCACCTGCCATACCCATTTCATACTGACCAATACCGATCAACTGGTATCCGTTCGTTGCAAAAGCAGCGCTGGAAACACCCATCGCTAACGCTGCACCAACCGCCAATCCTAAAATTCGTGATTTTTTCATCTGTATCCTCCGCCCACAGTTGTGTCGCTAATGACACGAAGATTGTGTCGTAACAGGAACAGTGTTGCAAGGATATAGTTCTGTGAATTTTTTTATCTGTTTATCAGCGCTTAAAATATTGGCTTATTAGCAACAATAAATATTTGTGAATTCTATAACCGTTATTAAAAAAGGGGCCGAAGCCCCTCTTACGCCACCTGATGGATGGCTGAAAGAAATTCGCCTACTCAGGCCGGAAATTGCAGATCCTGCAGGCGCATCTGACGACGGACGATTTCGACATCTTCCTTGTTGAGGGCAAAAGGAAAAGAACGAATATCCGAAGGCGAAGAATCTCCATAAGGGCGATTGCAAGCGCTGACTTCTTCATCATCTTTACCTGGGCAACCAGAAGTCTGGAAAGGTTTGCCCGAGTTGATAATGTCTTCGAGTTCCGCTTCGGGATAGCCAAAGCTCAGCACGCGTCCGTATTCGTCAAACTGCATGTCTTCGTAGCGGCCACCCGCGTAATCAATCAGGAAACGCCCCAACTGCACACGACGCCAATGGTCCTGCGGAACCGGGTCCCAATCTTCCATCATGGAACCTTTTTCCGGGAAGAAAGCGAACATGTGATTATGCCCACCCATATCTTTCATTTTTTGACACACTTCGAGGATTTCTTGTTCTGTTTCACCCATTCCACAAATCAAATGCGCGCCAAATTTTTCGGGTCCATAAATCTCAGCAGCCCATTCAATAGTCTGCCAATATTTATCCCAGGAATGCGGACTTTGCACCGTTTTACCGCGAGTACGTTCAAAAATTTCCGGCGTTACGGCATCAAGCGCCACCGTAAAAATATCCGCACCGGCCTCTTTGAGATTGATAAGATCCTGCTTTTCCATCGTGGTGGGATTAGAAAGAATCGAAACCGGAATATGCGGGGCCACTTCCATCCAGCGTTTGAGCATGACCATCGTGTCATTATCGGAATCCGGATGCGTAATCATACTGATGCACATACGCTGGAAATCCCCTTTATCACTATTCTGGGCAATGCGCTCCAACATTTCATCCACACGCACCGTTGGCCAGTCCACGCGGATAAAGTTTCTATCCGCATAATCGCGACTTTCTTCACGATGTCGCGCCAGACCGCAATAGGTGCAATTCGCCCGACAGCCTTCGGGGTATGTCATCAATAAGTTGAGACAATTGGTGCAGGAGGTACGATGCATGACACCAGGCACCAGACCCAGGGTGATCGCCGCCGCCGTGCTTAACTGCACATAGTCTGGAGACCGCATCGTCGGCGTTTTGACGAAATAATCCGGGCGATAAAAGTTTAATGTCTGAGAATTTTCTTGCGCGACCGCACTCATGGACGTTCCTCCTGTCAATCCGCCTTAAGCGGCAAAATATTCGTCAAAAGCGATCCATGCGGACCGCATCACCCTGTCATCCTGCGCTGCGGGCTGATGCCACACCGCTTCTAAAGATTTTCTTCTCTGCACCGCCCGACTCAAAGCCGGGCCGAACTGATCCTGCATGTCTTCCGCATAGCTTTCCAGCGCCTCTGCATCTCCTGCGAGATAATCCACGGCCGCTATCCCCGCAGCATCCCCACTGATGACTGCTGCGGGGATACCCGCCCCAGTGATGGGATGAGTAAGCCCTGCGGCGTCACCGGTGAGGATAGTATTCCCGTGAATCATGGGTCGTATGCCGCCGACCGGAATGGCTCCGCCCGTTCTGCCCAAGACTTCTGGACCCACAATACCGCGATCCACCATCTGTTGATGTAACATTTCCAGCGGCACTTTGAGGTTATCCTCGAAACGTTTATCAGCCCCTAAGCCCAGATTGGCGACGGGTCCGCGTGGGAACAACCACCCATAGCCTCCCGGAAATGCATCCGACAGGAAAATATCGGTATCGGCATAGGCATGCAATAAGGGGACCGTGTACTGACGGGTGTACACTACTTGTTGGTGTGGCAAGCCCAAAGCTTCGGCCACCGGACTGTGCGGACCATCGGCAGCTATCAGCAGGCGCGGTTCAATCTTCTGAATTTCGCCGGTATTCCGCTTTATCGTCGCTACCTGACCATCCCAGCTCAAGAATATTGTCCGGGTATCTACCTGAGCGCCCGCCGACCGTGCGAGATCTGCCAAGCCTTGATCAAAACGGCCACGATCGATCATAATTCCAGGGAAAATACTGTGCTGCTCAAGGCCAGAGGGCAAAACCGTCAACATGCCTTCCACATCTTGAACCCGAGAAGCGGTTTCGTGGACCGTGCGTAGTAAAGGCATGGGCACGAACTCCGCACATTGCACCGGCAAGCCAATTTCTGCGCGACGATCTATGCAAAGCACCTGCAGCCCTCGACCGGCAGCCGCGCGCGCGGCAGCAGTTCCCGCCGGCCCTGCCCCGACCACCAAAATATCTATTGGCAACACACTCATGGCTGCTGCGCCGCCATGCGCAATACCGAGGCGAAGTGCTCGGGCTGCAAACCAAAACCGTCAATCGACTGAGTGATGAAAACTTGTAGAATAATACCGTCCACCTCGTCCAGATGGACGTTACGCAGGGCCGCTTCCATATCCACAATAGCGCGGCGTGGTTGAATAAAATAATCCCCACTAAATTGTACCTGCCGCACGCGGTTACCGAAACTATCCCAAAGCAAATCTGCCTGCAGCGTGCCCCCGGGTGCCCGCAGCATTGCTTTACGAAATGGCATGTCCCTGAGATCCCGATTATTGACGTTTAGCCATTCCGGATCACGGATTTCTGTCAGCATTTCGGGCAACAGATCTTGAACAGCAGCAGGCAGGTCTGCCTCGGTAAACGATAATCCCAGATGCTGACGAAACCCTTCCAGCAGCGCTTTTTGCACCTTCTGCAGTGCCGGTGCCTCGCCCAGTAGCGCCTTGAGGCTGGTCACTCTTTCGGCGACCGAAGATATGGCGTGTGCATCCAGTTTTTCTATCGGGACACGAAGCACCCGCAGCATGCGCGGAATATCCAAATCCACCAGTACCGTTCCTTGGAAGAGCAACACCGAGCCATCCATGATACCCCCCGTACCAGAGATTTTTTTGCCTTCCACTTCTATATCATTACGTGGCCGAAAACGCGCAGAAATGCCTAGTGTAGAAAGGCCGGCTGCGGCCGCCAAGCAAATCTGCCGCGATAAATCAGCCATATCGCCTCGGGGCAAGGCGTCACGCTGACACACCAGTTCCCAGCCTATTTGCGTAGGATCAAAAATGAGCGCACCACCACCGGTCAGGCGGCGCTGCACCGCAATTCCCTGCTCCCGACAAAACTCCAGATTCAACTCTTGCGCGGGAGATTGGTGATACCCCACCAAAGCCGATTCTTCAAAGCGCAGAAAACGAAAGAGGTTTGGTATCGCATGCTCAGCCGCAGCTTGGAGCAGGGCTTTATCCAGCGCCATGTTTTCGTCAGCCGGACGCAACCCCGTATCCACAACCAACCATTCGGCGTCGCGTGATGCGGCCATCAGAAGGCGCTTTGTGTGGAACTTGGACGGCAAAAAAACATCGGTTCAGGCTGAAAAAACGATGGGAATATCGCGGAGCTGAGTACGGCGTTTCGGGGCGACCGGTACATAATCTAGGGGCACCGTGCTCGACTCATCCCCCATAGTTAACACCTCTTCACCAACAATCATGGAACAACAGGATGGCGTCACAAATACATCACGCTCCAAATGCTTAGCCAGTGCCAGCATTCCATCAGAGGGGAAAGCCACGCCATTGAGACCCGCCATAACGGCATAAGTGTCCGTAATAGAACGATGCACACCAGAAGGACGAGCACAGCCTAGTAGCACCGGTGTTTCGGGAAGTGCCGCGCGAGCATCCATAAAAAACTTACCAATTTCGTCAGTGGCTGGGGTCGCAAAGGGGCGACTAGACGAAGCGTACTGCGGCATGATGACTACGAGTACCAATGCACTGGGCAAATGACGCTGGATGATTTCCAAGGAATTCCATTCACCCAGCAACTCCCCATAATGAAGCCCGATCACGATATGGGGCACCACTTTCATTTTGGTAGCCACCAACGCTTCAAGAGCGGCCTCAAAGTCATCCACACTCCGCCGTAAATGATAGACCTGATTGATGGTGTCTTGCGCACCAATCACATCCATCATGGCCACATCAACCCCCGCATCTTCCATTCCGCGAGCGAATTCCGGGGTGGCAATACCCGTGTGCATGGCAATTTGTAGATTGGGATAACGATCCTTAATTTTCCGTACCATGGGAAAGTAAGGCTCATAATGGACCACATTTTGATGATCCGAACCCCCAGAAAGGAGCATGCCACGACCACCATCTAGTACAATTTGGTCAACCAGGCGATCCAGTTCATCCGGACTACGCACCGGAATCATCGGCTCAAGAATTTTAGCCTTGCAGTGATCGCACTGGAGTTTGCAGTCACCGCCGGTAATGGATATCGCCGGAAAAGCATTTTTACCACAAGCCGAAACTTCTGAGGTTTCGTGATGCTTGAACGAAGGTGTATAGAAATTAATCCGCCCCACTTGGCTGCCGGATAAAGCCGACCAACGTTCGCGCATAGAATTGACCAGATCAGCATTAAGGCTCAGATCTTCCAAAGCCTCTACCTGCGAGACGGCGTTTAACCATGGGTTCATATTAATTTCCATCCTTAATTTTACAAAAGCGAGACGGCCGCATGCGCGGCCGTCAATTTCAAAGACGTTACAACTTAGCAGCCGCCAAAGCCGTCAGCCGTCATCTTTTCCTCAAAGGCGGCCAATGCATCGGCACCCGTCTTAAGCTCACCGGAGTCACCCGCAAAGTCGGCTGGGGTCAGTTTTGCGATCCAGCCGCTACCATAAGGGTCTTTATTGATCAGACCGGGGTCTTTTGCGACATCGTCATTACTCGAAACCACCGTGCCACTTACAGGACTCTTCAAAGGACCTACCCACTTACCAGATTCTACGGTAGCCGCCGATTTGTCTTTCTTGATGTCCTTACCCGCACCCTTAGGGGTATAGGAAACGATCTGACCAGCCAGTGCGCAGGCGTAAGAAGTCATGCCAATGGTGACGCTACCGTCATCTTCTTTACGCAACCAAACGTTATTGTCAACGTTGTACATCAGATCTTCGGGGATTTCACAGCCACGTACAGTTCCCATCATTTTCTCCTTCGGGTTTTAAATTAAAAAAACAACAGCCGATCAACAGACAAAATCAAATCAGCAAGATCACCTGCAGATGCCACCTCATCCACTTCATCTATCAAATCGTCTGCTTCGATCTCATAACCTGGAAGTGCTGGCCGGCACACGTAAAGCTGGGCACCGGCATTTTTAGCGTCACGAATAAAATCAATGATGCGCTTGCCACCTTCCATGGCAGCAAGATTTTCGGCAACACCCGTCTTCATCAGCTTGACGGCTTCCATCGTGCAAAAAATCTTAACCTCTGCATCCATGGAAGACAACAGGGAACCTAAATAAAAAGGCGTTGCGCATCGGTGTGCCGTGCTTGGCCCACTGGTCATTACAATGACCACCGACTTCTCGCCGTCGTCGTTTAAATAGTGATCGCTCATCGCATACCCCGTTCACAATGAATGTCATCCCGCAAACAACGTTGACGGTATAACTCAAAAGCCGCATCACCCGTCGCTAACTTTTTCAGAGCAACGTCCACCGATGCTACTGGACGAACCCGCGCTATCCATGCCTCGTAAGGTTCGATATTGAGCAAATTCGGATCTTCGAGAACATCCTCATTGGCTAGGTCAATCACACAATCGAAGACATTCGGAACGGGTCCGGCCCACTTTCCACTTTCAATAGTCGCGACTGGCTTGCCAATTGGACGACGAGTGCCTGGACGCCTTACTCGAACGTGCAGGATCTTACCGGCAATCGACTGGGAAATATCCGTCATACCCACTGTCAACGTTCCGTCACCTTCGCGACGTACCCAGATCTGGCATTCCCGATCATAATATAGTTCGGCGCGAAACTCGCAACCATTACATTCCATAGCCTCCCCCTGGTATCAGCGGCAGGTAAAAAAAAGCGCCCCATCTGGGGCGCCTACCAACGCTATTATACGATGCCTTTAGCCGCGAGCAGATCCATAGAATCGCTGACGTTATCAGGAATGCCGACTTTACGTGCCGACAAGCCCATAGCCAAGCCCAGTAACTGGGTAAAATAGATGACCTTGACGTTGGATTTGATCCCAAATTCGGTTTCTGCACGAACCTGATGCATTTCCAGACCCGAATGACAGGTCGGACATTCCGTCGCAATCACTTCGGCACCCGCGTCTTCAGCCGCCTGCAAAATATTGAGAACCAACTGCGTGGACGTATCCGAATCGGAGAGCGTATGCGCACCGCCGCAACACGCGGTCTTTAGAGGAAAGTCCACCGCTACTGCACCGGCCGCATTGAGCAGGTCATCCATGAAATGTGGTGCATAGCTGGATTCAGAGTCTGGTCCCTGATCTTTCTCAGGAAAAATCTGCCGAGGGCGGGTGTACATGCAACCGTAATAGTTGGCAATTTTTAGCCCGTTAAGACTCTTTTTGACCTTGGTCTTGATCCCTTCTGGTCCGACCTCTTCCATGAACCATTCCAGCGCATGCAAACTCCGCACATCGCCGTCATAAACTGGATCGCCTGATTTTTCCGCGAGATCTTGAACGGTTTTCATGGTTTCTTCAGAAGTGGCGCATTCGTATTCGGTCTGTTTGAGGTTCCGATAGCAGCCGTTACAAGGGGCCATCACCGTATCACAGCCCTGCAACTTACTCGCAATGGCGAGATTACGTGCGGACATATAGGTCTGTAGCATGGGATGGATATTCTTGACTTCCATCGCGCCGCAGCAGTTGTAGTCTTCCAGATTTTCCATCTGCAGGCCCAACTCTTTGACGAGTACCCGGGTTGATTTGTCATAAGGTCCACCGGAACCTTCGAGCGCGCAGCCCGGATAGTATGCAACCTTAGCCATGATGAGCAGCCTCCTTCTGTGCCTTCACATATTCCGCAAGAACTTCACCCGTTTTACCCCAGGACTTCGTTTTGGGGCGGAAGAACACATTCATCCCCATTTTTGCGAGCTGTCCCAAAGGCAGCCCCTTGGACAAACGCTTACCAAATTCTACAATCCAAGGTTGTACCAAAGGCTGTCCCGAACGCTTGAAGAAACCCATCATCACTTCAGTATCCTCAATGCGACCAAACTCAATGCATTGATGCGTGAATTCTTCATCAAAATGCGTGGAAAGCGTCTTGGGAGTCAGACCGTTATCTTCCATCCAGTGCGCTGTTGCCTTCATCACGCCTTCCGGACGTACATCCTTCGGGCAAATATTCGTGCACTTGTTGCAGGATACGCACTGCCAGATAATGTCTTTATCTTTCATTAACTCGGCTTTCAGACCCAGACGAATAAGATAAATCCAGTAACGCGGATTAAAGTCGACATTCTGAGCATACATGGTGCAGGAGTTCGTACAGGAACCGCACTGCCAGCAACGATGAACATTTTCACCACCGCTATAACTTTGAATGATTTCTTCAAAATGCTCTTCATAATCAGTCAGTGTGCGGGGTGTAATCATCGTGTTCCAAGAACCCGACACATCCACGCCGTCAACTACTAAATGATCATGCTGTAAAATCCGATCGGGATCGATCAGTGTTTTTTCATGAATAGCCATAGCTGCTCCTAAACTCTAATTCATCAATGAATGTCGTCTCTTTTGATGCGAGACCCGCCCATCCGCCGGTGTACTTCCACGCCCAGCAACTTACGAATTTGTTCCGTAAAATCTGTTTGCCCGCCAAAATCTGATCGCAAAAAGCCTTCTGCCATTGCCCGCACATACTGTGAATACTGGTGCGCTAAGATAATATCAACCATGTAGGGAACATCACGATATACGCCTAATTCTAGTAGCGCATCCCGCATCCATTGACGGAGTCCCTCAAACATTTCGGGACTTTCGCCAAAAGGAAAATCCGTCAGGTAATCCCCACCACGAATAAACTCACGAATGGCACCCGAAGTGGTATTCTGATCCCAAACCCAGCGAGTCATCAGGGGATAACGCTCTGGATCGCTGAAGTGCAAGACTTCAGCTCCCATATCTCTTACTACCCGTTTTACTTTTCCAGTAGCCGGCAATGCCTCATCAAATCTTGCCATGCGCTGCGTCAGGTCGCCGTGACCTACCAGCAGCTCACGCATCAACTCTCCTACCTTCACCGGACCTTGCTCCTGAATAAGCGGCCAGATTTTCCGTCGTGCCGTAAACATCTGGGCCACGAGGTGTTCCATCTGAACCTCTGTCAGGGGTTGTTGATCTTCCAGCAGTAAACGACGAAAACTTGCCGTTTTCTCCGCAAGACTCGTAACCAGTTCCGCCAAACCCTGCTGGCCTTCAAAAGCCTCCTCTAACTCGTAAAAGGAGCGGTTAAGCAAGCCTTTATCAAGCTCAATGGGCAGGATCGCAGGAACGATGTGTTCTTCGTTCCTGTCTTGGTAGATGTCAGCTGGCAATTTTCTGCTGACTATAGAGATCGGCAACAGCACGCGATCCAGCGGACTGGCCTTGGGCAATGGAATCATCAATGGTTTCCGGTCCGGTAGCGGCTCCGCAAACATAGATGCCCTTACGCGTGGTCCCTTGGCTATTCGTATACTGTTCTGCGCGATCAATAAAGCCGTGTTTTTCCAATCCAATACCGAAGGTCTTGGCGATTTCCGGATTCAGGGCGTTAGGATCCATACCGATAGCATGAACGACAATATCCATTGGGATAACAATAGGACGCTTGACCAAGGTGTCTTCGCCTTTGACTAATAGGCGGCCATCTGGCGATTTCGTTACTTCAGCAATACGCGCCTTGACGAACTTGGTCTTGAACTCTTCTTGACTCTTCCAGTAGAACTTGTCTTCGTAAAGTCCGAAGGTACGAATGTCCATGTAGTAAATGAACACATCGGTGCTGGGTGAAATTTCTTTAATTTCCATCGCCAAATTCGTGGATACGGTGCAGCAAATTTTAGAGCACCACTCACGGCCAATCTGCCGATCGCGTGAGCCCACGCAAAGAAGAATGGCAACCCGCTCAGGAACACGACCATCGGACGGGCAGCGAATCTGGCCAGAACTTACCATTTGTTCCATTTGAGTGGTGGTCAGAACATCTTCGTAGGTACCAAAGCCCCATTCCGGCTTGTTGATCGAATCAAAGTGCGTAAAACCCGTTCCTAAAACAATTGAACCAGCTTCCACTTTCTCACCGTTGCTCAGGGTTGCCGTAAAATTACCCGCCTCGCCTTCTACTTGGGTGACCTTGGTGGATTTGTGAATAGCAACGTTGCCCTCGCCTTCTACTCGGCTAACCATCCGCCCGATGGCGTCTTTCGCCCACTCACCTGACGGTACCAGCTTCGCGTAACCCGAAATAATGGGCGCACCGCCTAGTACGTCTTCTTTTTCTACGATCACTGCTTTTTTACCCATCGACGCGATGGTAGCAGCGGCTGACAAACCGGCTGGGCCGGCACCTACAACAAGTACTGTGTCCTGTGCACTCACTGACTTTCTCCTTAAGCGCCCGCTTTCATGTTGATATTTTGGTTAGTGGCGAGTTCGGGGTTGTAGAGGTATTCCACATTACCCTGTTCCACCTGTTTGAGGTATTCCTGGAAGTCGGCTTTGGCCTTGTCCC
>JBAYRF010000016.1:0-53256 GCA_041676785.1 Acidithiobacillus sp. | reverse complement strand
GAGAGTCATAATGTTAAAACTCTGATGGAACACATACAGAATCACCACACTGGCCAGCAATACGCTAGGCAGGACGATGGCAACGATGAAGGTCAGCCGCAGATTACGGAGGAAAGCGAGAAGCACCAGTGCGGCCAGTGCGGCTCCGATAAAAATGGCATCCCGAACACTGGATGCGGCCGCTGTGATCAACTGGCTCTGGTCATACCAGGTACTGATTTTCACCCCGGCCGGAATGCTGCCGGCATCCCGTCGCAGCAGGGTGCGGATGGCGTGATCAATCGCCACCGTGTTGGCACCGAGCTGCTGCTTGATGTTGACCAGCACTGCAGGTTTACCGTTGGCGGTGACGGTGGTCCACTGGGGAACGGTGCCGGGGCGAATCTGCGCCACATCGCTGAGATCCACCACGCCGTCGGCGCCGGTTTTGAGGATGGTGTGGCCGATATCCCGGGCATTTTTCAGAGGACTTTCGCTGAGAATCTGATAAAGGCGGTAATGGCGCTGGAGACGGCCGACGGCGGTGATGATATTGCTGTTGGCGAGAGCAGATTCGACATCGGCGAGGCTGAGCCCATAGCTTTGCAGACGCATGGGGTCGACAATCACCTGATATTCCGCCTGCGCACCACCCTGAATATCCACCTGGGCCACCCCATGGACAGCCAGCAGCAAGGGCCGCAAATCGTAATACGCATAATGGCGCAGGGCGACTGGGTCAAGGCGATCGGAAGTCAGGGAAAGACCGAGAATGGGGAACACGGTCGGATCCATGCGCCGGGCGCTGAAGCGGGTATTGGGTGGCAGCTTCGGAAGTACCCGGTTGACGGCCGACTCCACCTGTAGCAAGGCCGAGGTCATATCGGTACCCCAGGCAAACTGCACGGAAATCTCCGCCGCACCCCGTGCCGTGGTGGAGCGAATACGCTGAACCCCCGGCACCGCCCGCAAAGCCTGCTCCAGCGGGCGGGTGACGGCGACCTGGGTTTGCCCGATAGGCATATTGCCCGAGTCTGCGGAGACTACGATGCGCGGGAAGGTGATATCCGGGAACAGCGCCACGGGCATTTTCAACGCCACCAACAAGCCCGCCAGCACCAATACCAGCAGCATGAACAACAGGGAACGGCGGTGCCGCTGCAACCAGTCACCCATCAGGATTTCCCCGCCACACGCAGGGCCATGCCATCGCGTAACTCATAATTGCCGAGGCTGACCACCGGCTCTCCGGCCTGCAACCCCTTACTGACCGCAATCCAGCCCGCTTCGCGCCAGCCGGTCTCTATCCAGCGCTGCTGGGCTTTTCCATGCACATCCACAAAACAATAAGAACGGCCACCTTGCTGCAAAACAGCGCTGTCAGGAATAGCCAATGATTTCTGATGTCCCAGGATGATCTCCGCACGGACCATGGCCCCAGGCAGCAGACTGGGGGTAGCGGACATGGGGACGACCACTTGGGCGAGGCGTGTTTTGGGATCGACTTGCCAAAAAATCTGCTGAATCTTACCGGATAACGGGAACTGGTCCCCATACACGGGACGGAGCTGCACGGCGTTGCCCACTTTGACGCGGGGTAGATCTTCCGGTTCGACACCTAGCACAATGCGCAGGGCGTTGCCCGTGCTGAGGCGCAGCAAAGGCTGACCGGCGGCAACCAGATCGCCCTGATGGACGGATACCGTTTCGACGACGCCATCAATGGGCGAACGCACCACACCGGCCTGCAGGGTCTTGAGACGCGCCTGTAGATCGTGGAGGGTGGCTTGCACTTTGGCGAGGGTTTGCTGCGCGGTCTGCACCTCAGCATTGGTCGCCAGTTGCCGGGAACGCAGGGATTCCAGGCGCTGCTGGTCGGTGAGGGCGAAGCGCACGCCGATTTGCGCCTGCTGCAACTGGAGCTGGTCGTTGATGGAAGGCGCTACCCGCAGCAACGCTTCCCCCTGATGTACCCGCTGGCCATTGGCCACCAATACCTGACTGACCAGACTCTCGGCTTCCAACGACAAGGTTCGCCCCCCTTCAGGCGCGAATTCCACCGTGCCGTAAGCCCGCAAATGCTCTGCCAGTGGCATCACCCGCGCGGGAGTTAACTGGACCAAGGCCGACACCTCCGCCATCGCTGGCAGTGCCGGCACACTGAGCCCCAACCCCAAAACAGCCCACAGCCATCCCGATATCCGTCGCATCACCGCTGTTTTCTCCATTGTTGCCAGGGTAGGCCCACCGCCATTTCCAAGGCGGCCTGCTGTTCGGCATAAGCCTGCTTGAGAGCCAGCAGTTGCAAGCTCTTGGCGAGGGCCTGACTGCGTACCGCCTCATAATCGATCAGGGTCACATTATGCTCCGCCGCCGCACCCCGCAGTCGCCTCTCGGCGCTCTGCAATTGCGGCACCTGGTGCTCCAGCGGAGCAATTTCCTGACGCAACCGGCGCAGATCGGCCACCAGAGCGGTGATATCGGCGCGGGTCTGAAAAAGGCGAGCGGTGTAGGCCGCATGTAATTGCGCACGGGTGGCCTCGGACTCGGCGATAACCCCGCGATTGCGGTTCCAGAGCGGAATATCAAGATGGACGCTGGGACCGATGCTCTGAATATTCGAGGTATCGGCCGCCTTGGTGATACCGATGCTGAAACCCGGATACTGACCGAGAATGGCACGCCGTACCCGCGCTTCCTGAGCCTGGTAGCCCGCGCGCAGCGCCAGCAAATCGAGACGATGGGCATCCGCAAGGGTAACCAGACGGGCAGCATCGGGGATATCCTGCAGTATTCGCGGCGCGCGTAGGGAAAGCGGCATATTCGGCGGCAATCCCATCACTTTATGGATATTCTGCCGCACCGCAGTCACCTGCCGACGAAGCGCCAGCATACGATCCTGACTATCCAGCCAGGCGATTTGCCGCAACGCAGTCGTGGTGATGGTGGCATCTCCCAGCCGGAGATTCTGAACCGAGATCTGGTAGAGCCGATCCGTAGTAGTCGCCGCCGTTTGCGATACGGCCTCCTGCTTCTGCAGATAATACAGTTGCCGGGCCAGTATCCGCGTCTGGTTGGCCACCATCCATTCCTGCCAAGCCACCTGATACCGCACCGATTGTTCTTGCGCTCGAGCAATATGCAAATTCGCAGAGCGGGTGAACAGGCTGGCGAGACTCCAGCTCAGCCCCATGCTGTAGGCGTTAGTGTAGCCAGCAGCCACATTACTGGGCAGGTCCGCGCTCAGGGAAAGCTGCGGGTCGGGCAGCAGGCCCGCCGCAAAAACCTGCGCCTGGGCAACGCCGATTTCTGCCCGCATTGCCCGCAGGCTCGGATTGAGCAGTACCGCGATTTCGCCGAGATCTTCGCCAGACAGGGGCGCGTGCAGATTTACCGGTTGCGCGCTGGCGGGATGATCGTGGCGCAGGGCGACGGCCATTTCCTGCTCCACCTTCGCCATAGCCGGCGGATGATCGCGCAAGGGCTGTGCGTGATAGCTGGCGCAGCCTGCGAGCAGCAATATAAGACCACTCAGAGCTACCCGATATAAACTAAGCAACATAATCTCTGCGCCCCCTGAATAGACTATCTGCTTGCGACCCTGGATAACTTAATGGAAGTTTTACCATGCCTAAATTAGGACAAACTTAGCGGAAACATTTTTAAGTGCTGCATACGCATTAGGCGATTTACATCTTGGTGTGCTTGGTTCTCTGGCACGGCATGCCGCACGCTCCCTCTCCGACTTACTTCACAATTCCCTAGGTGACAGAGTATTTGTTTTAATAAAGAGACGTGACAAGGCGCTGTCGATACATAAAAACCAGTCCCTGCCGGCCGCTCCGTGCGCCGAGCGTTATTCGTCCGCCAAGTTGATCGGCAATATGACGGGCGATGGTCAGACCCAGGCCACTGCCGCCTTCCGCGCTGTCCGGCAGGCGGTAAAACGCATCAAATACCCTCTGCGATTCCTCCGGAGGAATGCCCGGACCACTGTCGATGACTTCCACGATACCCTCTTCGCCATCGCTACGGATTCGGATGGTCACCTCGCCGTTTTCCGGGCTATAGCGCAGGGCGTTGTCGACGGCGTTGCGTATCAGGCTGTGCAGCGCCGCTTCCGCCCCATCTACCCATACCTCGCCCTGCAACTCCATGCCAAAATCGAGGTTTTTCTGCTCTGCCAGCGGATAGAGATCTTCCACCACCAGATGGGCGATAGCGGCAAGGTCTACCGGCTGATGCACTGCTACTGCCGCCTGCTGGCGGGCCAGGCTCAACAACTGGTCGAGCAGATGACGGGATCGCTCTAGGCCGCTTTTGAGAGGCAGCAGGCGCTGTTTGCATTCAACGAGGGATTCCGCCCGTTCCAGATTCTGCGCCTGAAGTGAGAGTGCGGTCAGCGGTGTCCGCAGTTCATGGGCGGCATCAGCGACAAAACGGCGTTGCTGGCTCATCAGCAGCCTGACCCGTTCCAGCAGGCGGTTGATGGCGCGCAGGAATGGGGCGATTTCCTCCGGCACCCCGCTTGCCGGTAAAGGCTCGGGATATTCAGCGTTCTGTGCATCCGCCGCCTGGGCCAGAACATGCACGGGTGCCAGACTGCGCCGGACCAGATAACGGGCGAACACGATCAACAAGGGCACCAGCAGCAAAAGGGGCATCAGGGTTCGCAGAGCGCTATCGAAAGCGGCGTCACTGCGGACATCGGTAGACTGGGCAACGGCGAGTTTTTTACCCGGAGCTACCCGGCGGACAAAGACGCGCCAGTTCTGCCCACCCACGTTCACCGTGTGGAAACCGCTGCTCAGGTGGATCGGGAGCCTGAGCAAAGGTGCGGTCGGCGACTGGGACGTCGTTAATGCCTGCACCACGATGCGCGCATCGGGGTCCACATCCAGAGGGGTCGCCACGGGCTTGCCCACGCTGGGCCAATAATCCGGAGGAATCAGGACGGCGATCTGCCGCAAGGAAGCATCCTGGTATTCTTGTGCCTCATCAAAGGCGAGCCAGAACGATGCCAGGCCGGCCAGCAAGCCCATACCCACAATAGCCATGCTCAATCCGACGGACAAACGGCCTTGCAGAGAACCTGTCATGGCTGGCGCGCAACCATCCAACCCGCCCCACGGACATTTTTGATGACCTTCGCACCGAGTTTTTTGCGAATGCCGTGGATCAGGAAATCAACGGTGTTGCTCTCCACGGCTTCGTTCCAACCGTATAAGCGCTCTTCGAGCTGGGCACGGCTGAGAATGGCACCGGGACGCAACAGCAAAGCCTGCAGCAAGGCGAATTCCCGGGCAGTCAGCAGGACCTGTATATCGCCATGCTGCACTTCACGAGTGCTCAGGTTGAGTTGCAGCACGCCATTGCTGAGTACCGGGGTGGCCTGTCCGCCCTGACGGCGGATGATGGCGCGCAAGCGGGCCAGCAGTTCGTCCATCTCAAAGGGTTTGACCAGATAGTCGTCGGCGCCGAGATCCAGGCCATCGACCCGGTCCGCCAGCGCATCGCGGGCGGTAATGATGATAACGGGCAGGGTGTTCCCCGTGGCGCGCAGATCACTCAGCACCTGGCGTCCGTCCCGCTTGGGCAGCCCCAGATCCAGCAATATCGCCTGGTGTTCCTGGTTGCCGATGGCCCGCAATGCAGTTTCGCCGTCGCGCACCCAGTCCACGGCGTAAGCCGCATCCCGCAGCGCCACCGTGACGGCTTCTCCGATCATTCGGTCATCTTCAACAAGGAGAATGCGCATAAGATGGTCCCAGTATATTCTCGGTGACTTTGCTCACCCCAAAAACCCCGTCCCCTCAAAAGGGAGCGGGGCTCTCGCAATGCTGGTGATCAATCCGGATGCGCGCCTTCGGTAGAGTTCTCCAGAACGGCCCCGGTTTTAGCATCGACGCCTACCTCATGGGTGACTTTGCCATTCTTGATATCGAAAGAATAGCGCAAACCGCTCCCACCTTTCTCTTGCTCCAATTCTTCGTCCGTGATTTTGCCGGGGTATGCCTTCAGGGCGATGGAACGGGCCTGTTCGATAGATATCTTGGCATGTCCCGCCAGCTTTTCACCGGTGAAGGCAACGGCACTCACGGATGCTGTAGTCAAAATGACTCCCAGCACGCCAATGACCACTTTATTTGATATTCCCATAATGTCACTCCTTTCCAATAGATTGAGGTCTGGTGGATGCTTGTGCTTCCACCGTGTTGCTCAATCTACCACCTCGGAATTAGCCTAGGCTTAGCGCCGGCTAAAAGTCGAGAATCGTTTACTCCACCGTCACCGCTTTGGCGAGATTACGCGGGCGATCCACGTCTGTCCCTTTCACCAGCGCAGCGTGATAGGCCAGCAACTGTACGGGAATAACGTGAACGACTGGGGAGAGTAGCCCGGTATGGCGGGGTAAGCGGATGACATGGACACCTTCGCTGGCCTTAAAGTGGCTGTCTGCGTCGGCAAACACATACAGTTCGCCACCGCGCGCTTGAACTTCCTGCATATTGGCCGCTACTTTTTCCAGAAGTCGGTCATTGGGAGCAATCACGACTACGGGCATTTCGCTGTCTACCAGTGCTAGTGGACCATGTTTCAGTTCGCCAGCCGGATAAGCCTCTGCGTGAATATAGGAAATCTCTTTGAGCTTGAGCGCGCCCTCCAAGGCAATAGGGTAATGTAGACCACGCCCGAGAAAAAGAGCGTGTTCTTTGCACGCAAAACGCGCAGCCCAACGTTGAATTTGAGGCTCTAAATTCAGGGCATGTTGTACGCTTCCGGGCAACTGGCGCAAGGCGTCCAAATGCGTCGCTTGCGCTTCTAAATCCAGTTTACCCTGGGCTTTGGCCAGAGAAATGGCCAGCAAATACAGGGCGACTAACTGGGTCGTAAAAGCCTTGGTGGAAGCTACCCCAATTTCCGGCCCGGCGCGGGTCAAAAAACGTAATGCGGAAGCACGCGGAATCGCACTTTCGGCGACATTACAAATAGAAAGCGTATACTCATGCCCCAGCTCTTTAGCGCGTTTCAGGGCCTCAAAAGTATCCAGGGTTTCCCCAGACTGCGAGAGGGTCACAATAAGTTGCCGCTGATTCGGAATGGAATCTCGATAGCGGTACTCATGGCCCAATTCAGCCTGAGCGGGGATACCCGCGATACTCTCCAGCCATTGTCGCCCGACCAGAGTCGCGTAGTGACTGGTACCCGAGGCCAGAAACAAGACTTGATCAACATCCTGAAAAATTTCTGCTGCTTTGGCACCCCAGAGGTCTTCAAGATTCAGGGGATTATTGAGAGCACCTTCCAGCGTGTCCGCTAACGCGCGAGGCTGTTCGTGGATTTCTTTTTGCATGAAGTGACGATAGGGGCCGAGGTCCACCGCCGCTGCACTGAGTTCACTCCAGTGTTCTTCACGCTGCTGTGGCTGCCCCTGCGGATCGGTAATCTGCAGAGCATCGCGGCTCAAGTCGGCCACATCCCCATCTTCCAGGTAAAGCACGCGCCGCGTTACCGGCAGCAATGCGGCGACGTCCGAAGCGAAATAATGCCCATTATCGGCAATACCTAGCAACAGGGGGCAACCCATTCGGGCAACACACACGCGCTGTGGATCAGCGGTTGATAGCACGGCAATGGCATAAGCACCACGCAGTTCGCCCACGGCCTGGCGCATAGCCGTAAACAGATCCGGTGCGCTCTGGCGATAGTAATGCACCAGATGAGCGATCACTTCCGTGTCCGTTTCGGAGCTAAATTCGTATCCCGCCGTTTCGAGGCGCGCCCGTAAATCATGAAAATTTTCGATAATGCCGTTATGCACCACGGCAATTTGTTCGCGGGATAACAGTGGATGGGCATTGCACTCAGCTACGCCACCGTGGGTTGCCCAGCGCGTGTGACCAATGCCTGCTGCGCCCTGTACCTTCCGCTCTTCTACGGCGGTCATCAGTTCAGCAACTCTACCCACACTGCGCACCCGCTCAATGTTTGGAGTTCCCGCCGTGGTCTGACCGAGAACAGCCAAGCCCGCCGAATCATAACCCCGGTATTCCAGCCGTCGCAGCCCCTCCAGAATCATGGGAACCAGATCTTCTCTACTGACCCCGCCAACAATACCGCACATAGCTTGTTTCTCCGCTAAAGGCTATCCCAATGATGTAGTTATTTTTTATCCCGCTGCGGGCGCTGCCAGTGTGGGATAGAACGCTGCGGGCTACGGCTAAGTGTGAGTCCGCCAGCCGGAACATCCTTGGTGATGGTACTCCCCGCACCAATGGTCGCACCATCTCCGATC
Source organism: Acidithiobacillus sp. (assembly GCA_041676785.1). Lineage (GTDB taxonomy): Bacteria > Pseudomonadota > Gammaproteobacteria > Acidithiobacillales > Acidithiobacillaceae > Acidithiobacillus. The sequence goes on along the minus strand of JBAYRF010000016.1, from coordinate 44,981 downwards.
CTGACTGGGGCTACCAACTGACTATCCGAACCGATAAACACGTCATTGCCGATCACGGTCTTATGCTTGTTCGCGCCGTCATAGTTGCAGGTAATGGTGCCCGCACCGACATTTACTCCCGTACCGATCTCGGAATCACCGATATAGGCAAGATGGTTCGCTTTACTCCCAGCACCGAAACGCGAGGCTTTGACCTCCACATAGTTACCAATATGGGCCGCAGCACCAATATCACTACCGGGGCGGACGCGGGCGAAAGGCCCAATCCGGGCACCCGCGCCAATGTGAGCACCTTCGAGCACGCTGTACGGCAAAATTTCGGCATCATCATCCACCTGAACATCCTGCAAAACCGCACCGCAGCCGACCCGTACCCGATTCCCCAATATGACCTGTCCGATGAATAATACATTGGGATCAATCCAGCAATCTTGGCCGCATTGCAATGCACCGCGAATGTCCACGCGCTCGGGGTCAGCTACGCGCAATCCTTGGCGCTGCAACGCTTGAATCTGGCGCCGTTGATAAATCCGCTCCAACGCTGCGAGCTGCGTGGGATCATTCACGCCGAGCGCCTCCTGAGCATCATCCAAAGTATAAGGCCAGACATCCGTGCCGATAGCACGCGCTATCGCCACAACATCCGTCAGATAAATTTCGCCTTGGGCGTTTCCGGCAGAGAGTTCAGCCAGCCAGTCTGCAAGCGGGGCGACCGGTAGAATCATCATGCCCAAGTTGACTTCCGCAATGGTATGCTCGGCAGAACAACAGTCTTTATGTTCACGAATAGCCGTCACCTGTCCGCTTGCATCCCGCAAAATGCGACCGTAACCCTGAGGTTCTTTGAGATTTGCCGTCGTCAAACCCAGCGCCTGCTCTGGAGTCTGATGTAGAAAGTCGCGTAAGGTATCCGCCGTCAATAAGGGAACGTCACCGTAAAGCACCAGCACCCGCTCTGCGCCGCGCAAACCGGGCAATGCAGCCTTAAGGGCATCACCGGTGCCGAGCTGTGCAGCCTGGTGCCACCACCATACCGGCGCATCTGCGCAAGCCTCTTGTACGCTCTTAGCACCGTTGCCGACGACGACATGAATTTTTCGGGTGCTGAGGGTCTTCGCGGTATCCAAGACATGCTGAAGCAAGGGCTTTCCGCCTAAAGGTTGCAAAACCTTGGGCAGAGCCGAATGCATTCGCGTTCCTTTGCCTGCAGCGAGAATGACAATATCCGTAGTCATCTGCATCTATCCTTTAAATGACAAACCCCAGTCACTAAAAAGCGACTGGGGTCAGTAAAACATGCCCAACAACATCTGCAAAAATCTGGAAGACTTTTAACGTAGCAAACCTTGCTCCCGCAAACGCTGTACCGCCTTCAGCCGGGCAATCTGCTCCAATAACTCGCCCTGTGCTGCGGCATAGTCCATTTGATCCAATTGTCCTGCAAGACGCGATTCTGCGGCCTGCTTGGCTGCCTGGGCTTTGGCTTCATCAATATCCGATGCGCGTTCAGCAGAGTCTGCCAGCACGGTGATCATATCGGGTTGAATTTCGAGCACGCCACCGTTCACGAATAAATATTCCGTTTCCGCGCCGTGGATAATCCGCAACTCACCAGGACGAAGCCCAGTGAGAAGCGGTGCATGACGCGGCAAAATGCCCAGCTCACCCAGCTCGCCCGGTGCCACGACCATATCGGCGACACCTTCATAAATACTGCCTTCGGCGCTAACGACCCGCACATCAATGGTCATAGCCATACTTTAAGCCTGCTGCAGCTTTTGCGCCTTGGCAAGGGCTTCGTCGATAGTTCCGACCATGTAGAAAGCCTGCTCGGGCAAGTGGTCATACTCACCGGCCACAATGGCTTTGAAACCACGGATGGTATCCTTCAGTGAGGCATAGGTGCCGGGACTGCCCGTAAATACTTCCGCCACAAAGAAGGGCTGGGACAAGAAGCGCTGAATTTTACGCGCCCGTGATACCAGCAATTTGTCATCTTCGGAGAGCTCGTCCATGCCCAGAATCGCAATAATGTCCTGCAACTCTTTGTAACGCTGCAGTGTTTTTTGGCAGGAACGGGCAACGTCGTAGTGCTCCTGACCGACGATGGCAGGGTCCAACTGGCGGCTGAAAGAGTCCAGCGGATCAAGAGCGGGATAAATACCCAGCTCCGCGATCTGACGGGACAGCACCACCGTAGCGTCCAAGTGCGCAAAAGTCGTGGCGGGAGATGGATCGGTGAGATCGTCGGCGGGCACATACACGGCCTGTACCGAGGTAATGGAACCCACCTTGGTAGAGGTGATGCGCTCCTGCAGCTTACCCATTTCTTCGGCGAGAGTCGGCTGATAACCCACGGCTGACGGCATACGTCCCAGCAGTGCCGAAACTTCGGTACCGGCGAGGGTGTATCGGAAAATGTTATCGATAAACATCAGAATGTCGCGACCCTCATCACGGAAGTGCTCGGCCATCGTCAAACCGGTCAAGCCTACCCGCAGACGGTTACCGGGGGGTTCATTCATTTGTCCGTAGCACAAAGCCACTTTGTCGAGAACGCCCGAATCCGTCATTTCGTGATAAAAGTCGTTACCTTCACGAGTCCGTTCGCCGACGCCTGCAAAAACTGAGTAGCCCGTGTGTTCAATCGCGATGTTCCGGATCAGCTCCATCATCAGCACGGTTTTACCTACGCCCGCACCGCCGAAGAGACCGACCTTACCACCCTTGGCGAAAGGACAAACCAGATCAATCACTTTGATTCCGGTTTCCAGCACTTCGGTACTGGCCGCCAACTCATCAAAGGCCGGGGCCGCACGATGGATGGCTTTGCGCTCCTCGGTTTGTACTGGACCTTTTCCATCCACCGGATCACCAAGAACATCCATGATCCGACCCAGAGTCCCGTGACCAACGGGTACGCTAATTGGCGCACCGGTACGGGCCACTGCCAGACCACGCTTGAGTCCTTCACTGGGGCCCATGGCAATTCCACGCGCCACGCCATCGCCCAACTGAGCCTGGATTTCGATGGTAAGATTTTTTTCCGTGATCACCACTGCTTCCATGATCTCCGGGACCTGACCGCGAGGAAAGGCGACATCAATCACTGGCCCGATAACCTGGACAATGTGGCCGATGGCGTTTTCGTTAGCTACCGCTTCGCTCATGATTTAACCCTCAAAAATTCCAAAAATCTGTGCACAACCGTCAGACCGCCGCCGCTCCGGCACTGATCTCGGCGATCTCCTGAGTAATAGCTGCCTGACGCGCCTTGTTGTAGGCCAACTGTAAATCGCCCACCATCCGTTTGGCATTGTCCGAGGCGTTTTTCATGGCCACCATACGGGCACTCTGCTCACAAGCCAAATGCTCGATGACCGCCTGATACACCACCGACTCTACATAACGCTGCAGGAGCTTATCCAGTACCGGACGCGCTTCGGGTTCGTAGATGTAATCCCACATTTCAGGGCGAGGTTCTGCAGGTACTTCCGGCTTGCTGACCGGTAACAACTGCTCTAGCGTCGCGCGTTGCAACATGGTGTTGACGAAACGCGAGGACACGAGATAAACCACGTCCACCTCACCCTTGGCGTAGGCATCGGCCATCGCCCGGATGGGACCGATCATATCGCTCAGATGTGGCTTGTCGCCGAGGCCGTTCAGTTCTGCGACCAGATGTGCGCCATGTCGACGCAAAAAGCCGAGACCTTTGTTGCCCATAACGGCCAGATCCGATTCCACGCCCTGCTCATGCAAGTCGTGCATTTTGTGGATGACCTGCCGCAATACGTTCACATTGAGCGCACCACACAAGCCTCGGTCCGTGGTGATCACCAGAAAACCCGCTTTTTTAATGGGGCGTTCCTGCATCAGCGGGTGACTATATTCTGGATGTGCCTGCGCCAGATGTGCCAGCACCTCACGAATTTTCTCCGCATAAGGCCGGGCAGCGCGCATCCGCTCCTGCGCGCGCCGCATCTTGCTCGCAGCCACCATTTCCATGGCACGGGTGATCTTGCGCGTATTTTTTACGCTCTTGATCTGTCCGCGAATTTCCTTGGCATTGGCCATACTGCTCTCCTAGTACGTCGAACTGGACTTGAACTGCTTGACCGCTGCGTCGAGCTGTTTTTTAAAGTCGTCGGTGAGTTCTTTTTTCTCTTCAAGACCCACCATCAGCTCCTTATTATTGCTGTGCAGATAGGCGAGCAGCGCTTTTTCGAAGGGCCGTACCTTCGCCACTTCGACATCGTCCAGCGCACCACTGCTGGCCGCAAACAAGGCTACCGACTGCTCTGCTACCGACATCGGTGAGAACTGGTCCTGCTTGAGCAGTTCTGTCACGCGCTTGCCGCGCTCAATCTGCTTACGGGTAATTTCGTCGAGATCCGAAGCAAACTGGGCAAAGGCCGCCAGTTCACGGTACTGCGCGAGATCCAGACGAATACCACCACCCAGTTTCTTGATGATTTTGGTTTGCGCCGCACCACCTACGCGTGAAACAGATAAACCCGCGTTGATCGCTGGACGAATGCCGGAATTGAATAAATCCGTTTCCAGATAAATTTGTCCATCCGTAATCGAAATCACGTTGGTGGGCACAAATGCCGAAACGTCTCCCGCTTGAGTTTCAATGATAGGCAGTGCAGTCAGCGACCCTGTTTTGCCTTTCACTGCGCCTTTGGTGAAGGCCTCGACAAAATCGGCGTTCACCCGTGCTGCACGCTCAAGCAAGCGTGAGTGCAGGTAAAAGACGTCACCGGGATATGCTTCACGACCTGGAGGCCGACGTAATAGCAGGGAGATTTGACGGTAGGCCCAGGCTTGCTTGGTCAAATCGTCATAAACGATCAGAGCATCCATGCCCCGATCACGGAAAAACTCGCCCATGGTGCAACCCGCATATGGTGCGAGATATTGCATGGCCGCTGACTCTGAAGCATTGGCGGCGATCACCGTGGTGTATTCCATCGCACCATATTCTTCGAGCTTGCGAACCACACCGGCTACGGTGGAAGCTTTCTGCCCTACGGCGACATAAATGCAGTAAACGCCTTTGCCTTTTTGATTGATAATGGCATCAATGGCTACGGCAGTTTTGCCGGTCTGACGATCACCGATGATCAGTTCGCGCTGGCCGCGACCCACCGGCACCATGGCATCAATGGACTTGACGCCGGTCTGCATGGGCTCATCAACGCTTTGACGCTCTACTACACCCGGCGCGATTTTTTCGAGGACGTCAAATTCCTTGGCATCAATAGGACCTTTACCATCAATGGGCTGTCCCAATGCGTTAACGACGCGCCCTAGCAGCTCCTTACCAATAGGAACCTGCATGACCTTGCCCGTACACTTGACGACACCGCCTTCTTCAAGACCCGCGAACTCGCCTAAGACCACGGCACCGACGTTGTCCTGTTCCAGATTCATGGCTAATGCGAATCGGCCGCCGGGCAGTTCCAGCATTTCACCGTACATGACGTCTTCCAGGCCGTGAATGCGCAGAATACCGTCGCTCAGGCTGATGATAGTTCCCTGTGAGCGCGTTTCGACACGGCCTTCAAAGCCGGCTATCCGAGCGCGGATCAGGTCACTGATTTCCGATGGATTCAGTTGTTGCATACTATGTTCCTCAAGACTTTAGCTGCGAAGGGTTCGGGCAAGTTGCTGTACTTGTCCACGCACGGAAGCATCTATGGTGAGATCACCCGTATGAATTACGAGACCGCCAATCAGGGAAGCATCCACCGATTCGCGAAAAGCCACTTTGCGGCCACTGTAGCGACGCTCCAAGGCAGACTGTACAGAGTCTTTCTGCTGGTCATCCAAGGCCACTGCGCTGGTCACCAGAACGTCGACGATACCTTCGTGATGCCGCAAGGCTTCGTCGAAGAGTACGCCGATTTCAGCCGCCGCCGCCCAGCGATCATGATGAATCAAGAGCGCTAGGAACGACTGCCAACGCTGGCTATCCACGGGGACGGGCGCTGCTGCCAGCAGAGAGACCTTATCGGTTTCGGGACGTTCTGGATCATTCAGAAAAGCCTGCGCTCCAGAATCAGCGATCACTGCCGCAAGCGTCTGCAACGCTTCTGCCCAGGCTTGCTGCTGACCAGACTCCTGGGCCAATTCGTACAACGCTTCCGCATAGGGACGCGCTACCGTGATCAGATCAGCCATTTTGGGTCCTCACAGTTGGCCGACCATACGGTCGATAATATCGCGATGCGCATTCTGATCAATTTCCCGATGCAGAATTTTTTGCGTGCCGTCCACGACGAGTTCTACCACCTGACCACGCAGCACTTCGCGGGCACGATTGGTTTCCACATCTATTTCCGCACGGGCGCCTGCGATGATCCGATCTGCTTCTTCGCGGGCCTTGATCTGCGCTTCTTCGCGGAGCTCTACGCCACGTCGTTCCGCATTGGCAATGATTTCCGCCGCTTTATCCTTGGCTTCACGCAGCATCTCCGCAGCGCGCTTTTGTGCCAGGGCCATTTCTTCCTTGCCCCGTTCAGCGGCGGCTAGGCCATCGGCAATTTTTGCACGACGTGCGTCCATCACCTTACGCAGCGGACCATACATATATTTGTACAGCAACGCCACCAAGATGACGAAGGTGATCAACTGTATGATCAGTGTTCCATTGATACCTACTGGATTCATGACTACCTCACTTGCAAGTGGGCCGGATCAGACCGGACCCGCATCAGCCCAAGAACGGGTTGGCGAAGAGGAACCAGAAACCAAAGGCCAGAATAATGAAGGGGAAAGACTCCATCAGACCAGCAAAAATGAAGGTATTCACCAACAACTGAGGGCGCATTTCGGGCTGACGGGTAATACCTTCAATGGTCTTGGAAGTAATGAGGCCCCAGCCGATGGCAGAACCAAGGCCAGCAGCGCCAAAAATAATGCCAACGGCAATGGCAGTAGCAGCAACGATAATTGTGTGTGCGTCCATGGTAACTCCTTACAAGTGTCGCAAAGTGGAATGATAAACTTTTAGTGATCCTGCATATTCGCCATGCCGAGATAAACCACGGTCAGCACGGTAAAAATAAAAGCCTGCAAGATGATGATTAAACTTTCGAACAACGACCAAACGGTACCCATCACCAACTCGCCCCACCAAGGCAGCATGGCCAGCAGCAAAAACACCAATTCGCCAGCAAACATGTTGCCGAACAATCGCAAACCGAGACTTAGCGGTTTAGTCACTTCTTCGATCAGGGACATGATGATGTTCATCGGCGCTAGATAGATTCCGAAGGGGTGCGTCAGATAGGTTTTGAAGTAGCCAAACCCCTTAACCCGCAGGTTTGTGGCAATCATGACCAAAAACACCGTGATCGATACACCAAGGGTCGTATTAAGATTGACGGTTGGGGTTATGCGAAATTCAGCAATACCAAACCAGTGGGCCACGATTCCAGGGATGTAGGCGGGAATCACATCTAGGCTATTCATCAACAAAATCCACAGAAACACAGTAATGGCCATGGGCGCAATCAGCGGATCTTTCACTGGGAAACTACCTTGCACCAGATCATCTATAAAATCGACGGTGCCTTCCAGCCAATTCTGCATGCCGCTTGGCGCGTTGGTTTGCAGTTTGGCACCGACGACCATACCGGTAATAACCAGAACCGCTGCCATGACCCAGCCCATCAGAATGGTGTCAAGATCAAAAGTCCAGAAACCGGAGCCGACGGTCCAGTTTACGAGGTGATGGGCGATATCGCCTGATGCCACGTTCAACTCCTTTGCCTGATACGTTCCCGCATCAGAAATGCCATAAATATAAAATGCGTGAGCAAAAAGCCGGCTACCAGCCCACCAATGGGCAGATGTAACCAGAATATTGCCAAAATAAGGCCGAAGATGGTGAAAATCCAGCGCTGCAACACCGCTCCAACCAGCCGCTTTGCGGCGTATTGTGTAGAAGCGGGGAGCGCAATCAGGCGACCACCCAGAATGAGCATATTGATGACGCTCAAAAACGCTGCAAAAAGGACCGCGTAAGCTTCTTGTTTTCCCCAGCGCCACAAGACCAGAGCGGCAAGGAATAAGGCCAACGTCAACACTGTTGCAGTAACTCGCCCCACATAGGACGAGAAATTTACCATGTCCGTCTGTTTTTTTTGCTCTTTCAACGGGCAAATCTTGAATACACGCGGAGTCTAAACACGCCAGCGCAGGGCGTCAAGAGCCCCGCTCTAGCCTTCATGATCGTCCAGAGACACGCCGAGTCGCCGAAAAAGCATTGCTTCTTGTTCAGCATCCTCCCAACGGATACGTAACTCTCCGCCCTGACCGCGAGCCCGAAGATCTATGCCTAATCCGAGTTGGGCACGAATCTGGGCAGCCAGCGCCGCGATATTGGGATCGTTTTCCGGCTTGGGCGCAACCGCGCGACTATCTGCCTGCGCTAGGCGCTCTGTGGCCCGCACACTCAGCGACTCACGGACTACCCGTTCGGCCAAGAGGCGTTGCCGCTCTTCGGGCAAAGTCAACAAGGCCCGGGCGTGACCCGCGCTGAGCCCCCCATTTTCGACGTGGACGTGCAGGGCCGGAGAAAGGCGCAACAAACGTAGCTGATTACTGATGGCGGCGCGCGAGCGTCCGAGGGATTCTGCCAACGCCTCATGACTGAGGGAGAACTCTTCCAGGAGGCGTTGCAGGGCTTGTGCTTCTTCCAGAGGATTCAAATCCTGACGCTGAATATTTTCAATGATGCCTATGGCTAGGGCTTGTTCATCGCTACAGGTCCGGACAATGACAGGCACTTGTGACAGGCCGGCAAGTTGCGCAGCACGCCAACGACGTTCACCGGCGATGATTTCATAACGCCCTTCGCCCACGCTGCGAATCAGGATGGGTTGCAAGATTCCCTGCTGTCGTATTGAATCGGCAAGTTCTTGAAGGGAATCCGTATTCATAGACCGGCGCGGCTGATAACGACCACGCTGCAATAGATCCACTGGCATTTCACGCATTGCCGCAGTGCCGGAGTTTTCACTAGCGAACAAGGCATCCAGACCACGCCCCAAACCAACTCGCTTCATTCCATCCACTCCCGGCGCAAAAATTCTGCAGCAACGCCTTGATAAGCCAACGATCCTGCGCAAACGGGATCATATTCCAGTGCTGCTCGTCCATAACTCGGCGCTTCGGCCAAACGGATATTGCGGGGTACGACTGTGCGGTAAAGCTTGTCAGGGAAATGGCGTTCCAACTCTTGGCCCACTTCGGAGGACAGGCGATTGCGATTGTCGAACATGGTGCGCAACAAGCCATGCACTTCGAGTTTAGGGTTAAGCTGGGCCCGCACCCGACGTACCGTATTGAGCAACTGGGTAAGCCCTTCGAGCGCATAATATTCACACTGCATGGGGATCAGTACGCTATCCGCCGCAACCAAAGCGTTAATGGTGAGCATATTGAGCGCGGGGGGACAATCAATCAGCACATAATCAAAGCCTAGGAGTGGCGCTACGGCCCGTTTCAGATGCTGCTCGCGTTCCGGGCGGGCGTATAGCTCGACCTCGGCACCGGCCAGATCCGGGCTTGATGGCGCCAGGAAAAGTCCCGACGGCGAAACCGCCAGCAGCACCGCGTGCAAGGGCATTTCACCGAGTAATGCGTGATAAATACTGCTTACCCCATTACTCGTCTGACCCAATCCAGTGGTGGCATTCGCTTGGGGGTCCAGATCAATCAGGAGCACCCGCTTGCCGGTTTGGGCCAGGCTGGCAGCCAGATTAACAGCGGTGGTCGTTTTACCCACACCGCCTTTCTGATTGGCAATAGCAACCGTACGCATGATTTCGGGATGGATTTCCAGATTCGACAATGAGTTTGCGTAGAATACCTTGTCGCGCCGCAAGGGGCTAGGGCAACGCGGTGGAAGCGCTCCACATCAGCAAGGTACGGGGCGGTGCATCGGGAACACACAGCGCATGACGCCTCAGACACAAGGTGGAAGCGCGCGGCCATTCGGCAATTTCGTCCTCTACGCCAGGCCCTTTCAGGGCCAATACCAAGGTCTGCGCACCCTGAAGGTGTCGTGTCATCGTATCTAGGCGCACCAGAGGGGCGGTGGCGCGGCTAACGATCACATCTGGCAGTGCTTCTGGTTGATAGGTCTCACTGCCATAGGGCACTACCTGCAGATTCGCCAAGCCCAACTCGGCAATAACGGTGCGCAAAAAGGCGACCCGTTTGGCAGCCGGCTCCACCAGAACCACCAGCGATTGCGGACGACAAATAGCCAACGGAATTCCCGGCAGACCTGCGCCACTGCCGATGTCGACGATTCTACCGGCGGGTAGAAAAGGCAAAAGCGCGAGGCTATCCAGAAGATGTCGCGGCACCATTGCGAGAGGGTCACGCACAGCGGTGAGATTATGGGTCGCATTCCAGCGCTGAAGCAGCAGCAGATAACGCACTAACCAGTCGCGCTGCGCCATAGTTACCGCTTCGAGTCCCATAACTTCCAGACCGCTGGCCAATTTTTCGGCTAAACGCTCTGCTGAAACAGGGGGCTTCACGATCAACCTGCTCGGGGCAGACTGCGACGTTTCACGTGAATCAGGAGCAAGGAGATGGCGGCTGGAGTGACACCCGGAATACGACTAGCCAGACCGATCGTCTGCGGGCGTTGGCGAGAGAGCCTTTGCATAACCTCGGTCGATAACCCGCGCACAGCGGCGTAATCCATGTCTTCAGGGATGATCATTCCCTCCCAGCGGGCTGCGCGCAGGATTTCATCTTGCTGACGCGCAATATAACCCGAATATTTGCATTCAATTTCCAGTTGCTCGCGCACCCGTGGGTCGGCGCAAGGCTCCAGATCGAGGATTTCCGCAAGACTGGCGTAATCCCAGTCTGGGCGGCGGAGCAAGTCCAGAGCGCAAACATCTCTGGCCAAAGCCTGTCCGACCTTGGCGGCAATGCGTTCCGCCGCATCATCTTCTGGACGAATCCGCAAACTCTGGAAACGCTCGCGCTCACTACGCAAGCTCTCCTGTTTGCCACTAAATGCCTGCCAACGTCGGTCATCCACCAGACCGAACTCCCGACCCTGTGGCGTCAAGCGCAAATCCGCATTATCCTCCCGCAGTTGCAGGCGGTATTCGGCGCGACTGGTGAACATTCGATAAGGTTCATCAAGCCCCCGCGTTACCAGATCGTCGACCATGACACCCAAGTAAGCTTCATGCCGACCCGGTACCCAGGCAGGAAGTTCCCGCGCGCGCCGCGCCGCATTTAAGCCTGCGAGCAGCCCTTGCGCAGCCGCTTCTTCATAACCCGTCGTGCCGTTGATTTGACCTGCACAGAACAATCCCGGTAAACGCTGGCTCTCCAGACTGGCGTGCAGATCACGCGGATCAAGGTAATCATACTCAATGGCGTAACCCGGACGCAGAAGAACAGCATTCTCTAGGCCGCGCATACTACGCACCAGCTCGACCTGCACCGCGAAAGGCAGACTGGTGGAAATACCGTTGGGATAGACTTCGTGGGTGTCCAGCCCTTCAGGTTCAAGAAAAATTTGATGCGCGCTTTTATCCGCGAAACGCACCACCTTATCCTCAATTGAAGGGCAGTAGCGTGGACCTACCGACTGAATATGTCCGCCGTACATGGCCGACTGATGGAGATTGGCGGCGATGATTTCGTGGGTGCGGGCATTGGTGTGGGTAATGTGGCAAGCCCGCTGAGGAATATCAATGTGCTGCGTCAGGTACGAAAAAGCCGGAGGCGGCGTGTCACCGGGCTGGGCCTCAAGTAGGCGGTAATCAATGCTACGTCCGTCGATGCGCGGCGGAGTGCCGGTCTTTAAGCGGGCCACCGGAAAAGCCATTTCCCGCAGCCGCGCGGCGAGCGCGTTAGAAGGGGGATCGCCGGCTCGACCTGCGGCATAATTCTGGTCACCCATATGGACTCTGCCACCCAAAAAAGTGCCTGTGGTTAGCACAATTTGGGCAGCGCGCAGCACTAATCCGGTTTCCGTAACCACGCCCGCCAGACGATCTCCTTCTAAGAGCAGATCACCTACCGTACCCTGAAATAATTGCAAAGCCGGAATATCTTCGAGAAAACGTCGCACCGCGCGCTTATAAAGGCTGCGGTCGGCTTGGGCACGGGTGGCGCGCACCGCCGGTCCCTTACTGGCATTCAGGGTACGAAACTGAATCCCGGCCTGATCAATAGCCAGCGCCATAATCCCGCCCAAGGCGTCGATTTCCTTGACCAAGTGCCCCTTGCCAATCCCGCCGATGGCAGGATTGCAGGACATCTGCCCAATAGTATCGAGATTCTGGGTCAGGAGCAGCGTGCGCACGCCCAAGCGCGCGGCGGCGGCGGCGGCCTCCGTTCCGGCATGACCACCACCGACAACAATCACCTCAAATTCGTTTTGCATGGCGGGATTATCCCTGTTCCCAACCCGCTTTGGCAAATATTTCAGGCTTCTGAGAGCTATCGGGCCAAGGGTATTTTTTTCAGGATCATATGAGAGGCCAGCGGCCCGGTAATCGGCTTGCCATCCATCCCCAACTGAATCACCTGATTTTTACCGATTTGGAAGTCAATGGGGTTTTGCATTCCCTGCAGACGAATGGTGTGCTTATCCAACCAGACGAAAGAATCCTCACGACGAAAAGCGGAGCCGGGACGATCCACATAACTGGTTGATAGAGCGTAGATGTTTCCCTTTTTGAGAACGAGCAGTTCGCGGACACCGGGGCAATCTGCACAGGGCAAAATGCCCGCGTAGACGCCTGCCCAATCTGCTGCCGTTGTTTGCACCCGAGCTTGAGCAGCATGCTCGGAACGCGTGACCGCCGTGGCCGCCGTTCGGGAGGGCGTATTCGGCACTGCACAGGCTCCAAGAGCCAGAGTGAGGAGCAGCGAGAGAATATATTTTGTCTGCTTGCATGATCTGATCATTGTGGGGAATCCTCAGTAAATAGGGCGGCACTAGGCCAGCGCTGCGCCGGACGCAGCGGATTTCCAGACTCCGGTAATCCGATCTTCGTCCTGATGAAAAAACAGGGGCAACAATCCAGAAAAAGCCTGTTCCAGCTCTCCGCTTATCAGCCGGTAAGCAGGATTTCGCGGGCCTCGTCCGGTATACGGACCGGCCCAGGTTTCGTAAAAAAGCAGGCCCCCAGGACGCAGTGCCGCCACTAAAAACGGGAAGAGCGGGCGATGCAGAAAATGGGCGACGACGATAACATCAAAGGTGTTGGGTAGGGGAGGCTGGGCGACGACATCCCGGCATTCTGCTCGCAAAGGCAGTTCTCCCGCCTGTAGCTGGAGTGCGGCTACGGCGCTGGCGGCGTAATCCCAAGCTTGAGTCTGCAAGCCACATCGGGCTAAAAAAAGCGCATTACCACCCCGACCACAGGCCAGATCCAGCGCATCTCCGGAAAGGGGTAACAGCGCCGCCTGAGCCGCCAGCAAGGGGAGGGGCGGCGCTTCAGTGGCGGACGTTTGCGCATAGCAGGCCTCCCAACGCGCTTGCTGTTCTTGGGCGGTCATCCCCACTAACCCTTAATGCTCGTTGCGAATACGCGGGAGCAATTCGCTGAGATTACAGGGTCGATGACGGTTATCCAGTTGGGGGACGATAATTGCTTCCATACCCAGACGTACCCCGCCCGTAGAGCCCGGCAGTAAAAAAACGATAGTACCCCCACATATCGCCGCTTCTGCCCGCGACTGAATCGTGCTGGTACCAATTTCTGCATAGGACAACTGGCGAAAAAGTTCACCAAATCCTGGGATCGCTTTGCTGATCAGTGGTGCCAGCGCTTCGGGTGTCACATCGCGGCCGGTGACCCCCGTTCCACCCGTTGCAATGATCACATCAATAGATGCGTCTGCTATCCAGTCGCGCATTTGCGTGCGCAGGATTAAAGCGTCGTCGGGCAAAATTTTGCGGGCGGCAATGTTGTGACCCGCAGCGCTGGCGATCTCTGCAATTTTATCCCCGGACTTGTCAGTTTCCGGAGTGCGACTATCCGAAACGGTCAGGATAGCGAGGGCGAGCGGTAAAAAGGCTTTACTTTCGGTGGCATGGTCGGCGCTACTCAAGATGAGTCTTCCCTTTACAGGCGATGTGGATGTCCAGTATAAAAGGCTCCGTCTCGTGGTCCAAGACGCGCCGTGTGGCAACCCGTCGAGGTTCGCCATATTCAGCGTTGGCACCGCAATGTCCGCCCCTCATCCGGAGAGCATCATGGATGTGTTCCCGCCAGCAGAACGCCATTCTCGGGCTGTCCTAAACCACGAGCTAGAACCCGTGGCAGGTTGGACGCACCTGACCGCGCCGCACCCAGCAGATTGGCAACGGGCCGGACAACTCGCCGACGACTGGGACTTTGCCCAGGATATTCTTGATCCTGATGAACGTTCTTGGCTGCGCCGCGAGGCTGGTCGGGTGTTTCTTACCCTACAGTTTCCGGTAAAAGGCGTTGCAGAGGACGGCTGGGGGTTGCGCCCCTTAGGTATCGTTCTGCATGGGCAACATATTACCACCGTTCTGGCGCAGGATTTTGTGCCGCTCTCGCCGTTTTTTGATCAACTTGAACACCTTTCCAGCCCGCCAGAAAGTGTCGAAATGCTGGCCGCCATCCTCAAGATTCTCGCTCAAAGCTACGAAAATGCCCTGCATCAACTCAATGACGCCATTCACGACAATGAACAACAACTGGACTGGACTCAGAGTAATGGGGATTTTTTTACCTTGCTCGAAATCAGCAAAAGTTTAACCCGTTTTGAAGTTGCGCTGGTGGGCAACATTGCCACGGCCTTCAAAATTTCGCGCCTCGCGGAAATTCGCGACGACGTTCCGGCAACCCAGCAGGTCGATACGGCTTTACTGGAATTGCAAATAGCCCACGAACGCGCACGCGTTTATGCGGGAACCAGCACCTCCATGATGGACGCCTATGCGGGCATGGTACAAAACAACATCAATCATGGTCTGAAAGTAGTCACCGTACTGGCGATGGTGTTTTATGTGCCCAGCCTGCTTGCCACGTTGTATGGTGTGAATACGACCCTGCCTTTTCAAAAAACCCATTGGATTTTTTGGGTGATACTGGGTCTGGGGGTGAGCATTTCGAGCAGCTTGGCACTGTTTTTCAAAAGGAAAGGCTGGATATGACGGCGCTTAGAAACCTAGGGAGGAGGCGGCATGCTGCATTGGTTTAACGAACAAACAGATGCCCAACTGGAGGTCACCACAGATTTTCAGTGGCCCCCAACGGCCACCTGGATACAAGTGGTAGCCCCTACCCGTGCCGAGCTGGAATTTGTCGCCCGACACCTGCAAGTGCCCGATTATTTGTTTCAGGACGTTTCCGACGAGGACGAGCGTCCCCGCCTCGAACGGGACGGCGACGTGGCGCTGATTATCCTTAAGGTTCCCGCGCCCATGCAGAACGACACTGAGTTGCACTTTCGCACCCTGCCGGTGGGGCTCTGGTTGCTGCCGCAGCAGATGGTCACGGCCAGTGCCCACCCCTTGGCACTCTGGGATGAATTGCGTGGCCAGCGCCAGCGAGGCAAGGCCTTACATGTGCGAGGATTATTGGCCGAGATTTTTCAGGCTATCGCCCGAGACTTTCTGCGCGCTCTGCGCATTATCAATACCGAAATTGCCGCTACCGAGAAAATCCTCCGCCATTCTCAGAATAATAATGAGTTTTTTAGACTGCTCGCGTTAAACAAGAGCCTGATTCTGTTTTCGGCGGCCCTCAAGGGCAACATTTCCGTCGCGCAACAAACCTTGCGCCTGCCGCTGCTGCGTCAGGATGAGGATGACCTGGAAGACATCGCCGATGCGCTGATCGACCTCCAGCAAGCTCGCGATATGACGGAAATTTATGCCTCCACCATTACCAACATGATGGACGCCTATGTCGGGGTGCTGCAAAACAACATCAGCAATACGCTCAAAATCATCACCGCTTGGACGGTGGTGGTCGCGGCGCCAGCCACCGTCGCCAGCATCTACGGGATGAACGTCCCTCTGCCCATGCAAACCTGGACGTATGCCTGGCCGGTACTCATGGGCGGTGGCTTTCTAGTCTCCGGGCTATTGTTTGCGTATTTCCGCAAAAAAGACTGGATCTGAGGACGCCATGGACTGCCCGTTCTATGATAGTCACGCAGCCGCTTGGGTACCCGGAAAGCACTACACCGGCGAAGGTCTTTTTCTTTTAAATCCCGAGCAGATTCAAGGCTATCCCGCACTGGAAGCCGCGCTGCGCCGCTGTGAGGATCAACGTCTCTACTGCGAAAAAGAGGAAATGACGCTGCGTCTGCCGGTTGCTCTACTAGAAGAAGACGACCGATTTGGCACCGTGGCGCGGATGACCCATTTGACGCTGCATCACACCCCACAAAGCTTGATCATTCTCGGCGAAGAAGCCTTGTTAAAGACCTTGCAGCAGGATTGGCTGGGCACCCTGGGGCAGATTCCATTGGGAGAGTTGCTGCAACGCATTCTCCTCAACAGCATTTACAGTCATGAGCGTGTGGCTCGCGTCTTGGTAGAACGCCTCCAGGAATTGCGCATGGCGCTGAAAACGGCCATGGGCAACGTCGAGTTGCGGCAAATTGTGGTACTGAACCGCGACCTCGGCGAACTGGTGATCGCCCTCCGCGAAACCGGTCTGATTTTGCGAGACACCCTGCGGGCTACGCCCGGCGAGGCTGCTGCTTATCCACTACTGGACGCTGCCCTGCGCGAACAACGGCGCATCGAAGATGGCGTCAACCTCGTCTACGAACGTTATCTGACGGTCACCAACGCCTATAACGGCATCATTCAGAATAACGCCCATACGGTCATGAAGGTGATGACGGTGTGGCTGGCGCTGTTGATGATGCCGATTGCCTTCATCATGCCTTTTCACATGATGACGGTGCTACCACTGGAACACTGGCATTACCTCTGGTTTGGTCTGCTGGCTTACGTGTTTGGAGTTACCCTGATTTTTGCCATCTGGGCGCGAAAGCACGGCTTTTTTGCGATGTGAGGGAAGACGACCATGATGCGTATCATTCGAGATTGTCTTTTGTCCGGCAATGCCAATCGGCGGAGCTGGATGGCCTTGGTCAATCCCTCCGCTCTCGAACTAACCCAGGCGGCCATGACCCTGGATATTCCCGAAAGCTTTCTGCGCAAACGTCTGGAAGGTGAAGCCTCACGCCCGATAATCAAGCAAGAACGCTTGATTTCTCTGCAATTTCAGGTACCGATACCCGAAGACGGGCGGATTGGACAATTTCTCCTCGTCCCGCTGAGCGTCTACTTTGTACCCGGTTATTTTGTCACCCTAGCAGAACAGGAAATCCCTTTTCTCAGCACCCTGATTGACCCACAAAAACCTCGAAAACGCTGGGAGCTGGTACTGCGCATCATCGCCGAAGTGACGCGACTGTATCTGCCCACCGCCCGCGCCGTCGCCCGGGAGATGGCCATGGTGGAACGGGATTTGCGCCAGGCGCAGCGCCATGACGTGGTCTATCGCGGCTTGGATATTCACGACCGCTTGCTGGCGCTGGATTTAGGTCTTTTGCAACTGGAATACGTGGTCAGTGAAATCGGCTACTTTTTGCCCACAGAGGATAAAGATCTGCTGGAAATTCACGACGATACCCGTATTGAGCTTTCTCAGGTCCGTGACCAGGTGGACAGCGATCAGGAAACTATCAACGAACTGCTGGAATCCTATGCCTACGTGGTCCACAACAACGTAAACCACCTTTTTAAGTTTATGGCAGCGTTGATTATTTTGGTAACCATCCCGCTGTTTATTCCGGGTGCCGCCGCCATGAATGTGCCGCTAGGCCCACTACCGCACTGGCGGTATGGATTTGCAGCGGTGACTGGAGGGTTGATCGTGGTGGAAATACTCACCGCTTGGATATTTTACCGAAAGGGATGGCTACGTTTAGAGTAACCGCCTGACGCAGCGGTCATGCCATCGCTGCTGCGATCAGCTCCAACCAATGCTTGACCGGCAAATCCGTACCACCCTGCAAGTGGAGCTGACAACCAATGTTGGCGGTGGCCAGACAATCGGGGTGTTCGCGGTGCAGAGCATCGAGCTTTTGGCTGCGGAGCTGCTGGGATAATTCAGGTTGCAAAATGGAGTAAGTCCCCGCCGAACCACAGCACAAGTGCGGGTCGCGCACCGTCGTTAGTCGATATCCGGCACGCTCTAGGAGCATCTCGACCTTACCCTGAATTTTTTGCCCGTGCTGTAAAGAGCAGGGGCTGTGAAAGGCCACCGTACCCCGATCAGCGGGAACAAAAGGGATCGCGTCCAGACATTCCACCAGCCATTCGCTGGGATCGCGAGCCAACGCAGCGACCTGGGCTGCTTTTTCGGCATAGTCACGGTCCTCCTGCAAGGCTTCACCATATTCTTTGACCATACTGCCACAACCGCTGGCACTCACCAGAATCGCTTCGGCACCATCTTCTAAAAGCGGCCACCACGCGTCGATATTACGACGCATAAAATGATGCGCTTCGTCATGCGCATTGAGATGCAGGCTCAGGGCACCACAACAACCCGCAGTGGACGGCGTTTTGATGCTTATGCCGAGGTGTCCGAGAATTTGCTCTAGGGCGATCTCAGTAGCGGGCGTCATCACACTTTGCACGCAACCAGCCAGCGCGATGACCTTGCGACCCCGCGCCGGCGCAGAGAGCGCTTTGGGCGACGGTGCAGGCGGCAAATCCGGGATTTTGCCAGCCAGCGTCTCGGGCAGGAAGGGCTTGAATAAGCCGCCGAGCTGGAGCAACAGACGAAAACGCTCCGGATAGGGAACAATGGCCCGCAGCACACTCCGCTGGATTTGTGCCCATGCCGGTCGAGGAATTTCTGACTCTATATATTCCCGTCCGATTTCGGCGAGCCGGGCATAACGCACGCCCGAAGGACAGGTGGTTTCACAAGCCCGGCAGGTCAGGCAGCGGTCGAGGTGGGTGAGGGTTTGGCTGCTAACAGCACTACCCGCCAAAAATTCTTTGATCAGATAAATTCGGCCGCGTGGACCATCCAGTTCGTCACCGAGAATCTGATACGTCGGGCAAGTCGCTGTACAGAAACCACAATGGACGCAACTACGGAGGATGGCATCGGCCTCAACAATACGCGGGGCATTCTGAAAACGTGGGGCAATCTCGGTTTGCATGGTGGATTCTCAAAAAGTGGCAAACAGGCGGCCAGGGTTGAGGATACCCCGAGGATCAAAGGCTTGTTTAAGCCGTTGCTGCAAAGCCAGTAGGGTCGGGGGCAGGCTTTGGAAGACTTCGCCATACCGATCCCCACCCCGAAACAGAGTCGCATGCCCACCGTGCTCGGCGGCCAACGCGCGCAAGCCAGACACCTCGCGCGCGCCCCGCAGCCAGCGTAGTCCGCCCCCCCATTCAATCAACGTCTGACCGGGCAACGGCAGCGGCGGGGTCGCCGGGGCCACTGCCAAACGCCAAAGTGGTGCCTCCCCCTGGAAAAATACATGCCGCTGCTCGCGTACCTGCTCCCAAAAGAGGACGCTTTCGGTATCGTTCAAACGATCTCCACCGAGACGTGTCTGCGCCATGCGCACGGCACTCTCTGTGCCGGAAAGACGCACATAAAGATGCGCACCATCAAAAACAGTGGCCGAGATCGGCAGCGGGCGTCCCGCCCAGGCATTCATCCGAAGCACGGCCGTGTCAGCATCCACAGTCTGTACCAGCGTGCGTTCGCAGTTGGGTTTGGGGAGAACCTTGAGCGTGACATCCAGCAAGACACCGAGAGTGCCGAGGGCGCCGACCATCAGACGAGAAACATCATAACCCGCCACATTTTTCATTACTTGCCCACCAAAACGCAGAATTTCACCCTGACCGTTGAGGATACGCACGCCGAGCACGTAATCGCGTGCCGCTCCCGCAAAAGCACGACGTGGCCCCGACAGTCCGCAAGCCAGCGTCCCGCCGATAGTGGCTGCCGCACCAAAATGTGGGGGTTCAAAGGGGAGCATTTGCCCCGCCGCATCGAGCTGGGCTTCCAACACAGGTAAGGGCGTACCGGCGCGCAGGGTAATAAAAAGTTCATTAGGCTCGTAGTCGATAATTCCGTGATGACCGCTCAGCTCAAGAACCGGTCCTGGGGTTACGGAACGGCCATAAAAAGCTTTACTACCGCCGCCACGAATGGTCAGAGGTTGCCGCTGATCATGGGCAGCGCGCACCGTTGCCTGTAAAATTTCAGTCTGGTCGATGTTAAAAACGCTCCAGGTCGGGAAAGGGAAGTTGACCATGATGAATGTGCATAGCGCCCAGCTCGGCACAGCGATGCAAACTCGGGACAGCTTTTCCGGGGTTAAGACGACCCTCGGGATCAAAGGCCGCTTTGATACGATGCAGTTGCGCCAACTCCGCAGCAGTGAACTGGGCACACATGCTATCGAGTTTTTCGACGCCGACCCCGTGTTCGCCGGTGACACTACCACCCACCGCCACGCAGAGTTCGAGAATCCGTTGACCAAAGCCTTCTGCGGCTTCTAGCTGACCCTCGGCGTTGGCGTCATACAAAATCAGGGGGTGTAAATTACCATCTCCCGCATGGAACACATTCGCCACGCGCAAACCGTACTCGACCGACCAGTCGGCAATGCGTTCGAGAACTTCAGCCAGACGCTGGCGAGGAATCGTACCATCCATGCAATAGTAGTCGGGCGCCAGACGACCCACCGCCGGAAAAGCGGCCTTGCGTCCCTTCCACAGCAACAGACGGGTGGCCGCATCTTCGGCGATACGAATGCGGTCGGCGCCGTGGCGCTGCAAAATCGTCTCCACCTCGTCCCGTTGTTCTCGCAACTCCGCTTCGCCACCATCCAGCTCGCAAAGTAAAATGGCCGCCGCGTTGCGGGGATAACCAGCGTGTACAAAATCTTCGGCCGCTTCGATGGCAAGCTGATCCATCATTTCCAGTCCGGCAGGAATAATGCCCGCCGCAATAATAGCGCTCACCGCTTCAGCAGCGGCCACCACGCTGGAAAATGCCGCCAGCAGTAGCAGCGTATTCTCGGGAACCGGCAAGAGCCGCAGCGTACATTCGGTAACTACCCCGAGTAATCCCTCAGAACCCGTCATCAGCGCCAGCAGATCATAGCCCGGACTATCCGGCGCCTGGCCCCCTATCTGCAAAACTTCGCCATCTGCTGTCAGCACTTCCAACGCCAGAATATTGTGAACCGTCAGACCATATTTAAGGCAGTGCACGCCCCCCGAATTTTCCGCCACATTACCCCCAATACTACAGGCAATTTGCGAAGAAGGGTCCGGGGCATAATACAGACCAGAGGGACGAGCGACTTCACTGATGGCCAGATTCCGCACGCCCGGCTGCACGCGTAGGCTGCGATTGGCCAGATCAATGTCTTGAATCTGCTTGAGGCGGGCGAGGGAAAGTAGCACTGCACCAGCGATTGGCCGAGCGCCCCCCGACAAGCCCGTACCCGCCCCCCGAGGCACCACCGCCACCCCGTGGCGCTGACAAATTTGGAGAACCGCCTGCACCGCATCCCGATGATCGGGAAGGGCAACACAAAGCGGCAGCGCCCGCAATACCGAAAGCCCGTCGCACTCATAAGGACGCAAATCCTCCGGGCTACTCAGCAACCCATTGGCGGGGAGCACCTCGCGCAACTCGGCGAGTAAGCATTCAGGATCAGGGGTCGTCGTCATCTGCGTGTCGGCTCAGTGCCCGCGCAAACGACGCCGTGCCAGAGCGAGACTTTCTTCATCGCCCACATTGCCGGGGAAAATCACCACCGGCATATCGGGAAAGCGGGGATGATCATGGGGACAAGCAACCACAGAGCATCCCGGCAGAATTTGGCCCAACACGCGCGCACTGCGCAACGCCAACCCACTACTCAAAACATCGTTAGAAGTGATGCCGCCCTTACTGATGAGAAAACCCAAATCTTCGGGCAAACCGCGCAGCAACGCCATCAGAAAAGCCGATATCGCCTCACCAAAAGCCAGACGCGCCAGCGGATCAGCAAATTGCCGTTCACTGCGGCTGGTGAAAATGACCACGTCGAATCCTTGGCCATGCGCAGTCCTTGCCTGCTCCAGAAGCTGCTTCAACTGTGCGCTGCCCGCACTACCGCTGCAAGCATCCACGTTAACCTCCAGACTCTTCACCCCAGGTTCGCGCAGCAAATACTCCAGTTGCGCCGTCGTTTTGCGCACATGGGAACCCACCAGCACCGCACCCGGCTTACCGCCGCGCGTCCATTGCGCCATATCGGCAGCGGCTACTGGCTGGGGTGGCAAGTCGGCCAGCGCCGTCAACAAGCTGGCCGCACTGCGGAATAAAAAGCGTTTGCCTTGCTTCACCGCTGCCCGTACATCTCGGGCGAAGGCCACCAAGTCGGCGGCTTCAATCGCATCGACAACGACGCAGGTATTCTCTTTCAGCGTCAGCAGGCGCGGCAGGCAACCGTTGCGAAGATCGCTGAGCGTAAAGCGCTGCACGGCTCCCGCCGCAATGCGGCCTCGGGTTTTTTCAGCGACATAATCCGGCAAATAACTGTGCCGAAAAGCGAACACCGAATCCCGCGCAAATTCCGTTTGGTGGGCCGGGATTTCAACTCCGTTTTGCCGCACATAGTGAATACTGTCGCGGGTAATTCGACCGCCCTCAAAAAAGGCCGGGACCAAAAAATGCGCATCAAATGGCCCCAATTCGGCAGCAATCACATCGGTTTCCACCGGATAATGCCCGCGCAAGGTGGAATCCGAACGACTTACCAGCAAAGGTTGAATACTCCGCCCCGCAGCGACCAGCCGATCCAGCGCCACCCGCAGGTTTTGGCAGATTTCTCGGGTAACCGCCGCTGCCCGTTCCGCTGCCATGCCTCGGGTATTACTGAGGACGAAAAACAAGGGCGCGGAGTCGCACAAGGCTTCCTCCAAGGTTTCTGGGTCCCAACGCGTCAGTAGCAGGCAAGAATGTACGGTCTGCGAGCCTGTGGGGTCGTCATCAATAACCACCACCTTGGTTTCCATCAGAGTACGAACCTTATTATCCAGCGCCAAAGCCGCTCACCTTGCTCACAATAGCCTCGGCGGTAATACCGTTAAAGGCCATCAACTCGCCCGCCGTCGCCGTCGTTTCGCCGCGCTGCCAGGCAAGGGTGTCGCGATGAGCGGCACGACTGCGCAGCAACACCGGCTCCAGAGCGGCAGAAGTACCACCACTGATCGTCAACAACGTATCGCCCGCGAACAATGCCTGAAAATCCGCATCCGCCATAAAGCCGGTGTCGGGTTCCGAAACCGTATGTACCGCCACATCCGTTGGCCGGTAGAGCTGGCGCGGATTGATCACCGAAACAATGCGCACCCGATAACCGTCTTTCTCCAAGGTTTCCTTGGCGGCAAACACCGGCAGCAGGACCATGTCACCGGTGACGGCAAGCGTTACCGTCGCGCGCGTGCCGTGGCCTGTATCGTGGAGCAGCACAGCGCCCTGGCGGACCGCCTCCCGAGCTTGAGCCATGCTTAAATACACCGGCAGCGGGCTCTTGGAGGCAATAATAATCATCGACTTATTGACGCTATTCACGGCATATTCATAAGCGGCCTGAATAACATTCGCATCCGTCGGATACAGTAAGAAAACATTACCGTTACGCATCTGCGCCGCGAAATAACTTTCGATTTCGGGGCGTTGATGCGTCCAGCCATTGCGGCCCTGCTCCAAGGCTCCCGCCGTAAACATGCAGACGGTCGAAGGCGTCTTGCGACGCAATTCAGCCATAGCCTGCCCCACCGTCTGCATAATGGGCCAGCCATTAATAGCAAAGGATTCATAGGACAACCACAGGGATCGGCTGCCAAACAGGGCCAGACCCGCCGCCAGACCCGCACAGGCATCTTCGTTCAGCGGCTCGTACACCTGACCGCCGGGTTGCTGATTGTAAAGAGGATCTTCCGTAGGATGACGGATTTTCAGAGCATCATTGATGTTCTTCATGGCCGAGGCTTCGTTACCATCGGCATTACTCACCACAAAACGGGGGTCCTGCTGCCCCAGCCAGGCCACCAGCGCGCCCAGCGCCGTCGCCGGCACCGCCGATTCACCAGGTTTGAAATCCTGCATCGGAAACGCGCCCAACGGCGCAACTTCCAGCACGCGTTCGGTGACCACCGTGCTGGCGGCGGGACCACCGCCAGCCCGAGAAAAGTTTTCCCGCACCAACCCCCAAGCCTCGGGACTGAGAGCGCGGCGCTGGAGTGCTTCCCGGATTTCCGGTGATTCGAGGGTATCTTTGGGGTAGAGATTGTGGGATTTGGCGCCCAGAACATGAACTCCGGCACCCTTCAACTGCTTGATAATAAATGCGGTATGACGACCATTCAAAGCATGATCTGCTGCCTTAGCCATTCCCGCCAAAACCGCCTCCATAAAAGCCAGACGCTGCCCGAAGGAGAAGCGCGCTGAATCCACGTAGGCTCCCGGCTGTCCGGCATCATCGAAATCCTTGGCATCGACCAAAATAACTTCATCAAAATCATGGGCGCGCCAGTAAGCGATCATTTCCGCATTGCCCATCAGGGAAACCATGGAGTGATGCTCTTGGCTAAAGCCGTTCCAGACCAGCACCGGCAGATAATTGGTCACCTGGGGATAAGCAAAATGGAAGTGCTTCATGGCGCTCAACACATAAGGCTCGCCAAAACCACCGTCGCCGATGGTCACCGGAAACAGCGTGCCGGGATGCAGTAAAGCGCCCGCCATAGCAAAATGCTGGCCCTGTCCCAGAGGGCCAGCCGGTGCCAGCAAGCCGGGAATGGCTCCGGAAAGATGCCCGAGCAAGCCGTGCTGTTCACGGAAACGCGCCATCATCTCCGTCATGTTGTGGATACCCATGGCTTCCAAAGAACTATCGAGGAACATGGCGCTATAAAATCCCGGAGCATGGTGACCCACCTCGGTGACAATATTGGTATGCCCCAACATGACCAGAGCCGCATACGCCTCTGCGCTGGAAGCAAAACCACCAGGATGCCCGGAAGATTTAGCCGCGCAAACCTGCAACGTGCAGTAGCGCAGCGCGTCGGCCAGCATCAGCGTTTGATAAACCGCCTTGCGGGCCGTTGGGTCCGTTACCGCCTTATGGCCAGCAGCAATCGCCGCCGACTTTCCATGGTCCGCAAATTCTGGCCAACTCTCGCCGAAATAAAGCATTCCTTCGCAAAAAGCGGGGATATGAGCGGGTAAGGCGGCTTGCTGGGTCATAACGCGCGTTCCTGTGGTAAAAAGTGATTGCGCTCACTCTAAGCAGGATCGTAATATTCCGCAATAGAGTATCGTTTCCACTATACGGAATATTCATGTCAGCATCTCACCCACTGCGTCATCCAACCATCCAAGTCATCGACCGCCTGCGGCTACTGATGGACGCCCTCGCCGCCGAGGGTGGTCAGGCATCCCTGAAAACACTGGCTGCCATCACCGGACTCGCACCCTCTACCGCTTTCCGAATCCTAGCCTCTGCACAAGAAAACGCCTTCATCGTTCGCGATAATGCCGCTCAATATCGCTTTGCGCCCCACCTGCAAGACTGGGCGCAACTCGCGCATGGTCGCAGCGATCTCCGTGCCATGGCCCGGCCCGTTATGGCATGGTTGCGGGATCAGGTACAGGAAACCGTCAATTTATCCATCCAGCAGAAGGATGAGGTCATTTATGTCGAGCGCGCCACCTCCACCCGAATGATGCGGGTAGAGCAAGTTATCGGGAGTCGGGCGCCGCTGCACTGTACAGCCGTCGGCAAACTGATGCTGGCGTTGAGCGGTAAAGAGGGTGTCGAAAGTTACGCCCAGCGCACCGGCTTGCCAGCCCTGACCGAGCATACGCTGCAAAAAGACCACACGCTTTGGGAAAATGCGCGTCAGTCCTTAGAACACGGCTACGCGCTGGACAACGAAGAAGCAGAAATTGGCGTCGGCTGCCTAGGCGTACTCCTACGCGCCACGCTCCCTTGGCATGCCGGACTGAGCATCTCCGCCCCCATAGAGCGCCGCAGCACCGCTTGGGTCCCTCTGTTGCAAGAAGCCGCCCGCCGTATTGATAACCGACTGCAAGGACAAACCGTAGTGCTGGATTTGGAATCGCTCGACAGCGGAAAACTAGGTTAGCACAGTCGGATCTTAGGGATGAGTCCGCTTGAGTTCGACAGACCCTTGACAGAAAAGTCGATTTTGCAATCTCGCCCTAACGTTTGCCGTTGAAGCAGTCGCTGAAGTGTCAATCCCGTTTGCTCCAAGAAAATATATTGAGTAATCGCTTTGCAATGCCCCGAGATATCTTTCGAGGCTGAGAGGGATTCTCGCGGTCCCATCCGCAGATCAATGCGTGCGAAGGATTATTTGTGACCCCCGTTTCATTACTGATCGGGTCCTCGTTCACCGTCAAAACAACATTTGGTAACTCGGTGCTGTTTTGCATAGGCGTTTCAGCTTGGCAAGTAATACTGGCAACTATACCCTGTCCGAAACCACAGATATCCATTGAGGAACCATCGGGATGCACTCGTCCGTCAAAGTCGGCCTTGAAAATCGAGATGATCCGTTCAAGATCGTAAATTGCCAGCCTGCTTACGGACACTTCGGTTGCAGCAAAAGCAGACGGAGTGCCTCGGCCTTGGTCGGCATCCCAATACGGATACATGGCGGCCCGAACCACCACTTCACTTTCGCAAATCTCGTCCCCCTTCGCCATCAGAGATCGAAAGGTTGCTCGACCACGTTGAATAGTTTGCTAAAGCCGAGCTTGTTCCTTGGCACGGTGCCCTCCTCTCCATTACGTTCTATGAAGTAGTCCACGCTAGAAGGTTCAAACTCCAATTCTGTGAGATGTTCATGTTGATCAAGCCAATTAACTACTACATTACCTCGGCCAGACATGAAGATGCCCAACCGCTTAGGGCAAAAACTGGTACTGGTGAAGAAATCGGAAAATGCCTCTACAGAGCTCAGATTGATAGGTTTACTGTCTCGCCCATCCCACCCGGACTTTAGTCGAAAGAAATTCTCTAGACGCTTGAGTCCAGCGGTTCCAAGAACATTTCTTGCCTCTTCGCTTATTAACGTCGCTATACTCTCCTGCAAGAGCCCATTCTTGACGAAGGATGACTGCGTGGTACTAGGAATCTTGTTGCTAGAAAAAATATCGACATCACGAAATACAGAGGTTTTATCATCATCGACATTAATCGAGACAGTGGCAGGTTGATATTGCCCCCCAAAAAACACCACAAACTCGTTACCATTGGAATCTCTAATCTGAAAAGGCATTAAGATCTGGGAAATACCCATTGTGTTAAGATGCGATGCTGGCGAACAATACTGAAGACCTTTACTCATAGGAAGGTCCAAGCGCCTGAATCGCTTGATCCGTTAAACATTCAAAGAACACCTCTTTGTTAACACGTCTTACGCGATCCAACTCCTCATTCATCGACGAGGCAAAAGATTCTACGTCCTTTGGCTGATTTTGACATATCGCATCAATGTCGATTAGTGTGCCTTGCACAGCTTCGCGCGCCTCAGCTTGGACGGTGACACCGCCGCTAATGGTAATGACTGTCACCAAGCCATCATCAGCCAAAGTCTCCGTGCGCAAGGTCGTAGCCGTCTTGTTCAAGTCAAGCTGACCAATGCTAATACCCCAAGCAAGCGCACTCAGCGGTTCTGGAGTTTCACCCGTTTTGAGTACATTTGTGTATTTGAGTGAATAGCGATTGACTGTTGAAACTAGTTCGGATTCGAATAGTTCGGTTAAGACGTCAACAATGATTCTCTTAAAGTTTGCCCAACCAAGATACGGAGCCGGATTTGAAATGGTGATGGAGCGTTCCCCTATCATCAGTAGAACTTTCTTAAATCGAATCCGCACTAACGGAGCGAAGGCCATCTGCGGTTGCGCCATACGCAACTGCTCGGGAACCATTGCCATTGGTAACTGTTGAGGCTGAGAGACGTCCTTCGGGTATTTCCCAAGAAGTAACCCCGGGAAAATCATATTCAAAGGGACACTGCTCGTGACCTGAAGTTGACACGCAGCTTCGACGAGTGGTTCTTTTTCGAGCTTAACTGGTAACGATTTTGACATGTGCAAATTGACCAGCCTCAGAACGCCTGCCCTAGTAGAGTAAAGCTAGCATGAACTATTTCATGTGTCATCCCAACTCCCCGATTGAATGAAGAAAGTGTACCGCAATGAAAACAAGATAACTACTCGAAGATACGGCGGATTTCGGCATGTGGGTCCGAAGCAGCCTTGCAGCCTCGGCGTTTTGCCGAAGTTTCTATGACGGTAACAAGCTCGCGCATTCACTTAACGCGGATCACCCTCACTGCATAACCCACGGTCGAGAACGTCTTACCACCGCCGGTGGGCACGGTCAGCGAGAACAGTCCTAGTACGAGCGCAGATTTTTTGCGGAACTGGCGCAGAATGTCGGCGCGCAGGATGATTACGCGAGTGTCCGGCCCTGCCGCCGACATCCGGGCCATATGTGCGTTAAACAGCCTCGCCGAACCAGTCCGCAATGATGCCCCGCAATGAGATAGGCTAGTACGCGACCCGAATTACTGAATCCTGCCTGTCTGAAGCGCTCGTAGGCCAGCAACACGCCAGCAGTCTAATGATGTGCCATCTGGATTTTCAGCCTTCCTCCTCTCCATCTTCGCCCACCCTGCGCTCGCCCTTCAGAGCAATACTCAGATTTTTCAGCTTGCGATAGAGATGCGTGCGCTCCAGACCCACGACTTCGGCGGTACGAGCGATGTTCCACTCGTTGCGCGCCAGATGGTATTCGAGGAAGGCACGCTCAAAGCGCTCCCGTGCGCGCTTCAGGGTGCCGCCAAAATCTTCTCCGTCGAAATTGGTATTGGCGAGGACGAGACGATTATCCAGACCCAACGCGCCTTCTACCTCTTCCGCACTGATTTCCGGACCTTCCGCCAAGATCAGAAGGCGTTCCACCAGGTTTTGTAACTCGCGCACGTTTCCTGGCCACGGATAATGGTTGAGCACGTCCATGGTTTCCGGAGCAAAACGGCGTCCGGGCAGACCGTCGCGAGCGCCGTAAAAACGCACAAATTCTTCAATCAACACGGGGATGTCCGCCACCCGCGCAGAGAGCGGCGGCACGCGTAAGGGTAACGCACTGAGGCGGTAATAGAGGTCGCTGCGAAACTGGCCATTCTGTACCGCTTGCGATAAATCATGCGCGCTACCGGCAATGACTCTCACGTCGACGGGTACGGGGGTAGTACCACCGACACGCATAATGCGTCTTTCCTGCAGGGCGGAAAACAGTCGCGCCTGGGTTTCCAGATCCATATCGGCAATTTCATCAATAAACAGCGTACCGCCGTGAGCCACTTCTAGCCGGCCGCGAATAAGCTTGCCTGGAGTTTCATTGCCAAACAGTTCAATAGCCACGTTGGGCCGGGCAATGGCGGCGGCGCGGAGATCGACAAAAGGCCCTTTGCTGCGACGACTCTGCCGGTGCAAATAACGGGCGGCGACTTCCTTACCGCTGCCCGCCTCACCGAGCAGCAAGGCCCAGGAATCTACGGCGGCCACCCGAGTCAGTTGCTCGCGAAAAAGACGAATAGCCGGACTTTCACCACTGGGTCGTTCCACCCAGCCCGTCTGGGCGCGAAGATCGCGATTTTCGCGCTGCAGTCGGCTTGCTTCCAAAGCATGGGCCACCGTGAGTAAGGTTTTGTCCAAAGACAGGGGCTTTTCGACGAAGTCGTAAGCACCCAGCTTGGTGGCTTGCACGGCGGTTTCAATAGTGGCGTGACCAGACATCATGACCACGGGCTGCTCCAAACCGGCGTCGGCCCAACGCCGTAACAAGGTGATGCCATCTTCTCCGGGCATCCAGATATCCAGCAGTACCAAATCCACCATCTGGTCACGCAACAGCTCTTCGGCAGCACCAGCACTGCCGGCCGTCTGCACTGCGTAACCCTCATCTTCCAGAATATCGGCCAAGGTCTGGCAGATATCGGGTTCATCATCTACTACCAGAATCTTCAATCGTGCCTCGTCCATACCACCTCCAGAAAGCCTGCTTCAACCCAAGGGAAATTCCATTACAACGCGCGCGCCACCGTTAGCACCTTGATTATCGGCGATAATCTGCCCACCATGCTCTTCGACAATCCGTCGAACAATAGCCAGACCCAAACCAGAACCTTTCACTTTGCTGGTAACATAGGGTTCAAAGACCCGCGCCAGCAACTCCGCTGGAAAACCGGGACCATCATCCATCACGCTCAACTCTAGCATCTTTGCAGAGCCTACGTCCGTCAAGCGCGTGCGAATATAAATATGCTGATCTACGGGAGGTTCGGACGTACCATGCAAAGCATCCATCGCATTACGCAGCAAGTTATTGAGAATCTGGCGGAGGCGATGGACATCGGCGCGGACGGCCGGCAAGTCGGCACCCAATTCAGCTCGTATTTCGATGCCGCTCTCCTGGCCTTTGTATAAGTCCAGCACGTCCAGAATCAGCGCATTCATATCCAAGGGACGCAACTCCAGTTGCGGCTGGCGAGCATATTCCGAAAAAGCATCGACGAGCACTTTGAGTGCATCCACCTGATGAATAATGGTACGGGTCGCCCGGTCCAGCGTTTCGCCTTCGTCACCCAGTTTTTCCAAATATTTTCGTCGCAATCTTTCTGCAGAAAGCTGAATGGGCGTCAGCGGATTTTTGATTTCGTGCGCGAGGCGTCGCGCTACTTCGCTCCAGGCCGCACTGCGCTGTGCCGAAACGAGCGTACTAATGTCGTCGAAAACCAGAACAAAACCATGACTTCCTGCTGCATCGGCAAACTGTGCGCCATGTACGATGAGGGTTTGCGGACCATCGCTGCGTTCGAGATGGAGTTCTTTCTGCATGCTGTTGCGCGGGTGCTCCACCCAGTCAGTGACGAGCTTCCAAAGCGGTTCCAGCGTCACTCCGTCCTGCAGGGCGCTCAGACTACTCCCTCTGGGTAATTCTTCCTGCAGAATCTGAACGGCCGCCGCATTCACTTCCGCCAAACAATTGTCACCATCAAAAGTCAGAATACCGCTGGAAAGTTGTCCCAACACCGTTTCTAGGTATAAACGCCGCTGTTCAGCCTGCTCTTGTGCCACCGCCGCCTGCTGTTTGGCACGCGCCAGTTGTCGGGTCATATTATTGAAAGAGTGCAACAACACGCCTAACTCGTCATGACTCGCAATGGTCTGCAGCGGGATAAATTCGCCGCGTGCTACCGCCTGGGTACCTGCCGCCAGACGGGCTATGGGAGCGGTCAAGCGGCGCGCTAGGTGCAACCCCATCCACACCGCCGACAACACGGCCAACAGTAAAGCCACCGCCAAACTGAGCTGAAAGGCCGTTTTCATCGGCTCCCGCATCAGCATCAATTGATGATATTTATTGTAAGCCACCTGTACGGCTTCTGCCGCCTTGGTAAGCTGCTCAGGAATCGGCTGCTCCACATAAAGCATCCGGTTGCTTTCCCCAAGATGCGGACTAAGCACCGGAATCAATGCCTTAACCAGCAGGCTGCCATCGGGCTGCGGTTCGATATTAGCGGTCGGATGCCCTTCGTCCATGGCCAAAATTTCTTGTCGCGGTAAACGCGGCGCTAGGGCGAGATTATTACTACTGGTGGCAATAATCCGGTTATCGCTGGAGAACAAGGTGACACTGCTCAAATGATACTGATCACGCAATGCAATCACCGTCAGAATCGCGTTACTATTCGACTCGCCAACCAAAGCCTGCGCAATACTTTCTGCCGCCAATAACGTGGAATTACGGTAGCGATCTACCCCCGCCTTGGCGACATTTAGGGCCTGATCCAGAGCACTTTGGACGGCAGAACTAAACCAGGAATCCACACCGCGATTCAGATATTGCCAAGAAAAACCGAAGACGATGGCTGCGGGGATAAAGCTCAAGAGCGCAATAATAATCACTAGCCGGGTGGCCAGTTGGCTACCCACTTCGCCACGTCGCAGACGCAGCAGCAGCGCCACCACAGAAATTAACACCAGTACCAGCAAAAAAAAGACGATTCCCGCAGAAATCTCCAGCATCGGTACAAAAAAGCGGCTTAAGGGTCCACCCGCGCTGGTGAAAAAACTAACGCCAAGAAAGGCGACCACTGCCAGCAACAGGAGCAGAGCGCCCCAACGTGGGCCAAATCTCTGACGCTCCGGCGCGCTGCCCGCATTGAGCGCACGCAACCAGCCTCTTAGCTTGAAAGGGGCGCGCTGACGATCCATGCGGACTCCAGTTTCCAGTGGTCGAGTAGGGCACGCAGGCGCAAGGGCAGGGGCAGAGATTGAATATCCACATAAACACGCAAAGCGACCCGCCCGCGTGCCGCACCGTGCTCCAGCGGGAGAATAAAGCCTTGAATATGACTGAGCGTATTGACAACTTCCTGCCAATGATGGAAGCGCATGGGCGCTTGTTTGCCATTCTCAAGCGCATACTGATTGATCAACGGATAATAGTGTATTTGCCAACGCAGCTGCCGACGCGCATGAACTCCGACGCCGGGAATAAATGCAAAGGGTTCCGGCTCCCGCCATTCCGCCTCTATCACCCAGACCAACGATTGGCCCTGATCGAGGACTTCTTGCAGTAGAGCCTCCTTGCCAATTTGTACCCGTGCATGAATTTCCACGGCATTATTCTGGGGTATGGCCACAAAATGTTCCACGTGAAACGCCGGCTCCGCCAAAACCCATCCACTCCAACCCAGGAGCAAGATCAACCACCAACTTGACCAAACTCTTCGCCGTAGGACGACGGGCGTTGGTCGGACATCCGATCTATCGAACAGCGTTGCCATCATTCTGCTTTCACCAGCAAGGCATAATAAAAACCATCCATATCGTCTTGGCCCGGCAGCCGTTGCCCAGTGAGCTCGTGGGCCTGCTGGCGAGCATCTTCATGGCGTTCAAGAAAAGCGCGAATTTGCAGCCTGTTTTCTTCTGGGAGGATGGAACAAGTCGCATAGAGAAGACGCCCACCCGGACGCAGACAAGGCCATAAGGCATCCAGTAAACGTCGCTGTTCCGCCACCGCCTGAAGCACATCCTCAGGCTGGCGACGCAACCGAATATCTGGATGCCGACGAATTACGCCCATACCCGTACAGGGCGCATCCAGCAAAATGGCGTCGTAGGGTTCACCATTCCACCAAGACGCGGTTTCAGCCGCGTCTGCCACCTGCAGATGGGCGATGGCGCCCTGCCGATACAGGGCTTCCCGCACTTTTTGCAAACGCTCTGCGGAACGATCCAGGGCATCCAGACGCCGGGCACCCAGAGCCCAGAGGTGCGCCGTTTTGCCGCCTGGTGCCGCACAAGCATCCAGAACCCGCTCATCGGTCTGTGGTGCCAAGATGTGCGCGGCCATTTGCGCCGCACCATCCTGTACCGCCACCCAGCCTTCTTCCCAACCCGGAAGCGTTGCTACCGGCACACTTTCCGGCAAGCACAAAGTGGCGTCGCTCCAGCTAACGCCACGACTTTGCAAACACTGCGCCGCCAGTGCTTCGCGGTAGGCTTCGGCGCGAATCTTAACGACATTGACCCGCAGCCACAGCGGGGCAGGGAGATTATTGGCTGCCGCAATAGCTGGCCAATCTTCTGGATAAGCGTCGCGTAAACGATCTGCCAACCAAGCGGGATGGCCCTGATTGACATCCTCTAGCCCTTTCTCCAGCGCCGCACGCTCTCGGAGAAAGCGTCGCAACACCGCGTTAATCAACCCTTTCGCCCAAGCTTTTTGCAGGCTTTCGGTCATCTCCACCCAATCGTTTACCACCGCAAAAGCAGGGCGCTGTCCGTGTCTTAATTCATAAAGCGCGAGATGCAGGAGGAACCCCAAATCCCGGTCTTCCTCCCGCCAGGCTTTGCGCAGCAAGAGGGCCGATAGTTTTTCCAGCAGCAGATATTCGCGCAACGTCCCGAGTACAAGCCACTGCAAAGTCGCCCGATCAGCCCCGCTGATCGTACTCCGGGCCAATGCACCATCGACTTTTTCGCCATCATCTACGCCAGCCAGTATCATCATGGCGGCCTTGCGTACCATGCTGCCACTTTGCGTCGTGGCCCATTCGGACTTCTTCTGATTCATCCCAAAACCTCACCCGCCAAAGGATGGTACCCACGCACAAACTCTCCAGCACTTAATACACTTTTACCGGCGGGTTGCAGAGCAAGTAAGCGCAATTGCTGCTCCCCACAAGCAACAGTGATGCGCTCTTTTTCAACCTCGGTGAGGGTTCCCGGCGAGGATACGGAGGGCGAATCCTGCACGCTCGCTTGCCAGATCCGCAACCCTTTACCCCGAAAAATCGTATGCGCTACGGGACTTGGGTTAAAAGCCCGCACCAGGCGCTCCAAAGTGATCGCGGGCAGACGCCAATCCAACAATGCTTCTTCTTTTTTGAGCTTACGCGCATAAGTAACTTGGTTTTCATCTTGAACCTGCGCTTGGAGCGCTCCTTCCCAGAGCCCATTCAACGCCGACCGCAAAGCACTGCGGCCGAGTAGGGCAAGGCGATCATGCAGACTAGCGGCCGTATCATCTCCATAAATAGCACAGCGCTGTTCGAGTAATACCGGCCCTGAATCGAGTCCCGCTTCCATCTGCATGATGGCAACTCCGGTTTCGGCGTCTCCCGCAGCAATAGCCCTGGCAATCGGCGCTGCGCCCCGCCAAGCCGGCAGCAGGCTGGCGTGGACGTTAATGGCTCCCAGCTGGGGTGTGGCCAAAATCGTCTGCGGCAAAATTTGTCCATACGCCACCACAATCAACAAATCGGGTTGCAGGCTCTGCAGCAAGGCCAGCGCTTCCGGCGCTTTGCAGGATTCCGGCTGAAAAACCGGAATCCCCGCCATTAACGCCGCCTGCTTGACGGGACTGGCCTGCAGATTGCGGCCACGTCCAGCAGGACGATCCGGTTGCGTGAATACCCCGACCAAATCTTCCGGCCCTTGCAACAAACCCTCCAGCACGATCCGGGCAAACTCCGGCGTACCCGCGAAAACAATGCGCTTAGTCACTGAGCCGCACCCGCTTTTCGGCCTTACGGCGAATCAGATTTTGCTTTAGGCGAGAAAGATGATCGACAAAAAGCGTGCCATTGAGATGATCAATTTCGTGCTGGAGGCAAACCGCCAGCAATCCATCAGCCTCCAATTCAATAGTCTTACCTTGAACCGTCGTGGCGCGCACGGTTACTTTCTCGGCGCGCCGTACCGTTTCCAGTACGCCGGGCACGGACAAACAGCCTTCTTTCATTTCTTCTTCACCCGTATGGGCAATAATCTCTGGGTTAATCAAGGTCAGTAGATCATTGCGATTTTCAGAAACATCCACGACAATCAGGCGTTGTCCGGCGGCAACCTGGGGTGCCGCCAGACCAATCCCCGGAGCATCGTACATGGTTTCCGCCATGTTATCGGCAAGTTGCTGAATCTGCTTGTCCACCCGGACGATGGGTTGCGCTACGCCTTTAAGACGCGTATCGGGGAATTCGAGAATTTTTAGAAGCGACATTTCACCACCAATAAATGAGACTATCCGGCAAAAAACGTATCTTGAACTAATACTAACCCCTGCGGAAGTCCAGCGGAGATCTTTACATGCGGAAACACATATGGCGCAATGTTGTTTTTTGTCTTGGCCTGAGCGCCTTGGCCCCGACCATCGCCCAAGCGGCACCTAGCGGAGTTCAGTGGCGCACTCAGCACACTTATATCGTTAAACGCGGAGACACCCTCTGGGGCATTGCGGGTCATTTTCTGGTGCACCCTTGGCAGTGGCCCCAAATCTGGCACAAGAACCCCTACATCAAAAACCCGAATCTGATTTATCCCGGTGATCGCATTGTGTTGCGTTACGGCACCAATGGTCAGCCCGAACTCAGCCTCGAGTCGCCATTTCGCTCTGGAACATCGGGTGTCGTCGAACTGCGTCCAAAAATGTCGCAAGAAGCCGTACCGTCTATTTCTACCGGCGAAGTCATGCCCTTTCTCGGCAGTCCGGGCGTCATCGCCAGCAAAAAGGCCTTTGCGCAACTGCCTTATCTAGCCGCCGCCGCGCAACAAAGACCGGCTTATACGGCTGGGAATACCCTCTACGCCGTCGGCCTCGAACATGCTCCGGTAGGAGCCCGTTATCAGGTGGTGGCTCTGGGCCCCGAATTATTCCGTGGAGGGAGTAAACACGCTCTCGGTTATGCCCTCGAAGATCTCGGTGAGATCGTGGTTACGCATAGTGGTCCCCATGCCGCCGTTGAGGTCAGCAATGCCCGTAAAGAAATCAATCTCGGCGAACGTTTAATCCCTATTCATAAAGCCGCCGCACCCCATTTCTTTCCGAGCGCACCCACGCATCCGGTAAACGGCCATATCATCGCTCAGTTAGATGGCTACCCAGAGCTCATGGTCGGTCAGGTGGTCATTGTCGACCAGGGTGAAACAGAGGGACTCCATCCCGGCAATATTCTGCAGATTCAGCGGGCGGGTGCGGAAACCACCAATGCCGTTACGGGTAAACCTTTTGCCCTGCCACCGCAAAAAATCGGTGATGTCATGATTTTCCGAGATTTTCCGACCGTTTCTTATGCGGTCATCACCACGGCCACCCACGGCATCCGCGTGGGGGATCAGGTCAGTAGTCCCGAACCCACTGACCTTGGCGCAGGTAAGTAGTGTCAGACACTGCTTGGCTGGCCCTCGCCCGAATTTCCGGGCTGGGACCAATTCGGCAACAAGCTTTGTTGGAACGCTTCGGCACCGCTGAAGCGTGCTTTCAGACGGGCAGCGGGGCTCTCCATGATTTGGGCTTGCAGGACCGCCAGATTCGCGATCTGCAAAAATCGCCCGAAGATCTACTCAGCGACGCTGACCGACGCTGGTTATCCAGTCCTGACACCGACCTCTGTCGTTGGACGGACACGGATTATCCACCCCTGTTGCGCCATCTTCCTGATCCACCGCCGCTGTTATACATCCGGGGGCAACGGGCCTGCCTGAGTCAGCCGATGCTGGCCATCGTTGGCAGCCGCAGCGCCACCGCCACCGGACTCGCCACTGCCGAAGCCTTCGCACGCAGTCTCGGAGAAGCGGGGCTGATTATCAGTAGTGGACTGGCCCTAGGCATTGATGCTGCAGCACATCGCGGAGCCTTGCACAGCGGCACCGTGGCCGTGCTGGGGACCGGCGCCGACTTAATATATCCCCGCGCCCACCTGCAACTCGCCCGCAGCATTACCGAACAGGGTCTAATCCTGAGCGAACAACCTCCGGATATGGGTCCGCGCAGCGGCCTGTTTCCCCGGCGCAACCGCATTATCAGCGGTCTCAGTCTGGGGGTACTGATTGTCGAAGCCGCCGAGGGCAGCGGGTCCTTAATTACCGCGCGTTTGGCTATGGAGCAAGGGCGGGAGGTGTTCGCCATTCCCGGCTCTATTCACTCGCCCCTGTCGCGAGGTCCGCATCGATTGATTCGGGAGGGCGCCAAGCTGGTTGAAAGTGCCGACGACGTCCTGAGCGAACTCGGTCCCCTCTATGCGGCATTGCGTAGCGCGCTCCCCTCGCAGGACTTGTCAGCGTGGCAACCCGAAGACCCTCAGCAGGCGCTGGTCTGGGCAGCGATGGACTATGATCCGTTGGCACCGGAAGAAATTGCAGCACGCTGTGGATTGACGCTGGGCGAGCTTTCCGCCATCCTCTTGGGCATGGAATTATCAGGTTATCTCGCGGCCAGTCCCGGCGGCCGTTTCTGTCGCCTCCCTCCTGCTCCTTGAAGGCTCTGGTATGGAAGACGTCATAGACATCATCACTTATCTGCTCGACCACCTCGAAGACGAAGACGACGAGGTGATCGAAGATCATTTGCGCGCCGTCGGCTTTCCCGACGATGATATTCAACGCGCCCTCGACTGGATGGAAGGCTTTGCCGTCGAGGAACAAGAAGATACCAGCCCGCGTGCGTTGCGCGCCTACCATCCCTATGAACAACAGAATCTATCGGTGGCCGCCCGTGGTCAGTTACATGACTGGGAGCGCCTAGGTGTTATCAACGGGGCCATGCGGGAGCGAATTATTGATCGCTTACTGGCGTTGGACCTCGAAGATACGGACCTGGAAACGCTCGACTGGGTCGCTTTCATGGTCATGGCCAATGATCCCGGACCGGATGCCCTCTGGATGGATGCCCTGTTGGATAATGACGGAACCCGGATACTGCACTGACCTATGGCGCATCAGCTCGTAATCGTC
Source organism: Acidithiobacillus sp. (assembly GCA_041676785.1). Taxonomy (GTDB): domain Bacteria; phylum Pseudomonadota; class Gammaproteobacteria; order Acidithiobacillales; family Acidithiobacillaceae; genus Acidithiobacillus. Next base: position 6,534 of record JBAYRF010000016.1, on the reverse strand, counting down.
GAATCTCCTGCCAAAGCCAAAACCATCCAGAAATATCTCGGGGATGATTTTGAGGTGTTGGCGTCCTACGGACATGTGCGCGATTTGCGCCCCAAAGAAGGCGCGGTTGATCCAGACAACGACTTTGCCATGCGCTACGAAGCCATTGAGCGTAACGAACGCCATGTGGAGGCCATCATCAAGGCCCTGCGCAAAGCCGACAAACTCTGGCTTGCCACCGATCCGGATCGCGAAGGCGAAGCCATTTCTTGGCATCTGGTAGAGCTGCTGCGCGAACGCAAACAACTGAACAACAAACCCGCGCAGCGGGTAGTCTTTCACGAAATCACCAAAAAGGCCGTGCAAGAAGCCATTGCCAACCCCCGCGAAATCGCTATGGACTTGGTGAACGCCCAACAGGCCCGGCGTGCCCTTGATTATTTAGTGGGCTTTAATTTGTCGCCTTTATTGTGGCGCAAGGTGCGTCCGGGCCTCTCGGCAGGACGCGTGCAAAGTGCGGCGCTACGCCTGATCTGCGAACGTGAAAACGAAATTGAAGCCTTTGTTAGCCAAGAATACTGGACCATTTCGGCGCGTCTGCACACCGCTGGTACTGATTTCAGCGGACGCCTCACCCACTGGCAGGGTAAAAAACTCGAACAATTTGATATTACCCAAGCGGATCAGGCCGAAGCTGTTCACAGCCGCATGGAAGCCGACCTCGGCCAACAACCGCTGCAAGTCCGAGAAGTGGAACGTAAAAGTCGCCAGCGCCAACCGGCAGCACCATTTACCACCTCCACACTACAGCAGGAGGCCTCTCGTAAACTGGGATTCAATGCCAGCCGCACCATGCGCGTCGCCCAGCAACTGTATGAAGGCATTAACATTGGTAATGAAACCGTCGGACTGATCAGCTACATGCGTACCGACGCGGTGAACCTTTCCGAAGACGCCATTGCCGACATTCGCCACTTCATTGGTGATCATTATGGCAGCGAATTCGTCCCGGAATCCCCACGCCGCTACAAGACCAAGACCAAAAACGCGCAAGAAGCACACGAGGCCATCCGACCCACTGATATCACGCGTAGCCCCGACCGTCTTCAGCCTGTTCTCGAAAAAGATCTTTGGCGACTCTATGACCTAATCTGGAAACGCAGCGTTGCCTGCCAAATGGCTCCGGCCCGACTCGACATGGTCGCCGTGGACATGGACGCCGGTACGGACTGGACTGTGCGTGCCAATGGTTCGACAGTGACTTTCCCCGGTTTCATGGCCGTCTACCAAGAAGGCAAAGACGATGGTGACGAAGATGAAAACAACCGGATTCTACCGCCTCTCCATAAAGGCGATCATCCAGAAGTTTTAGGCATTGATCCTGAACAGCATTTTACGGAACCACCGCCCCGCTATAGTGACGCGACGCTCGTCAAAACTCTGGAAGCGCACGGTATCGGTCGGCCCTCGACTTACGCCAGCATCATTCAAACCCTACAAAATCGCGAATACGTGGAAACCGAACAGCGTCGGTTCCGACCTACTGATCTGGGCCGAGTCGTGGGTCGTTTTCTGACCAATCATTTTGAACGTTATGTGGATTACAATTTCACAGCGGGTATGGAAGACGAACTGGATGCTATTTCCCGAGGCGAGAAACAGTGGCAGCCGGTACTCGGCGCGTTCTGGGGTCCCTTTCGTTCATTGCTCGATGAAAAAGCCAATGTGAGCCGTGCGGAAGCCACCAGTGAAGCGCTCGACGAAGCCTGCCCCCAGTGCGGCAAGCCGCTCTTTTTGAAACTGGGAAGACATGGGCGCTTTGTGGCCTGCTCCGGCTACCCTGAATGTAACTATACCCGTCCCGTCGACGGCCCCCGTGAACCACCAGAACCCGTAGGTCGTGACTGCCCTGACTGTGGCAAGCCCTTGGTGTATAAGACGGGGCGCTATGGCCGCTTTATTTCCTGTAGCGGATATCCTGAATGCAAACATATTGAACCGCTGACGCAACCAAAATCATCGGGCGTCACCTGTCCCCAATGCGGTGAAGGCGAGCTGGTCGAAAAACGCAGTCGCTACGGCAAGGTCTTCTACTCCTGTAACACCTACCCCAAATGTACTTACGCCGTCTGGGGTCCGCCCGTTGCCAAACCCTGTCCGCGCTGCGCTTGGCCGATCATGATAGAAAAAAGTGGCAAACGACTGGGCGAACAACTGGCCTGCCCGCAACCAGAGTGCGCCTTTCATTTTCAGGTGACTGCTACAGAAGCCGAAATTGCAGCCTTGCTGGTGGACTACACACCGCCGCCCCCCCGGGAAAAGCGCGTTGTCCCCGCCAAGAAAACGGCATCGACCAAAGCCACGAGCGCCAAAAGTACCACGCGCAAAAAAACGCCCAAGGCGGCAGCAGAACCTGCAGCCCCGAAGAAAACCGCTGTCAAAAAACCCACTAAAGTTGGCGCGGCGAAGGCGAGTGCCAGTGAAAATCCCGCGCCTCGCAAGCGCAGCAGCAAAAAAGTAGCCAGCTCATGACCTACGTCGTTACCGAAAATTGTATCCAGTGCAAATACACCGATTGTGCAGAAGTTTGTCCGGTGGAATGCTTTCACGAAGGCCCCAACTTTCTGGTCATTGATCCCGATGAATGCATCGATTGTGCGGCATGTATTCCAGAGTGCCCTGCAGACGCCATTTTTGCGGATGATGAAGTACCCCCGGAACAACGCGATTTTACCGCCATCAACGCTGAACTCACCAAACAGTGGCCCGTGATTCTCCGCAAAAAGGCGGCGCTACCCGATGCCGAGCAATGGAATGGCAAAGGCGATAAACGGCCTTTGTTAAAAACTTCGTGAACACCGCGATGTTTCACGTGAAACATGACTAAGACGAGCCCAGTTTCTGCAGACCAACCTCTTCGGGTTTCTGGCGGCGTGTTTACGCTTTCAATTCTCCAACTCGAAAATAATGATCCACAAAAACTGGCCCAGCGCATTGCCGAAGAACACGAACGTCACCCGGCAGCAGCAGCCTTCCACCGCGATGCACCCGTCGTCCTAGACCTTAGCGTCATCCCCGAAGAAGCGCCTCTGCCCTTTGCGGAAATTTTGCAGGTACTACGTGCAGCACAATGGCTGCCCGTCGGCATCCGCAATGCGGCACCCGCCCATCAGGTGCTAGCGGAATCTCTACATTTACCTATTCTCCGGGGACAGTCACGGCCCGCCGCGCAGATACCGGAGTCTCCCTCGGAAGAATCTCGTCAAACGATTGCTCAAGATATCGCTCCGACCGGCGGACTGCTCCTCGATCATCCGGTACGTAGTGGGCAGCGCAGCTATGCACGCAATGGTGATCTAGTCTGTCTGGCAACGGTCAATGCGGGGGCTGAGATCATTGCTGACCGAAACATTCATGTTTACGGACCCTTGCGCGGACGCGCCCTGGCTGGCGTAACGGGCGACGAGAACGCGCGGATTTTCTGCCGGATTCTGGAAGCAGAACTGGTTTCCATAGCCGGTTTGTACCGCACTCTGGAACGCGATCATCCCCTTTGGGGCAAGCCTGCGCAGATTTACAGTCAAAACGAACAACTACATATTACCCCATTAACACCATAAAATCGGGAGAGAAGAACGTGGCCAGAGTTATTGTGATCACATCAGGAAAAGGTGGCGTGGGCAAAACTACGACCAGCGCAGCGTTTGCCAGTGGGCTCGCTTTACGTGGCCACAAAACGGTGGTCATTGATTTCGACGTCGGCTTGCGCAATCTCGACTTGATTATGGGTTGCGAACGCCGCGTGGTATACGATCTCATCAACGTCATTCAGGGTGAAGCCAAGTTGCAGCAAGCGCTCATCAAAGATAAGCACTGCGAAAATCTGTATGTTCTGCCGACCTCACAAACCCGAGACAAAGACGCCCTGACCGTAGAAGGCGTAACCGCAGTCATGGACGAATTGCGCAAGAATTTTGATTACATTGTCTGTGATTCACCGGCGGGCATTGAGTCTGGCGCACTCATGGCGCTATATCATGCCGATGAAGCTATCGTCGTCACCAATCCCGAAGTCTCTTCCGTACGCGACTCAGATCGCATTCTGGGAATTCTCGCAGCACGTTCTCGTCGAGCCGAACAAGGAGAAGAACCCGTCAAAGAGCATTTACTACTCACCCGCTACTCGCCCAAACGGGTAGAGGACGGTGAAATGCTCTCTCTGGAAGACGTCAAAGAACTCTTGCGAACACCGCTACTGGGCGTAATACCGGAGTCAGAAGTCATCCTGCAAGCATCCAATCAAGGCATCCCCGCCGTGCATATGGGCAACAGCGATGTGGCCGAAGCCTATAAGGATGTCGTAGCCCGCTTCTTGGGCGAGGAAAAACCACTCCGATTTATTCAGGCTCCCAAAGTGGGCTTTTTCAAAAAGCTCTTTGGAGGCTGACATGTCGATACTTGATTACATTCTCGGCTCCCGCAAAAAAACGGCCAACGTCGCCAAAGATCGCTTGAAACTCATTCTGGCCCACGAACGAGAGGCGGGCGGCCCAGATTTTTTACCGGCCCTGCAAGAAGAACTACTCACGGTCATTGCCAAATATATTCCGGTAGATAAAAACAACATCAAGGTCAGTATGGAACGAAAAGGCGACTTTGAGGTTCTGGAATTAAACATTCTCTTCCCTGACCAGCATTAACTATCTATTTTAATTAATAAAATTATATGGTAAGGGAGCTTTTTCATGCGCATGGTCAACGCTTATATCAACGTCATCCAGAATAATTATTTTCAGTTTCACGGAAGAATGGCGCGCTCTGAATTCTGGTGGTTCGTGCTCATGAATTTTCTAATAGCTCTGGCGCTATCCCTCATCATTATCATCCTAATGATGTTCCTGCCATCATCTACGCAAGATATAGGATTAGCATTCATTGCTGTTTATTCATTGGCTCTAATGCTGCCTTCGCTCGGAGCACAAGTCAGAAGGTTGCACGATATCGGTATCTCTGGCTGGTGGTTGCTCATTAATCTGGTTCCCTATATCGGCGGCATTGCTCTGCTGATTATGCTGATTCTTCCTGCAAAACCCAGCGGTGAAAAATATGGTAATTATCGGGATTCTGCATCTTCGTAGGGAGTACAACGGGTTCACAAAATCACCAATTCTTTGACTTAGGGTAATTCGCTGTAGGACGTAGCGTTGAATGAATACCTGATCCGGCGTGAAATTACAGCCAGTGCCTGCCTCAAGCGCACAGTGGCTCGCACGCCACGGTCTAAAGTCGTTGCTTACCCCGCCTACACATGGCTAGTCAACGGAGTTATTGCATAATGGGCAGCATAACCATCTTCCACTGCGGGAATGATCTCCAGCACCTCAAAATAACGATCCCAGAAAATGGTATCGCGCAATCCCTTTATGACGCTCTGATAGGCAACAAGATCAGCGGTTTTCCACACCACAATATCGCTGATACGAGCGGTGTAGGATTCCGTATCGAAAAAACGCATGCTGACGGTTGGATGGGCTTCGAGGATGGGGTTAACGTTCTCTTTGATAAATGCAAAACGGGATGTGGGTTCCAAGTCTAACCATTGGCGGGTGGTTTTGAGCAGCATAAACAGGGTGTAGGTTTGCGTCGTCATGAGAAATCTCCTGGTTGAATTGACAGGAAATATTTTGCGAGCAGATACTCATATTTTCTACTCATGTTTGAACTATGCTAATCGAACCCCGCAAGCACCCTCATCAACAACGTTCTGCCGCCACGGTGGATGCCATCCTAGAGGCGGCGGCTCGTATTCTGGAGCGCAAAGGGCTGGATGCGCTGACCACCAATGCGGTTGCAGAACTCGCAGGTGTCAGCATCGGATCGCTCTATCAATACTTTCCAGGTAAGGCAGCGATTCTGGCCGAGCTGATTCGGCGGGAACGCCTTGTATTGCTGGCAGGTATTGACCGCATAGCGCATGCCCCCGGCGACTCGCTAAAAGACGACGTATGTTCACTCATCCGGACCGCCGTGGCCCACCAATTGCTCCGGCCAGCGTTGGCTCGGGCGCTGGAGTATGGGGAAGCCACACTGCCCCTGGGATCTGAAACAGCCAAACTGACGCATGAGCTTGTGCGGTATATGGCGACGTTACTGGAACGACATGGTGTTTCAAAGGTTATGGAGGCGGCACAGGATCTGGTCGCTCTTGCAAAGGGCATGATTGACGCCGCAGGTATTGCTGGCGAATCAGACCAGCGCTTACTCGTTGATCGGGTATGCCGTGCAGCACTGGGATATCTGCAATATCCAGTGTTCATGCCGGATGACAATTATCGTGGTTGTCCTGATGATTCCGAACATTCAGTTTGAGGATCGTTTCAGGTAGCGTGATCGGCTGTTGGCCATTGGGCACTTGTCGTGTTAGATTCTGAGCTCATCTTCAGGGCGGGGCGAAACTCCCCACCGGCGGTAAGCCTGTTTGTTGTCAGGCAAGCCCGCGAGCGCTCGCGTTCACGCGAGGTCAGCAGATCTGGTGTAATTCCAGGGCCGACGGTC
>JBAYRF010000015.1:0-54378 GCA_041676785.1 Acidithiobacillus sp. | reverse complement strand
GGGAGAGGGCAAACGCGGGGAAAATGGTTATCTGGGCTACCTGCTGCGGCAGGCTGCTGGGGCGTACCGGCACCGGGTGGAACGGGCGCTCGCCGACCTGCGTGTAACGCCTCCACAATTTTCCGTGCTCACCATGCTGGCCGCCTATCCCGGCATTTCCAATGCCGATCTGGCGCGATTGGCTCTCATCACCCCGCAAACGGTCAGCACCATTGTCGCCAACCTGGAACGCGCCGGGGCCATCGTGCGCCAGCCGCATCATTACCATGGCCGTATCCAGCAGATTGATCTCAGCGAGGCAGGCAAGTCGTTATTGGCGACCTGCCGTGAGCGGGTGCATGGTATTGAGCGCCATCTGGCCGATGGGCTTTCCCGAGAAGAGGAATCGGTACTTCAAAAATGGCTGGTTCGCGTCGCCACGTCAACATGAAATTCCCTCTGGCGGTTAAACAGCGTGCAAATTGACCACCTGATATCCTGCCGAATTTGACCGGAGGAACTTGGAGTGATTTGCCTGCAAACGAAGAAGAAGTTCATATGGACCTTATGATTACGCGCAAAAAATTGCTATGGTTATTATCTTTGACGTGCCTTTTTGGCACTGCATTTTGCTTTGCTTTCCAGTTTTATGTGCAGGCTGTCGCTTTTAATAGCCCGCATCCACAGGTAGGGGTAGTGGCCACGATAAATGAACACGGTGTCAATTATTATGTCACAAAACGCCAAAAACAAGAAAAACAAATAGCATGGGACGCCATGTTTTTGTTTACCTTTATCGGAGGATTAGCCTATCATGGATACAAAAACAAATAGGCTCGCCGTCAGATCAGGCGGGTCAGCGCTAATGGTCTTTATTAACCGGCTAGCCACAAATAGTTGTGACTGTTCCTCATGAAAAGGAACACATTCATTCATAATAGGATGCGTTGTCTTATTTTTTCTCTTGGTACCGCTTTGATTTTTGTCCTTGCGGCTTACCAAGCAACCTTGGTATCGCAACTGATCGGTATTGGAGCTATTCCCGTACTGCTAAGCGCTACCTTGCTTGCTTTACTTTTCTGCACAAATGCTATTTTCTGTGTACGGTGCAGGCGTTGCGGTTTAAACCTGTTTGCTTATGCGATTTCGGCGCACTCCTTGCTTTCTTGGTTACATTGGTTACTTCAAGCAGATACTTGCCCCAAGTGTGGATATCGCTGCTGTTCAAAGGATTTGAATAGTGAAAACTGATGGTTAAAAAGCGTGGCTCCTTATAGGGGGAACCTCGAATAACAAAAAAATTACGATTTAGGCCGGAGAAATTTCCTCTCCTTCGCGCATTTCCAGCGAATTTTACATATTATCGACCTAATTACGGTTCATATCCATGATTCATTGATGATTTGTGGATATTTTTGCCTATTTTGGACGGACTCCTCCCTACCAGGCCACTTCCTGCTTTAGCAGGCAGACAAAGCGCCGCATGTTATAAACCAGATTCATCATGCCGATCTTGACGGCGGCGCGGGCCTTGCCAATCGTCCGTAACTGCTCGCCGCCCTGCTGGACGAGGGCGCCAAAGACATGCTCGACTCGGGCGCGATGCCGAGAGCGCCGGGGCTGCGGCAAGACCTTCATGGCATCGCTCCCTGCAGTGGACGGAAAGCGCCGCATGACGGAACGTCTGGCCCAGTGGATCGGTCCTCGTTCGCTCCACTATACGTTCACCAGTGTCGCTGAGGAAATCGGGGTCACGGAAGGCACCATCCGTAATATAGCCCACGACTATATCGACGCGCTGGAACGGGATCACCACTTCGAGACGCCGGAATGGATGGGTATCGGCGAAATTCATCTGCTGCGCCGCCCCCGCGCCGTAATCACCAATCTGCGGCAAAACACTATTATTGACCTCCTGCCGGATCGTGACAAGCGGAGCATTCTGCGTTATCTCACCGCGCTGAAGCATAAGGAACGCATCCGCACGGTAGCCATGGATATGTGGCGACCCTACCGGGATGCCGTCTTGGAAGTATTACCCGATGCGTCCGTCGTGGTGGACAAATTCCATGTCCTGCGCATGGCCAATCAGTCCATGGATGAACTGCGGCGCTCTTTGTCTCGCTCCAAAGATGCTGATCGTTTACGTCGGAAGGCCGCAGGGGTCAAGAAAGATGCCTACCTCTTCCGCAAACGCGAAAAAGACCTAGACGACAGTGAGCGACTGATACTCGATGGCTGGCTGCGGAGCATACCGAAGTTGGGCGAGGCATGGCGACTCAAAGAGGTTTTTTACGGTGTCTACGATGCTGACAACAAAAAGGACGCCCACCAACGATACATCGTCTGGGCGGCATCCGTTCCACCCGAGTGCCAGAGCGCCTTTCACCCCATTCTCACGGCCTGGAAGAACTGGGAGCCTTACATCCTGGCCTACTTCGACCAGCAGGTAACCAACGCCTTCACCGAAAGCCTGAACAGTCTGATCCGCGTCACCAACCGCATGGGGCGGGGCTACAGCTTTGAGGTCTTGCGGGCGAAGATTCTATTCACCCGTGGCACCCACAAGAAAATCCTGCAGCGGCCTAAATTTCGTCGTAAGCCGCTGGAAACCACAGCTTTTTACCACATGGGAATGGCTCTGCCCTTTGAATCTGATGAGGTTCAAGCAGAAATCAACTATGGGGTGGATCTGCAACTGCTCGCGGAGGCCCTGGATACCGGAGGGAATGATACCATACACAAATCGCCTAGCGATCTGTAATAGCCCGGTTTGGGACAAATACACAAACATAGTCAGAAAGGACCGTGACCCGGTAGGAGTGTCATACACACCAAATTACGAATACCCGCAAAAAATAATAAAGATCAGGCGCAATTTACATCTATCACGGAGACAGCAATGACCGTATAATTACCATATATATTCGCGGCTTACCGAATTCTTGAAAACAGAGTAAAGCACGGCTCCGCATTAGTCAATAGCCTTTTGCTTTGTGTGGGTTATGTAAGTAAACGCAATAATGAGGATCAAAATAAAAACGCATCCAGCCATAGAAGCCTCCGAGCATAAATTAACGGCTAACGACATCGAAGTTTTGGTAGCAATAGAGATTTGAGTATGGAGAGAGGGTAGAACGCCATAAAAATACATACTGTTGGCATTCGCATAAAAAACAGCAAAACTTCTCTGCCACGAAATATGCAATATTTCAACGGCCACACTTGATAGATAAACACGAATAAAATTACTAACTGCTGAAGCTATCCGATGATTATCTTGATTGACACCAGAAAAAATAATTAAATTGAAAGGAACAAACATGAATGCTACAGAAAACCCTAAAAATACCAACGGAAATGCTAGCGTTCTAGCATCTGACATTGGCGAAACACGTATCATTAGCAGAAACATAAACATGAATAAAATACTGGCAATAGCAAGGTAAATGTGCGCTATATGTTTTGAAACAAAATTATAAAATGCAGTGCCCAGAATATAACCAACCCCGCATGGCAGCAGAACTAAACCGCTATAATAACCATTATAACTTAATATATAGCCAGAAACTAATAGAATAAGCGTTGACCACGCCATATACAAAGACCACAGCACAGATATGCCAAAAAGACCAATAGAAAAAGGCAAGGTAAACAACCTGAATGGTAATAATGGGTACCGCACCCTGTTTTCAATTGATATAAAAACAATAAATGATACTAAAGTTATTAGCATGAAACATTCGATGAAAAAAGAACTAAACCATCCTAACCTTTCACCCTCACTCAAAACTATCATTGACGACAAAAGAAACGTATACAAACATATCAAACCCAGCCAATCAAATCTATGGATGAGAGGTTCATCACTAACAGGTAAACTCCGGCTTACTACAAACAAGCTAACTATAAAAATAGCAACAGGAAAGAGAAAAAGTAAGCGATAGGATAATGTTATAGCGAGGAATCCGGCTATCGCTGGCCCAAAGAAGAATGGCAGAATCATGGAAAAACTCCAGACACTCATAGCAACGTGCCGATTTCTAATATTGCTAATAAAAAACACCTGAGCCAGAGGAACTAATAACCCCGCACCAATCCCTTGCATACCCCTTGCTACAAGCATGATAATAAACGAGTGGCTAACCCCACACGCCACACTGCCCATTATGAGCAACGCGAGGGATAATTTATATGTCCTCTGGGTACCTATTTTTTTAGATATATGGGGCATGAGAAGTATTCCCAATGCCCAATTTATAACTAGGAAGGTAAGGACCCAAATTGCGTTGCTATCGCCAATCGAAAATGTTCCAGCAATGTAAGGCATCACGCTTTGAACGGAAACGCTCACAAAAGAGGCTCCGGCGAGAGACAGAGCTAACCACACGCGGACATTAAGATCCATCAGGATAGTTTTGCTAAAAATCATAGTTGGGATGAATCCGCTATTAGAATTTGATCGCTGCCCCTATGTTTACAAACGCAAGGCTAACCATTCTGTTCTATGGGTGATATTTTTTGGAGGTATGATTATTAATGTTACGATTCCATGTACCCATAACTGACAGCATATTTGCGATATTCACAACAAAAAATGGTCCGTGATGCTCATTTAGGCTGTCCATATATCTAAGCATTAGGGCTCCTCTAATACCCACAACATCTACACCAAATATTGATGCTGATGCCGGGGTACTTCTAAGGCGGGATTCATCCGATAAGGGCGTATTACCAAAAATAGACCTTAGAAGGCCACCACAACTTTGCCGTGGTGGTGGCCTTCCACTATGAGAGCATAGGCTGCGGCAAACGTGCTTTCGTTGAATCCATGAAATATCTTGGTCGCTGTATGACGTACTTTGCCAGCATCTACTAACTCAGCGACTTCTGTTAGGATTTTGCGTTGCTTGGTGATGTCTGGAGTAGTGAACATGGAGCGTGTAAACATAAATTCCCAGTGCACACTGATACTTTTCCTTTTGAAGGGCACAATATCGAACTGCTGGGGATCGTCAATCAGTCCAAGGCGTCCTTGAGGGGCCATCAGTTCGGCAAGCTGTGGACCATAATAATCGGCATGCGTGGTGCAGAATACGAAGTTTGGTATAGATAACTCCCCAGTTTCTGTCAGCTCCGACAGCACTTTCTGATGATCTACCACGTTGTGCGCCCCTAGGCTTCGACACCATTCAACATTCTCTGGTTGAGAAGCAGTGGCAGTAATCTGCAGTGGGGTTAATTGTCTGGCAAGTTGTATCGTCATAGAGCCTACCCCACCGGCGCCCCCGATGATAAGCAACTGATCAGCATTTTCCTCACGGTGTTGTACCTGCAAGCGGTCGAAAAGCATTTCATAGCCGGTCAAAGCGGTTAACGGTAATGCTGCCGCAGCCGCGAAGTCCAAGCTCAGGGGTTTATGGGCGACAATACGTTCATCGACTAGTTGATACTGCGCATTACTGCCAGGGCGATGAATGGCTCCAGCGTAGTACACCGCGTCTCCAGGCTGGAAATAGGAACAGGCGTCACCAACAGCCATCACTACCCCGGCGGCATCAAAACCAAGGATACGGTAATCTCCCGGACTCGGTTGTGCTCCGGCACGAACTTTGAGATCAGCGGGATTCACGGAAACCGCGCGCACCTCTACCAACAAATCATGTCCCGATGCTTCCGGAGTAGGAACATCTATCATCTTCAGTTGGGTGTTAGAGCGTTGAAATAGGTCATTATCGTAAGCGATGGCATGCATGACATTCTCCTGTGGATGACTATGTCTCTATCGTAATCTAATAACTGATGGTGACAAGTACGCACAGCTTTGTTATATACATACAATATGTATACCTTAAAAGGACCGATATCCGAATGGCACGAAAGCTCAATGACAATTTTCGTTGTGCACCCGGTTGCTCTGTTGAGGCGACCTTGAGCGTGCTCGATGGAAAATGGAAGGGTGTAATTCTCTTTCACCTGCTGGAGCGTACGTTGCGCTTCAACGAAATCCGACGCCTACTCCCCAGCATCACCCAACGGATGCTCACGCTCCAACTCCGAGGACTGGAGACGGATGGTCTTATTTCTCGGAAGGTGTATCCACAAATCCCACCCAAGGTCGAGTACCGTCTCACCGACTATGGACTGACCCTGAAGCCAATCATCCTTGCAATGCAACAGTGGGGGCAAGAATACTTCCAAGGCGACCGTAGCAAGCTAGATGTGGGCTAACGGCGAAAGATATTGTCGCTACTGGAGAATCGTTTGTTGATATGCACGCGTGGGTGTTCCAGTCTCTTCGCCAACCATCCGTAACTGCGCACTTCTCCTCTCGGAATTTCCTGCAACTTCTTTAAAACTTGCCGCTGGAATGGCGTATGGGACGGGAACAAGAGTGGACCGCGATAAGCCCTATCTCCCAGTACAGATGTGAGTACGTCGGCGATCATCCGTGCGCTCATAGCATCGTTTCTGGTCGGATATCTGCCATAGAGCCGATAAATATCCAGAAGTAATATCAGTTCGTCGCCGGAGAGTAGACAAAGATATTTTTCGGCATATGCGACGTACAGTTTCCCGAAAGGGGTTTCCAGTACAGTGTGGTACAAACTCTTCGGTACTAATGTTTGGGTCTGCATGGAGATGCCTCGTCACCTGCGATGGGTGAATGGTATGCTAGCGACCGGCTAAATGTTTCATGAGCGGTGGAAATATGATTGAAGATCCGGACGTCGCTTCTGTGGCAGCGCTGATGGCTGTTCCCGCTAGGGCGAAGATGCTGCTTGCACTCATGCACGGCCAGTCTCGACCAGCCGGTGAATTGGCCCGCTTTGCGGAACTGTCCCCCCAGGCAACGACCGCGCATCTCAAAAAACTGGTTTCTGGAAGCTTTCTGGCCATGGTGACGTCAGGAAGACATCGGTACTACCGGCTGGCCAGTCCGGAGGTGGCGCAGGCGATTGAAGCCCTCATGCCGCTGGCCCGATCTGCGAGATCTTCCCCGTATCCGAAACCTGCCCAGCCCCTTCAAAAAGCTCGGTCCTGCTATGATCACGTGGCCGGGCAGCTTGGTGTTGCCATGACGGACGCCTTGGTCCGTAAGGGCTACCTTATCGAAAATGAACGCGACTACAGGGTCACAACATCGGGCGCGAGCTGGTTCTGCGATCTCGGTATAAATATTCAGCCAGATCCCCGGAGCCGCCGGGCGTTTACCCGTAAATGCCTAGACTGGAGCGAACGGCGTTACCACCTCGGGGGCGTACTGGGTGCGGCCATGCTGGAAACTTTTCTTGACTCTGGATGGCTGGCACGCAGCAGCTCGCACCGTCGGGCTTTGCGCATTACCCATGCTGGCCAGACCGAGTTGTGGCGCTATCTCGAAATCGAATGGCGATGAGCAGGATTATGGTACTGAGCAGGAATATCGCTGCCAGCGCGTAGAACCCGTTGAGATAGGCCTGCATTTCCGCATGTCGCAGCAGAACCTGCTGAAGTAATCTGAACTGTGCTGGCAGCGATGACGTTGGCAGTGCATTCAAATAATCAGGGAGAGCCGGATTGAAGGAGGTCACAAATCCTCCCAGATGATTCCAGGCGCTTTGTGTGCAATGGCTCAACAGCGTAGACATCAGGGAGACCCCAATGGCACCGCCCAATACCCGCATCACGCCAAAAAGGCCAGCGGCATCCGCAGTTGCGGTTTTGGGGAGAGAGCGAAAGGCGAGCGTAGCGATGGCGGTAAAAGCCATTCCCAAACCGATCCCTTGAAGGATTCCAGGCCATAAAGCCGCCGACAGCCCGATATGGAGATCATACCCAGTCATAGCATATCCACCGACAGCACTGATCACACATCCAGCTAACGCCCAGACTAGAGGCCCGGTGCGATGGATGAGGCGTCCGGTTAGCAGCATCCCCAACATTGCCGTGATCCCGCGGGCTGCGGAAATCCATCCCGCAGTTTCTGGCGGGTAGCCGAGCAAATGTTCCAGGAATATCGGCTGATAGGTCACGATGCCGTAGAAACCCGCGCCAAAGGTGATTGATGCTAGTGAGGCGATCCCAAAATCCCGATTCCTCAGCAAACGGAGATGAACGATGCTGTCGCCTCGAGTCAGTGCCCGCCAGAGGAAAAAGCCGAGCGTCAACACGGCCAGTATGGTCAGAATCACGATCCGCTGCGAACTGAACCAACCCATCGTATTGCCTTGGTCCAGCACTACCTGTAGGGCACCCAGGCCGATGGCCATGCCGGCGAAGCCCGGAAGATCAATACTGCGTTTCTCGATTGCGCTGGAGGGGCTACTGAAACGGTAGGCCAGTATCCAGGCCAGCAAGCCAGCGGGCAAGTTCACGTAAAATACCCAACGCCAGTCTAAATGGGTAACGAGGATACCGCCAATCACAGGCCCCAGAATTGGACCCGCAACAACGGCAAGGCTCCAGCGCGCCGTGATCCGCCCCCGCATTTCCGGGGGATAGGCCTCTATCAGCATGGCCTGCGCCAGAGAAGGAAGAGGCGCCCCAACCAAACCCTGAAGTAGACGCAGAAAGACGATCTCCATCAGATCCTGACTGACTCCGCAAAGCCCGGAAACCACGACAAAGCCGCCGAGACTGGCCAAGAGTAACTGGCGCCGTCCAAATCGCGCCGCCAGAAATCCGGTCAACGGCGTGGAAATGGCTGCCGCGACCAGATAACTGGTCACTATCCAGCTAATCTGGGAGGTGTTGGCAGACAGGCTCCCGGCCATATAGGGCAGAGCCACGCTGACGATAGTAATGTCCAGCACCTGCATGACGGTGGCCGCCAGCAGCGCCACACTGAGCCAGAATCGATAATGCGGCGAAGCCGATGCGTCCTGCGCTACGGCGTTGCCTTTTGCTGGAGAAATGTTGGTTGACATGCACGCATGCTACCAATCGCGTTGCGGTCAATGTTTCATTTGTTAGTGAACAAACTCCCGCTCTTCTCGAACTGTATGGCCCCGATGACAACGGGCCACCAGTCTTCCGGATTCAGTATTCAGTATTTCCAAACGCTCTACCGGGATCATTTCTGGAAACAGGCTTATCGGTGCTCCGAGACTTCCATCGCAAGGCATCGATGGCATCCTACAGCAGATCATCGCGCACGCTGTTTAACAAGCACACATTGATTCGTTCTTATTATCGTTACTTCACCCCAACAACTTCGCCAAATCCTCTGCCCTTAAATGCGTATACCGTTTCAACATTTGCAAAGTTTTGTGCCCGGTAATAGCTGAAACTTGCATGGGATTCAGGCCCTTTTCAAAGAATCGACTGGTGGCTTCGTGGCGGAGATCGTGGAACCGCAAGTCCACGATGCCCGCACGTTTACAGGCACGATCAAAAGCCTGTTTCATCGCTTCATAAGTCATACCGAAAACGCGTCCATCCAAAGTGCGAGGCAGTGCTTCCAGCGTAGAGGCTGCGCGGTTAGATAAGGGTACGGTCCGCGCCTCACCGTTCTTAGTTTTGGGCAAGTGCGCTGTGCGCTTTTTTAGATCCACATTTTCCCACAACAGCCCGAGATTAACGTGTACTTGTAAATGCTTGCCGTGGGCATCCAATGTCCCGGACGGGTCCTGCTTCCAAGTTTCCACAATCTCCCCGGCGCGCATGGCCGTCTCTATTGCAAATAGGACTACGGGGTGCAGCCAAGGGTTACGGGCATCCGCGCAGGCTGTCAGTAATCGTGTTTCTTCATCATCTACTAACCGCCTATTCCGCGCGGCGGGTAGAGCGGGCTTTTTTACCATCAAAGTGGGAATGCCACCGGGTAGGGCGATACCCCATTCCTGCGCGCCCTGCTTCAGGGCTCTCTGCAGCAATCCCAATTCATGTTTGACGGACTGGGGACCGACACTCTTGAGTCGTTCATCGCGATAATTCGCAATCAGCGAGGACGTGAGTGCAGCCAAAGAGTATTGCCCAAGCCCTGCTTTTAGATGCTTCACTCTGGAAATTTCACGATGCCCACCCTTCTGGATAGGTAAGGTTTCTCGGGCGTATCGGTCCATCAACGTGTTTACCGTCGTGCGTTCAGATTCTGCGCGCGGTTGAAACACCCCTCGATCCATTTCGTTTTCTATCTGGCGTGCCCAACGCTCAGCATCTCGCTTTGTGCGAAACGTTTTTGTTTGGCTGGGGTGCCCGCGTTTTCGAACGATCGCTTGGTACCCGATTGTCACAGAATTGTTGTTTTCGTCCAGCCCTTTTCTTGCAGTGATCGTCGCCATGCTAGCACCCGTTCTCAGCCTTTGTCTCGCGAGTTAGTGCAGCATAATTGCAGCATAAAATCAATTTGACCGGAAATTCTGTGAGTGAATCATTGTAACTTGTTGTTTTATATGGTGGGAACGGCGGGATTCGAACCCGCGACCCACGGCTTAAAAGGCCGCTGCTCTACCGACTGAGCTACGTTCCCCGATGACGGGACCTGACGCTAGGAAAGCGCCAAGGCCGCGTATTATCAGGTTCTGAAGCTCTGGGGTCAAGGTCCAAATTAAGAACGTTCGGCATAAACGCTCTGAGGCATCACTCCGCAATCTAAATATGCTTATCCGTATCTAGGGCAAAGTGCCCCGAGAACTCCGCATGATCGAGGACATGCCCCAGCGGGTGAAGCTCACGCGCTCGAGGGTCAGCGGCAGGCGGCGGACCGAGTTGGTCGGCATCATGACCGGGGGTGCGCAGACGCGCTTTGATCGTATTCCAGTCAGCACCCTCCGCCAACTCCAAGCGGGGCAAGTCCGTGGCCAGCAGTAAAAAATCATAATGCTGCAACTGATGGTTGGCCGCCGCCGCAGGAGGACGATAGGCGAGCGTTCCAAAATCATTACGCCCGACCTTGCACCCATCAGGCAACGGCCCCCCTTCATGAATTCCCTCCGCACCTAGCCTCAAATCGTACAGAAGCCATTGCACTTTGTGATCCGCATCCGCCTCGCGATGCTCCATCAGCAACACCAGACTTTGGGTCGCTTCTGGCAAATGCTGCCAGAAAATAGAAGGCGTGATACCTTCACCGGAATCGGTGAATCTCCGGGGAATCCAATCACCAGGATCAATGCTGGTACTGAATACTTTCATTTCTGCAGTCATCTCAGCCTCCTCACTCAAGTGCGGGCTTTTGACTAAAAAACGGCGTCTGCAGACGCCGTTGCCTGACCCGCAAGAAAACGTTCACGTCCTCTAAGGGTAGCAGAAGATTTCTAAATCGGAGGGACTTAGAGCAGCTCCAGACCCATCAGATCATCCCAAGTTTCACGACGACGAATGAGACGGTGCTGGTGGCCACTGATTAACACTTCGGGAGGGCGAGGACGGGTGTTGTAATGACTGCTCATGGCAAAACCATAAGCACCCGCACTCATAACGGCGAGCACATCGCCGGCCTGCGCATGGACGGGCCGATCTTTGGCCAGAAAATCGCCACTTTCACAAACCGGCCCAACCACGTCCATGATCGGACCGGGCTGATGGTGCTCCTGCAGGGGAAGAATATCGTGCCAGGCTCCGTAGAGGGCGGGGCGCAACAAATCATTCATAGCAGCATCCACCACGCAGAACTGCTTACTACCATTATCCTTGAGATACTCGACTTTGGTCAGTAGTACACCGGCATTACCCACTAAGGCACGACCCAGTTCCACCGCTCGTCGCACCGGCAAGCCTTGCAGGGCTTGATCGAGAATGTATGCGTAGTCGGCAGGATGCGGCGGGGTTTCATCGTGGTAGCGAATACCGACACCGCCACCCAGATCCAGATGCTCCAAAATCAGGCCATGAGCCGCCAGATCCTCGTAGAGCGCGCGCACCCGAAGCGCCGCTTCACCGAGGGGCGCGAGGTCCAGCAACTGCGAACCAATGTGGCAGGCGATGCCCTTGAGCTCCAGAGCGGGGTGTTGCGCGGCCTGCAAATACAGGGCGCGAGCCTCATCCATGGGGATTCCAAACTTGCTTTCTTTGAGGCCGGTGGCGATATAGCGATGCGTACCGGGGTCCACGTCTGGATTCACGCGCAGAGCAATCGGCGCGCGTATCTGCAAATCAGCAGCTATATTGGCAATGCGCCATAATTCGGCCGCAGACTCTACATTGAGGCAGAAAATTCCGGCCAGCAAAGCGGCGCGAATTTCGGCGCTGGATTTGCCCACTCCCGAAAAAACCGTCTTACCCAGATCTCCCCCTGCGCGCCGCACTCTTTCCAGCTCGCCCCCGGATACAATGTCAAAGCCAGCCCCCAGCTCCGCAAAAATGCGCAGAATACTCAGGTTGCTGTTGGCTTTTACGGCGTAGCAGACATCCGTATGGTCGCCCAAGGCAGCGCTAAAGGAATGATAACGCTCGCGCAGTGCCGCTTCGGAATACACATAGCAGGGCGTGCCATAATGCGCAGCAATCTGATCCAAGGATAGATTTTCGCCATGCAGGACGCCGTTCTGATAATGAAAGGAGTTCATGATTTCGCGCCATCCTGATCGGGGACAGCGATAGCCGCACTTTGTGTTGGCGCAACCACTGCAGGCTTCACTGGATGCGCGGCGGGTAGGGTGAGCGCGGTCTTACGCCCGCATCCACCCAGAGCCAGCACCAGCATGAGACCCCATAACCACGGCTGTAGATTTCTCATGAGCCCTCCTGCTCCAGACGCGATCGAGCTCGAGCAATGGCTGCACGCACTTGGCGAGGTGCCGTACCACCGAGATGATCGCGAGCCGCTAGAGAACCCTCCAAAGTCAGCACGGCGAAGACGTCTTCCGCAATCATTGGTGACAGTGCCTGCAAATCCGCTAGAGGCATGGCCTCCAGACCGATGTGGCGGTCCTGAGCCATCCGCACGGCGCGTCCCACCACCGCATGCGCATCCCGGAAAGGCAACCCCTTACGCACCAGATAGTCGGCCAGATCCGTAGCTGTGGCATACCCGCGCTCAGCTTGCGCCCGCATCACGGCGGGCCGGGTCTGCAGACCGGGCAACATCCGTCCCATGATTTCGAGGCTGGCACGGACCTGATCAAGGGCGTCAAAAAAGGTTTCCTTGTCTTCCTGATTATCACGGTTGTAGGTGAGGGGCTGACCCTTCATCAGTACCAACATCGCCACCAAATCGCCCACTACCCGACCGCTTTTACCGCGAATGATCTCTGCCACATCGGGATTTTTCTTTTGCGGCATGATGCTGGAACCGGTACAGAAGCTATCTGGCAGATCAATGAAGCCGAAAGGCGCGGACATCCACAAAATCAGCTCTTCACAAAGACGCGATAAATGCACCGCGATCATCGCCAGATCAGACAGCACTTCCATGACAAAATCCCGGTCGGATACGGCATCCAGACTGTTTTCGGCAACCGCCTCAAAACCCAGTTGCCGCGCCACGTCCCAACGGTCAATCGGGAAGGTCGTACCCGCCAGCGCGGCCGCACCCAGAGGTAACACGTTTACGCGGCGACGCGCATCTTGCAGGCGCTGGGCATCACGATGAAACATTTCTACATACGCCATACAGTGATGACCAAAGCTCACCGGCTGGGCGACCTGCATGTGCGTCAATCCCGGAAGAATGGTGTCTGCTTCGCGTTCAGCCAGGTCGATAAATACGGCTTGCAGATGCTGCAACGCGGAAACTAGATCGTCCAAGCAGGTCCGCGTGTACAGGCGCAGATCGGTCGCTACCTGATCATTGCGGGAGCGGCCAGTATGCAGCTTTTTGCCGGCATCGCCGATAATTTCAGTGAGGCGAGATTCAACGTGCATGTGAATATCTTCGAGGCTATCCACAAAAGCCAGACGGTTATCCACAATCTCCTGCCGGACCTGTTCCAGACCCCGGACGATGGCTTCTACCTCTGCCTCAGTCAGTACGCCGACTCGTCCCAGCATTCGGGCGTGCGCCTCGGAACCGCGAATGTCTTCTGCGTAAAGACGGCGATCCACCTGGATAGACGCCGTAAAAGCTTCTACCAAACTGTCCGTACCCGCTGCGAAGCGCCCACCCCACATTTTTTCACTCATGCCCACACCTCCTGTCTGCCCGCGACTATAACGAAAAGAGGCGCAGTTTCGCCAGTATTCCGGGGCGTGTCGCGGTACATATTTTGGTAAACTCCGCCGTGAGTTGCTACATTTAGGAGAGAGACAACCAAGAGGAACCTGCACCATGAACACCGAAGAACCATCCCATGTTGGGCGTTGGCTAATTCTGGTAATTTTTCTGCTGATCGTAGCGATAGTGGGTTTTTTCTGGTGGCAGAATCAACAAACACGCCTCCATGCGCAGAAAGCCGAAACCGCAGCGGCGGCAGTGCAACTGGCAGCGCCAACCATTTCTACGGTGTCAGTGGCCAATTTTCCGGTAGGTAAGGCCATTTCTCAAAAGGGCTCGCTGCAAGGCCGCATCAGTGGGCGCTGCGGCAACATCGCCTGGAACAACCTCAGCCCTAGCGAAGAAGCCAACTTGCGCAAACTCTGTCCGGCAGCGGCCGCCGCGCACTCCTGATTCTCAACGGGGTTGTTTGATGGGCAAAATCAACTCCGTAACTAGGCCGCCATCAGGTGCATTCGCCAGTCGCAGTTGGCCGTTGTGATAGGCCATGACTCTTTCGACAATCGCCAAGCCCAAGCCGATACCTCCACCTTTTCCGGCTTGAGCAAATGGCGCTCGGACATGGTTCAGTTCCGCTTCCGGGATTCCGGGGCCATGATCGCGAACCCGAATCACCACCTGATCGCCAGATTTTTCGGCGCTGACGTCGATGGGTCCTTGACCATGAGCTTGAGCGTTATCGATCAGATTCTGAATAGCACGAGCCAATCCCACTTCCTGGATGCGCAATTTCGGAAGGGGAGCCGCCGAAATACGCCAGCGCACATCCGCCTGCTGGCGCAAAATCAGATGTTGCAACCAGACGCCAAGATCTACTTCCAACAATAATTCGCGCTCACCGCTGCGCGCGTAGTCCATAAACTGGTGAATAACCTTGTCCATTTCCTGAATGTTTTCAATAATCTCTTGACGGGTTTCTTCTTCTGCCGGTAAAAATTCGGCGCTGAGACGCATCCGGGTGAGGGGCGTGCGCAGGTCATGGGACACGCCCACCAGAACCATTTCCCGCTCTCGCCACATGCGGTGCAAATCCCGCAGGGTTTGATTAAAACGTTCGGCGAGACGACGTAAATCCGTGGGACCAGCTTCGGGTAAATCCGTGGGCGCCTCTCCGCTTCGTAAATGATCGACGCTCTGCATCAACCGGGTCAAAGGACGGGTCACTTGGCGCACCATCAAATAAGCACCAAACCAGGATAAAAACAAAAGCGCTGCAAATTTGAACCACGGTAAGGGTAATCCACCGGGGCGCGGCATCGGCATAGCGAGGGCTAGCGGAGCATCTGGGCGCGTTTGTAGCCAGAGCATCCCCGTGTGTTCGTCCATGCGCAGTAAAGCATCAGGCCAGCCCATTCGTCGCAACTGCTGCAGAGCGTTGGCGAGTGGTGGTAGCGTCGGGCTGTGACCGCGTATTTGTGCGCTGGGTACCACGCTCAGCCCCTGTCGGCTCAAGATGGGCTGAATCGCCGCTCTTTGCGCTGGATTCAGAGTTTCACTCAAAGTCAAAATCTGTGCCCAGTTCTGGGCCAGATGCTCTGCTTGGGGATTAGCCTGATAAATATTAAAAAACCAGTAGACCGCCAATTGACTGAGCAGCAGCAAGCCCGCGATGATCAAAAACATCCGGGTAAACAGGGTGTCCGGCCAGCGGATACGAAATTTATTCATGGTCGCCTCAATACAGACTTTTTGACGAGGACATTCTGAACCGACGCAGAACGATGTCGGAGAAGCACCCTCCGTGCATAGTGCAAAATGCCCTCGTCAAAAAGTAGGGTCACTATCTTCTTTACGCGTTTTCTGGCGCCGTGTTGCCGCCATCGGGAACCATAACGTAACCGCGACCCCAGACGGTTTGTATATATCGCGGATCACCCGGATCTACTTCGATAAGACGTCGTAAGCGGGAAATAAATACATCCACACCGCGTGTCCCCGCCGTTACTTCTTCGCTGCCATGGCTCATAGCCAACAATCGGTCACGAGACAAAGGCTGCCAAGGATGACTGGCCAAGGCGTGTAAAATAGAAAATTCACTATCCGTCAGAGAAATTTTTTCTGTTCCCCGCCACAAACTTCGGCTATCCAGCGCGAGCCGGAAAGGACCGAATTCAATGGCGCCCGGCGTCGGATCAACCGTCCGAACATCCTGACTACGGCGCAACACCGCCCGTATTCGAGCAGTCAGTTCTCGAGGCTCAAAAGGCTTGGGCAGATAATCATCCGCACCCACATCCAACCCCTCCACCCGGTCACTAAGATCGCCGCGTGCGGTGAGCATAATAATGGGTAAATGCGGCTCCTGCTCGCGCAGGCGCCGACATATGCTGAAACCGTCTTCACCCGGCATCATGACATCCAGCAGGAGCAAGTCGTAATACTCCCGCTCCAGATGGCGATCCATCTGCACACCGGATGCTACGGCATGAACGGCAAAATCCTGCCCTTCCAGATAACGCACCAACATGGTGCGTAAGCGTGGATCGTCATCAACCAGCAGAATCTTGCCGCTCTCCGCCATTTATTTGCCCCAATGACCGCGTTTGTGGCCCATGTCCTGATACATCTTGGTGACCTGTTGCCATTGCACCGGCGTCAGGATTTTGTGTAGATAGGTCACCTGCTGAATTCCGCGATCCAACATCCTATCGTGGTCTTTCAGAACCGCCGCTTTCAAAGGCGCGATGGTGGCATCCGATGCGCCATTTAACAAAGCATTGCGCAGTGCCGTATTGTGAGCCTGCATATTATGGCGCCAGGTGGGAAAATCTTTCTGCTGGGCATTCCGCCAGTTTTTCAGGTCGGTTTCCTGGGCTGAGGTCAGTTTCAGATCCACCGCATGCCGCCAAACGATGGGCATCAGCATCGGAACAGGCGCATTCTGCATCCATCCCCCTTTGTGCATTGGCCCATGTCCCCAGCCCTGCGGTCCTGGATGCCCTTGCATCATTCCCGGACCCATCGGCCCGTTACCGTTCATGGGTGCTTCGGCCGCAAACGCGGGAACGGCAGCCACCGCAAAAGCCGTTATGACCAAACCAGAGATTACTTGCTTGACTGTTGACATTTCATTAGCTCCTCATCGCTCATGGGAAAGGTCTATCCTTTCCGTGGAGGACAAGTTAGCCCCCAGCTCCAGCCAATGCCAGTGAAAAAGTGTCAACAATTGTGAATAAGCCGTTAAGGATATTCACACTTTGCAACACTTTGCTCACATAGAACGCTTCCTTCGTGGAGGATCTTATCGGAGAATGCAGGCTCCACTGCCAAGGAGCCTAAGCGTGCCCCAAAAAGTATTTTTAGCGGCTTCCTGCGCCTTGTTAACATTGACTTTATGGACCCCGGCAGAAGCAAGCGTCGGTACTTGGCTGGCGGACCCCCTAAATACGGACAGCGGTATCAATACCCAGGCTGGACAGCCGTGGACACTATCGCCCACCTTGCCAGCCCTGCCAAAGGTTCAGTCCCTGAGCTCGGCCGATCAAAACCGCGTCTGGACGCTGCCACAACTGACTGCTTTTGCCCTGGCGCATAATCCCCAGACGGCGGCCGCTTGGGATGCCTTGCGCGCGCAAGCGGCCAGTGTGGGCATGGCCGAAAGCGCCTGGCTGCCTTCCCTGAGTCTCAATACCACCGCCTCCCGCCGTCAATCGGCTTCGACGGCGGGTTTTACGGTGCCTGCGCGCAACAGCGTCAATCCTAACCTGACCTTGAGTTATACACTTTGGGATTTTGGCCTGCGCTCCGCCAAGGTAGATGCCGCAAAAGCCCAAGAATGGGTAGCTGGATTCACACAAAACCAGAGTATTCAGACGGTGGCGTTTAATGTTTCTCAGGCCTACTACCAACTTCTTGGCAACCAGTCTTTGCTTGTCGCCGATGAAAAAACCGTGGCCGAAAACCAAAAAAACCTCGAAGCGGCTGAAGTATTGCATCGCGCTGGACAGGCGACCATTGGGGCACTCTATCAAGCGCGCGCGGCCATGGCTCAAGCCCAGTCCACCCTCGCTGCACAGCAGCAAACAGTACGAAGCAGCGCGGGGGCGCTGGCCAGCACACTAGGTCTCCGCCCAGACACCCTCCTTAAAATCAAAGTGCTCCCCCTGAATGAACAACCGCCACAACTACACCAAGCAGCGGCAACCCTCATGCACTCTGCACTGAGCGCCAACCCAACACTACAAGAGGCGCGCGCGCAAGTTGCGGTCGCCCAAGCCAACGTGCGCAGCGCCGAGGCCAGCGGTCTACCCACTCTCGGTGTCAGTAGCTCTTACGGCTATTTATTTCAGGGTGGATTTAGACCCGGCGACACTTGGACTGTCGGCTTTACCCTAACCGTCCCTCTGTTTACTGGCTTCAATACGCACTATCAGATTCGCCAGAACGAGGCTTTGCGCGATCAGGCCGAGTCCAATCTTGCCGCCAGTCGTAATAGTACCGAATCCACGATATGGCAGGACTATCATAGTTTTCAGGGCGCTACAGCGGCCTGGCCCGGTGCGCATAGTGGTCTGGAGAACGCCGAAAAGGCGCTCGAAGTCGTGCAGGCGCAGTATCGGGTGGGACAAGCCACCATACAAGATGTGCTGCTCGCTGAATCCACTTTGGCTCAAGCACGTTACACCCTCATTCAGAATCTGGTCAGCAGCTATGTCGCTCTGGCACAACTCAGCCAAGCGGTAGGCATGCCTTTGGGAGAACAAACACCGTGATCCGTTTTCCGTTTATCTTCGTGTTGACAGCCGCCACCCTAACCTTGACCTTAAGTGGCTGCCAGAAAACCAGCAAACATACCATGCCGCCGCTTAAAGTCAGTCTGATTAGCGCCAGCACGCGCTCAATGACGCATTACGAAGGTTTTCTGGGCACCGTGACCCCACTGCAAACCGTAACCGTCATCCCCCAGACTTCAGGATTACTGCAGAGTGTGCAATTCACCCCTGGTGCCATAGTGCGCAAGGGACAGACCTTGTTCACCATAGACCCCGCCCAGATGCAGTCCTCGGCCGCCCAGTCGCGGGCTAAGCTCATTGCGGATCAGGCTACCGCCCGTTACAACCGTAACCTCGCAGAGCAGGACCGGCCTCTTGCCGAAAAGGATTTCATTACCCGCCAGAGTTATGACCAAGTGATTTCTCAGGCGCAGGCGGCAGAAGCTCAAGTGGCCGCAGATCAGGCCGCGTTACAACAAGCGCAGATCAATTTGTCCTACACTCGCATTGTCGCACCCATCAGTGGTCGGATTGGACTGGCGCTGGTCAAGGCCGGCAACTTGGTGGTGGCCAACCAGACCCAGCTCACAACCATTAACCAAATTGCTCCCATTACCGTGAATTTCAGCATTCCGCAAAATCTTTTGAATGCCGCACGAAAGGCACAACAACAGAACACCACCATTCCCATCCAAAACGAACAAGGGGGAACCCGCCTCGCTCAGGCCAAACTGACCTTTATTGACAACACCGTGAGCACGGGCACGGCGACTGTGAACCTGCAAGCCACGGTACCCAATACCCATTCAAGTCTTTGGCCGGGGCAGTATGTGCAAGTGCAAATGCCGGTACAGCAAATCAATAACGCGACTATTTTACCCGTAGGCGCCGTACAGCAAGGAAGTTCCGGGCCTTTTGTTTACACCGTAAAGCAAAACAAAGCCGCGAACCTACCCGTGCAGGTTCTTTGGGAAAGCGGTTCTGACGCCGTCATTGCCGGCCTGCAACCAAAAACATCCGTCATATTTCCCTTGCCCGCCCGCCTGTATCCCGGCGCACCGGTCAGCCTCGCGGGTACCGAAAATGGCGGGACGCAGCACCGGAGTAAAGCCTCGTGAACTTCTCGGCGATATTCATCCGCCGTCCGGTAATGACGGTCATCTTCATTCTGGGTCTGGTCTTTTACGGGATTTTTGCTTTTACCCATCTCCCGGTTGCTTTACTGCCCAGCGTCGATTTTCCCACCGTCATGGTTTCCGCGAGCCTGCCGGGGGCCAGCCCACAAACCATGGCCAGTGCCGTTGCTACGCCCCTCGAAAAACAGTTTTCCTCAATTCCTGGACTCTCGTCGATGAGCTCGGTGAACAACCAAGGCTCATCGCGCATCATTTTGCAGTTTGACCTCAGCCAGAATATTGATGTCGCCACCCAAAATGTCGAAAACGCCGTCACCCAAGCCAGCCATCTTTTGCCACCGGGTATGCCGAGCCTGCCCTTCGTCAAACAACTGAATCCTTCGGCAGCGCCCATCGAGTTCATCGCCTTGGCAGCGCCGAACATGCCGATCTATCAGCTCAATCAATACGCGGTGGATAAAATCGTTCCCGCCATATCGGGTATTCCCGGCGTAGCCCAGGTGCAAATATTTGGGGAACAAAATTATGCCGTGCGCATTCATGCCAACCCCTTCGCCATGCAGTCTCATGGGATATCCCTACAGGCGCTTAGTGCGGCAGTAACCAGTCACAATGTGAACCTGCCTCAAGGAACCGTTCTCGGCGCGGTACGCAACTATGCCGTCAACGTGCATGGACAACTCCAAGATGCACAATCCTTTGCGAACATGCCCATTACTTTTGCGAATGGTGCGGTCATCCCCCTTGCCGATATTGCGACGGTGCGCAATGGCGTCGATAACGATCAAATCGCCAGTTGGATTGGCAATCAACGCGCCCTGATTCTGGCCGTGGTGCGCCAGCCCGATGCCGATACGGTTGCCATCTCTGACGCCATTGGCAAACGTTTACCCCTGCTCAGCGCCAGCCTGCCCGGCGGGGCGCATATGACGGTGGTCTACGACAAGGCGGACTATATTCGTTCCGCCGTAGAAGAAGTCGAAATCACGCTGGTATTAGCCTCGCTGCTGGTGGCCGGAGTGCTGTGGCTATTTCTGCGACGCGGCAGTCCGACCTTAATCGGTGCTCTGGCTATTCCCACTTCGATTCTCGGCACTTTTGCCGTTATCTACGAACTCGGTTACACCCTGAATACCCTGACCCTGCTGGCGTTGACTCTCGCCGTCGGCTTTGTGGTGGATGACGCAGTGGTGATGCTTGAGAACATCGCCCGGCATGAAGAAAACGGCGAGGAACCCTATCAGGCCGCGATTACCGGTAGCCGCGAAATCGGCTTTACCGTAATGTCGATGACTTTATCTCTGGCCGTCGTATTTTTACCTTTTCTGGTCATGGGTGGCATCATCGGACGCCTGTTCCGCGAGTTCGGCGTAACCATTGCCGTTGTCATACTGCTCTCGGGACTGGTATCGCTGACTTTGACACCCATGCTCTGCGCGCGCTATCTGCGCGTAAAACATCAGGAGCAGAGTCATTTTGAGCGCGGATTCCTACGCCTACGGGACTGGTATGGCCGCAGCCTGCGCAGCACCCTAAACCATCGCGGCTGGGTTTACCTGAGCGCCTTACTCAGCCTGCTGGCCATGATCGGTCTTTTTATTCTCTTACCCAAAGGCTTCATTCCCACTGAAGACAGCGGCATGATTATGGGTAATCTGGAATATCCACAGGGTATTTCCTTTAATCAACTTAAGACCACGCAACAACAAATCGCCGCCGCAGTCGGACATAACAAAGCAGTACAAGCTGTCATGTCTAGCGCCGGACAAGGCGCTGGCGCCTTTGGCTCCGCGAATACCGGTCGTCTCATCATCCGTCTTAAACCTCTAGGACAAAGAGCTTCCGGGACGCAGGTTATCGCCGAACTGCGCCGCACCGTCAGCCACTTCAATGGGGTTGAAGCCAGCTTCCAGTTGCCGCCGGCCATTCAGATGGGACCTGTGTCGTCACAGTCTAACTATCAGTACATCCTGCAAAGTGAAGACCAGAGCAGCCTCGACGCGACCATACCCGAACTGGTTTCAGCGCTCCGCAAAGTCCCCGGCCTGCAAGCGGTCAATAGTGACTTGCAACTGGCTAATCCTGAAATTGAGGTGCATATTCTTCATCAACGCGCGCAAGCTTTGGGGGTAACGCCTCAGATCATCGAACAAGCGCTGAATTTTGCCTTTGGCGGCACCCAGGTCGGCACCATCTATGCCTCAACTAATCAATACGACGTCATTCTCGACCTAGAAAGAAAGTTTCAGGAAAATCTCGGCGCGCTTTCTGCGATTACCGTACCCGGTAGTGCTGGACTGGTGCCCCTCGCCGCGATCGCGCATTTTGCTTATGGCGTGGGGCCGCTCAGTATCAGTCACTACAACGGCATTCCCAGCGTGACGATTTCTTTCAATCTGGCTGCGGGTGTTTCTTTGGGGGATGCTACAGCAAAAGTAGAACAAGTCGCGGCGAAAATATTACCCGCCAATGTTCAGGGTGAATTTGGCGGCACGGCAGCCGCCTTTACCCAATCAACCGGAAGTCTGCCCACGTTATTGCTCGCCACTATCGCTCTGATTTATGCGATTCTCGCCATCCTCTACGAAGATTTCATCCATCCATTAACGATTTTGACCGCCTTACCCCTTGCGGGCTTCGGGGCTTTGCTGGCTTTGTGGATATTTCATCAGGAACTGGATCTTTTCAGTTTTGTCGGCATTATCATGCTGGTCGGGTTGGTCAAGAAAAACGGCATTATTATGGTAGATTTCGCCATCCATCGCCGACGCGAAGGCGCCAGTGCCGTAGATGCCATGGTGGATGCCTGTGTCACCCGCTTTCGTCCCATCATGATGACCAATCTCGCAGCAGTACTAGGGATTCTGCCTATCGCCATCGGTATTGGTGCGGGTGCAGAATCGCGCGTACCGCTGGGGGTAGCCGTCGCGGGTGGTATCATTGTTTCACAGTTTTTGACCCTTTATATCACCCCAGCTTTTTACGTCCTGTTTGAAAACTGGAAAACCCGGTGGCGAAGCCGACTCCAGCCTACTCCACATGCTGAAATGGCCCAGCGCGAGAATCGTTAACCAACAGATTTCGCCTAACACCGCCCGGCCTCTGGACGGAGAACCCGAAAATTCTGCAATATCACCTCATTGTGATATATAGCGAACAAGGTTCCCCATCTCAGAGAGTCCAATATGCCCGCAAAAATTCTGTTGTTATTGTTTATCGCCAGCCTAGCCGGTTGCGCGACGGTATCCACGTCCAATTCATCCGGTAACGCAGCCAGTGCCGCTACCCAAAGTGCTGCCATTGCACAACGCAACGCGCAAAGTGCGGAACAAAAAATGGCGGCTGTTGCCGCTCAGCGCGCTGCAGCCGAACGACAATTCTGCCCCAACTGGCAGCAAGCACTAGATCGAGCACGCAAAAATGCCATCGGCTGCGCGCGCATGCCCATCAGTGCCCAAGCCATTTGCTGGCAAGCCGTTTCGCAATGGGCCAACGAAGAAAGTCAGTATTTTAATGCACTGCGTCCTCTATTTTCTGATGGAGCGTATGCGGCGCCCACTGCACATGCCAAACGTTTTTTTGATTCCGCCCAAAGCTGGGCGATCACTTGCCAAAATGGAATTGCAGCCTGCACACAAGCTTCTGGGCACCAGCAAATGAATCAGGAAAAAAACCGAGTCAATCAATTCTGCACCCATTAATCAAAAAAATTACAATGCGTTCCGAAAATAACACTTCTATTCTTCTTTAAAGAAACACTTTATTATGCGAGGTGACGGAAAAATCCGCCATTACAATCAGCTAGAACGAATATGATCCGCTCCAAAGCGGCCATCCTAAAAGGGAGAACATATATGGTTAAAGACTTTATAAAGGACTTCAAAGTTTTTCTACAGCGTGGCAACGTTATCGATCTCGCCGTGGCTTTTGTCATTGGTACCGCATTTTCCGCGATTGTCACCGCACTGGTCAGCAACGTCATTATGCCGCCCATCGGCCTTCTTCTCGACAAGGTCGATTTTTCCAACCTCTACATCATCCTCAAAGAAGGCACTACGCCCGGACCTTATTTGACACTGGAGGCAGCCAAAAAGGCGGGCGCGGTCACGCTGAATTACGGTCTATTTATAATGTCCCTCATCAGCTTTTTTATTATCGCTCTGGTAATATTTTCGATCGTGCGCGTCATCAATAAACTGTACCCGAAACCCGCAGCACCCGTGGCTACTAAAACTTGCCCTTATTGTGCTTCGAGCATTCCCTTAGTGGCTACGCGCTGCCCCAATTGCACCTCACAACTCGAATCCTGATCGTCAGCACACTTCCTTGAAGCCGGCATTGTCCCGGCTTCGCCTTCATCAGACACTTCAAGTATCCTCAGCCCTTATCCTCAACTTTCTGGAACGAGCCTGTGCTTGGAGAACAAATTCTATATTTTCTGGTTGGCCTGCTAATTGGTCTAATCGTTATGGGTTGGCTTGGTCGCCACTGGCTGCGTCAACAACAAGAAAGTGCCCAAACGCTTAGCGCTGCCCAGAATCAAACCATTACGACTTTGCGAACACAAATTCAGGAGCAGCAGGAACGTGTTCTGAAAGAAAGCGAAAGCCGGGTACGCGCCGAAACGGAAAACCAGCGAATCCCTGAAATAGAAAATGCACTCGTGATCGCCAACGAGGAAATCAATCGCTTACGGACCGAACGCGGGCTCTTGCACGCGCAGCAAGCCGAACTGAACGAACGTCTGGAGCAGGAGCGTTTGCGTAATATCGAAAAGCTGACGCTCCTAGAGGATACCCGACAACGCCTGAGCGAGACTTTTCAGGCTTTATCTGCGGATGCACTGCGGCGTAATAATCAATCTTTTCTGGAGCTGGCTCGGGAAAATCTCGAACGTTTTCAAGAAAACGCCAAAACCGACTGGGATGGACGGCAAAAAGCCGTAGATCAGCTCGTGGGGCCCATTCGTGAGTCCCTCGAAAAGGTCGGAACACGCATAGACGCCATGGAAAAAACCCGAATTGACGCCTACGGCGCGCTGAACGAGCAGCTCAGGGGTCTTGTACAAGACCACCTACCACGCTTGCATCAAGAAACTGCCGCACTGGTAAAAGCCTTACGTCAACCCGCCGCACGGGGGCGCTGGGGAGAAATACAGCTTAAGCGCGTCGTCGAAATGGCCGGTATGCTCGCGTATTGTGATTTTTCGGAACAGGAAACCGTCCATACGGATGCGGGTCAACAACGTCCAGATCTTGTGGTTCGCCTGCCCGGTGGCAAACAACTCGTTGTCGATGCCAAGGCACCCCTCAATGCCTATCTGGAAGCCATGGAAACCGATGACGAACAGAAGCGGCAAGGCTTTTTGCACAAACACGCTCAAGAACTGCGCACGCACATGGCGCAACTCAGCAAAAAATCCTATTGGGAACAATTTCAACCCACTCCGGAATTTGTCGTACTTTTTGTACCTGGTGAGGTATTTTTTAGCGCGGCCTTGCAGGCGGACCCCGCCCTAATTGAATTCGGCGTTGAGCAAAAGGTTATCGTCGCCAGTCCTACCACGCTCATCGCGCTGCTCCGCGCCGTATCCTACGGCTGGCGACAGGAGTCTCTGGCGGAAAATGCGCGCGCCATCAGCGAACTCGGTAAGGAACTCTATGATCGCCTGCATACCCTAGCCGGGCATTGGAGCAAAGTCGGGAAAAATTTGACCCAAGCCGTTGACGCCTACAACAAAGCCACGGGCTCTCTGGAAGGGCGCGTCCTCAGTTCTGCCCGAAAATTTCGCGATCTCAAGGCTACCGCAGAGGACCGCGAACTTCCGGCACTGGACCCGATAGAATTAAGTCCGCGTCTCCTGCAAGCGGAAGAACTCATCGGTAATAACAGCGCCGATGTATCTGCGCGCCCTGGTGCAACAGCAAAGGATTAGACGGAACTAGCCCCCGCAGCATGAGGCTCTTTACGCTGTGCCTGTACCAGCGCCAGCGGTAAGCTGAAAGTCACTTTTTCCTCAACTCCCGGCGTTTCCTGTGGTATTTTCGCGCCCCAATCCTGCAGCGTGTTGATGATGCCTTGGACCAGACTTTCCGGAGCTGAAGCCCCGGCACTAATGCCAATTTTTTCGACCCCTGCGAACCACTCCCGGCGTAGTTGCGAGGCATCTTCAATGAGGTACGTCGGCGTATCCAAACGAACCCCTAGCTCCGCCAGCCGGCTGGAATTAGAACTGTTGGGCGCACCCACCACCAGCAGAATATCCACCTCGGGGGCTAAGGTCTTGATCGCATCCTGACGATTTTGTGTGGCGTAGCAAATATCATCTTTCTTGGGCCCTTGAATGAGCGGAAAGCGCGCGCGCAAGGCCTGAATCACTTCTGCCGTATCATCCATACTGAGGGTGGTTTGCGTGATATATGCCAGCTTCTCCGGATTACGCGGTGCTAAGGTCGCCACATCGCTCACATTAGAGACCAGATACATCATGCCCTCTTCAACCTGACCCATGGTGCCCTCAACCTCTGGGTGCCCTGCATGACCAATCAGGACCATCTCCATACCATCACGGCTATATTTTTTGACTTCCATGTGAACTTTGGTGACCAGTGGGCAGGTGGCGTCAAACACACTCAACCCTCGCGACGCAGCATTCTGCCGGACAGCAATAGGCACGCCATGCGCACTGAAAATGACGGTGGCGGCATCCGGCACCTCATCTAGTTCTTCAACAAAAATAGCGCCCCGAGCCCGCAGATCGTCAACCACATGACGATTGTGGACTACCTCATGGCGCACATAAATGGGCGCACCAAAAAGCTCCAGAGCACGATCGACAATTTGTATGGCTCGATTAACACCAGCACAAAAACCACGCGGATTCGCTAATAAGATTTCCATGGCGAGACTCTCTAGAGTGAATCCACCGATGGTCTATCCTGAGGTCTTCCCTGTCAACCATAGTGCAGCAAATCAGGCACCTGAAAATCGCCGCCAACTGTCATCAAACGGTCATAATCAACTGCTAGACTGGCGAAAATCGTTTTTAAACCCTCCAGCATGGAGCCTGAATGATGAAGCCCACGACAACCGCCAGTCCTACGCCATCCCACTCGGACCATGCACTGGCCGCCGACCCACAAATATTAACGAGTAGCGGTGATACCGCGCCCGACCTCAGTCTCCAAGGCATCCAGAATTTTGTGGTGGAGGAAGCCATCACAGCGGCACAGGCCCAGCAATCGGCCATCATCGCCGACTATCTACGTAACCGTCCTGAGACAGAAAATGTCCTAGACGAAGCGATGAGCGTCATCCATTCCGATATCAGTCCTGAAGATCTCGAAAAACTCCATGCCGATCACACCAAACCAATCTCTCCCTATATTGCGGATACCGACGACACTCTCAATCCCAATTGGCGTAGCGGCGGATATCCCTATAAATATCGGATGACCCGCCGGGACTACGAGCAAGAAAAATATGGTCTTCAGGTCGAGCTTCTTAAGCTGCAAGCTTGGGTAAAAGCCACCGGCCAGCGGGTTATTGTAATTTTTGAAGGACGCGACGCCGCAGGCAAGGGCGGCACCATTAAACGCTTCATGGAACATCTTAATCCTCGGGGTGCGCGCGTGGTGGCGCTAGACAAGCCTTCAGAAAAAGAAAAAGGACAGTGGTACTTTCAGCGTTATGTGGAACAACTTCCTACGGCGGGTGAGATGGTTTTTTTCGACCGCTCTTGGTACAACCGCGCCGGGGTTGAGCGGGTCATGGGCTTTTGTAGCGAGGCGGACTATCAGGAATTCATGCGTCAGGTTCCGGAATTCGAGAGGCACCTCATCTATAGCGGCATTCATCTCATTAAACTTTGGTTTTCAGTGACTCGCGATGAACAGCAGCGACGCTTTGAAGAACGAAAAGTACATCCCCTAAAACAGTGGAAGCTATCCCCCATGGACCTCGCTTCCCTAGATCGCTGGGAAGACTACACCCGAGCCAAAGAAACCATGTTTTTTCATACTGACACGGCTTATGCACCTTGGACCGTCGTCAAATCCAATGACAAAAAACGCGCCCGCACCAATGCGCTACGCCATTTGCTCCACATCATCCCCTACGAAAATAAAGACATTCCGGTCATTGGTCAGGTGGATGGTTTGGTAGTCAGCCGCGCTCATGTCATGTACGGCGAAACCAACTCTCAGGAACTGAATCCGTTCATGTCCAACTCAGAATCTGCGTAATTCACCATCAACCCCTGGAGATTTTTGAATGACCAGCGAAACCCTGCATACCACGCACTCTGGTAAAAGTATTCAGCAATACATTGACGAAGTGCCGACATGGCCCGACGGCACCACCCTCAAAGGCACCCCCATGACCGCCATGCAATGGCGTATCTGGAGCTTGGCGGTTGCCGGCAAGTTTTTCGAGGGAATGATTATTTTCATGACCGGTATTGCCCTACCACTTATCGTCCAGGATTTTTCTCTGCAAGCCGCACAAAAAGGGGTCGTGACTGCCGTAGCGCTCTTCGGTATTT
This sequence comes from Acidithiobacillus sp., assembly GCA_041676785.1. GTDB lineage: Bacteria > Pseudomonadota > Gammaproteobacteria > Acidithiobacillales > Acidithiobacillaceae > Acidithiobacillus. The sequence continues at coordinate 25,872 of JBAYRF010000015.1, read as the reverse complement.
TGATTGGTGCCACGATGCTGGGCGGCCTAGCTGATGTATTTGGCCGTAAGCGCATGTTTATTGTTGAAATGGTGCTCTTTGTAGCTTTTCTCATCGGTCTGACGCTAAGCCCGAGCTATATCTGGATGGTCATTTTTCTCTTTGGCATCGGGCTAGCTCTCGGTTGTGACTATCCCACCGCGCATCTGGTGATCTCCGAAGCGGTTCCCAGCAAAGGACGTGGCGGACTGGTACTGGGTGCCTTTGCTTTTCAGGCGGTCGGCGCCATTGTCGGTGCCGGACTCGGCATCATCATCCTTGATGTCTATCCCGAGGTCGACGCTTGGCGCTGGATGTACGCAGCCGCCATTATTCCGGCAATTCTGGTAATTGTGGGTCGCTTTTTCATCACCGATAGTCCACACTGGCTGGCTAGTAAGGGCCGTATCGAAGAAGCGGAGAAAGAAACTAAACGTCTCCTGAAACGCAATCCCCAATACCCCAAAGAAGTGCGTCTGCAGCGGGAACAAGCCCATCATCATCAAAAGCTCAGTCCCGCCGCGCTGTTCACGGACAAAAACCGCCGCGCCACCTTCCTCGCTTCCATCCCTTGGTTTATTCAGGATCTGGGCACTTACGGCATCGGTATTTTTACGCCGGTTATCCTCGCTACAACCCTCGGTTCGGCCAAGGAGGTACATTCCGTTGCGGACCTGGCCCAGAGCGTCATGCTTTCCGCAAAAGGCACTGCGCTGCTTGATGTACTGCTGATTCTCGGCGTCCTTGCAGCCATATTCATGGTGGAAGGCACAGGTCGCATCAAACTCCAGGTTATTGGCTTCATCGGTTGTGCCGTGGATCTGGGTCTGGCAGCCCTCTCCTTGAATCTTCCTGAAGGTGAAAAAACGATTCTCCTTTTCGCGGGCTTCATGCTCTTCAATTTCATGACCAATCTCGGCCCCAACGCGCAGACTTATCTCCTTGCGGGCGAAGTTTTTCCCACCGCTATTCGCGGTTACGGTGCGGGTTTTGCCGCTTCTTTTGCCAAAATCGGCGCAGTGATGACGGCCTTTCTTTTTCCGATTCTTCTGCATACCATCGGCACCCAGATTCTTTTGATCATTCTGGTCGGCACCTCCTTGCTGGGGGCTATACTGACTTGGGTATTCCGTATCGAAACACGCGGCAGCCTAGAAAAAATTGAACAGGCGCGGATTCAGCCGCAAGTCTGAAACTGCATACACGAGGCTCCTCAGCACTGAGCCCCGTCTTACTCGCCGGAAATGCTCGCCAGCATTTCCGGCGAGACTTTTTGAGGTCCATAACCCTCTCTCAAAATAACTACAGGAGTGCGCTCCATTATGCTGATTAATTGCGTGGTTTATAACGACGGCCATAAAGTTGCAGACAGTTTACTGGAGGATATTCCTCAACACCTGCAAGTGCCGGGCAATTTTGTCTGGGTCGCCCTTCAGGATGCCAGCGAAGAAGAGCTACGTCGCATGCAAAAGCAATTTGGCCTGCACGACCTCGCTGTCGAAGACGTGTTCAACGGATTGCAAAGACCAAAAGTTGAGGAATACGAAGAACATCTTTTTATCGTGCTTAAAGCTCCTGCTTATCATGGAGATGACCTTCATCTGGGTCAGATCAACATCTTTGTGGGCAGTAATTTTGTGCTTTCGGTCCGTCAAGATTGTGAACAGACCCTGCTAGGTGTGCGCGCCCGAGCAGAACGCGAACCGCACTTACTCAAATATGGATCTGTTTATGTGATGTATGCCCTGTCTGATGCCGTTGTCGATTTGTTTTTCCCGGTGGTCGACACCCTTGATGACGAACTCGAAAAACTAGAAACCGTCATGTTTCACAATCAGGAAGCGCGTCAAAATATGGAGCGGCTCTATGATTTTAAGTATAAAACCAATGTGCTGCGCCATGCGCTACTACCTCTGGCCGACGGCTTCAGCAAACTCTTCGGGGGACGTGTTCCCGTCATCGTTGATGGTGCCGAGAATTACTTTCGAGACATCCACGATCATATCATGCTGCTCAACAGCCAACTGGACACCATTCGAGACACCATTTCCACGGCGATTCAAGTCAACCTTTCCCTGATTGCCATTGATCACGGCGAGGTCAATAAAAAGCTGGCGGGCTGGGGTGCTATTCTGGTGGTGATGACCATTTTTACTGGCATCTGGGGCATGAATTTTGAGTACATGCCGGAGTTGCATTGGAAATATGGATATCCCATGGCTCTCAGCATTATTGCCGGATGTTCCTACTATTTGTATCGACGCTTCAAAAAAGCACAGTGGATCTAAAGATCGCCCCACAGCGCCTGCGCCACCGCAACGGCTGCGATGGCAGCCGTCTCCGCCCGCAAAATTCGGGGCCCCATACGCAAAGCCTGAAAACCGTGGGTATGCGCAGCCTCCAATTCCTCGGCAGCCAAGCCACCTTCGGGGCCATTCAACAACGTAATTTCTTGTCCAGGACGAGGGATCTGCGCCATCCGGGGATGGTTCTCCGCCGGGTCCAAAACAAAGCCCTGACCGCGCTGCAGTGACCACGCATCCATCAAGGCTACTGCCGGCATGAGTGTCGGAATCATGGTACTGCCACTTTGCTCACAAGCGGCAATCATAATATCCTGCCAACGTTTGAACCGTTTTTCCCCACGCACCTCACCCAACTGCACCACACTATGCCGACAGGCAACGGGTTGAATGGTTCGCACCCCCAGTTCCACCGCTTTTTGCAGACTCCAATCCCAACGCTCACCGCGAATCAGGGGTAACCACAAATGGATAGCGAGGGGCGAAGCCGTTGGGCGCCATGTACGCGCGCCAATAGCGAGCTCTGCTTGTGCGCCCGTCACGCCTTGCAAGCTGGCCGAATAGATCCAACCATCCCCATTAAACAAAGTGAGCTCTTGGCCCAGCCGGGCACGAAGAACTTTCAACAAATGGTGACTGGGTTGCGGTGGCAACAGAAAGCCACCGCTTTCGGGCAAATCAGAATCAGCGTATAAATGAATGCGCGGCATTGCGGTAAACTTTTTACAAGGGGCTTGGAATGGGATTATATCATTTTAAAAGCCTGTCTTGAGGAATTTTGCAGGACGCCATGCTCAATGGATGCCCAGCGCCGCGCAAACGTTCCCAAGCACTACTAAAAGCGGATTAAAACTACAGGGACTATCATGTCCATAATGACTGAAATCGATCAACCATGGATCGGCAAGCTGCTGCGCACCGGTGCCGAACGCTTCATTCTGCCGCGTTTTCATGCCGTGGTCAGCAGCCGCAAGCCTGACGGCAGCATTGTAACCAGCGCCGACATTGACAGCCAAAACTTTCTTCAGGACATGCTTGCGGCGCGCTACCCCGATATTCCTTTACTGGGTGAAGAAATGACGCGCGACGCCCAAGAGCAGGTTCTCCATCATCATAATGTTCTCTGGTGTCTTGATCCTCTCGACGGCACCAGCAATTTTGCAGCGGGTGTGCCCGTATTTGGCATTTCCCTAGCGCTCCTGCTGAACGGTCATGCCGTCATGGGCTGGGTATATGATCCCATCCGCGCCGAGCTTTTTTCGGCCGTACAGGGTGAAGGCGCTTGGCTGGATGGGGTGCGGCTCGAAACCCGGCAGGCTCCGAATCTCCCGCATTGCGTCGGCGTGGTCGACTATAAGCGCCTGAGCCGGGCACTCACGGGGCGCATCATGGACGAACGCCCTTTTCACAGCCAGCGTAATTTCGGGGCCTCAGTGCTGGAATGGTGCTGGCTCGCGGCGGGTCGCTATCACTTTTATCTGCATGGAGCCCAGCAACTTTGGGACCGTGCGGCGGGTGCGCTCATCCTCCGCGAAGCCGGTGGTCGAATCACCCAATTCGATGGAACACCTTTGCAAGAAAACGATTTACAACCGCGTTCCGTTCTCGCCACGCTGGACCCTAAGCTGCACCAAACTTGGAGGACGTGGCTGGACCACGCTCCCGAGTTCCCAAATGCAGTCCTTTGATTTATGCTAAAACCATTAAAGTCTTTCACCAATTACGCCACTGAAGGGAAAAAACCTTATGTCATCCATAGGTAGTCTTGCGCTGTCTCTACTCCCCGTCACCGAATCCGCCGCCCGCGCTGCCAGTGCTTGGATCGGCCGAGGAGAAAAAGAGCTCGGTGATGGCGCAGCCGTAGACGCCATGCGTGCTGCTATCGCACAAGTGCCCATGCGTGGGGTAGTCATTATTGGTGAGGGTGAAAAAGACGAAGCGCCCATGCTCTACAATGGCGAGACGGTCGGATCGGGCACTGGTCCTGAAGTTGAAATCGCTGTCGATCCCGTAGAAGGCACCACTTTTTTAGCGCAAGGCATGCCCGGTTCCATCTGCGTACTGGCCGCAGCCCCCAAAGGCAGCATGTTCCAGCCAGGCCCCGCGTATTACATGGACAAACTGATTGTTCCCGCTCCAGCGCGCGGCAAAATCGATCCTACCGCCCCCATGAAAGACAAGCTTCATGCCCTCGCCAAAGCGCTGGGTAAGGATGTTAAAGAATTACGCATTTTCCTGCTGAAAAAGCCGCGTCACGATGCCATGATCCGCGAAATTCAGGCCGCTGGTGCCACGGTGCGTTTGCAGACGGATGGCGACGTCAGCGGCGGAATCATGGCCGCACTAGGTACCAAGGTGGATGCGATGATGGGTATCGGCGGCACGCCAGAAGGCGTAATTTCCGCTTGTGCAGCGCGCGCCATGGGTGCCGATATGTTCGGCTGTCTGGCACCACAGAAGCCGGGCGAGGCAGAAGCCATTGCCGCTGCCGGGCTCAAGGTCGGCCAATGGCTCAGCCGCGACGAACTGGTTTCCAGTGATGATGTCCTGTTTGTGGCCACTGGCCTGACTTCTGGAGACATTCTTGACGGCGTAACCCGCTCCCACTATTTCGTAGAAAGCGAGACCTTGGTGATTTCGGGTCATGACGGCATTTTGCGCCGCGTCCGTACCCACCAGCGCGTCGATTAATTTTCATTTATCAAGGAGTGAGTTATGACTGTAACCCGTACTGATCTGGCGAATGCGATCCGCGTTCTGACCATGGACGCCGTAGAAAAAGCCAATTCCGGTCATCCTGGCATGCCCATGGGTATGGCGGACATTGCCGAAGTGTTGTGGAACGATTTTCTTCAGCACAATCCAGCCAATCCGCATTGGTCGGGTCGTGATCGTTTCATCCTTTCTAACGGTCACGGGTCCATGTTGCAGTACGCACTCCTGCATCTCACGGGTTACGATCTCTCCATTGACGATCTCCAGCAGTTTCGGCAGTGGCACAGTAAAACGCCTGGCCACCCCGAGTACCGCGACACCCCCGGCGTAGAAACCACTACCGGCCCGCTGGGTCAGGGTCTCGCCAATGGCGTCGGTATGGCATTGGCCGAACGCATGCTCGCCGCGCAGTTCAATCGTCCCGACCATGAAATCGTCAATAATCATACTTATGTTTTCCTCGGTGATGGCTGCCTCATGGAAGGCGTCTCGCATGAAGCCTGCTCCCTTGCTGGAGTCTGGGGTCTGAACAAACTGATCTGTTTTTATGACGACAACAACATCTCTATTGATGGTCATGTGGATGACTGGTTTGGTGACGACACTCCAGCACGCTTTGAAGCCTACGGCTGGCACGTCATTCCGCATGTGGATGGTCACGACCCTGAAGCAATCAAGAAGGCCATCCATAGCGCCCACAAGCAAACCGCTAAACCCACCCTCATCTGCTGCAAAACCGTCATTGGTCACGGCTCACCCAACAAGGCGGGTACCCATGATGTGCATGGTGCAGCACTGGGCGCCGAAGAAATTGCACTGACCCGCAAAAATCTGGGTTGGAGTGGTGCCGCTTTTGAAATTCCCGAATCTATCTATCACGCCTACAATGCCAAAGCCAAAGGTGCCGCAGCAGAAGGCGCTTGGAAAGAAAAATTCGCCAAGTACAAAGCCAACTTCCCCAAAGAAGCGGCCGAATTCGAACGCCGTCTGGCTGGCGAGCCCAGTGCCGATTTTGACAAAGCCATTGCGAAGATGATCAGCGACTTCCGCAAGGATGCGCCAAAAATCGCTACCCGCGTCGCTTCGGGCAAGACTATTCAGGGCATCGCGGCGTCATTGCCGGAATTCCTCGGTGGTTCTGCCGATCTGACGCCTTCCAACAACACCCGCTGGAAAGAGGCCATTGACATCGGCAAACATCGACTGATGGGTAATTATATTCATTACGGCGTGCGCGAGTTCGGCATGTCCGCCATTATGAATGGCGTTTCCCTGTATGGCGGTTTCCTGCCTTTCGGCGGCACCTTCCTGATTTTCTCGGACTACAGTCGCAATGCTATCCGCATGTCGGCATTGATGGGTATTCGCGTCGTATACGTCATGACCCACGACTCCATTGGTCTTGGCGAAGACGGTCCAACCCATCAACCCGTCGAACAGGTCAATAGCCTGCGCCTGATTCCCAATCTCCATGTCTGGCGCCCCGCCGACGCGGTGGAAACCGCCGTGGCTTGGGAATCTGCGGTAAAGCTGGCGCGGACGCCCTCTTTGCTGGCACTCAGCCGTCAGAATCTGCCCGCCCTGCCGCATACCGACGAAACCGTCGCCCATGCGCGACGCGGTGGCTATGTGATCAAAGATGCGGAGGGTGGCAAGGCCAAAGGCATTCTGATCGCGACCGGCTCGGAAGTGGAGCTGGCTTTGGCCGCTCAGGCCAAACTGGCAGAACAGGGACATCCGGTGCGGGTGGTATCTATGCCCTGCATGGAGTTATTCGCGGCTCAGGATACGGCCTATCAGGAAAGCGTGTTACCGACCAGCATCAGCAAGCGCGTTGCCATTGAAGCCGGCACTACCGGACTTTGGTACAAGTACGTAGGTTTGCATGGTGCGGTGATCGGCATTGATCACTTCGGCGCATCCGCCCCGGCCCCGATTCTGTTTGAAAAATTCGGATTCACGGTCGACAACGTCGTTGTCCGTTTCCAATCACTTTGAATTCATTATTGCAATTTTGAGGAGTAACACATGACCATTCGTGTCGGTATCAATGGTTTCGGTCGGATCGGTCGCATGGCCTTCCGTGCCATCGCGAAAGAAGCCGAGTTTAATAACATCGAAGTCGTTGCCATCAACGATCTGCTCGAACCCGCTTATCTAGCCTACATGCTGCAGTACGATTCCGTACACGGGCGCTTTCAGGGCGATGTTCAGGTAGAAGGGAATAATCTGGTGGTGAATGGCAAAACCATTCGCCTGACCGCCGAGCGCGATCCCTCCGATCTCAAGTGGGGCGACGTGGACGTGGACTTGGTAATCGAGTCTACCGGCTTTTTTCTCACCCTGGACACCTGCCAGAAGCACATTGATGCGGGTGCCAAAAAAGTCGTCCAGTCCGCACCGTCTAAAGATGACACCCCCATGTTCGTTTATGGTGTGAACCACGCCAAGTATGCCGGCGAAAAAATCGTCTCGGCGGCTTCTTGCACCACCAACTGCCTAGCCCCTATCGCCAAGGTTCTGCACGACAATTTCGGCATCAAGCGCGGCCTGATGAGCACGGTGCATGCGGCTACCGCCACCCAAAAGACCGTAGATGGACCCTCCTCCAAAGACTGGCGCGGTGGACGCGGCATTCTCGAAAACATCATTCCTTCATCCACCGGTGCCGCCAAGGCGGTGGGCAAGGTGATCCCGGAGCTGAATAAAAAGCTCACCGGCATGTCCTTCCGGGTGCCCACGTCGGATGTTTCCGTGGTGGACTTAACCGCCGAGCTCCTCAAGGAAACCAGTTACGAAGAGATCTGCAAAGCGATGAAGACCGCCAGCGAAGGTCCTCTGAAGGGCGTGCTGGGCTACACTGAAGCTTCGGTAGTGTCCACGGATTTCCGGGGCTACCCCATCCCCTCGATTTTCGATGCTGGTGCCGGTATCCAGCTCGATCCAACTTTCGTCAAAGTGGTCTCTTGGTACGACAACGAATATGGTTACACCTGCAATATGTTGCGCTTCGTCAAGCACGTTGCCAGTAATTAAGCGTTAACTACCTACTGGAGATGAACGCATGCATATCCTAACTTTTGAAGAAGTCTGCAAACAGGGCCATGCCCAAGGTAAGCGAGTATTTATTCGCGCCGACCTCAACACCCCTCTCAACCCCGAGGGTGAGATCTCCGATGATACTCGGGTACGCGCCTCGGTAGCGGCCGTAAAAATGGCACTGGATGCCGGAGCGGGGGTGATGATCACCTCGCATCTGGGTCGTCCCGTCGAAGGGGAGTTCAAACCCGCAGACTCGCTGGCACCGGTCGCCAAACGTCTGTCTGAGTTGCTCGGACGTCCTGTTCGTCTGGAATCCGACTGGGTAGACGGCGGTTTCAACCTCGCTCCCGGCGAGATCGTTATGCTGGAGAATTGCCGCCTCAACAAAGGTGAAAAAAAGGACGATGACGCACTGGCGCAGAAATACGCCAAACTCTGCGACATTTTTGTAAATGACGCCTTTGGCACCGCGCACCGGGCCCAAGCCAGTACCCACGGCATTGCCAAGTATGCGCCCATTGCTTGCGGTGGGCCGCTGCTGGTCAACGAACTCGACGCTATCGGCAAAGCTTTGCAGAACCCCAAACGCCCTCTCGTCGCCATTGTCGCGGGCTCCAAGGTTTCCACCAAGCTCACTATTCTCAAGACCCTCGCCGACAAGGTGGATCAGTTAGTAGTGGGTGGCGGCATCGCCAACACCTTCATCCTTGCGGAAGGTCATGCCGTAGGCAAATCCCTTTGTGAAGCCGACCTCGTGCCGGAAGCTAAAGCGATTATTGCAGCCGCCAAAGCCAAGGGTGGCGATGTCCCCTTACCAACAGACGTGGTTGTGGCCAAGGAGTTCTCTGCCACAGCTCCAGCGCGAACCTGTGCGGTCAGTGACATTGCTGCGGATGATTTGGTACTGGATATTGGCCCCAATACTGCCAAAACGCTGGGAGACATTCTTCGCAAAGCAGGCACCATCGTCTGGAATGGTCCGGTCGGCGTATTTGAGTTCGACGCCTTTGCCGGAGGTACCAAAGCCATTGCCCAAGCCGTTGCTGAAAGTAGTGCATTTTCTATTGCTGGCGGTGGAGATACTATCGCCGCCATCAATAAATTTCATATCGAAGATAAGGTTTCCTACATCAGTACGGGTGGTGGTGCCTTTCTGGAGTTCCTCGAAGGCAAAACTCTGCCCGCCGTAGCCATTCTTGAAGCACGCGCAAAAGGAATAACCACTTGATACGCCGGACGAAAATCGTCGCAACTTTAGGCCCTGCCAGTTCTGATGTGCAGGTCATCGACCGCCTGATTGAGGCCGGCGTCGATGTCGTCCGCCTCAATTTTTCTCATGGCTCGTCCGAAGACCATGTCAAACGGGCGGAAATGGTGCGCGAAAGAGCCCGTGCCCATGGCCGGGCTATTGGCGTGCTCGCGGACCTGCAAGGTCCAAAAATCCGCATTGGCAAATTTGCCGAAGGCAAAATCCAGCTTAAAGAAGGTGAGCCTTTTATTCTGGATATCGCCTGTACGCTAGGCGATCAGACTCGGGTCGGCGTCACCTATCCACAACTGATTGGAGATGTGGAACGCGGAGCTACCTTGCTCCTCAATGACGGCATGATCGTACTTTGGGTCGACAAGGTGCAGGGCAATGAAATCCACACGCGCGTCGTTCAAGGTGGTGAACTGTCCAACAGTAAAGGCATCAATCGTGCTGGCGGCGGTTTGACTGCCCCCGCCCTCACCGATAAAGATCGGGCAGACATTATTACTGCAGCGCGACTTGAAGCCGATTATCTAGCGGTCTCTTTTCCACGCAGCGCGGCAGATATGGATGAAGCGCGTCGACTTTTCCGCGAAGCGGGCGGTCATGGGGCTTTGGTCGCTAAAATCGAGCGTGCCGAGGCAGTGGACGCGATTGAAGAAATTCTCGCCGTTTCCGAAGCGATCATGGTCGCCCGAGGGGATCTCGGCGTCGAAATCGGCGATGCCGCCGTGCCGCCTGTACAAAAGCGGATTATCGCGCTCGCTCAGAAACACAATCGACTCAGCATTACCGCAACCCAGATGATGGAGTCTATGATCCATCAACCCATACCCACGCGTGCCGAAGTCTCGGACGTAGCCAATGCGGTGCTGGATGGTACCGACGCCGTGATGCTCTCCGCAGAAACAGCCAGTGGCGCCTACCCCGTCGAGGCCGTTGCGGCTATGGATCGCACCTGTCGTGAGGCAGAGCGCCATGCGCCTTCCAGCAACACCCTGCAAATTATTGATCGTCCCTTGGCCGGTGTGGATGAAACCATAGCGGCAGCGGCATTGCTGGCCACCTTACGTTCACCTATTGCCGCCATTGCGGCTTTTACAGAAAGCGGTTCTACCGCATTGTGGTTATCGCGAGCCAATCCCCGGGTACCAATTTATGCGTTGACGCCGCAGGTTTATACGCGACGTAAGGTCACCTTGTATCGAGGCGTCCATCCCGTCAATTTTCCCCAAAATCGTCATGATGATCCTCTCCAGGTGATGCGCGCCGCCGAAGACGAGCTGCGTCGGCGTGGTGCCGTCCGGGATGGTGACCTCATGTTAATCACCATTGGTGAACCCATCGGATCGCCGGGCGGAACCAATACGCTCAAGCTGGTGCGCGTGGGCGATGTGACGCATCGTGCCTAGGCTACAGCGCATTGGCGGGGCGGCTTGCAGTTTGCTAGCCCCCTCTATAGGATCATCTGAAATCCAATCAATTTTCATTCACGTTTAGGAGAAATACTATGGCTCTCGTTTCATTGCGCCAACTTTTGGATCACGCTGCCGAACATAGCTACGGAATCCCGGCTTTTAATGTCAACAATCTCGAACAAGTTCGCGCCATTATGGAAGCGGCCGCTGCCGTAGACGCACCCGTCATCTTGCAAGCTTCGGCCGGTGCGCGCAAATATGCGGGCGAACCTTTCCTGCGCCACCTGATCCTCGCTGCCATCGAAGAATATCCGCATATTCCCGTTGTACTGCACCAAGATCACGGCGCGAGCCCTGCCGTTTGCATTCAGGCGATCCGCTCCGGCTTCTCCAGTGTCATGATGGACGGTTCCTTGCTAGAAGATGCGAAAACCCCTGCCAGCTATGACTATAACGCCACCGTAACCGCCAAGGTTGTGGAAATGTCGCACGCGGTAGGTGTCTCCGTTGAAGGCGAACTGGGCTGCTTGGGCTCTCTCGAAACCGGCATGGCGGGTGAAGAAGATGGCGTCGGCGCCGAAGGCTGCCTCACCCATGACCAAATGCTGACGGACCCCGAAGAAGCTGCCCTTTTCGTCAAGGCGACTAAAGTGGATGCTCTGGCTATCGCCATCGGTACCAGCCACGGCGCCTACAAGTTTACCCAGCCGCCGACCGGCAAAGTATTGCGTATCGACCGCATCAAAGAAATCCATGCCCGCATTCCCGATACCCATTTGGTGATGCATGGTTCCAGTTCAGTTCCCCAAGACTGGCTCAAGATCATCCACGAATTCGGCGGTGACATCGGCGAGACCTATGGCGTGCCCGTCGAAGAAATTCAGGAAGGCATCAAAAACGGTGTGCGCAAGGTCAATATCGACACTGATCTGCGTCTGGCCGCAACGGGTGCAGTACGTCAAAGTCTGTACAAAAATCCCAAAAATTTCGATCCCCGCAAGTTCCTCACGGCTTCGTTAGACGCCATGCGCGATATTTGTCGCCAACGCTTTGAAGCTTTTGGTACAGCCGGCAATGCCAGCAAAATCCAGGTCATTCAACTGGACGACATGTTCAAGCGCTACAAAAAAGGTGAACTCGACCCTCGCGTCACCGGCGTCTGATGAACTTGGCGGATTAATCAACAATGAGCGAGAGCGCGATGCGCTCTCGCACTGTTTTTGGAGGCTCTCATGACGCAATTCAAGATTTCCCCGTCCATTCTCTCCGCTGATTTTGCCCGTTTGGGTGAAGAGGTCCGCGCCGTGGATGAAGCCGGTGCCGATTACATACACGTTGATGTGATGGACAATCACTTCGTCCCCAACCTGACTATTGGGCCGTTAGTGGCCGCAGCCATTAAACCCCACACGCAAAAGCCCCTCGATGTGCATCTGATGATTTCACCCGTGGACGCCATTATCCCCGATTTTGCAAAAGCGGGGGCGAACATCATCACCGTCCATCCTGAAGCGACTCTGCATTTGGATCGGACTATTCAACTGATTCACAGCCTAGGCTGCAAAGCCGGTGTCTCCCTGAATCCCGCAACACCGCTCAATGTGCTCGACTATGTTTTAGAAAACCTAGATTTGGTATTAGTGATGAGCGTCAATCCCGGTTTCGGTGGACAGGGATTCATAGAATACACGCTGCGTAAAATCGAAGCCATCCGCAAACGTATTGATGCCATCGGCAAGCCGATTGAGCTGGAAGTCGATGGCGGCGTGAAAGTCGATAATGTGCGCCGCGTTGCGGACGCCGGTGCGGATGTCTTCGTGGCGGGCAGCGCCATTTACAATACGCCCGATTACAAGGCGACCATTGCCGCTTTCCGCAAGGCATTGGCGGGTTAAATGACGGCCACGCGCAACACCGGCAAACCCTTTAGTGCGCGCGTCGTCCTTCTGGATCTGGACGGCACCCTGATTGATACCGCACCCGATCTTGCGGGGGCGGCCAATTTCGTCCTCCGCAAACTTGGACGGGCGCCGGCGGAAATGCCGGTCATCCGAGGATTCATCGGTAATGGCGTCCGGGAGTTGATGCGTCGGGCGCTCTCCATTGAAGCGATGCCGAGCGAAGCAGAGCTGGATGCCGCCATGATCGATTTCAGCCAGTATTATGGAGACCATCTGCTCGACCATAGTCAGATATATCCCGGCGTCGTTACCACCCTCCAAGCTTTACAAAGCCAGGGACGGGAGTTGGTCTGCATTACCAACAAGGCCAAGGCCTTCACCGAACCGCTGTTACGGCGACTTGATCTGTATGACTTTTTCGGCTTGATACTCTCCGGCGACAGCCTGCCCAAAAAGAAGCCCGATCCGCTGCCGCTACTGCACACTGCAGCCCATTATCACCAGTCGGTGAGCGATTGTCTGCTGGTAGGGGATTCCCGAAATGATACCCAAGCCGCACGCGCAGCAGCCATGCCCATTGCCTGCGTGACCTATGGTTATAACGGCGATGAGCCCGTCCATTGTCTGGAGCCTGATGCCGTGCTGGACAATATGAGCGAATTATTGGATATTCTCGCCTGACACAGGAGTTATGAACATTATGCCGATTACAGAACGTACTGAAAAACGATGGCGTCGCTGCTGAAAAGCAGTGTCCTTCTTTTTATCGTTCTGATGAGGTGATTCTTGATTCCTGAAGCTACTTTTGCGGCCTTGGCGCGCCAAGGCTATAACCGCATCCCCCTTTCCCGCGAGGTTATCGCCGACCTCGATACCCCACTATCCGCCTATCTCAAATTGGTCGATGGCCCCTTCGCCTACCTGCTCGAATCGGTGCAAGGCGGTGAAAAATGGGGACGCTATTCCATCATCGGTCTGCCTGCACGTCAGATTATCCGGGTCCATCGAGGCTTGGTAACGGTCCACACCGATGGCCAAGAAACCGAAAGCGCGCAACCAGACGATCCTCTCCAATGGATCAGTGCGTTTCGAGAACGCTTCCGAGTGGCTCCCCTCGAAAATGCCGATGATCGATTCAGTGGTGGATTGGTGGGTTACTTCGGCTACGACATCGTCCGCACCATAGAGCCTCGCTTGGCACGGCAAGAACGCTTGCCAGACCCCTTGGATCTCCCCGAAATACAGTTGGTGGTAGCCGATGAGCTCCTGATTTTTGACAACCTACGGGGAACCATCCGTCTATTGGTCCATGTCGATCCGGCCCAGCCGGATGCCTGGAAGCAGGGTCAGGCGCGACTGGAAGCGCTGCAGCAGCGTCTGCGCCAAAGCGCACTCCCACCACCCCCACCGGTGCAGAGTCGCAGAATCCACGAGGAGGATTTTACCGCAAGCTTCAGTCGGGAAAGTTATATGGCGGCGGTCAGCGCCATCAAGGACTATATTGCGGCGGGAGATGTCATGCAGGTTGTGCCGTCCCAACGCCTCTCTACGCCTTTAACCGCCCATCCCCTCAACCTTTATCGCGCACTGCGCGGCGTCAATCCTTCGCCGTATATGTTTTATGTGGATCTGGGTGATACGCACCTCGTGGGTTCTTCTCCGGAAATTCTGGTTCGGGTCGAGGACGGTCAAGTGACTGTTCGGCCGATCGCCGGCACGCGTCCACGCGGCAAAACCCGCGCCGAGGATGAGACGCTGGAACAAGAACTTCTGGCAGATCCGAAGGAGCGCGCAGAGCATCTCATGCTCATTGATCTAGCCCGCAATGATGTCGGACGCATTGCTGAAACGGGCTCTGTCGTATTGACCGACTCTTTTGGCATCGAACGCTACTCCCATGTGATGCATATTGTTTCCCAGGTAACGGGGCGGCTGCGCTCCGGTCTGGACGCCATGGATGCCCTACGCGCCACTTTTCCGGCAGGTACCGTTTCTGGTGCGCCGAAAATCCGGGCTATGGAAATTATTCAGGAAATGGAACCCGTAGCGCGCGGCGTGTATGCCGGAGCGGTGGGCTACTGGGGCTGGAATGGCAATATGGATACCTGCATCGCTATCCGCACTGCGGTCATCAAAGATGAAGTTCTACATATTCAGGCAGGAGGCGGCATCGTCGCCGATTCAGAACCCGCCGCCGAGTGGGAAGAAACCATCAACAAGCGTCGTGCCATGTTCCGCGCCGTAGCACTCGCCGAAAACGGCCTCGACCCCGAAGGGAGGGCAGATCATGTTACTCATGATTGATAATTATGACAGCTTCACCTACAACTTGGTGCAGTATTTTGGCGAACTAGGGGCCGAAGTTCGGGTAGAACGCAATGATGCCATCGACATCGCTACCATCGAAAAACTTGCCCCCAGCCACATTTGCATCTCCCCTGGACCTTGTACCCCCAATGAAGCAGGTATTTCTGTAGAAGCCATTCGTCACTTCTCCGGAAAAATTCCGCTGCTCGGCGTTTGCCTTGGCCATCAAGCCATCGGACAGGCTTTTGGTGGTCAGGTTATTCGTGCCGACAAGGTCATGCATGGCAAGACCTCAGCAATATTCCACAACGGTCAGGGCGTCTTTCGAAACTTGCCAGACCCTTTTCCAGCCACGCGCTATCACTCCCTAATTGTGGCGCGCGACAGTCTGCCTGAAACGCTGGAAATCACCGCCTGGACCGAAGCAGGAGAAATCATGGGGTTGCGACATCGGAGTTTGGCCGTGGAGGGCGTTCAGTTCCATCCTGAATCGATTCTCAGTGAATGTGGCAAAACCTTGCTCCAGCACTTTTTAGAGGGAGAGCAGCGATGATAGTCCGCGACATTCTCGAACAAATTGCCGCTGGCCAAGATTTATCTCGAAATCAGGCACAAGACGTTTTTGCGGCGATTATGGCGGGAGATTGGACGCCCGCCCAGATCGGTGCGCTACTCATGGGTTTACGCATGAAGGGGCAGCGTGTTGAGGAGTTGGTTGGAGCTACTTTAGCCCTGCGTGCCTGCATGACTCGAGTGCACGTCTCCACCGAACACCTCCTAGATACCTGCGGTACGGGTGGTGACGCCCTCAGCACTTTCAATATTTCCACCGTATCCGCCGTGGTGGCTGCGGCGGGCGGTGCGCGTGTCGCCAAGCATGGCAATCGTTCTATGGTCAGCCGCAGCGGCAGCGCCGATGTATTGGAAGCCGCCGGTTTGCCAATGGATATGACGCCGGAATCTGTCGCTCGGGACATCGACGAAATTGGCATAGGTTTTCTGTTCGCGCCTGCCCATCACGGAGCCATGCGTCATGCTGTGGGACCGCGTAAGGAGTTAGCCATTCGCTCGCTCTTCAACCTCATGGGCCCACTGAGTAATCCAGCGGGTGCGCCCCACCAAGTGCTTGGGGTATACGCCGAGCGGTGGCTAATTCCTCTTGCGGAAGCGGCCAAAGAATTAGGTTCGCGCCATGTACTGGTCGTGCATGGTCATGACGGCCTCGATGAAATCAGCTTATCTGGACCCACGGACGTGGCCGAACTCAAAGAGGGTGTCATTACCCGCCGCCGTATCCAACCGTCAGATTTTGGTCTGCAACCTGCGCCCTTGGCCACGTTGCAAATTGACAGCGTGGCTGCCGCCCTAGCTGCTGCTGAGGAAGTCTTGCAGAACAAACCCGGCCCGCGTCGCGATGTGGTTCTGCTCAATGCCGGGGCTGCCCTCTATGCCGCCGATGTGGTCCCCGATATGGCGGTCGGGATCGTGGTGGCACGAGATGTGCTCAATTCGGGTGCTGCCTGGAAAAAATGGCAGGCTTTATTAGGCAAAAATCACTAAGGATTCCCATGCCGGACATACTCCAAGAAATTCTCGCCCGCAAACACGAAGAAATCATCACCAGAAAAGCCCGACTCGGTTTAGCAGAGCTGCAAGAAGTAGTGGCTCTGTCGGCACCACCGCGCGATTTTGTGGGTGCCATCCGGGACAAAATCTTGGCGGGTCAGACCGCCGTCATTGCAGAAATCAAAAAAGCCTCGCCTTCGGCAGGCGTCATTCGCGAAGACTTCAATCCGGTCCTCATTGCTCAAGATTACGCGGCCCATGGTGCCGCCTGTCTATCGGTGCTCACCGATGAGCATTACTTTCAGGGTACCGATTTGTATCTCACCGCCGCCCGTGAAGCTTGTGCCCTACCCGTGTTGCGCAAGGATTTCTGCATAGATCCCTACCAAGTCTGGGAAGCCCGAGCCATTGGTGCCGACGCTATCTTGCTGATTGTCGCGGCGCTCACCGACGAAGCACTGCAGACATTGGAAGAATCTGCCCACTATCTGGGTATGGCGGTGCTGGTCGAAGTACACAATGCCGAAGAATTACAACGCGCCCTGAAATTACGCACCCCATTGATTGGCATCAATAATCGTGACTTGCACCGCTTTGTCACCGATATTGAGACCACCCTGAGGCTGCTGTCGGCCGTACCCAGCGAACGCATCGTCGTGACTGAGAGCGGCATCCGCAGCGCGGAAGAAGTGCAGCGGCTGTCCGCTGCCGGCGTGCATACTTTTCTGGTTGGTGAAGCCTTCATGCGCGAAGCGCACCCCGGTGCAGCTTTGGCTCGGATTTTTGGCTACTAAATGTCGGTTTACAGAAAATACGTAGTATCATTGAATAACAGGTTGTTATGCATAGGGAGCGGCACATGAAAGCAAGCGTGCAGTGGATGGGCCCCGGTCAAATGAGTTTTGTCGCCAGCGCGGATAGTGGCCATGCTGTCGTCATGGATGGTTCGGCAGAGATTGGCGGCCATAACCTCGGTTCCCGTCCCATGGAAATGCTGCTGATGGGTCTTGGTGGCTGCTCCAGTATTGATGTCGTGATGATCCTGCAGAAATCCCGGCAAGCTATTCGGGACTGTGTCGTCGAAATCCAAGCGCAACGCGCGGACGAGGAGCCCAAAGTATTTACCCATATTCATCTGCATTTTAGGGTGTCTGGCAAAGAACTGGACCCCAAGCGAGTAGCACACGCCATCAGCCTGTCGGCCGAAAAATACTGTTCAGCCAGCATCATGCTGGGAAAAACAGCCACCATCACGCACGACTTTGAAGTCGTCGACGATCTCTGAGGATGTTGTCATGCTACTGAGTAAAACCAGCGAATATGCTTTACAAGCACTGATCTATCTGGCTGCACAAGCTCCCGGTGAGCCGGTATTGAGCCGAGATATTTCTGACTATCTCCGCGTTCCCGCCCAATATCTGGCCAAGATTCTTCAGGATCTGGCGAAGCGGGGAGTGCTCGATTCATTCAAGGGCCGTGGAGGTGGTTTTGTGCTCCGTCCTGGCGCTGAACAGATGAATATTCTCGATATCGTCGAAGTCGTGGAAGGTCAGCCCTTTGGCCAGGGGTGCGTACTCGGCCTCAAAATCTGCGCTGACGAAACGGCTTGCCCGGTCCACTATCAGTGGAAACCACTCAAGGTCGAGGTGGTCAGCCTGCTCAGCAAGCAGACCATTGGTAGCATGGCAGAAGCGGTCCGGGCTGGCCGCTATCGCATCCATCTGCCCGGCGGCACCGAAATCCATGTGCGGCCCATACCCGCCACGAGCCGCAGCGTTTCCTAAAGCCTCAAATCCAGAAAGCGCCGTGGGTCAGGGCTTTTGAGAACAAGCCCATGGCTACTTGTATCGGCATGGGCAGTGATTCCGCGCCCAGTGCTTCCGCCTTTTGCGCATGCCCCACTTCGTCATCTCGCATTTGGGTGACAATGGCCCGACTGCGGTTGTCGGCGGCGGGGAGATCCTGAAGGTGACTATTGAGGTGTTCTTCTACCTGATTCTCGACAGCAACCACGAGCCCCAGATTTTTGCCTCGACCCTGACGAGCGGCCATAAAGCCCATACCCCAACCCGCTGCATACCAAAGTGGCGCAAGTCGGCTGGGATGGCCGCTGAGTTCACGGAGTCGCGTTTCACACCAGCGCAGATGGTCTTCTTCCTCACTCCGCGCGCGTTCGAGCTGGTCCCTCAATTCGGGATCATCCGTGCCCGAAGCCTGACCGGTATAAAGCGCCTGCGCCATGACTTCACCCGCATGGTTAACGCGCATCATGCGTCCCGCCTTCTGGCGCTCCCAGGGGCGTAATAAGGTATCGGCCACATTTTCTGCGGGATAAGGTCGTTCACTGCCGCTTTGCTGTCCCGTCAGGGTGCGCAAGACGTTATCAACATTGGCGATCAACAAATCGCTCAGCATGGCATCTCCATACACTGTCAGTAAAAGCGGATTCGGGTATGATGTGCCTGTACGGAGAAGGGGTCAACGCTTATGGAAGAAGGTTTCTACCAACGGCATTTGTTCATCTGCCTGAATCATCGCGAGAATGGCGAGCAATCCTGCAACAATAGTGGTCTTGCCGACGAAATGTTTCATCTGGCCAAAAAATATGCCAAATCCCTGGGTATCCACGGTGACCATCAGGTTCGTGTGAATCGCTGCGGATGCCTAGGACGCTGCAAGGAAGGTCCGGTCGCCGTAGTGTATCCCGATGCCACCTGGTACACCTATGTGGACAGCGACGACCTGCGTGAAATTGTTGAATCGCATTTGCGCGATGGCGTACCTGTGCAAAGGTTAAAGATCTGATGCTACCCATCGACCGCAGCCATCTCTATGACGGCGGCGAAATCGCCGCGCTGGAGTGTGTCGGCGAACGTGTGGTCATCCCCGGACCAGAAGGCGATCTGGAGGGTTTGACGGCCTGCCCGGAGAAAGAAACGCGGGGCACTGTCGCGGTTATCCTGCACCCCCACCCGCTTTATGGCGGCACCCTCCATAACAAAGTCGTGCATTATCTGAGTAGAACCTGTAACCGGCTAGGCATCCCTTCTCTGCGCTTCAATTTTCGTGGAGTAGGGGAAAGTGCTGGTCATTATGATGATGGTCGTGGCGAAACCGAGGACTGTCTGGCGGTGCTTGATTGGGTACAGCAGCGCCGCCCCGGCTTTGATATCTGGTTAGCCGGATTTTCGTTTGGTGCTTATGTAGCCTATCGTGCTGTGCATCAGCGCCCACAAATTTCGCGCTTACTGACCGTAGCGCCTCCCGTCAATCTTTTTGACTTTCATGGATTGCCCCCACCGGCCTGTCCCTGGACGCTCATTCAAGGCGAAAAGGACGAACTCGTACCAGTCGCTAGCGTTAAACACTGGCTTACTTTACTCAACGTGCAGCCACGAACCATTCTGCTTCCTGCTGATCATTTTTTTCATGGACAGCTCAACACCCTGCAAACGGCATTGCTGGAATCTCTCGAAGATGAAGTGGCGAATATGGCCTATACCGGAATAAGCCCGTGTGCTGAATCCCACTTGTCTTGAACTCCTCCACCTAGAGAAACAGTACGGCGGAAGGAATGTACTCTGCGGTGTAGATTTTTCCGTGGCCACCGGCACTTGTTTTGCCTTGGTGGGTCCGAATGGGGCCGGCAAAAGCACGACCATACGCGCCATCCAAGGACTGACGCCCCTGAATGGCGGTGAAATACGCATTAACGGCGAAACCCTCGCCATACTAGGAAAGGCGGGACGAGCGGCCATCGGCGTTGTTCCGCAGATGGATAACCTAGATCCCGACTTCACCGTCGAAGAAAACCTCTGGACTTATGGACGTTATTTTAACCTTCCCAAATCGCTCATTCGTCAACGTAGCAACGAGCTGTTGGCATTCATGGCCCTCACCGGTCACGCTCATCAACCTATCGGCGCCCTCTCCGGTGGTATGCAACGCCGCCTGACGATTGCGCGCGCGCTCATTAACGCCCCCCGCCTGCTGCTTTTGGATGAACCCACAACCGGCCTTGATCCTCAGGCCCGCCATCTGATCTGGCAACGATTAAGAGAATTGCGACGGCAGGGCACGACACTCCTGCTGACCACCCATTATATGGACGAAGCAGAACGCCTAGCAGACCGCGTGGGCATCATTGATCACGGCCGGATTCTGGCCGAGGATACGCCTCGCGGTTTAATCGAAACGCATATTCCTGGCGATGTAATAGAATTGCGCCGCATCGATGGTGATCTACCTGATCCAGAGAACCTGCATCGCCAATGGGTAGAAGTCAGCGAAAGGGTGGGCGACACGCTGATCTGTTATGGCCACAATCTTGGCCCGCTGCGCTCGCAATTTATGGACCACCCAGACTATCGCTGGCTGCAACGCCCGGCTAGCCTAGAAGATGTGTTCCTGCGCCTGACCGGACGCCATTTGCGCGAAGGAGACACATGATGGCCGGGCTAGACGCCATTCCCGGATGGGGAGCCATCGCCGTCCTGCAGCGTAACTTCAGCGTCTGGCGTAAGCTGATGGTACCGAGCATGCTGGGGAATTTTGGCGATCCGCTACTTTACCTGCTGGCCTTGGGCTACGGATTAGGGCATTTTGTCGGTCATATGGATGGCATGCCCTACATCACTTTTATTGCTTCGGGCATTGTCGCCAGCAGCGTCATGAATACCGCCAGCTTTGAAGGTCTCTATTCCGCGTTTACTCGGATGAACGCACAACACACCTATGCAGCTATGCTGGCAACCCCACTACAGGTCAGCGATATTCTCGCCGGAGAAATACTCTGGTGTGCCGTTAAGGGTCTGATCAGCGCTATCGCCATTATCATTGTGGCCAGTTTTTTTGGGGCTATTCAGGGTCCTTGGGTGTTTTTGAGCATCCCCGTCATCCTTTTGGCCGGCCTCAGTTTTGGGGGGCTGGCACTGGTGATGACCGCCATGGCGAAAAGCTACGACTTTTTCATGTATTACTTCACTCTAGCGGTGACTCCCATGTTTTTGTTTTGCGGCGTTTTTTATCCGCTACATTCACTACCCCCCTTTGCTCAGGACATCGCCCAGGTATTGCCGCTGACCCATGCCGTGGCTCTCCTCCGCCCCCTACTCACCGGCGTCCTCCCCCAGCATGTGCTTTATCACCTCAGCGTATTGGTACTGTACACGGTATTCGCCTACACACTGGCTTGGCGATTGCTGGTCCGGCGCCTGCTCCGATAATTTCCACGCCGCCCCCCTTAGGCGCAGACAAGAATCGCTAGATGTACCTTGACAGCAGAGCCCGTAAACGCTTAAATTTGCGCCTCACGGCGCTTTAGCTCAGCTGGTTAGAGCAGCGGAATCATAATCCGCGTGTCCGGGGTTCGAGTCCCTGAAGCGCCACCAATAAAATCAACGGGTTGCATGATTTGCGGCCTGTTTTTTTGCGTCTATTTGAATTTGCGCGACAATAGCGCGACAATCAGAACCGGCAAAGAGACTATCCGAGGGGTGTCATGTCGGCAATTTTTGAACGTAAAGACAAACTGGGTAGGCGCATCGGTTGGCAAGCAAGAATACGTCGTCGAGGCTTCCCTGAACTCACCAAAACATTCCGTACCCAAGAGGACGCCGAGGCTTGGCACAACAAAACATTGTCAGAAATGCAGCGAGGTCTGTGGCGGGATAGTACGGAAGCGGAGCATACCTCCCTTGGAGAAGCACTGGAGCGCTACCTGAAAGAGGAAACCCCCCAAAAACGTGGAGCCCGTCAGGAAGCGTCGAGAATCCAAGCAATGCTGCTATGGCCGGAAATGGAGCAATCTATGGCCTCTATCCGGGGTGCCACAGTGCGCGCCATGCTGGAGCGATTGCTGAAATCTGGAAACGCACCTGCCACTGTCGCCCGATTTCGAGCTATTCTTTCACATCTTTTTAACGTCGCCCGCAAAGAATGGGGCATGGAAACCCTGCAAAATCCGGTCAACGCCACAAGGCCCCCCCGAGTGGCGAACGCACGAGAAAGACGCCTAGAAGACGACGAGCAAGCGCGTTTGCTGCAAGCTTGTCGGCAAGTAAACCCAGAACTGGAACAGATTACCCGTTTTGCACTGGAGACCGCCATGCGACAAGGAGAAATTCTGGAGATGCGCTGGGAGCATGTCTCCTTCAGCGCACATACTGTGCGTATTCCGAGAGAGAACGCCAAGAATGGCGAAAGCCGAACGATTCCCCTAACCAAAACGGCAGAACAAATCCTAAGTGCAGTCCCTCGTCGAATAGACGGGCGAGTATGGTCCTATACTGGCGGGGGGTTCAGGGCGTCTTGGAATAAGGCCCGACACAGGGCCGAAATCTTGGACTTACGGTTTCACGACTTGCGCCACGAAGCTATTTCCCGTCTGTTTGAAAAAACGGTACTGGAAATAATGGAAATCCGCTCGATTACCGGTCATAAAACATTGCAGATGTTATCTCGGTATACGCACTTGCGACCCGATAGGCTAGTAGAACGGTTACGAAGTTCAAGCCTTGATTGATGACCGCCACGAAATCATCTGCTCCGGCTGCATCATTAGCGGCGATCCTCATTGCGCCACTACTGGGGAGCCGACGCGAACCAGAGCCAGGCCGAAGGCCGCTTGCTCTGTCGCGTTGGGGCAAGGCGTTCAGCCGTAGCCGCTGAGGCGCTCCGCCGAAGCCTAGGGGAGCCGCCCCCGTGCGAAGCCGTGGCGATAGCCACGCGCTGAGAGGCCCGCCCACGGGCCGCTAGGGGGTGGGGGCGTAGCCCGGCCCCCAGAGCGAAAGCGAAGCTGAAGCGCGGGCAACCCGCTTCGCGTTGTGGCTCGTCACCGACGAGACAGGGGCTAGCAGGAAGCATGACGGAGCTTGCGACGGCGGGCACCCTGCCGCCCCCGAAGCGCACCCTGTGCGCGGAGCAACTGCGAAGCGGGTTGCCCGCGCTTCTGCGCGGGGGCCCCACGAGGGGGGCTTGCCCCCCGCTGTAGCCCGTAGGGCGTGAAGGCAAGGGCGGGGCTTCGTGGCGCGGCGTCCAGCCGCGAACCGGAAAGCACCCGAAGGGCGGCGTTCAGCCGTGCAGGGCTTGCCCTGCATGCTTTCAGGTGGTCCACGAAACCCGAACCCGCGCAGCCCCGAAGGGGCGAAGTCATCCCCATGCTTGGCACTCGGAAAATTGCCAATTTCTCCGGTCCGGTAAGGCCAACAAGGGAGCCTTTAAGCATCGGGCTTAAAGCGCCCCTGATTGCTTACCGACAATGAAGAAGGACACGCAAGCATGAAAGAAAAAAACGACTCAAAACAGGCGGCGATTATCGCCATGCGCGAGGGCTTAAAGCGCATCCATTCCCCGACCGAACGGCACCGCGAGAAGGTACAGGAAGCCATGCTGTGGGTGTACCGCTGGGGGTTTACCTCCCCTGCCATTCTCCGGAAAATGTTCGATTCTGCGGGCCGTGAGGGGGCGCTATTCGTGAAGAAGCACCTGCTCCAAGAGCACCCAATCGAAGGCGGGGGAATACTGCAAGGCGTCCCCCGCAAGGTGTACACCCTCACGAAAAGCGGTCTGGAAATCGCCACGGAACAGGCAGAAAACCAGCTGAATTACGATACCGCGAACCCAGAACGAAACCTGAAACGCGCCCAGCTTCGGCATGACCTTCTTGCCCAAAAAATAGCCTTGGAATACATAAACAGTGGCGCAAAACTGTTATCCACGGCGCGGGAAATGGAGCACGAAAACGCCCTTTTGCGTAGCGACTGGCAAGCCAGTCAAGGACGAACCGCCCAGCCGTGGTCCCGTATTCCCGATTTTTTGGCAGTTAGGGATAGGGATACCGATTCCAACGGAAACCCAAAAGCGGCAAAAACATTTGCTATAGAAATCGAACTGACACCCAAATGGGACCGAGAACTGCATCAGTTTGTCACCGGACTGGCAGAGGGCATCGACGACCAGAGATGGCAAGTTAACGTCATTTTTACGCCCTCTGCGGCGATAGTTAGGCGTTACCGCGAACTCTTTACAACGGGGGCCGCCGTCCACACCTATGACCGGACCCCCCAGAGGCGATGGCTTCAGAACACCCATTACCCCTATAAAATGAAGGAAGCTGTTGCGGATAAAACGGTTTTTCTAGACCTGAACGGGAAGCTTTACGAATAACCGATAAGCCCGCAATGTAATACATTATTACAGTGTTACAGTGTTACAGTGTTACAGTATTACAGTATTACATTTTTGAGCGTAAACGGGCTTTTTCCGTGGGCTTTTGGCGGTAATGCGTAATAATGTATTACATTATTACATTATTACATTATCACTGTAACACATTATTACCGTGATATTGAGAATCGACAGTCTGCGCTTCGGTCATGCCTGCGGGCATAACCTGCCAGCGCACCCTGTCGATTCTCTCTCCTTTGAGCACAGCGCCCCGCCTAGGGGAAAGTGGTGAATCCCCTTAAACGTGGGATGCGTTCGTAAGCCGCGTGGTGTAACGCCTGTTCAGCTCGGCATTTTCAAGCTGAACAGGGCTGAACAGCTGAACAGGCTTACGCGGATTTCAGCGCTGCGCGGTCTTCCCTACTTTCCCCCAAGGGGGGAAGCTGTGTTAAAAAAGCGCTGCGAGCGTTAATCAGGAAATGCTGATTAGCACTAAACACGCACCAAGCACGCACCAAGCACGCATCAAGCACACAACTAAGTATATAATTTATCTAGTATTATTCTAGAAGCGTGTATCAGTGTATCACTTTGAAGCCTTAAGCGTGAGAAAAAAAACAGAACAAGGAAATTTATATAGCTAACGAGGGACTGGAAAATATCAGCACTAAAGTCACGAACTTCCATAAAATCGTTTATATATAAAGAGTTAAGGCGTGTATTTAGTGTGCTATTAGTGTGCATTTAGTTGGAGCTCCTTCTAGAGCTGCGGTGGGGAGGGCGCAGCGGCCACCATCCCGCATTATCCGTGTGCCCGTGGCTGAACAAAACCCAGAAGAACTCGCTCTGGGTGTTTGTCGGCGGCGGTATCAGCATGGCTATGTGTTACAGGGACACTCGCATCGGAGCCATTCATGAGCACATAGGGGGTCAATTTGTAGATGAACCCTTGAGAGCGCCCTACCGTACCGGAATCCATAGATTTTTCGTTTTATGCGGATTCAGATAAGATAACCCCACCTACTTGGATAAGCTACAAAGATGATTATGAAAACATATAAAATACTAGCCGCAACACTTTTTACGCTCATCGCAGCCAGTCCCGCCTATGCCATGACCCATGATCAGGCAAAGGCATTAGCCATAGCTGCACTCAAAGGCAACACCGCCGATCTCACCCAGTT
>JBAYRF010000014.1:0-72606 GCA_041676785.1 Acidithiobacillus sp. | reverse complement strand
GCTCGAAAAGCTCCCCACCTGGCCCAACAAGCGGCTCCACGAACTCTTGCCGTGGAACTGGAAAAAAACCGCATTACCCTGATTGGCGCCAATCCGTGAGGGTGGGTTGCTTAGACGCTTACGGCTGGGTGGCATTTGCGTGGACCCCAGTGCCTGCTTCAGTAGAGACAGAACAATGATGATGCGTGTAAATGCGGTCATCATCAGCAACATGGCTGGTAAAAATACCAGCACCGTCATAAAAATCAGGGTTTGAATACTGAGGCTGTAGTCCGTACCACCGCCTGCTATCGGAGTGGCTGTGAGTGCTGGCAAACCACCTGCCCTAGCCATTACCGGCGAAAAAAAAGCGATTAATCCGGGGAGGAGGAATCTCGTGTGGAGATGACTGTGGAGGCTTTTGATGCCCTGTCCTTGGTAGCTTGGGTTTGACTCCATGATCCTTGCTTGCGCCTCTCCATCGCAGTGCGCAACCAGCCCGCAAATGCCGTGGCTGAGTTGCTCGTGGTCTCCGGCAGCATGGTTTCCAAGGTGTGCAACAGGCTAATGCCTGATGGGGTCACACCTAGAAGCAATTGCTGCTCTCCCACCTGCACTAGCAAAAGCCGTTCCCGCACCCCCAAAGGCAAGGACGCCAACACCCGAAGACTACCCGTTTGGGCACTGGCAAGACCGGGCTGGAACCGCTTCAGCACCCAAATTACTCCAAAAAAAACTATCAAAACAAAGACCAAAGCAGCAAAAAGCTGAAGCATTGCCCCCCAGGAAAAAGGGCTGCTGTTCTCTGTTGAGGTGGATCTTGATGCCCAAGCCAGCGGACTGAAGAGTAAAGCAAACCCCGATATCAGCCAGAATTTTGACGCCAGCATGATCGGAATTTTGGCATTCGCCCTGCTTGAAACTCCATTCATCTCTCGTTTCACCGCAGTTTCTTGGCGCGCTCGGCCGGACTGACAATATCCGTCAGACGAATGCCGAATTTGTCATTGACGAGGACTACCTCTCCCTGAGCAATGAGATAACCGTTTACCAGCACATCCATTGGCTCACCGGCCAGTCGTTCCAACTCCACCACCGATCCCTGCGCGAGCTGCAGGAGATTACGAATCTGGATTTTGGTGCGGCCCAACTCCACCGAGAGCGTCACGGGAATATCCAGAATCATATCGAGATTTTGAGCTTGTGTACCCTCCGTGATGGCGGGTTTTAGTTCAGGCAACGGTGCGGGTTTGGTTGCGTCTGCCGCAGCTGCGGTCGGCGGAATTTCTGCGCTCTCCTGCTCGGTCATGGCTGCTGCCCAGTCCGCCATAATATCATCCGCCGCCGCGTTGTCCGCAGGTTCCGTTACGCTATCCGCCACTTCAGTCTCTTGATTATCTGCTGCCATAACTCAACTCTCCAGTGCCGACATGGCGGCCTGCCCTGCCAAAATTTCCGGACACAAATGCGCTTTCAACTGCACCGCCATTTTTCCATTGGCAACGCCATAATGCCCAGAAAATATAGGTATGCCATCAATCCGTGCAAGCACCTCTTCTGGCTTCTCAATAGGGATGACATCCCCATCACGCAGCGCTAATAATTGGCGTAATGTCAGTTGCGTTTGCAAAAACAGCACATCCATTTCCAGTTTGGCTTCTTGCATTTCATCTTGCAGAGACTGCACCCATTTGCGATCAATTTCCGAACGATCAGCGGTTGTTCCGGCTGTCAACTGATCGCGTACCGGCTCGACCATGCCGTAAGGCAGACAAATTTCAAAGGTGCCGCTTCCTGACTCTAGTTCCACCGTAAAGGTCGTCACAATCACCACTTCTGTGGGTGTCGCAATATTGACGAACTGCGGATTGACTTCGGAACGCATGAGTTCGGGGTTCAAATCACCTACGGGTGCCCAGGCAGTCTTAAAATCCTTAAACGCCATATCTAATAGACGCTTGATAATACGTTGTTCTAGCGGCGTAAAATCCCGCCCTTCAATGCGGGCATGAAAGCGCCCATCACCACCAAAATAATTATCAACCACGGCGAAAATCAGTCGGGGATCAAAAACAAACAATGCCATACCGCGCAACGGCTCTATTTTTATCATATTGATATTACTGGGCACGACAAGACTACGAATAAACTCACTGTACTTGATCAACCGCACCGGCCCCACCGAAATCTCCGCAGTACGCCGTAAAAAGTTGAAGAGACTCACGCGCCAAAGCCTCGCGAAACGCTCATTAACCACTTCCAGCGTCGGCATTCTTCCACGGACGATACGATCCTGATTGGCCAGATCATAGGCACGAACACCACCGATATCCGGATCGGGTTCAGGTTCCGTATCAACGTCACCGCCTGCCATCCCCTTAAAGAGCGCGTCTACTTCATCCTGAGAAAGAATATCTTGAGCCATGCGTCACCGTATCCTGAGCGTCAGCACTTGGCAAGATTCATGCAAAAGCATTTATCAGTCCGAGCTGAACACGTATTGTGGTAAGAATCTGCTTACTTCCCTCTATATCCTCTATAGAGGGAACGGTCGACGTAAAAGATGACTTGCTCCGGGAAAAAGGACGGTTTCCACTTTCTGATCCAACGCTAGCCTGTCCTAGGCTCATACCCGCCGCCGCAAAACTCTGCTGCAATTGCGGTATGGCTGTGCTGATGGCCTGCAGCACCTCGGGGTGCGGCGAACTGAAAAAAGCATGGGCTTCGCCATTGGCTTGCATATCTAGATGCACTTCCAAAGGACCAAGATGTGGGGGGTTCAGATGCAAAGTCGCCTGCTGCACGCCTTGGCCCAGTAAAAATTGAACCTGCTGACCCAATGCAGCACCCCACTGAGGATTCGCACCAACTGGCGGTGCAACGACCGCAACCGAGCTGGATGCTGGCGCAGCCGTTGGCGTGACACCGGCAAGTACCACAGGTAAGGGCCCACTCACGCCCCCTTGGATAGCGGAGGGAATACTTTTGGATGCTGTCACAGCGTCAGAAGTTAAGGACAGCGAAAGCTCGGGAATAGCACGGTAACTTTGCTGAGTAGATGCAGTATTTACCGAAACAGCTTGCGCCAGATTCTGGAGAAAGCTATCCGGATTACGCAATGTCTCTTTTGGTAGATTACGAACGTT
Source organism: Acidithiobacillus sp. (assembly GCA_041676785.1). Classification (GTDB taxonomy): domain Bacteria; phylum Pseudomonadota; class Gammaproteobacteria; order Acidithiobacillales; family Acidithiobacillaceae; genus Acidithiobacillus. Next base: position 69,481 of record JBAYRF010000014.1, on the reverse strand, counting down.
ATCCGCATTTCCACCGGACCGCGTTGACGATGGGGTAGCGGTATGTGATGTGGTTAAACCTGTCGACGCAGGATGCAATAATTCAGCAGCATCGCCAGAGGCTGACACCAAAGGCGCACCCAATTCCACAACGGGTTTTGTAGAATCTCTCGGAGCAGTCATTGTCGTCGTGGAGGTAGGCAATGCCACAAATGCCAACACGTTCGTGGTCACAGGACCTGCTGGGACTAGAGGATTCAGGAGATTAGCGATAGCACCCGATGATTTTTTCGTTTTTTTCCCATCCGCTTTTGAATCTTTTGTAGAAGTCACTACCGGCAAGGATTTGCCAGTGGGCCGGGTAGACTGTGGCTGCGCTTCAGGAGAGGAAGACGGCTCGGAGTGCGGATGATCGGTCGTCATTGGCTGCGTTGTGGGCATACCCGAAGAATCCCCGCTCTGCTTCGCCATTATCTCTGAAAAACCAGAAGATTTTGCATTTTTTTCAGAAGCCGCCGGAGAGGAACGAGTAACAGTACTGGCTTTCGTAGTCATCGTCCCAAGGGTGTTCGCACCCATTATTTCTGTCGCCATGATAGACCTTCCTCAAACAGATTCAAGGCAACCAAGCAAAATACACGCCACGCCACTAAAAACGCGCCGAGCGGTTTGCCCATTCATCCAATTCCTTCTGGATCTTGCGCAACTCGCGATCACGCTGCTCGGACTCAAGGCGACGGGCCAATGCCGCAAGTCCTTTTTCTTGCCCACGAGCAGTCACCCATTGGCTCTGAAGCTGGGCTACATGATGTCGTTGATGCTCCAGATTAACTTTTTGTATTTGCAAAACCTGCTCAAGCTGATGAATAAAATGGCGCATATCTAAAGCTTGAACACTGAGAATTCCCGATTTTTCTGCCGCCACTGCTTGTTGACGATATTGCAGCAGATAGTTCTCCAACATTTGTAATTTTTGTTGAATATCCTGCAGCAAACCACGTTGTCGTCCAAGGCTAATCGCTAGATCTTTTTGTCGTTTATCCGCATCGGTGCGCAGAAAAAATATCGTATCCTGACGACCGATCATAACGCTTTAAGCCTCTTCCATGTAAGGACTGATTAACTGCGTCAACTGCACCTGACTTTGCGCCATAGATACCGCCTGCTGCTGATTTTGGCGAAGGAATCCCAGAATCGCTGGATAAGCTCGAACCGCCTGATCCAGCAGAGGTTCCATTCCCGGCGTATAGGCACCTACAGCAATCAAATCCTGTTGCTCACGATATCGACTATAAAGCCGCTTTAACCAATGTAATTGCTGAATTTGTAGGGCGGGTACGATGCTGGGCATAACCCGGCTAATGGAAGATTCCATGTCAATGGCGGGATACTGACCTTGCTCTGCCAAGCTGCGCGATAGCACCAAATGCCCATCAAGAACTGCTCTGGCGTTATCGGCTATAGGATCTTGCTGATCATCACCTTCCATCAGCACTGTATAGAAGGCCGTAATGCTTCCGCCTCCTGCTGGTCCATTCCCGGCCCGCTCTACCAATGCGGGCAGTCGCGCAAATACCGAAGGCGGATAACCCCGGACGGCCGGAGGCTCCCCCACTGCTAAGGCGATTTCCCGCTGCGCCATAGCATAACGCGTCAGTGAATCCATAAGCAGAAGCACATGCTTTCCCTGATTACGATAATATTCGGCAATCGCGGTGGCCAGATGCGCTCCGCGAATCCGGGTCAGCGCTGGCACATCAGCGGGAGCCGCCACTACAACCGCCCGACGCAACCCCTCCTGGCCAAGAATATCTTCAATAAACTCCTTAACCTCACGGCCACGCTCGCCAATCAGACCCACCACGATCACGTCTGCATCGGTGTTACGCGCCATCATCCCGAGCAGGACGCTTTTGCCGACACCACTGCCCGCAAATAAACCCATACGGGCGCCACGACCAATAGTAAATAATGCATTAATGGCACGAATACCCACATCCAGCGGTTGTCGCACCGGCGCCCGTTGCATCGGGTTCATGCTGGTTCCCAAAAGCGGTACCCGAATCTGGTTGAGTATCGGACCCAGATCGTCTAAAACCTGACCTTGACCATCAATCACGCGACCTAACATCCTCGGGCTCACGCCCGCCTGAGCCTGCCCAGACAAGGGCTGCACCCGAGCTCCGGGACTCACGCCGTGCAAATCGCCAGCAGCCATCAGTTGCAGACGCCCACCCTGAAATCCCACGACTTCGGCATCAATCCCGCGTTGATTGGCGACATCTACCCGGCAGCGCGTACCAATACTGGCATCGAACCCTTCGGCTTCCAACACCAAACCCACCATTCGCACCAACCTTCCACCGGGAAGCAAAGGCGGCAAAGACTCCGGTAGCCGTTGCGCCCAAATACGCAAAGACTCGCTCCAGGCGCTCTGACGACCCGTGAAATTCAGCATCACGTTGACAATTCTCCGAATAATCGCTCCAGAGTAGCGCGCCAGCGCGTTTCTATACGCAAGTCGAGTTGCGTGGCGGCGTGGTCCAGATCACGCCCCTGCCAGCGGCGATCCGGACGCGCACCATCCTCATCAATGCCTGCCGAGAGAATTACTCCGCCTCTTTCGATATTCGGATCGGCGACCAAAAACACGCCCTGCGTCACCAGTTCCGGCATCAGTTTTTCCAGCATGGCGAGATCATCAGGATGTAAATGCATTTCCGGTCGAGTACTGCGTAACGGCACAGCCTTTAAAGCTTCGCGCAAGAGGGGCAATAGCAATTCTGGCTGACTTTGCAATTCGTGACGAATGACCTGTCTGGCCACTTCCAGCGCCAGTGCGAGCAAAGATTGCTCCACGCTGGCATCCAAAGCCTGCAACGGCACCATAAAACTTTGCAATATATCTTGCAGAGCACGGCGCTCCGCCTCCGCGCGCGCGATGCCTTCCGAATATCCTTCGGCTAGACCTTCTTTCTTACCCGCAGCGTATCCCTGCTGACGCCCGGTTTGCGCGCTCTCAGCATATATGGCTTGTAACTCTTCGGCAGTGGGTAGGGAAATACTCTGCGCAGAGACGGTATGACCCGCTTCTGGTTCTTCTACTAATGTATTCTGTATTGCCGATGAGGTCGACATTTCTGGCAACTGCCAGCGCTGCACATCGGCCAAGTCATCCCGCGAGATAATCTTTGAGCGTTCTTTCATAATCGCAGAGCACTCATACCATCGCCTCGCTGCTACCGCCTCCTAAACTGAGCTGACCAGCCGCATCTAATCGTGTCGCAATCTGCAAAATGCCCTTCTGAGCGGATTCTACTTCGCTGACCCGCACCGGCCCTTTCGCCTCCAGATCGTCCCGCATCATTTCTGCTGCTCGTTTCGACATGTTTGCAAAAAACTTCTCGCGCAGCGCCGCATTCGCTCCTTTAAGCGCTACGACAAAACCTTCCGAAGGGATTTCCCGCAACAAAACTTGCATGCTCCGATCATCCAGCTTGATCAGATCATCAAAGACAAACATTTTCTCCTGAACCTGTTCGGCCAGCTCATCATCGGTTTCCCGCATTTTATCAAGAATCGTTGTGGAGAGACTGGTTTCTAGTCGATTGAGGACGTCTGCTGCCGCCTTTGCGCCCCCCAGACTCGCCACTTGCAAACTTTGTGATTCGCCGGAAAGTTGCTCTTCCAGAATTTCATTGAGTTCACGAATCGCCGCTGGCTGTACAGTTTCCAGACTAGCCAGACGCATCATCGCCTCACTGACTAAACGTTCTGGAAGATGATGAATAACCTCTCCAGCCTGCTCCGGTTCCATATACGCCAGAATCATCGCCAATACTTGGGGATGCTCCAGTTTGATCAAATCCGCAATGGAACGCGCATCCATCCACTTGAGATTTTCCAGACCACTCGCATCACCACCATGCAGAATCCGTTCTATCAGCGTACCCGCTTTGTCGGCGCCCAGCGCTTTCGTGAGCATGGCGCGAATATACTGATCACTACCAACCCCCAAAGAGGTTTGCCGCTCTAAGCGAGAACGAAAATCCGCCAGTACCGTTTGCGCTTGTTCCGTAGAAACATGCGACAAACGCGCCATGGTTGCCCCCAATTTCTGCACTTCACGCGGGCCGAGATGGCGCATAACTTCTGCTGCCTCGTCCTCACCCAGACTCAGCAGCAGAATTGCGCTTCGCTCAATTCCACTAAGTTCCTTATTCGTGCTCATTCGCTAACCATTCCTTGACCACCTGTGCCGCTCTGGCTGGGTCCTGCATCACCAACTGGCGGGCAACATATAAGTCGGTTTCTAAAGGATTTGCCGGAATACTCACGGGCTCATGTGCGGCTGCGGCTGGTGCCCCGCTAGTGCCTGGCGCTGAACCAGTTGAACCCACAGGAGCCTTATCCTCACCCGTAGCATCCGAGTCTTCCCCCAGAGCTTCCATATCGGGTTCTTGCCGCCGGCGACGTTTTAGCAACGGTCGCACAAGGCCAAAGTAGAGCAGCAGGGCGACCAGAAGAATAACCAGATAGCGTAATCCACTATTCATCAGACTCAAGAACCAGGATTGCTGCCACCAAGGTAACGCTGTCGCCGCCGAATGGGCGGTAAAGGGCATGTTGACCACTTTGACCGTATCGCCGCGCTTGGCACTATAGCCAATCGCGTCCTCCACTAACTGCTGAATTTGTGCTAATTGCGCAGTCGACAGGGGCTTGGCTTTAACCGCGCCCAAGGTGCTTTCCGTTACTTGATCATCTACCAATACAGCTACTGAGAGGCGTTTGACCGCACCCACGGGCTGCACCGTGTGGACAATCGTCTTGTTCACATCATAATTGATTGTGCTACCCGCACTACTTTCCGTGGGCGCCAGCATTTTCAAGGTAGGCGCGAGGGCAATCAACGCTGCTGGCGACAATCCAGAGGCCACCGGCGCCACCAAGGGCGCAATGGCCACCCCGGGTGGTGCATTGGAAAGCGCGCCCGGCACGCCATAAGGACCCGTACCACCCGTACCAGAACTGCTATGCGTCTGCTGACTGAGAATTTGACCTTTACCATAACTGACCGAACTACTCTCACTCTTCGCAAAATCAATATCCGCAGAAACCGCGACGCGCACCCCATTCTGGCCAACAATAGGCGTCAGGATCTCCTGAATACGCTTCTCATACTGCTGATCCACCTCTCGCTGATAAGCCAGTTGTGAAGGCTGTAAACCCGTATGGACGTTAGCGTGCGCACTCAGCAAATCACCATGTTGATCGACCACAGTAACATTCTGATCGAGCAAACCAGAAACGCTCGCAGCGACCAGATGGATGATACCCGCCACTTGTGCAGCACTCAGCACCCGTCCCGGATACAACTGCAACATCACCGACGCCGTGGGTTTTAACTGCTCACTCAGGAATACGGTGGGCTTCGGCATAGCCAGATGAACTTTGGCACGTTCAACCGAGCCCAACGAAGCGATGGTCCGCTCCAGAGAACCCTCCAGAGCCCGCTGATAATTGACGTGTTCGACAAAATCACTGGTACCCATCGGTTCATGGTCCAGCAAGGCAAAACCGACACCCGCTCCCTTGGGCAAACCCGCAGCCGCCAGTTTCATACGCGTCGCGTAGACGCTATTGCTGGGCACGGAGATGACGGCCCCACCATCACTAATCTGATAAGGCGTATTAAGCTTTTGCAACTCGGCGATGACCTGACCACCGTCTCGATCAGAAAGATTCGTGTAAAGTACTTTATAGGATGTTTTACCATCCATGAACAAACCCACAATGATAATAGCGGCTACCGCCGCAAGAACAGCCAGCACACCAAAACGGCGATTAGGATGCATCTCCTGCCAGCGCCGCTGAACTTCGGCGGCACCACTGGCTAGGTTGACGCCTGCAGGGGCTTGCCCGAAATTCCCCCTGCGCTCGTTTTCAGTGGCCATGTGGAGCCGCCGCGATGGTTAACCGAAATCGGTGCATCATGCCTGAATGTTCATAATGTCCTGATACGCCGATACTAACTTGTTGCGTACCTGAAGCATGGTCTGAAAAGAAAGATCGGCTTTTTGCGAAGCGACCATCACCTGACTGAGACTGACCGACTTATCACCGCCTGCAAATTGCGATTGTAGATCACTCGCCTTGCTCTGCTGGTCATTTACTGAGCCCACCATGCCCTTCAGGGTACTCGCAAAATCTCCCTCGCCGGTCGTCGGCGTTGCAGGCGTTTTTACCCCCTGCGCTTGCTCGGTGAGCGCACGCAACTGAGACATTAATGAATCCAGAGAATCTACACTACTCATGGCGGCACCCGTCCTTAAGCTTCCTGCATTTTACTAAGCAATATTTGCGCCACTTTAGCCAAACTCATAACCGGCTTCTCGGAAACGCTGAATTTTATGACGCAGAGTTCGCGGACTAATTCCCAAACGTTCAGCGGCTTCCGCACGCGATCCTTGACTTTGACGCAGCGCTTGGGCTATGGCTTCACGTTCATGATGCGCGCGCAAGTCATCCAGTGCCAGCCCTTCACCCAAGTTATCCGGTACGCTCATCTCCGTCTTCTGCAAGTCGGGTAACACCGTACCAGAACTAGCGGGCACTACATTTAAACAAAGATCTTCCACCTGAATATCCGTACCGTTGGCGAGAATAACCGCCCGATTCAACGCATTATCTAGTTCCCGGACATTTCCAAGCCAATCATAAAAATAGAGCTGCTGCTTGGCCGCCACACTGAATTCTTTGAGCGGGAGCCCCAGTTGCTGACAATGACGCCGGAGCAAAGTCTCCGATAAGGGCAGAATATCCGCCTGCCGTTCACGCAACGGCGGAATTTCTAAAGGAAAAACCTGCAGACGGTAATAAAGATCCTCACGCAAATGGCCATCGGCAACAGCTAAACGCAAATCCCGGTTGCTGGTTGCAATAACTCGGATATCGAGGCGTATAGTGTGCTTGCCGCCCACCCGCTCCAACTCACGCTCTTGCAAAACCCGCAATAACTTGGCCTGCAAAGCGAGAGGCATTTCGGTGACCTCATCCAACAACAAGGTGCCCCCCTGCGCCTGTTCGAACTTGCCAGCGCTGCTCTGGCTGGCACCAGTAAAAGCGCCTTTTTCATGTCCAAACAAGGTGGCTTCCAGCAGAGTATCCGGTATCGCGGCGCAATTAACCGCTACAAAAGGACCGTCTTTGCGTTGACTTTGTTGATGCAGATAACGCGCCAGCACCTCCTTACCCACCCCGCTCTCACCGGTGAGCAATACGCTGGCATCCGTTTTTGCCACTTTGCGCGCCATCTCCAGCACGGCTTGCATGACCGCCGATACGGCCACCGGCGCATCTTTCTCCATAACCGAAGGGCGTTTTGCATAGGTACCCACTTTTTCCAGCAACACGTCCATCGCAAAAGGCTTCACCAGATAATCCACGGCACCGCTCTGAAGGGCACGCACTGCCTCCTCAATAGTTCCCCAGGCCGTCATCATGAGTACCGGCGGCGCTTCATGATGACTATGAAGGGCTTTCAACAAACCATAACCATCCATGGGACGCATCTGCACATCGCTTAAAATCAGATCAAAAGCCTCGCCGGCCAGCAGCCGTAAAGCCTCACTACCATCTTCGGCGCGGCATACTCGATAACCTTGATCTTCCAGTCCTTCCTGAAGAACCTCAGCAAGATGATCGTCGTCTTCCACCACAAGAATTCGCGTCTGAACCGGCATCGTCACCACTGCTCCCGCTGAATGGAGCCGCCGGACAAAGGCTGCGGCGCCTGCCAAAGTGGCACCTGCAGGATAAAGCAGGCCCCACGATCCCCTTTTGCCAACTCTATCGCTCCGCCCATCGCAATCACAAAATTGCGAGTAATCGCCAGTCCTAGCCCGGTACCATCACGACGGCTGGTATAAAAAGGCGTGAAAATCTTTTCCCGCTCCGCATCGGTAATTCCCGGACCAGAATCCTGAAATTCCATCCGAATGAAAGTCTTTGCTGCCGCCAGAATCCTCACCTGAACGGTGGTTTGTGGAGGACTAAAAAAGAGCGCATTATCCAGAAGATTCGCTAATGCGCTGACCCAAGCAGCAAGGCTTCCCGTCAAAAACCAGTCGGTAGGAGAACCATCCATCTGGAGAATGACATTTTTTTGACGGAAGTGGGGATCGAATTCCCGATATAACTCACTCAGAATTTCAGAGACCGCCACAGCGCCACTCCCCTGCTCCGCCCCACGCAGAAAGCGCAGCATGGCATCTATGGTCAGCTCCAGATGCTGCAATCTTTCCATGGAACGCTGCTGTTGTCGGGCAAAATGCTCGGGGCCACGTTGATAAGCCATCTGCGATACAGACAACAGCGCAGTCGCTAACGGTGTGCGCAACTGATGCGCTAGGCCCGCCATGGTTTCACCCATAGCCGCAAGACGCTCGCGACGCTGCGCCGCTTCTTCCCGGGCCCGAGCCGAAGTCACATCTTGGAGCAGGATGATTTGCCCCCCGTCATCTGGCAGTGCATTCATTGCGACCGTAACCTGCACACATTGTTCGCCAGAAGGCCCTCGCAATACCCACTCATCGCGTCCTTCAGACAACTGCAAAGGCTGTAAGGTCTGCCAGTCAGCGCCCCGCAAATCCTCGCCCAGTAGCCGAACCGCCTCGGGGTTCATATCCACAATGTTCGCGGCGTGATCAATAACCAGCACGGCCCCCGGCAACATTTCTAAAAGCAAAGCCAAGCGTCCACGCATGCGCTCTTTGGCTTCCAATTCGGCGCGCAAGCGGACATTGGCTTCTGCCAGTTCGGCATTAAGCCGCTGCACCTCCTGCTGCAACGTGCCATAAGCTTCTGTGAGTTCTTTTGATGCCTGATTAAAAAGGGAAAAAGCCTCTATCAGACTGGCGGCATCGGGGGTTGAGGCCACTTCTGTAACCATCAGTCGCTGCATTCCCGACTGTTGCCCAGACCATATTTTTTGAGTTTTTCGACCATCGTCGTGCGCCTTAAACCAAGGCGTTCCGCAGCTCTGGCGACCACCTGATCACACACCTGAAGTGCCTGCAGTAATAAATCTTTTTCAATTTCTTCTAGGTGAAGTTTAAGGTCAAAGGGCCCATCCGGTAACGAACCCAAGGGTTCTGACCAAACTGCGGCAAGACTTTGCCGCTCATCCGGCAGTGCCGACGCCTGCGGATTCATGCGTTCTGGCAGATCCGATAAAGATAAGGCCTCACCACCATGCAAAATAGCAAGGCGCTCCGCAAAATTGCGCAACTCCCGCACATTGCCCGGCCAGTCGTAGGCATCCAGCACTCTGCGACAGGCGTTATCCAAGGTGACCTTGGCATGCCCTGAAGCGACCAGCTTATCCATAAAATGATCAAAAATGAGTACAACGTCTCCTAGACGATCTCTGAGCGGCGGCACTTCCACCGGAAACACGTTTAAACGGTAATAAAGATCTTCGCGAAAACGTCCGTCGCGAATATGCTCTTCAAGATTACGATGCGTGGCTGCCAGGATGCGGACGTTGGCCACCATGGTTCGCCCACCGCCTACCCGTTCATACTGTCGCTCCTGCAAAATACGCAGCAACTTGACCTGCATCTGGGGACTCATTTCACCAATTTCGTCGAGGAAAAGCGTTCCTCCATCCGCCAGTTCAAAGCGTCCTTTACGAGTGGACTGCGCCCCCGTAAAAGCCCCTTTTTCGTGCCCAAACAGCTCACTTTCCATCAACTCTGCAGGAATAGCCCCGCAATTAATGGCGACAAAAGGCCCTTCATGACGTAGGGAATGCTGATGCAGACAACGCGCAATGACTTCCTTACCCGTACCGGACTCCCCCAGAATCAGCACGGTAGTCTCGGTTCTCGCCACCTTACCGAGCAAAGCCGTCATGCGCTGTATGCCTAAACTGTTGCCTATCAGACCACAGCTCTCCCGCGACAGGCTACGCCTCTCTACAGAAGGTGGTGCAGCTTCCGTGATGGTTTCAGTGCACATTCCGGGACTCGTCATTCAGCTGATGGATGGATTTGATCCTTTCTGCGCGCCACCGCACGCCGATGATGACGGAATATTAGTCGATCCAGTGATTCTTGCACACGTTCGTCGAGTTGAAAGCGCAAATGATGGCGCACAAGCGTTTCAGCCGCCGACAAACTATCCGGAATCGACGAAATCTGCAAGACGCCGGGCAAAAAGAGGGGCATAGCAATACGTGGGCGTAAGAAAAGAGCCACACAGACCTCCCCACTGTTTAGCGGAGCGTCCTCAGAAGGCGTCGCCTCCCAAACCAAATCATGCCCACCGAGCAGACAAGGATAACTTGGCGGCAAAGGTTCCAGACCCTGAATACCGTTGCTCACCAACAAAATCAGCAGATCTATTTTAGTTTCCAGATTACTGAGGGCTTCACGATTTTCATCTTCGCTCGGGAGATGCTCATCCATCACCAATAACGCCCGGAGCAGCGCCAAATTATCAGCCATCAAGCTGCGGTGTGCGGAAATTTCAAGCGCACCCATCTGCACACGGAGCGGTAAAGTGTCTTCCAGCACCACTCCATGCAGATCCATCATTCAGCTCTCCTCACTATTTTGCCGAGGTGTTTTCGCGCAATACCTATACAAAAATAATAATAATCTTCAACTTTATCAAGCAACGCACTTCCGGGATATTCTGGAACTTGGCAATCCTCCAAACTGACAGATAGTAAATAGCGTTCTCGAAGAATGCGCTCTATAGATTCTCTATAGTCGCGATCTGTTACTTTCTCAAGATCAATGACCAATTCCAGACATGCTTCGGCAAGCGCATAACCGACCGCGACGACCCCACAAAATGCCTGCATTACCAGAACATCCGAGTTTTGCAAAAAGGGTAGCGTCAGATTTCTAAGAGACTCAGTTGCGAATATTCGATCACGCAGATGCAGCAATCCTAACTCTTCAAAATAGTCCATAATCCACGGGTCCATATTTGCCGTCATCAGAATCTCCAGCGGATTCAGCAAATAATCAGGATCATTGTGCACCGTCCATTGTATCTGCGAAGACTGCCATAAACCGCGAATAGATCGCTGCAAAGCAAGGTGATGCCCAGGAATCTTCTCCACCAACCACAGCAATCTTCCCATGGATCGACCATAAGTGAGTACCGGACGCAGCCCAAAATTTTCAGCGTAATGCGTCAGTGAATCTATATAATTTTTTTGTTCGTTCAATGTGCCGTGATTGTCAAAATAATTACGCCCCGCAAAATCCGGATGATATCCCGTTATTCCTGGCTTATCCGTATGCAGTAACGGAAGGTACTCTGAAAAATAAGGAGCCCCCAGTCGCGGATGATGCGAAGGCCAGGCTTGGTCATCGAGGAGCGCGATAATGGATGGCGTTAAAATATCGTGAAAATGATGAAACGGCTCATAAAATGCTATAGTTTTTGGGCAAGACCTTACCTTGTTAAAAAAATAAGTCTTGCCGCTGCGCCAAAAGGTATGAATATGAATCGGCGCTACCGGGTTATTTTCAAGCAGCGATTTTTCCATACCTCGGGAGCGGTTGATCGAACATGAATCATTCAAGAGCGTCCCAGCAGCCCTCGCCACGCATCGCGCAAACCCTCAAGTACGGGAACACAGTCATCCAGCGCCTGTAAATCATCAAAAATATTCGCTTGTGCGAGTTGCTGCAATAGATAGCGGTAGAGGCTATCCAGATTAGGGGCAATGTCACCACCTCTCGCAAAATCCACACTTGCCAGCAGGTGTTCCGTAATTTGGTAGGCCTTATCCATGGATTGTGCCTTGACACTGATATCACCCGTTTCAATAGCGAGTCGTGCGCGTCGCAAGTATTCCAAGATGCCCTCCAGTCCGAGGAGCACTTTTTGATCACTGGATAAGCCCTGATTACCCACCTGCCGATAGGCCTGCATAGCGGCTGCCGCTAAACTCATAACATGATCCTCCTCTAATTAACCGCCAGTGGAGCTAGAACTAGAGCTAGAACTCGACCCATTGGAGTAAAAGGCATTCAGATACTGACCAATGGACTGCAACTGCGAAAGCTGCGACTGCATAGCGGCAAACTGCTGGGTCAACAGAGAGGTCTGATTAGATGCCGATTGTTGCAACGTCGTGATTTGCGCACTGAGGCCATTAATGGAAGAGGCAATACCATTCTGAGCTGCCGCCACAAAACCGTTTTGACTGTTGAGCGCTTGAGTCAGCAGACTGTTCATCTGCTGATAGAGACCCTGACTCACGGTCACTGTACCCAGATTACCGGTCACTGATCCCATCACCTGCAACTGCAGTCCTAAGGCTTTTCCAGGACCAGTCACGGTTAGATTCTGACCGACGCCACTGGCGGTCTCTGCATTGACCGTACCCACCACGTCCGTCCCTGAGGCCGCCAAACTACTCGTGCCGATACCCGTCCCACTGGCTCCCGCTGCCACATTGGAAACCACACTGAAACTCTGCGAACTACCATAAATATTGGACTGAATCTGTAGATAGCCATTCTGGTTACTGGCGGTGAGTCCGGTGACCCCGGACTGCTGCAACGTGTCATTGATGGTATTGACGATATTAGCGATGCTACTTCCGGAAGCCAGCGATACAACCACCGAACTGGAGCCAGAGCTAATGGTCAGACTCTCGCTCTGGGCAATACCGCTCGTTGGTACCGCCACACTACCTGACACCGTGGCTTGGGTCGCCGCTTGACTGACATTCAGTGCATAAGTGCCCGCCTGCGTATTCTTATTGGCGCCAATATACTGCACGTTAGCATCACTCGTGCTACCCACCTGCCCGAATAGTCCCGCGACATTATTGAAATTACTATTGAGGGCGGTACTGAGGGTACTCGTATTCAGATTGATGGTACCACTGCTGGTCAGTCCGAGCCCGACACTCCCCAAGGAGTTATACGCACTGCCAGATGCCACCCCGACCCCCTGCCCCGATATCAGATTCAATAGCTGGGTGCGCAACCCCTGCACCGAGGCGTCACCAAGCAGCGGCCCACCCGAACCCGCCTGCGCGTTATAAGCCGTAAGTTGATTGATGGTGCCCATGGTCTTGTTGAAGGCGGTAGTAAAACTTTGTACCGCGCCAACAAAAGCCGTATTGCTGGCACTAACGGTTAGTGTGGTTGAACCGCTGGCCTGCAACAGATTCAGGGAAACTCCCGGAATCGCGCCAGAGATAGTATTGCTGGCGCTGGTTACGGCCAGTCCATTGATACTCACACCGGCATTCTGCGCCGCTTGGCTGAGGATCATACCCGAACTGCCCGAACTACTGGAACTGTAACTAAGATTCGCCAAGCTGCCCGTCGCCCCGCTGGTGGTGACACTGAAAGCGCTGCTGGCCCCAGTGCCGGTCCCGGTGAGGGTCAGTCGATAGCCGGTGCCATCATAGACCACCGCCGCGTTGACGCCCGTATTAGCCGAGTTGATAGCGCTCGCGATACCGTCCAGCGTGTTATTACTGGAACCGACAACGACATTGGTTACCGCTCCACTACCCACCTGTATTTGCAGAGTCCCAGTACCCACGGCAGCGCTGCTGGCACTACTGAAATCCTGAGAATAAATGCTCTGCGACTGCGCCAGCACTATATTACTGAGGCTATAGCTGCCCGCCGCAGCATTAGCGCTCACCGTGGCCGTTGCGGCATTCGTATTGGAAAGACTCACACTACGGTTATTAACGCTACTGAGGTTTTGCAAACTGCTCATGGAAGACTGCAAACTAGACAAACTACTCTGCAAGGTACCCCAAGCGCTCAGCGTCGTCTGATAGGATTGCTGCTGATTTTCCAGCACCTTAATCGGTTGTTGATAAGCCGCGCTGAGGTTGCTAATCAACTGCTGGACGTTAATTCCACTCACCAGACCTGATAGTGACACTGACATGATCGTTGCTCCTCGCCTGCTGTTGTTTACTCAGGCCTTTTCGTTCATCAAACTGCCCGGAAGTAGGGTATCCCCAGTTGCTGCACTCTTAAGTATTTGCTGCGCGGGCACGTAGTATTTAAAAAATATTTGCTTGGTCGCTTTATCACTGAGCATGATCAATACCTGACCGGGATGGTCCCCATTCGGATCAAGACTTGCTTCCAAATTTATCGAAGAACTTTTGGGTAAGTTTTGTTGCAATTTTTTAACTGCCACATCTACCTGTTCTGCGGTGACTTTCGAGATTGATGAGGTAGATGCCTGAACTTTGGGTGACTTCATCACCGTAACCAACCCCACGTTTTCTTGCGGACTTTCTGTGGCCATGGCGACGCCGTTCCCAGACCCTGCTTGTAGATTAGGTGCATTACCATTACGGATAAGGGTTGCATCCATGAGACACCTCCGCTTAGCAAAAACTCCTCCCGGCACTAACCGGGAGGAAAATCATCAAGCCCTCTAACTTTTACGGCAAGAGCTTAAGAAAGCTCTGCTGCATCGAGTTTTCTTGCGCCAAAGTAGAAATACCCGCTTGTTGCAAGATCTGATACTTGGTCATCTGCGACGTCGCCTGCGCAATGTTTGCATCCTGCACCACCGACTGCGCCGACTGAAGATTAGTCGCCGTGGTCTGGTCATTGGAGACCGAGGCTTGGATTCGGTTTTGGATAGCACCGAGTGCACCGTTTTGCTGATTAAGCGTGTTGATGGCTTGATCCACTACCGAAATGGCCTGTTGCGCCCCTTCTGCGGTAGACACGTTGACGGATGAAACCGCAGTCAGGCTACTGATATTCGTCAGTCCAATTTGAGAAGCTCCGGACAATGAATAACCCTGCGTAGACTGGAACTGCACCACACCTTGCACCAATGCAACCCCACTGCTAGCACTACCACTTAATGTTGTACTACCAGCTGAGAGAGCGCCTGAACCACCGAAACCGGAAATCAGCATATTTTGACCATTAGACTGGGTCAGCACCAGTTGGTTGGACGCATTCACGGTTGCAGTTACGCCAGTTTGTGCCGTAGAGTTATTGATAGCAGAAACCAGCCCACTCAAACCCGTAGGATTCACCCCGGTAACGTTAGCAGAAATGTTCACCGTATTAGATGCTGCACCAGAGGTTCCATTACTCAATGAAAAAGAAAATGACCCGCCAGATACATTAAACGCAACACTATTGGTTGCTGTAGCGGTGACGCCCGTGGATTGAGAAACAGCATTCACACTAGCAGCAATATTACTCGCCGACTCGTCGGCAGTAACCGAGACACTTCCGGCTCCAGCGGAGCCCGATATGCTTACCGATCCAGATGTAAAGTTGCCGCCACCACTACTGATGGTAAACGCACTCCCCAACGTATAACCTCCATTGGAGAATGCTCCCTCTGTGCCATAGATAGCACCACTTTTACCAAGCGTATTATTGCCGATCGCATTACTCTGAGAATTACTGATTGAAACATTAATGATCTGATTGGCATTCGCGCCAACCTGGAACTGCGCACCGGAGAATGTTCCGTCTAACAGATTCTGCCCGTTAAACTGGGTTTGCGTGGCAATCGTCTGGACCTGTGACAATAACTGACTCACTACGCCTTGCAATGCTTGGCGATCCTGTGCCGTATTCGACGCATTGGCCGCCTGCACCGCCGTGGTACGAATCTGCTGCAACAAGCTGGTCTGGTTTTGAATAGCGCCCGTAGCCGTCTGCACCAGAGAAACCCCCTGGTTACCATTAGAGACTGCTTGATTCAGGCCATTGATCTGCGTCTGAAAGCGCTGGGCGATGGCGTAGCCAGCGGGGTTGTCGGCAGGGCCGTTAATGCTCTTACCGGTAGAGAGTTGCTGTAGATAAGTATTTAAACTGCCCTGTGTACCATTTAAGGCATTGATGGTACTCAAGGCCGGGGTATTGGTATTAATAATTCCTGCAATAGACATGATCATGCTCCTTTCTTAGGGGTTTGGTGGCATCCTTGCCGTCCATGCGAGAAAATCTCGCATGGACTTTATAACGGCACATGACTCAAAAACTTGAGGGCATCAGGGTAACCAGACTTTTAACCAGTCATCCAGATGATCTTCCAGCATCCAATGACTCTGCACATGGGCTCGGAGTGCATCACCCGCCATGGCCAACGCTGTCCGATCCGAGACAGCTTCACGAATAGTCTTCATCCAGTCCCGATAACGGTTAGCGACGCGCCAAACCGGAAAATCCCCTTGGTAAGGCGTAATATCCGAGCAAACCACCGGAAAACCGAGCACCCCATACTCCAGTATACGCAGATGACTTTTGGCATCGTTAAACGCATTGATTTCCAGTGGCGCAATGGCTAAATCCAAATCCAGACTGGCCAATTGGGCCGGATACTGAGAGAGCGGAACCCCTGCATAAAACTCGTGTACATAAGGCCGCAAGGCTTCTGGACAGAGCCCAAAAAACACCCAATCTACCTCCTGGGCCAAATCACGGACCACGTCCGCCACCAACTCCAGATCACCCGTATGACCTACCCCACCAGCCCAGCCAACGCGCGGTTTTACACCACCACGACGATTGGGTAGTAAATCACCCCAAACGGCCCTTTCGACGTAGTTGGGCTGTACCCGCACTTCATCACTGTAGCCTTTATAAGCCTGTGCCAGCGGTTCGGTAGCCACCACCAGACGATCACAAAGGCTCGCCGCCTTGCGGAAACGCTTCGCGATGTCTTTGTGAATCTGTCCCTTGTGTACGCTTTTTACCGGCAGATTGGTAATTAAATCGTCAATTTCAAACACCCGAAAAGCACTACTGAACCGTTTATGTCGTTCCAGTGCTTCAATCTGCGGCCATTCCATTTGTCGCTGAAGAACCATACTTTCGGGTGAAAAACGGGTCATTTCCGCTGGTTCGAAGATACGCATAGTCTCCCAGCCTTGTACCTTTCCGGCAGCATTTAATGCGCGCATGGGCGAGATAATCCGATACTCGCCACAACCTTCACGGTCGGCGGGATGTACCAGAATCCGGGGACGTGGGCGCCATTCCGGGTCCCAGGTGAGCGCTGCCTGATCTTCCAGAAGAAAATCGGTACTGGCAAGACTCAAGTGCCGATTGTAGGCCGGATCAAAAGCGAGTTGCGGGAGCCAGCGATCATAAAAAGCCGCTTTTTCTGCGGCGAAACGCGCCAGTTTATTTTTATCGGCCTGCTTTTCTACATCCCCCTTCTGACTGGCAGACCCTTCATGGAGGAGCATCGCCCAGGGCGTCCATACAATCTTATGACCGGCCTCACGTACTTTCAGACATAGATCGACATCGTTATATGAAACCTTAAAGTGCTTTTCATCCAGCCCACCGACTTCCTGATAAAGTGATTTGCTAATCAATAAACAGGCACCGGTTACCGCCGAATAATTCTGGGTGAGCATGGCCCGTCCAAAATAGCCGCGATCTTCTGGTGGATGACCAATAAAAGGATGTTCGGCTGGTCCTCTCATGCCCAGAATAACGCCAGCATGCTGAATTTTACCATCGGGATAAAACAGCTTGGCACCGACGACGCCCACTTCTGGTCGCAGGATATGACTGACCATTTCATCCAGCCAATCTTCGTGTAGTACCGCCGTGTCATTATTCAGTAGCAGAATATGGTCGCCACGCGCCACATCCACCGCCCGGTTATTCATGGCCGAAAAGTTAAAGGCGCCGGGATAGCGCAGCACTCGCAAGCGCCCACCCATACTTTCTTCTTGCGCGGTGAGCAGGTCTAGGTAAGTGCAGGTTTCGGGATCATCACTATTGTTATCGACAATGAGTATTTCATAATTGGGATAGCGCGTTTTTTCAATAACGGATTCAATACAGCGCTGCAGAAAACCCAACTGATTGCGGGTAGGAACAACCATTGATACTAGCGGTGTTGTACTCAGTGGGTACCGCACTCGGAAGGAAGGGGGAAACGGCCCTGACAGCACTTCGGCAGCAATATCCAAGCGTTGTAGATGGCGCTGCAAGGCCTGCTTTCCGGCCTCCAGAATCTCTGGCACGGACTTATTGCAGTGGCTGCTTCCCTGGCGGCGATGATAAAGCACTTCGGGAATATGGCCGATACCCGCATCACCAACATGCTCCCAGGCGCGCAATACAAAGTCATAGTCCTCTGCGCCTTCAGCCTGCGGATCAAAACCACCCAGCGCATCAAAAAGCGTTTTTTTGATGAGCATGAGGCCGCCCACATAAGGCAGGCTGCGCAGATAATCGAGATTAAAATCCGGTTTACAGTGAGGATTGACGTGCGTACCGTCCGCAGTGAGGGGGTCTTCATCGGTATAGATGATCTGCCATTCCGGATGCTTGTGAATGGCTTGAGCGATACGAAAAGTGGCATCGGGGGCGAGTTCGTCACCGGCGTCCAGAACGGCGAGCCAGCCCGCATCCATCTCAGCAAGAGCCGTGTTTATGGAAGCCACAGGATCATGCCCAGCGGCTATCACCTCTGTTCTCACTGGCAGCCACTGCTGCGCCAAATTCTCCTGAGTGGCTTGTGTGGCAGCTTCTCGGAAATTTTTGAACACCATAAAGATCATGGTTGTAGCATCAATATTAGCAGACCAAACGTGGGCTGCTTCACCCATCCAGACAGATTCCATAGGCAAAAAGCGCCAGTTAGCAAGCCACGGCGAAGGAACAACAATTGGCGAAACATTTTTCCCTGATAGATTGGTAAAAAGAATTTTTTGTTTCTTTGCACTTTGCAAACTATCCCAAAACCGGGATCTGTAAGCATCTTCGTTCCAGCGTACGATACGACGTCGAGCAGCACTACCGATTTGTTGGCGTAATTCTGCATTACTTGCCAACACCATCATCCACTCAGCAGCTCGGTTAATATTTGGTTCTGCCCAGCGCGCTTCAGTACCAACAAACTTCGCAAAATAAACGGCAAGATTTGAATTCTGCAAAGGAATCAGGTCATAAGGGACCAAGCATGCACTTTCCGCATCCATAAAACTCATATTTCCTGACCAGCTTGTAGCAATTACTGGCTTTTCCAAGGCCATCGCTTCAAAAAGACCCAACCCAAAACCTTCGGCTCGGTGCAGCGATACATAAACATCGCATAGTCGATAGAATGCAAGCACATCTTCATAGCTAAAATTTTTGTTCACAAAACGAATACGGGGATGATTTTTGGTTAAAGATTCGATACTTCTTAGAACGTTTATTGAGAAATCATTATTCGCATTATTTGTTTTTATAATTAACCAGACATTGTCAAGATGACCTACACCTTGCAGAAATGCAGCAATTGTAGCTGCTATATTTTTTCTCTCGGGATCACCAAAAGGTTCAAAAGATGCCATAAAAATAATAGAATTATCCGGCAAGTCAAAATCTATTCTTTTCTTTACCGGCAAAGCAGGGAGAGAAATACTGATAGGTGCATTAATTATCACGGGACCCAGACAGGATGAAGAAAGCATTTGAAAGATGAAATCTGTAGGTGCAAGAATAGCATCCATAGAACGTAAGGCCGGACACCAGTCGTTTGGAATGGTCTGCAATTCCCAAAACAATACTGTCGCATTAAATTTATTTACGACCCAGCTAGCGCTAAAACCACTGGTAGAATGATAAATATTCGCAATTGTCTCAGGCGGGAATACAAATATATTTATATCATGCAAGAGATCATCCGTGTTTGACACAAATTTTCCTGGGAAGCCCTCCTGCGTTCCGCTACGCTCCCAACCAGCATCAACATCATAACCCAAAACATCATATCCCAAGTTGGCAAAAAAATTGGCAACAAGTCGTGCAAAAACGCCAAGGCCGAGGTTGGCACTGAGATGACCAATAATATTAACTCCTAAACGATTAGCAATATTATTTTCTACTGAATAGATATTAGCATCTTGATATTTTTCACAAAATCTTATTGCATTATATTGAACAAAATCATCAAACACATTTGGTGGATATTTGAAATATGATAGCAAATCAGAGTGTTCATTAGATAAATAAAATCTATTTAATCCATCAGCATATGAGAAAATATACCCGGCATCTATAAGCAAAAATTCCCATGCCTCATGTGATTCAACTTGCGACATAGGTAAAGTCGCTTCCACCACAATCACCCACGGCCGAAACTTTTCCCAATTATTCCCTCTAATAGCCGCTTCTTCATATCCCTCAACATCAATTTTAAGGAAATGAACATCCTGGTTATTCTTAACAAAATTTTTCCATACCGATGCAAGAGTCTTGACAGCCACATCTTTCTTTTCGAGCTTAAAGCCACCAGAGAGATGCTTCTTAGCAATTTCACCATCCAATGTTGAAAGACCTGAATTTTCAATGAAGTTCATGGTAACGAAATCTTCTTTTGCACCGATTGCAAAACACAAATTCACGTCATGCGGTCGACATGCCTCTAGTTCTCTATGGTAAACTGGATTAGGTTCTATATTTATGCCGGACCATCCTGCAGAATAAAAAGCCTTCGTCACCGAATCTAAATGCGGTGAAAAAGCTCCTATATCAATATAAAAGCCAGATTTTATATGACCAAGCACTCGCCATAGAATTACATCTTCGAAATTCTGAGCATAGGATATAAAAGCCATATTTTCTCCGCTATTTTTTAAATATAATTAAACAAACTCAATCCCTGCATCTGTGCAAAAGCTTTTTGCGCTGCCTGCAAAGCGGTGGTGATTTTTTGAAACTGGGTAATCACTTGCGGGTAACTGATATCCGCGATTGTTCCCTGCGTGATCTGAAATTGCTGGGTTAGACTCGTATTCAGGGTTTGCACGCTCTGCGCTTGATGGAGCTGCGAGCCGATTTGTAGCTAAATACCGAGCAAAGTCGCCTCTAACTGATTTAGAATGGTCAGGCATTTTAATGAAACAAATCTTCAATACGCTCAGCACTCAGGATACGATCCGACCAAAGCAGCAAAGTCTCCGCATCCGCGCTCTCTATCCGCTCCCTATAGGCCGCAGCTAGTTGAGCACCATATTTGCGGTTTATTTGACGGAGCAGAACCTTTGCCTCACCTATCTGCAGTCCCTGCTGTACGCCCTGCTGTACGCCCTGCTGCAGGCCCTGCTGCACGCCCTGCCGTAGGCCTTGTTCCGTAAAACGTTCTGCGAAGCTGCTCACTTTCTTCACCTCCTCTGGATAACGTCTGCCATACTCTTCAAGCTCATGCTCACTCATACCTACATAAATGTCGATAAAGTCCAAATATTTGAGTTGTTTCTCCGGGTCTGGCTCCAAGCCAAACAAACCTTGGACAGCATGAGCATAGACCTCGACCCGATCTTCGGGCGCATAGCGCATATTCGGCAAGTTCAATCGCGCCACTACATTATCGCTGGTCCAGTACGCCTCGCTGGACAGTGCTGGCAAATCGCAGATCAGATAACTGAATTCCATATAGCTATGGTGATCCCCACCCAGTTTCAGTATCTGCTGATAATGCCCTCCACGCAGAAAAATCACCACTGGAACAACACGGTCTGTCCCCAATAACTCCGCCAGATCCAGGCAGTAGTGTGCCAATCGGTGTATCGAAAAGCGCCGACTATCACTTTCTTCTTCCACAGCGAAAACCAGCGCCCCACGACGCCCGTCCGGCCATTCTACCAGTAGCGGTACGTCCAACTCGCGAAACCGCTCTCCGAGACGTTCCTGCAACTGCTCCTGACGAATCGGAGTAATGCATACGGTATCGTCCAAGGTTGCCGCTTCTTCCGGCGCGAAAAACCGCAACGCCTCACGAGGGTAATCCAATATCAAATTCTTAAAATTCTGATCGTGGCTCACGCTCGCCCCTTCGTCACTTTTTTCAGTGTAACATAGCCACTATGCCGTTCGACCTCAAATATAATTAAACAAACTCAACCCCTGCACCTGCGCAAAAGCTTTTTGCGCAGCCTGCAAGGCGGTGGTGCTTTGTTGAAACTGGGTAATCACTTGTGGGTAACTGATATCCGCGATTGTTCCCTGCGTGGTCTGAAATTGCTGGGTTAGACTCGTATTCAGGGTTTGCACGCTCTGCGCTTGCTGGAGCTGCGAGCCAATCTGACTCTGCGTACTGAGCAACGTGGTTTGCGCTTGGCTGAGGTTAGCCAGCACATTACTGATGCCTTGGGCGCGTTGCGTGTTCGCTCCGGGAGACCCATCACCCGCCTGCAAGGCACTCACTAAGTCATTAAACGTCTGAAATAAACTCTGCGGTTGTGCCGCCGCGAGGGTAAAGGTGGCCGTACTGGGGTCCGTGCCCGGTTGGCCATTCGTCGGCACGCTGATAAAGGGTGTTCCACCCGCCGTACTGGGTATAGCGATATCCTGACCCGGCGTATAACTCCCGGAGGTGACGGTACCCGAACTTGCACTCCATCCCGCCGAACCTGCAGTACCGGTGCCACTAGTCACCGAGTAGGTCATTCCGCTCGTGCCATTATTGCTGATGGTCACTTGGTATTGCGCGCCATTGGCAACAAACTGATCATTGGCAACAGCGGAATTGATTACCGTTCCTGGACCCAGCGTGGTGGTTCCTACTCCGCTGGCTACGCCGCTGGCCGATGCCTGATAATTGGTGTTGGCGGCGGTCACCGTAAAACTGCCATTACCCGCCGGGATATTCATAAAGACAGAATCTCCGGCCTGCGATACAGCGGTGGTGAGCCCTGGCCCAATCTCCAGATTTTTTTGACCGGAATCACCCAAGTACTGCACCTGATTATTGCCTTGCAACTGGAAGGGCGTAACACCCGATTGTGATCCACCATAGATATAACTGCCATTGGCATCTTGCGTATTAGCCAATTGCACCAACTGCTGTAAATTTCCTTGCATGGTGGTTTCGGCATTTTGCAGATCGCTGGAACTGACGGTGGCATTATTCATCTGCACGGCCAATTGCTGCACCTGATTTATAAGGGTACCCACGCTTTGCAGGGTACTCGAACTCAGTTGCAAATCCTGCTGGGCAAATTGGTTACTTTGCTGATAACTTCCCAGATTGGCAATTTTACTGCTCAGATTGAGCACTTGGGCATTAGCCACCGGATTACTGGCGGGGTTGATCAAGGCGTTGCCCGTAGAAAGCTGCTGACTGAGGTTGTTTAAGGTGCTCTGCTGATTCAGCATACCCGTCAGGCTGCTCTGAAATATTTCGGTAGTACTGACGCGCATAGGAGTCTCCTTATAATGCCTGGATGAGGGACGTAAACAACGTATTCCCCACCGAAATAGCCTTAGCGGCTGCCTGATAAGCCTGCTGGTACAGAATCAGATTGGCCGCCTCTTGGTCAAGATTCACCCCCGACACCGATTGTTGCGATGCTTGCGCCTGCTGCAAAACCGTGGCTTGCGCTTGGGCGCTGTTCTGCGCCTGCCCCGCTTGTGATGCCACCTGAGTAATTAATTGCGCGGCACTACCATTGAAGGTGGTCGTGTTGTTGGCCATGACATGGCTGGTAGCTAAAGCCGTCATCGCCTGCGCGTTCCCATTACTGCCCGCACCGCCTGGGCTTAACGTAAATGCATCTCCAGAAGCCGCCAGACTGCCGCTCAGATTGACTTGCCAGTAACCACCCGGCGGACTCGGGTATGCAATGTCGATGGTACTCCCCGAACCACCCAATACCGCAGTGCCGCTGGCAAGGATTCCCGTACCGCCGCTTCCCGAGCTAATCTGATAGCCTACTGCGGCGCCACCTGATCCGCCGTTAGTAATCGTCACCTGCAAAGCCGTCGGAAAGCTCGACAAACCAGAAACCACCACCCCACCGGAACTGCCACTGGCCACATAACCCCCTGCCGATAGCGTCATGTTGCCCAGATTGGTATTGACCAGCCCACCGCTCGTCATCGCTCCCGTGCTACTCACATAAGGACTAGCGGCAGCAATCCCCGAGGGATTCGTCAGTATGGTCTGCATACCACTAGCTCCCAGACGCGTAGGTTCGACCAGAAAACTATTACCGGAGACGGCTCCCGATACACTCACACTGAAGCCTGAGCTGCCAAAGTTCAAAGTGGTCACGCCACCACTGATGGTACCGCTCGTAGTGGATACCACCTGACCACTGCCACGATCTGTCAGTGTCCAGTTTCCGCCGCCCGTATTGGTCAGCATATAATCGGAGGCTGTCAGCGCTCCGGCGTTGGTAATGCGGCCACTGATAGCGATGCTTCCACTGCCGACATTAGCCTGATTTCCAAAAATCTGGACTGCGCCCGTGGAAAAAATTGCCGTCCCGCTCGTACCATTCAAATTCAAACCCTGCGACTGTTGGGCGTTGAGCGCTCCAGCGATCCCATCCGCCAACTGACCAAGACCGTTTTCGGCGGGATTAAGAGATTGACTGCGAAACTGCAGAAGCCCCCCTAGTGTGCCACCCGTAATGTTGTTAGTGATGTCGGCGCCATTACTGGCATAGGCCACATCACTGGTCTGCTGATCATAAGCACTAGGCTGGGTTTGCAGGGCGAAGGCTTGGGTTCCCGCTACCAGCACCTGCCCGTTACTCAGATAAATATTGGTCTGACCATTACTCTGCTTCAGCATTTGTACGCCCACTTGACTGTTCAACTGAGTGACCAGTTGGTCGCGTTGGTCGAGAAGATCGTTGGGCACACTATTCCCATTACCCTGCGTACTCGCAATCTGGCCGTTGATTTGGGCGATTTGTTGCGTGAGGCTGTTGATTTGCGTGACGGACTGACCGATTTGCTGATTAATTCCGGTACCGATACTCGCCAGTTGCTGTCCGAGACTCTGAAAAGTAGCACTTAGATTTTGTGCATTACTGAGCATGCTTTGTCGGGCGGGGAGATCACTCGGGCTGGCCGCCACCTGAGCCACACCCGAAAAAAACTGGCTTACCTGCGTACTCACGCTACCACTACTCAGCACGCCCAAAACCTGTTGCAGTGAACTAGAAAGTGTCGCCTGCCCACTGGCGCTGGCCGTCGCCGTCCAGACCTGACCCTGCAAAAAACTGCTGTAGCTCCGTTGCACAGAAGCAATCTGAGTACCATTACCGTAATACTGGCCGCCTATAAAAGTGGGTATAGCGTTGGACTGGACCACATTTTCTTGGCTATAACCGGGAGTATTCACATTCGCAATATTATTCCCGGTAATTTGCAGGGCATCTTGTGCGGCCTGCAACCCAGTCAGTGCGGTATTCACAATTCCACTGATTCCCGACATCTTACGCACTCCCTAAGGATCGGCTCGATCTGGCATTATCGCCATAAATGGCCGTTTTTTGCCCCTGCAAAAGCAACAAAGCGTCATGAAGGGTTAAACTAGCCAACCGCAAAGATTGTTCCAGCTCGCTATACGCCTCTTGCAGCCCGTTTACAGCCAACATCAGATCGTCATTGCTATGAACCCTATCGACCACTTCTTCACGAAGTTTCAACAAACGTTGAGCCAGCAAATTTCTCTGCTCCGATTCCGGAAACCCCTGCGTCCAATCCGCATGGGCTAACCAAGCTTTCTGCTGGCGCAATAGCTGGGTTAACTTCTTGACAGTTTCCAGCTCATTCCCTCCTGGGGCTATGCTGTCCATAGGGCACTTCACTCCTGATCACAGGAAACGGCACACACCACGCTATAACGACACAATACCCTCATAGGTTTAGCCCGCAGCCGCAGGAGGCGTAAATTTAGCCAACACTTGGGCCATCAATGGACTATCGGCAACAGCCACCAGCTTGCTGGCATATTGCGGATCGGTCGCATAACCACCCTGCTGTAAAGCCTCTGCAAAGGCGGCCACATTGTTGCCTTGCCCTAACGCGGCTTGATAACGCGGACTGCTTAGCAACAGATGGGCATAATTCTGTACGCTAGCGCCAACACTGTTGTAGGCTCGAAACGCCGCCGTTTCCACCTGGTTTACGCCATGGATAAATTCGTGGGTTAGGCTGCTTACCGAGGGTCCCTGCCAACTACCAGCCCCTTTGATACCAAAAAGGTTGTCACCCGCAACATGGCTGCCCCACCCCGTTTCGAGGGCCGCCTGCGCAATAATCGCCTTCGGGGTTACCCCCAGTTTTTCAGCCGCCGACTGCACGGCGGGCAAGATAGCCGCAACAAATGCGGTGGCTTGTTCCACCAGCGTTTGCGAAGGTTGCGCGCCAATCTGTTGTGTTGGCGCATAGGACTGGAGAGCATTATTACGGGCGGGAGCCGGCATATCGCCCTGAACCGTAGCCATTTCGCTGGTCTTTTTTCCACCCCAGTTCAGGTGATAACGACTGGAAATTTCCTTGGCCAGGGTTTGCGCAATACCCATCCCCTGACCCTGGCTAACGGTCTGGGCGATTTCCTGATTGAGCATAGACTTAAACATAGGTCCGGCATTGTTTCCGGTCAAATCAGAGCCAAAAGAAGTCGCCGACATTGCCGAGAGCATCTCTTGCAGCAGAGTGGCTTCAAATTGTTTGGCAACCGCGAGAATGGATTGCGGATTATGCGCCTGAGCCTCTCTATGCATTTGCGCTAGGCCAGAAAAACTCAGCACATCACTGGCTGCAGCCGAGGCCGCTCCCGCGCCTAGGTTTTTAACCTGGGTGGTGGCACTCAAATTTATAGCGCTACTCATATGACTTCCAGTTGCGCATGTAACGCGCCTGCTGCCTTCATGGCTTGGAGGATGGCAATTAAATCCGTGGGTGTCGCACCGACCGCATTCAAGGCACGCACCACCGCCTCTAGGCTTACACCGGGCTCGAACATCAGCAATTTGGCTGCGGGTTGTTTCACTTTCACATTGGCCTGAGGCGCTACTACGGTCTGCCCTGCTCCCAAAGGATTAGGCTGACTAATCAGATACTTTTGCGATATGGTCACGGATAGGTTGCCATGCGCTACCGCACAAGCACCCAATGTCACGTTTTGACCCAAAACCACCGTACCACTGCGCGAATCAATAATGACCTTGGCCAGGGGTGCTTCTGGGATGATATTCAGGTTCTCGACTTCGGAAAGAAAAGTGACGCGCGCTCCAGGGGACGCCGGGGCCTGCACACGAACTTCACCAGCATTCAGGGCTTCGGCAACACCATAACCCAACTGACGGTTGATCACATCGGCAATGCGCGCAGCCGTTGTAAAACTGGGTGTATGCAACTCCAGCATCATAGGGCCAGCCTGATTAAAACCCGTACTGACGGAACGCTCGACATTGGCACCATTAGGAATCGTCCCCGCCGTGGTGATGTTAACCTGTGCCGAGGCGCCATTACTGCTGGCTCCGAACCCGCTGACAATCAGGTTCCCCTGCGCCACGGCGTAGGTCTGCCCATCCGCACCTTTCAACGGCGTCATGAGCAAGGTGCCGCCAGCCAAGCTGCTGGCATTACCAACAGCCGAAACGGTTACGTTAATCGTTTGGCCGGGTTGCGCAAAAGGCGGCAAATGCGCCGTAACAATGACTGCTGCCACATCTTTGGGTTGCAAATTAGTGGCTACTGATGCCGGAAGATTTATGCCAAGGCGCTGAAACATATTCAGCAGCGACTGGGTTGTATAGGGCACTTGCGTGGCTTGGTCGCCGGTACCATTCAAACCTACCACCAACCCATAACCTACCAACTGATTACTACGAACACCGCCAACCGTCGCTAAATTACGCACGGTTTCAGCATGTGAATGAGCCATCATGCCAACCGGCAGAATGATCGCGAGCAGCATCAGCAAAAAGCGGCGCCAATATTGTGGATTCATGATGATGCCTTATCGACTAGAACGGCCATAAAGAAAGAAAGAAGCGTGCCAGCCAAGGCATTCTCGCTGCCGAATAAATGCTGCCATTACCACTATATTCCACACGGGCGTCGGCAATTTGCGTAGAAAGAATGGTGTTTTGTGGTGTCACATCAGCTGGCCGCACTACCCCCGCCACGCGGATATATTCGTGACCACCATTCAGCAGCACTTCTTTAGAACCTTCGATCACCAAATTACCATTACCCTGCACCTTCACCACCGTTACCTCCAAGGTCGCGGTAAACGTATTACTCTGGGTAGTAGCACCCGTACCACCGTATTTTTGTCCACTGGTAGCGGCCATACTCGGACTGAAAGGATTCCCTGCAACACTGCCAAAGGCGGGGGTAATCCCAAAAAAGTTGGTCAGCGCCGCGCTCAAAGAGTCCGAGGTGTTAATAGCGGTGTTGGTATTATTAGAAGCGCTGGAGTTTTCCTGAATCAGCACGGTAATAAGATCCCCAACGCGATTCGCACGGTTATCGCTAAAGAGTGATACGTTGGTGCCAGCCTGCCAGATTGCTCCATTAGCGGGATGCGCCGCCAAGGATTCCGGCTCAGCAGGAATAGGCAGCGGCGTGAGTGGCTTGAGATTATGGTGCATATTCAAAGCAGCACAGGCGCTTAAACTGAGGAGTAATAGCCCAGCAAAAACCAGACGTGCAAGGGCGTTCCATTTATGGCAAGCAAACACTATCCACTCACTCAGAATCGTCACAGCGCCACCTCCACCCGCATCAGAAGAACTTAAGCATTTTGCAACAAATAACCCAGCATAGAATCTGATGTGGAAATGGCTTTACTATTGATTTCATAAGCACGTTGGGTAGAAATCATATCCACCATTTCAGACACCACGTTGACATTGGAAGACTCCAGATAACCTTGCTGCAGAGAACCTAAGCCGTTCAATGTCGGCTGCCCGGTTTGCGGCGCACCAGAAGATCCTGTTTGCAAATAAAGGTTGTCACCAATACTTTGCAAGCCCGTTGGATTAATGAAGTTAGCGAGCTGCATCGTACCAACCTGTTGTGGTTGTGCCTGTCCCGGCAAAACGACAGATACCGTCCCATCGCTACCGATAGTAATAGACTGGGCATTCGGGGGAATGGTGATTGGGGGCTGCAACAAATAACCATTTGAAGTCACCACCTGACCTTGATTATTCAGCTGAAAAGTACCATCCCGAGAATAAGCGATAGTCCCATTGGGCTGCATAATCTGAAAAAATCCTTGACCGTCAATGCCTACATCCAGAGAGTTTCCGGTCTGGGTTAAATTACCCTGGGTCATTAAACGCTCTGTGGCAACCACACGCACACCGGTGCCCAATTGCAGCCCCGAAGGATACTGCGTCGTTTGCGATGACTGAGCACCCGGTTGCCGGATATTTTGGTATAACAAATCCTGAAATACAGCACGGGACTGCTTGAATCCCGTCGTATTGACGTTCGCCAAGTTATTGGCAATGACGTCCATTTTAGTCTGTTCGCCTTCCAGTCCGGTGGCCGCTACCGCTAACGAGCGCATCATAGAATATTGCTCCTGATTATCATGATACTACCAACAGTTGAGTAGCACTTTGCTGATCTTGTGAAACAGTCTGCATCAGCTTGGTTTGAATTTCGAACTGCCGACTATCTTGTAGCATTTGAATCATGCTATTGACTGGATTCACATTACTGCCTTCCAGAGCGCCTGGCTCTAAAACCACATTGCCATCTTCAGGGGCAGGCTTACCATCCGTGGTCTGAAACAAACCATCAGCGTTTTTTTGTAGGGACTGCTCCGAGGGGTTGACGAGCTTAATCTGATTGATAGCCATAACGGCATTCGGTTGACTACCGACGGGTACTCCAGAAACCGTCCCGTCAGCACCAATAACTAATGTTTGCATCGGTGGCAAAGAAATGGGGGAGCCATTAACCCCTAGCACGGGATGCCCTGTTGCTGTTGTTAAAATACCTTGCCCATTAATCTGTAAATTACCGTCACGCGTATAGGCTTCGTGTCCGTCTGGTCCTTGCACTGCCAGCCAACCCTGTCCCGTCACCGCAACGTCCAGAGATCTGCCCGTATGCACTACCGGCCCCGATTTAAAATTTACGCTGGGTGTTTCGGTCGCTGTGTAAACTCGCGTTGGCAAACCTTGGCCATAAACCGGCAGCGCACTGAACTGTGCGCTATCTGCGCGAAAGCCTGTCGTATTGGCATTAGCGAGGTTATTGGCGGTCACCGTTTGCCGCTGCAAAATCGCATTGGCACCCGTCATCGCAATATAGAGGGTATCCATAATCGTTTAACCTCAAAGACTCAGCAACGTTTGCACGACCGTATTTTGAGTCTTGATCGTCTGCGCGTTCGCTTGGTAAGCCTGCTGCGCCACAATCAGGTTAACTAGCGACTGGGATAAATCCACGTTGGATTGTTCCACGGCCCCAGATTGTAATACCCCCAGATTAGTACTGCCGGGCGTTCCCGTCAGTGGTTGTCCGGAAACATAGGTTTCTGTCCAGTAGTTATTACCAACATTCTGTAGGCCATTATTATTGGGAAACCGGGTGAGTGAGATTTGCCCCAACACCTGAGACTGTCCATTACTATAATTTGCGTAAATATCCCCACCCGGATCAATAGATAAACCGGACAGTTGTCCTACGCCATACCCATTACTGCTATTGGTAATTACTGCATTACTAGAATTATAATTAGTACTGCCATTAAAGTTATAATTTATGCTCCCAGATGTGGCGCCATCACTCCAGGGAATACCAGCAATGGTTCCGCTTCCCGCGCTGGTTTCCTGACCCGTAGAATTAAATTGCAGGGGATTCAAAGAACCCGAAGTAATACCACTGGCACCCGTGGTTCCCGTAGCGGAATAGGCCACATTCCAGGTTTCTCCGGCTCCCGCCGTGCCACTTTGTAATTGGTAATAAGTGGTTAAAAGCTGCGGCGTACCCAAGCTGTCATATACCGTTGTCGATGTGGAATAGTTGTAACTGCTAGGGTCATTGATATTAATCGCCGTACCAGTAATTGGCGTACTACTTGAATCCAGATTCAAACCCAGGCTTAAGCCAGACGTTGCTTGTGGGGGTAGTGCATTTTGACTGATCGTCAACGGTCCACTAGCGCCAGTTAAGGTTCCATTTTGCGCCTGAACACCGATTAAGCTGGCACCGTTAGCATCTACCAACACGCCGCCCGAGCTGAGCTGCAACTGACCATTACGGCTATACACGGTGGAACCATTGTAATCAAACTGCAAAAAACCATTACCATTGATAGCCACGTCCAAAGGATTGCCGGTCGTTTGAATGCTTCCTTGAGTAAACTGTTGGGCCACGGTTTGTAACTGCGTACCGATTCCTATCTGCCCCTGCGACGGGGCCTCATTGGTCATCGCTGCCGCATAGGCATCCGCAAATTGAGCATTAGAACTCTTAAAACCCACGGTACTGGCATTGGAGATATTATTACCCAGCACTTGCAGATTACTATTCGCTGCCTGCAGACCACTCAACGCTGTATTAAAAGCACCCATAGCAACTACTCCTTAAATAATGTTCTGTACTGCACTAAATGGCACTGAATCCTGATTACCTTGTAACTGTAAAACAGCCCCAGAAGCGCCTAGCGAAACACTATTTACCACCCCCGTCATATACGGCGTGCTGGTAACACTTTGTCCATTGGCTCCAGTGGCTTGCACGGAAAACTGATAATTGCCTGCAGGCAAGGTGCTCCCACCCGCATCCGTACCATTCCAGGTAAAGTTTTGCATACCAGCAGCTTGCGCACCCTGAGGTAATTCTGCCAGGGTCTGACCCGCACTATTCTGCACAAGCACATTAACAGCACTGGCACCGTTGCTGAGATCATAGGCTCCAGTCGCCGCGTTCCCACTGAGCGTGAGCTGGTTACCAGAAGTAGTGACCGATTTGCCGATGAGTGAAGCCGCCTGCAATCCTTGGTTTTGATTGATTTGCTGCATTAATGAACTCAAGGACCCTTGAATCGCATTAACCCCATTAGCCACGCTAAACTCCGCCAACTGCGAAGAAAGTTCAGAATTGCTCATCGGATTCAGCGGGTCCTGATTCGTCAGCTGCGTGACGAGCAAATTATAAAAAGTACTCTCACTGGCTAACCCGCTGGCGCCACTGCTGGCCGTTCCAGAGGTGGCCGAACTGTTTTGTAAGGAAGTGTAAAATGGATTAGCACTAGATGTCAGAGAATTGACACTCATAATCAAGCTCCCAAGGTAAGTGTTTTTTGTAAAAGTGTTTTCGTGGTATTCATAACATTGACATTAGCTTGGTAGGCACGCGATGCCGAAATCATATTAACCATTTCATCCACCGTATTTACGTTAGGCATTTTTACGTACCCTTCCTTGTTGGCGAGGGGGTTACCCGGCTGATAAACCATTTTAAAGGGACCAGGCTTCGATACGACCCCGGCCACCTGAACCCCACTCACACCGGCCGGTGCGCCATTACTCGAGAACGGTTGCGCAGCAAAAACTACCTCGCGAGCACGATAAGGCTGACCATCAGAACTCGTCGCCGAGTTGGCATTGGCCAGATTACTCGCCACCACATTAAGTCGGTAGCTTTGCGCGGTAAGCGCTGAACTCGCTACATCCAGTACAGAATACATTGACATTCGTTAAGCCCTCCTAACTCTTAAACTGCAGTGCCCGTAATCGCGGAATTCAGCGTCTGAATTTTACCCGTTAGAAACGTCAAATCTGCCTGATAACTCACACTATTCTGCAGAAAATTGGCTTGTTCACGGTTCATATCTACAGAATTACCATCCAGACCCACCTGATTACCGCGCTGGTACTGCACCAACGCGGACATACTGGCAGCACTGCCATTATTGGCAAACTGGCGTCCGCTATTGGTGGCGAGTGCCAAATTACCCGAATCCCCCGCCTGCACGGCCTTTAATGTTTTGCTGAAAGGAATATCGACGGCCCGATAGTTGGGCGTATCGGCGTTGGCAATATTTGCCGCGAGAAGCTGCTGACGATAACCCGTCACTTTTAGGGCATCGGCTAAGGGGTTCAAAGCTTGGCCAAGCAAACTGGACATGGTTATGAGCACTCCCACGTAAATGGTTTGGAACTTTCAAAGCAACAAACGTGCCCAAACCCAAGAAACCAACAAACCGACTTTTTCCGGGCAAAACCGGCAGAAAATCGCCAGTGTTCTTTTTTCTATATCATCGACCGGCAAAATTCTGCCGCTGGCAAAGGGCTAGGCGCCGCAACGTGACTATCGCCAAGCCCCGTACCAGAACAGATCATGGCGTAATATTTGCTTGTGTTTCATCGAAATGGTCATGAGTACTCACAACACAATGAATCCATGCTTTCCCAAACGCCTACTAAAATGCTTCGCCATGCTTCTCGGCGCGGCAGGGTGTTTGCTGACGGTGAGTACTGCCGCGCAAGGCGACACAGAAAACCCAGAAACCATACGCCATGTGGCGCGCCAGTATGTGCGAGCACACTTACCAGTACATACCGCCGATGCGCAAATTCACATCAGTGGACCCGCAGCGGGTTTGCACTTCCCGGCTTGCACGCGGCTTAAAGCCAGTTACTTTGGATACGGCAACCCTTACGGCAACCAAACCGTACTGGTGCGTTGCACTGCACCTTCCGCTTGGCAACTCTACCTGCCTGTACAAATCCAGATGAGCCAGATGGTCGTTATTGCTGCCACCCCCCTGAGTGCAGGGACTATCCTCAGCGCCAGAGACCTTACGATAGTACACCGCGATACCGCAGGCTTAAGCGGAAGCACATTAAGTAACCTGCACCAAGCCATCGGACAGGTACTGCGTTTTGGCACGCTAGCGGGTCAACCCATCACCACGACTATGCTGGATGCTCCAGAAGTCGTCCATGCTGGCGAACAAATCACCCTCTATGCCGAAGGTGAAGGCATCCGTATTGCTACTATTGCGGATGCTATTGAAAATGGTCGTCCGGGACAGACTATACTGGTACGCAACCTGCAGTCTGGTCGCGTCGTTCGCGGTACGGTCACCCCACAGGGTCATGTTGTGGTACCTTTTTAGAACTCTAACAAACAATCATGCCTAAGAACCTTCAGATTTTAGTGCCATGTGTCGTTACACTATAAATGATCATGGTTGTAGCAAGGAGAAATGAGTAATGAACCCCATAAACCCTTACACCGGATTGCCCGGAACAACAACCGCCACCGGCGACGTGTCCGGTAAGGCGCGTAGCGGTGAAAACAAGAATGTGTCCAGCACTACCAATACGGCCACCGCTTCTCAGGCGACATCGGCTAGCAGCGTCGCACAAGACCATGTGACACTTTCGTCCGCCGCACGCAGCCTTATGGCTGCGCAAAATTCCAGTTCAGCAGATAACACTCGAGTTCAAGAAATCAAATCTGCTGTTGCCAATGGGACCTATTCGATATCAGCGGCCAAGATTAGCCAGGGACTCACCCAAGACAGTCAGCAATTTCTGCCATTAACACCACGCAACACCGCTTGAGTCTCCCATGCAAACAGACACTGCCTTGTCTCGACAAATGATCCTGCTAGAAAAACTGCAGCAACTACTGATCGAAGAGAACCACTGTCTGGAGTCGGGGCAACTCTCCCTGCTGGAAGCTATCGTCGCTCAAAAATTGGCTTGTTACCATGAAATCAGCCTCTTGGAAAAACAACGCGAACAGAGTACTGAAAGCCTCCCTGCGAGACAACTCCTGCTGGAAAAAATCCTTCACGAAAACCAAAGAAATGGCCAAATTATCCGGGCGTTGGAGCGTTTCAATCAGGGGGCTTGGGAAATTTTCTTTGGCCGCGCCAACCCGCTCTATACCGATGGTGGCACCACCACCAACACCGCCCAACGCACCCTGATCGGGAGTGCCTGAGGGTGCTGGTACTGACTAGACGCCGAGGCCAAGCCATTTGCATCGGTGACAATATTCGCATCGTGATCACCCGTATTGAGGAAGGACAAGTGCGCCTCGGCATAGAATGCACCGACGCGCTCACCATTTTACGGGAAGAATTACTAGAAACCGTACGCGAAGCCAATCAATCCGCTCAAACCGCCGTGCCCGCACAGCTTGACCATTGGTTACAACATCACGACGCAGCAACGTCAGGTTCCAGCCGTCCCAAGGAGGACTCAAACCCGTGACTCATTACGCTACCCGCTTCGGTTCCTTAGATATTGCCGATAACCAGATATGGGAGTGCATTGCGGCAATGCCCGGTTTTACAGAACTGCGTCACTTTGCCTTGTTGCATGTTCCCACCCATGGACCTTTTGTCTGGTTACAGTCTCTCGATGATGCACTCATTACTTTTCTACTCGTTGCACCAGCACATTTTCAACTACAGTACACGCAAGCACCACACTTTGCCCATCCTCAGAAAAGCGGCATTCCTATGGTTATGGTGATTCTGCCGCAGCAACCGGACGGTGTCTTACAGACCAATGGCCTCGCGCCTCTGTATTTTTTGCCAGAAAAAAAACAGTTTGGGCAATGGATCGTGGAACAGCAGGAGTCACTCACCTCGGATATCAGCACCAGCAATACCCCACCTGCGAATCTCCATGTTTTGACCATTCTCGACGACGCGCAAGCTCCTAAAAAAACCGTGGCACGCCCCCTATCCATTGGCGCGGCGTAGACGATCTCCGTCATACCGTACTGCATATTGGGTAATATGGTCTTGTAGCATTGCTGGCGGATCGACAAAGTTCAGCCCAACCTGCTGTAAGCTGCCTTTTGCGGCAAAAGCAGGTGTAACGTGACAAACCCGAGCGGACACTTGATAAGAGCGTCCTCGGAATTCAAAACGGACTTCAGCCAGCAACTCTCCGGCACTGAGTGGATAATCGTGCGGCGCCGTCATGCGTATTCGCAAACCACCAGCACTCATATCCAGACAGAGACCGTCTAAAGATCTTGCACCAAAACGCTGGAGTTGGACGATAATTTTTTCTGAGTCGCCCAGTATGGCGCGTAACGTTTCGCGCCGCTGCAGCTGAAAAAATGTTTCTGGACGCAAAATACGAACGGCTGCAAAGCGCTGCCAGGTCACGCGCTCTAGGACTTCGCTGGGAAACCCCATCGGCATGGTGTCCGTAGACCATAGTAACAATGCTTCTCCTGGATAAAGCCGAGTATTTGCTACTTCCGGCATCAATTCATCCAGAATCAACGCTCCCGACTGCGGATCGTCATACAACAATGCGGCCTGCGCCGAAATCCCATTTTCTCTCCCCAGCAGGATGCGCAGAATGCGTTGTTCTTGCGCCAAATTCGCCAGAGCACGATCCACAGCAGACTTCCGTGTCAAGCGATTGACGTCTTGAAACAAGCTGTCGAATAAACTCTCTTTTTTCATCATACGGTTACCCTTCTACAACCGAATTCTTGCTCGTCAACATTTTGACAACCCAGCCGTGCATGGTGCACGGTCGATTTTTTTACAGCAGGATTTGTGCCCGACAGGGCCATGCAGAGATCATCGGCACATTTTTCGCTTGTCAGGCAATCTGAGCATCGCAATACCGGCAAAACGCAGAATTTCACCTATTTACTGGTGACGCATATTTTTGGAGGCAAACGTGGCACGCAAAAAGCGGGAAGAAGAATGGGAAAATCATGAGCGCTGGCTAGTCTCCTACGCCGATTTTATTACACTACTTTTTGCATTTTTCGTAGTGATGTATGCCATATCCTCGGTGAATGAAGGGAAATACAAAGTACTATCTAAAACCCTCGTATCCGCATTCAGTGGCCACCCTTGGTCCCCCGTTCCCATTCGCTCAGATACCACGAGTCTGACACAAACACCGATTGCACTACCCGCCCTCCCCAAAGTGGCGACAATGGCCCCAGTACCCCACATCCGCCAAGGACAGGTGTCCCCGCAAGCGCACGAAACCGTACCAACATCCCCGGACAGTGCCATGCAGAATATCGAAAAACAAATGAAACTGCTCCTTAAGCCCTTGATTGACCAAGGTAGCGTAGCTATACATCGTAGCCATCTAGGCGTTGTGATTGATCTAAATGCCAAAATTTTATTCCCTTCTGCAAAGGCGCAGCTTAGTCACAAGGCTTCCACTACCCTAGGTGATATCGCCCAGGTGTTGGCAAAAGTGCCTTATCAGATTCAGGTCAACGGCTTCACCAATGACTTGCCCATCCGCACGGATCAATACGCTTCCAATTGGGCACTATCCGCTGCTAGGGCCGTATCCGTGGTCGAATTATTTGTTGATCGCGGTATTAACCCCCATCAACTGGTCGCTGCTGGCTACGGAAAATATCACCCAATCGCCTCAAACCATACTGCCAAGGGCCTGATCATGAATCGTCGCGTCAGTATTGTCGTAGTGGCTCCGCAGAATCCCAGCAAATCTGGCAATGACCCCATCATGGCAGGAAGCATCGAACAACGCGGATAACGGCATCGTCACGCGATGCGCCCCTTCAGTTTTTACAGCCATGTGTCGTATATCTGAAACAGTATGCACGCAGTCACAATAACGCGCTTGGGTGGTACGATAATTGCTATGGATGTCGTGCTGTCCGCTGCTGACTGCTTCTCAAGGAGGAGATCAAATAGTTATGGGTATCGATCTGGTCGACAAGGGCATTCATATTCTGGTGGTCGACGATTTTTCAACCATGCGGAGAATTGTGCGCAATTTGCTGCGTGAGTTGGGTTTCAGCAATTTTGACGAAGCGGAAGACGGTGTGCAGGCACTCCAGAAACTCCATAATCGTCCCTTCGATTTTGTGGTCTCTGACTGGAATATGCCTAACATGCAAGGCATTGATCTGTTGCGCGCTATTCGTTCAGATCCGCAGTTGCGCCATATCCCCGTACTCATGGTAACGGCCGAAGCAAAACGCGAAAACATATTGGAAGCGGCACAGGCGGGCGTCAACGGCTATATTGTCAAACCGTTTACTGCCGACACCCTCAAAGAAAAACTCGATGCGGTGTTTAAGCGTCTTCAAGCAGCCCACGGAATAGCGTCATGAATGATCACCTTCTTGGTCCCGGTCGACTGCTCAGTGAGGCGGAATCGCTTTTACGCGAAGGGCTGAAACGTATCGCCAATACGGCAGAAGAAAATCTTTCCGGCGCGCAAAACCCTCTCGAAGAAGCATTACGACTCACCGAAGAACAGACCATGGCTACGCTGGCTGCGGTGGAAAGAGCGCAAGATGCCATAACCGATATTCGGGCTGCTCACAACAGCTTTATTGATGAACCATTACAGCGTATAGACAGTGCTTTACTAACCATTCTGGCCAGTCAGCAGGGGCAGGATCTTGCCGGACAGCGGCTAAAAAAAGCCATCGCGCTTCTCCAGGCCGTCGAAGAGCGTATCCGCCTGACTCTCGCAGAAATCGGACTGGAAACAAGCAGCGAAACCAACACCGACAGCGTGTCGCTCATGGATTCCAATCCCAGCGTCAACCAAGACGAAGTCGACGCCCTACTCGCAGAACTGGGGATCTAAGTCATGGATATGGAGATTCTCCAGGACTACTTACCCGAAGCCCGTGAACTGCTGGAAAAAGCCCAAGAGGATACTCTGCGGCTAGAATCCAATCCGGGCAACGACGACATCCTTGCCTCCGTATTTCGGGCTTTTCATACCCTTAAGGGGGGGGCCGGTTTTTTAGAAGCCGATCATCTTGTTAGCTGGACGCATCATCTCGAAGATCTGCTCGACAAACTCCGTTCCCATACGCTGCCTATATCTTCGACTATGATTGACGCGATTCTTCGCGGTCTGGACGTGATTGATGACATGCTCAAGCAATTGGCCCAAGGTGAAAATCCAGAACCAGGCCCAGTAGAACTAGGTACCTTCATTCAACAACTGGCCGCTGGTCAGGTGCCACCAAGCTCTGGCACAGCACCCCCTGCCCCGCAGCCAGAGCCAGAATCTCCCCCATGCTCCTCCATGCCAGAGGCCAAGCTGAAAGTAAGCCAACGTGCCACCAGTGATGGTCATTCCGGTATTTTTATGGAGCACGCAGAAAATAGTGCCCAAACGGCTATAACCTCTCTGACGCCCGAAGTTCTCAAAAAACCCGATGAAATCTCCGAGGCGGAATTCGAGGCTACGCTGGATGCGCTCTATGGTAATCAGGCACCCGGACTCACTGCTTCTCCTGAGGAAGACTGCAAAGCTCGCGATGAAATCACTCCCGAGGAGTTTGAGCGGGTGCTCGACCAGATATATGGCACCCAAGCACCAGGCTGCGAGACAGCGACGACGACACCGCATGCTTCACTGACTCCTGAACCCGCTATCCCCTCTCCAAAGGCAACTAGAGCCACTGTCGCCGAACCGTGTGCGACCATTGCGAAACCAGCATCTGCCGCACCACATACTTCCGCCAATCCTCCGCGTAACGGGACAACCGCCCCCGAAGCTGCCGACACGACTTTACGCGTCGATGCCTCCCGTCTGGATGCGGTCATGAACCAGGTCGGTGAATTGGTGTTATTGCGCAATCGCCTGTCTTCTGCCATTGGCAGTCTAGGCGAAGAAAATGAAGATATGCTCCGACTAGCACGGGAAGTAGATCTCACCGTCAATGACATCCAAAGCACGGTTATGCGACTGCGGATGCAACCTTGCAAGCGTTTATTTCAACAGCTTCCCAGAGTAGTGCGAGATGCCTCCCGACAGCTCGGCAAAGAGGTGCAATTAGAAATTGTTGGCGAAGATGTGGAAATTGACAAGGCCGTAGTAGACGCCCTCTCCGGCCCCATGACTCATCTCATTCGCAACAGCCTGGACCACGGCGTGGAGCTTCCCGAAGACCGGCAGATGGCTGGCAAATCCCGCAGCGCCAATATCCGCGTTGCTGCAGTACACCTCGGCGATAAGGTTCGCATCGAAGTCTCTGATGATGGCCGAGGTATTGATCGTCAATTCGTAACCCAAAAAGCCCTCGATAAAGGCGTCATTACGACTGACCAAGCAGCACGACTTTCTGAACAAGAAGCTTTGGAACTGATCTTCCGCCCTGGCTTTTCCACCAAAGATCAAGCCACCGATCTTTCTGGACGCGGCGTAGGCATGGACGTCGTTAAGGAAACGGTCCGCAAGTTGCGCGGTCGGCTCGATATTCAGACGCGGCAGGGTCTTGGTACCACGATCTCCATGGAATTTCCTTTGACCATGGCCGTATTACCCGTACTCTATTTGCGCCTGCGCCGGGAAATTTATGCCTTACCCATCGCCAGCATTGAGAGCCTGCTGGACATTCAAGAAAGTCGCATTCACCGCATGAGCGGACGCAGTGTTTATCGAGTAGATGGTACGCAGGTCACACCAATGGTGGATCTCGGCGCACTACTGCATGGTCGCCCCCTGCGTCCGGGTTCTGAATCTATCGAAGGCGTTCTCACTGAGCGCGGACTTTTCATGGTTTCCGAAGTGCTGGGTAATGAAGATTCCGTGGTCAAACCCATGGATTTCCTGGCAGACCCAAATTGGTATCAAGGCGCGACCATTTCGGGCAAAGGCAGTGTGGTGCTCATTCTGGATAGTGGCGCCTTGGTAAACCATGTCCTCGATCATTCCGCTGATTTCAACCGTCCAGAATCCGGACAGCAAGGAGCCGCTTGATGGATATTCAGCGGATTATGGAAGTAGTGGATGCTTCTTTTGACGCCCGTCGAAGCATCGAAAAAGCACTACGTGAAATTGATCGGCGCGCGCTGAACGCTATGGTTCTGGTCAAACGCCACGGTAAGGCGCTAGCTGGCTATGGCGTAGTGGCCCAGGCTTTTCGTGAGCGCGCTGCGACGCTCAAAGAATCCGCCTCCCATTTACAAGAAAGCATTGCCCCACTGATCGAAGCGCACATGCGTATCCTCCAACATCAGCGCTTTGTGAGCGCCTACGGGGATATGCTCGAAGGTAATTCGCTTTGCGAAAAAGCCTGCGTCAGCCTGAAGAATATGCAAAAAAACTGGCAGATCACCATTACTCAGGAAGAAGCCGAGGCACGCAAAATTCTCGCCCACTTGCTTGAAACGGTATATCTACTGCAAGCCGGCATCGAGGAACAGGAATACGTCGTCACCAATGGTCGCATTGAAGCCGCTCTCGCCGAGAGTACCGGAGCTCCGCTGATGCGCGTATCCCGAGATATGGGCGAAGCCGTCCATACGGTCGCTCAGGCGATTCGTACCTATCGCCATCAACTGGAGAGTCTGGAACATGAAAGCAGCATCGGTATTTGAAGCAGGCAGCCACCGCTGGTGGGTGCTCTATGACCAAGACGAACATCGAGTCATTGATTCTAACGTCTATGTTATGGAATCCAATGGTCAAAGCATCATCTTTGATCCGGGTGGGTTTGAAATTTTTCCGCAGGTTTTTGCGGCCTTGGTTGAAGTGGTGCAGCCCTCCAGCCTGAAAGCCGCTTTCGTATCGCACCAAGACCCTGACATTG
This sequence comes from Acidithiobacillus sp., assembly GCA_041676785.1. Taxonomy (GTDB): domain Bacteria; phylum Pseudomonadota; class Gammaproteobacteria; order Acidithiobacillales; family Acidithiobacillaceae; genus Acidithiobacillus. The sequence goes on along the minus strand of JBAYRF010000014.1, from coordinate 28,184 downwards.
CTTCCAGTCTCCCACTCTGGCATGCCTGCAATGAAAAACTGGAGTGGTATATCCCTCAGCTCTGGGAGGGATTCATCCGTCATTACGGCGCTCTGAATGCGCCCTTGCAGGACATTCCGGACGAGGGTGGCAACATAATCATCGGCGGTCGACGCTTAGAATTTATCCCCGCGCACTATCTGCATTCATCGGCAAATTTTCACGTTTACGACCCCGAAGCCAAGATTCTCTTTTCTGGAGATGTCGGAGCCGCTTTATTACCGCCCGGACATGATGCTTGGGTAGATCGTCGCGGCAATACGGGCAAGGCTTTCGACGCGCATATTGCTAAAGCGAAATATTTTCACGAACGCTGGATGCCCTCCAATGCCGCGAAAAAAGATTGGATCAATCGCGTCAGCCAGCTCGAAATTCATCACCTTTGTCCACAACATGGTGCCATTTACAGCGGTGACAATGTGCAACGCTTTTTTGAGTGGTTTGATCGACTGAATGTCGGTACCGCCATTCAATCCGCCTAACTAAGAGCAGCGACTATGGAAAGATCGGACTTGACGGACTATGCACAGGCGCTTCTTGATCCTTTGCAAACCTTGGAAATGCTCTGCGAAGCGGATGCGGCCATGGAAAATGTCATTTTTTATATGAATCCCGCCGCTATTAGAATCATGCAGCACCATCATCAACAACTGAATCCGCTGCTGCGCGGTGCGGATGTACGCCAGGCATTGGGACATTCTATTCATCAATTTCATAAAGATCCCGAACGGATACGCAACCTATTTCGTGAGCTGGCTCAGGGCTCTCGTACTGAACATCGCGCCGAGCTCGTGCTGGGTGGAATCACTTTTGCGCTGCATTTTTCGTTGCTACGCGATGGAAAAGGGCGGCCTATGGCGTTTCACGCTTCATGGCAAGATCTCACGGATAGCCGCCGGAGTGAAACCATTTCCGCAAATTTTTCCTCGAATGCAACGGCTCATGCCCATACCTTGACTGGCACCGCTGAAGACATCCAGCAGGCTATGATCACTGTCAACAAAAATTTAAACTTTCTGGTAAAAAGCATCGATGATAATCATCAGGCCTCTGCTTCTCTCGTTCCACAAGTCGTAGCCATTAGCCGTATTGCCCAAACCATTCGCGAGATTGCTTACCAGACGAATTTGTTAGCTTTGAATGCGGCTATTGAGGCGGCCCGCGCTGGCGAACATGGTCGAGGTTTCGCCGTAGTCGCCGACGAAGTCCGTAATTTATCGAAACGCGTGCAGGAAGCTACCGACGAAGTGCAGGATAATATCGCAGCCATTACCACTACTGCCAAAACCATTGATATTGCTTCACAAAACAATCAGCACCAGGCACAACAGTCCATAGAAGTCACTCAGGGTTTGCAGCGGGAAATTTCCAATCTCCGCAGCCTCTCGGTGGTGATGACCATGGATGCCGCCCGCCAAAGCCATGAGGTTTTCGTTCATCGTTTGCAAAACGAAATAATGAATGACCACGCCCAGATCCACTCCGAAGACCTCAAGGATCACCATACCTGCAGCTTGGGTCAGTGGTACGACCACTTTGGCATGCCGACTTTTGGTAAAAATTCGGAATTCATCGCACTCGCCGAGCCGCATCGACAATTTCACGGGCTAGCGCAAGAACTCATCACTGCGCATCGGGCTGGCGATCGTACCACTGCCGAAAAAAAATTAGCACAAGTGCTAGAACAACGAGACGCTATTTTTCGACATCTAGACGCGCTCTCTGCCGTCATTCAGAACCAGTCATGAGGATTTCACAATGAGCCAGGTATTACGCGAAGTCGACGAACGCGCCCAACTTGCGGGCACCAATAAATTTGAGCTCTTGGTTTTCCGTCTTGGCAAAGACCAGCAACTGCAAAGTCGTGAGCTGTTTGGCATCAATGTGTTTAAGGTCCGTGAAGCCTTGGTAATGCCTAAAATTACACCGATGCCTGGCGCACCTAAACATGTCATGGGGGTTGCCAATATTCGCGGTCAGATCATTCCCGTTATTGACTTACCCGCCGTTGTCGGGTGTAGCACCAGCGGTCTGAATATCCTGCTGGTTACCGAATACGAGCGTTCTGTACAGGGCTTTGCCGTTGAAGATGTGGAAGAAATCGTGCGACTGGAATGGAGCCGCGTACTGTCCGCTGAGGGCGCTTCTGTGGGCGGCTTAATTACCAGCCTTGCCCGCTTGGATGAAAACGAAGAAACCGCCCGTCTGGCACTGGTTCTTGACGTAGAGCATATACTCCGACAAGTGTTGCCTTCTCGTTTCAAGGCCGGTGACGAGCTACAACAAACCCATCATGTTGAAATTGCGCAGGGCGCCGTCATTCTCTACGCCGATGATTCGGGAGTCGCTCGTAACCAGATTGAAAAAACACTACGCAGTCTCGGCTTGGCATTTATTGGCACCAAAACCGGTAAAGAGGCTTATGAACGCCTCCTGCAACTCGCGCAGGACGCCAAAGCCTCTGGTATCCCTCTGCACGATAAGGTAGCCATGGTCTTAACCGATCTGGAAATGCCGGAAATGGATGGATTCACCCTTACCCGCCGCATCAAAGAGAACGAAGCCCTCCGCGACGTACCTGTGGTCATTCACTCTTCACTTTCGGGCACCGCCAACGAAGCCCACGCGCAAAGCGTGGGTGCCGATGGTTATGTCGCTAAATTCTTACCCGATGATCTAGCGCGTGCAGTCGCCAAAGTCATTCAACCCCATTAAGAAGGATATTTACCCATGTCCGTCGAAAATCATTCTCTGATTTCTCTCCTCTCTGCCTGCCTAGACGGTGATAGTGATGCTGCGCAACTGATCCAGGAAGATGAAGAACTCGGAACCACGGTTACCCCCCTGTGTAACTGGCAAAAAGATCGTCTCTGGCAAAGTTGCAAGGTTCTCGATCATCAAGTGACGGCTTTGGAGCATGCTGCCCAAAGCCATCTGTTGGCTCTTGACTTCAATCGGGATCTACAAGCGGCACAACTCGACAGCCAGTCTCTGCATGATCAGACTCAAGCCGTCGCCGCCGCCGTGCGTCATTCCGCCGACAGCATCGCTGCTAATCAAGAGTTAGCAGAACACACGCTACATGACGTCCAAATGGGTAATGAACGCTTGTCGGAACTGATTGGCGAGATGGACCTCGTCGAGCAAGCCGTCACTACGATGGGACAAACCGTTCAGGCTTTTTTGCAGCAGACCCGAAATATTACCAGCCTCGCCGGCAAAGTGCAGGAAATTGCCAAGCAAACCAATTTACTGGCCCTCAATGCCGCGATTGAAGCGGCTCGGGCCGGAGAACATGGGCGTGGTTTTGCGGTAGTCGCCGATGAAGTGAAAAAGCTGGCACAAAGTTCTGCCCGCGCCGCTTCAGAAATCCGAAACTCGGCCATCAGCATCAATGAGGGCGCTGGCCAAGTAGAAGCTGGGGTGGGTGCCAGTATCCAACATCTACGTCGAGGTGGAGATTCTTTAGAAACCGTAGCTGAAGTATTGGGAATGGCAAATCAGTCCGCTCAGAAAACGCGTAGCAACATCGACACGATTGTCAGCAGTGCGGCGCAAGAAATTGCCGCCGCCGACACGATGGGCGCACATATGGTCGCCTTGCAACAGTCTATGGGTCAATTTGCCACGCAGTTCCAGAGCATTCGCAATCTTCTCGGTGCCGTGCAAGATGAGCTTTCCCACAGCGGTGAAGCCGCCCTAGAAGGTGATCCAGCCTTAGTCACTCGCCTCACCGTCGCCAAAGCCGACCATGTTCAGTGGGTTGCTCATATTCTAGGAGCAATTTCGGAGCATGGCGCTAACATCCAGCTTGAAAACATCAAAGATCATCATCAATGTCGGCTCGGTCTGTGGATGGACAGCGTCCAAGACAGCCCTCTGGCTCAGTCACCGGCTTTTATCGCCGTGCAACAAGTCCATCCTCAGGTTCACAAATTGGGAGTTGCGCTCATAACGGCTCTGAAAAAAGGCGATGAAAATTCTGTGCACAAAGGTGCTGAACAACTGCAGAGTCTCAGCACCATGGTTCAGCAGCAACTTGATAAGCTACGCGACCAAGTAATGGGACGCTGAACCCTGATTCGGAAGAATCATCGTGGCCAAGCGCGAGCGTAAAACAGAAAAGCCTGTCAAAGCCTGGGCAATCACATGGCTGCTGGCTATTTTTGCTGCAAAACTGGGGTTGATACCGCGACCCGAAATGACCGGTTTCGGTCTTCCTTTCTGGATACCCATAGGAATGGACGTCTTGCGATTTATAGTGCTATGGTTTGCAGCGCATATTATTACCCAAATCATTTTTGGGATTTGGGATATTCTCAATGAGTACTATCAGATGCGCTCTGGTCGTTAAACTGAACGACACCGATTATCCAAATATTTTTCTGAAAAGAGAGAGTACACCAGATATCACGATCAACAGGACTACGGTGATGTAGGAAACACCCAATGGATCCTCAGGATTCTGCGAATTTGTAGCAGGAGTCGCTGCAATCAAGGATGGTCGGTCTGCCGAAGCAATATCATTCATCGGTACTTTTTCCGTCGCTGACTGACTAAGAGATAAACTTTCAGAATCCAATGCCGTGTAGGACGTCAACTGAGAACCCATAGCAGATACTCCTTATGAACGATCTTCATTGAAAACAAAAGCACACATCAAAAATCAGTCATAAAAATACCATACTAGTTACATATTTTTCAAGTTTGAAACACTCACTGACTCAAGATTTCCCTCGGGACCGCGACCCATTTTTGCGTGGCGTTTCAGGCGAAGAGGGACGTGCTGATGTCGGTTTAGCCGGATTCACCCACTGTACACTGGCCATCAAGGCCTCTCTTTCTTCATCCGGAAGCTCGTCAAAATGACCGGTTGTCAGCAATCGTGGCATAGTCACGACACCATAGCGTGTTCGCGTCAGGCGGCTGACGGCTAAGCCCAAGGCTTCAAACATGCGTCGTACTTCCCGATTGCGGCCCTCTGCGAGCGTGACGCGGTACCAATGATTAGCACCTTCACCACCGCCGTCTTCAATGGTCAAAAAACGCGCTTCACCATCTTCCAGGGTAATTCCTTTGAGGAGCAGGTTTTGCTGCTCTACGCTCAGCACACCCAGAACCCGTACTGCGTATTCGCGTTCAATAGCCGCCCGAGGATGCATCAGGGCATTGGCTAGGTCGCCATCATTGGTGAGCAACAACAAGCCCTCCGTATTAAAATCCAAACGACCCACCGCTACCCAGCGACTGCCTCGCAGCTTCGGCAAGCGATCAAATACGGTCGGGCGGCCATCTGGATCACTCCGGGTAGTGAGCTCTCCTGCGGGTTTATGATAGCGCAGCACCCGCAAGCGTGGTCGCACCCAAGATGGAATGCGGAGGGGCTCTCCATCCACGGCAATATGATCCTGCGCGGTCACCCGATCCCCCAGCTTCGCAGGCTGACCATTGACCTGTATGCGTCCGGCAGCGATCCATGTTTCCATCAAACGCCGGGAACCTAGCCCGAAACGCGCAAGTACTTTTTGTAATTTTTCGTCCATGGTTTCAGCCCCGTCCATTCAGCAAATTTCAATAATGCCGCGATCATATCCTGTCCATCCCATAAACCCTACAAAAAACCCCGCACGAGGCGGGGTCATATTGAGCAATGGGCTCTATCGTCAAGAGGCCTTACGCTGGGGTTCATCTTCTTTGAGGCGGGTAATGCCCATCATCTTAAAGAGCACCTTTTCATAGAAGGGCTCCGAAACCCCCATTTTCATCTTGCGAATGAAGTACTTTTCAAAAGCCACCTTGGCCAGATGTACCCAGCGCCCATAAGCGAATATATCGACTTTACGGGGTCGCAATTGCGGCAATGCCACAAAAGCCGCACCACGATCGCCCATGTCTGCAAAACATACTGCGTTCCAAGTACCCATGGTTTGCTCACCTTTACGTCCTTCCACATCGGCTTTGATGTTATGTACGGCGGCGGACACCATGGACTCAATCATATAACCCGTCTTAGGTGCGCCCGTTGGTACTGGCGTAGCTTCTACGGGGGGAATCGCAATGGCGATGCCTGCCGCAAAAATGTTGGCATATTTTTTACTGCGCTGATGTTCATCCACCAACACAAAGCCGCCGGGATTACAAAGACCCTCAACACCTGCGACAGCCGGTACCCCTTTAAAAGCCGGAATCATCATGCCGAATTTGACGGGCAGCGTAAATTCTTTGGCTACTTCACCCTTTTCGTTTACTTGGGTGATAAACATCTTACCATCTTCAACTTTGGTCACTTTACAATTGGTATGGGTTTCAATGCCCTCTTCTTTGAGCCCCTTGGTCAGAATACCCGTAGAGTCACCCACGCCCTGAATGCCCAGATGACCGATATAGGGTTCACTGGTCACAAAAGTGAAGGAAGGAATTTTATCGCGCATACCGCGCTTCTTGAGATCGGAGGCTACAATCATCGCGTATTCGTAGGCCGGACCAAAACAGCTCGCTCCCGCCATAGCGCCGATAACAATGGGGCCGGGTTCAGCGAGAAGTGCCTGATACTCCTGATAGGCTTTTTCTGCATGATCAACCGTACAAACGGACTGAAGCGGGCCTTCATGAGGATTAGAACCGGGCACATTCTCAAAAGCCAGCTTAGGACCAGTCGTAATGAGCAGATAATCGTAAGCTACCGAACTGCCATCCGCCAAAGTAATGGTTTGTCCCTCAGCATCGATTTTTTCTGCTGCCTGAGCTATAAAATGAATGCCCTTACGCTCAACATAAGGTTTGATGGGAAATGCAATATCATCCCGCTTGGTCCAGCCCACACCCACCCAAGGATTTGAAGGTACGAACTGAAAATAGTCGTTCGCACTAATCAGCGTTACGTCGTGCCCGGAACCTAGGGCCTCTTTCATTTCGTAAGCGGCAGGCATTCCGCCCGTACCTGCGCCCAAAATCACTACATGTGCCATTCGTTTTGCTCCTCATCGAATTATCACTATCACCTGACCAGGCTGAGACGCCAGCATCAGTACGCCAACGCATAATTCCTGAACCAAAAAACAATATGCGACTAGACCAGAGCTTCGTCAAATTAGATTGTTCTAACTTTCCCAATATCTTTTTATAATAACCAATAAAATTATAAAAATTTGATATTTATAATTATTTTATAGCATCTACTTCCGGAAGATCGGCCAATGAAAATAGAGAAAAATGCTGCAGAAATTCTGTAGTAGTCGCCCAGAGTGCCGGTCGACCGGGTGTTTCTCGATGACCCACCACGCTAATCCAGCCCTTATCCTGCAATTGCTGCATGATCGCTCCCCCTACCGCAACACCGCGCCAATGCTCTATTTCTGGCCGGGTAACCGGTTGCTGGTAGGCAATAACCGCCAGAGTTTCTAAGCTCGCTTTGGACAAAAGTCGCGGTGGTTCTACGTGGAGGCGGGCGAGTAGTGCATTGTAGCGTGGACGAATCTGCAGGCGATATCCTCCTGCCACTTCGACCAGATGCATCGGGCCATCTCCTGTAGCCATCAGAATATCCAGTGCCGCTTCCCAACCCGCATATTCGCGGTCGTCGGCAAAAATCGTGGCTAACTGGGCGCGAGTCAGCACCTCGGAACTCGACAAGAAGAGCGCGAGCAGCGCCTCACGCATGGGCAGACACGCTACGATCAGCTACCGTTATCTGCCAGTATCCAGACGCATCTTCCAGCAACACCAGAGCTTCCTGACGGAGTAACTCCAAAATGGCTAGTAAAGAAAGCGCAAGAAACGGACGATTGACTTCCGGCAACAGCTCCGCCAGAGCTCGTGGTCGTGGCTCACGACGACAAAATTGCAACAATTCCACCATGCGTTGACGTAACCCCATAGCCGGTTGGGTCAGCATGTGCGCAGATGGCGCTGCAGGAGGCGGTCGCTCACGCATCCTCTGCCAAGCACGAACCAACTCCGCAAGCTCCACGAGCGGAGTCGAGGGAGGTAAATCGGTATAGGCTACGGTCATCACCGGCCAAAAATCGCGACCGGATTGTGGTAGTCCCTGTAAAATCTCTGCTTGGCCTTGAATCAGCGCCAAAGCCTCCAGACGCCGGGCCAACTCTATCCGGGGGTCGAGGTCCTCTTCTTCTGCGTTGGGCGTTACCGGGAGTAACATCCGCGCCTTGATTTCCGCGAGCCAGGCCGCCATGAGCAAGTATTCAGCCGCCAGTTCCAGATTGCGCTTCCGCGCCTCATGCAAATACAGTAGATACTGTCGAGTTACTTCAGCAACCGGAATATCGCGGATATCCATACGGTTACGCCGAATCAACCAGAGCAGCAGCTCCAAGGGACCAGAAAAACTATCGAGAAGCAGTTCAAGCGCATCGGGCGGGATAAAAAGACCCTCGGGCAAAACCTCTAGAGGCTGCCCGTGGACCTGCACGAGCAGCCCTTGGGAATCGGCTTCAAATCCCGGCTTGGTCATGAATCAAACCCATGGCCGCACGCACTTTATCGAGGGTTTGCTCGGCGCGATGACGCGCACGCTCCGCACCCGCACGCGCGATTTCTTGTAATTGTGCCGGTCGAGCCGCCCAGTACTCGGCTTTTTCCTGGATAGGTGCTTGTTCGGCCAGTACCGCAGTGATCAATGGTTGCTTGCAGTCCAGACAACCAATATCCGCTGTCGTACAACCGCTACGTACCCAGTTTTGCGTCTCCGCATCAGAATACACCTGATGCAAAGCCCAAACCGGACATTTTTCGGGGGTACCAGGATCATGGCGCCCTACCCGGGCGGGATCGGTGGGCATGGTCCGGATTTTCTTTTCCACGAGGTCGGGCGGTTCACGCAAAGCAATCGTATTACCATAGGATTTACTCATTTTCTGGCCATCCAGCCCCGGCATTTTCGCCGCCGCCGTCAGCAAAGCTTGAGGTTCACGCAAAATTTCCCGACCCTTACCCTCTAGGTATGCCAGTAACTGCGCTTGCATAGCCGCGTTGAGCCCAGCTTGTTGACCAAGAAAAACCGCTGCCTCCTGCACAGCCAGCGCATCACCCTCTTGCTGAAATCGTTGCTGCAAAGTCGCAAAGGTTTTGCCGCCACGCTTGCCCAAGGCTTGCAAAGCTTTTTCAACTTGTCGGACAGAATCTTCATCTCTGCCGTAAAAGCTATTAAAGCGTCGTGCCAATTCACGGCTGATTTCTAGATGCGCCACCTGATCGGCACCTACCGGCACCTTGTCTGCACCGTAAAGCAGAATGTCCGCCGTCATCAACAGCGGATACCCCAAAAACCCGAAGGTCGCTAGATCGCGTTCCCGCAGCTTTTCCTGCTGGTCCTTAAAAGTGGGCACCCGCTCCAGCCAGGATAAAGGGGTCATCATGCCCAGCAGAAGGGCCAGCTCGGCGTGCTGAGGCACATGGGACTGGATGAATAGTACCGCCTTTTCGGGGTCCACACCGACGGCCAACCATTCAATCAGCAAATCCCACACGGCGGTACGGATACCTTGCGTCGTTTCATAATGCGTGGTCAAAGCATGCCAGTCCGCGACAAAAAAGTAGCATTCGGCTTCATCCTGCAGACGCAACCAGTTTTTCAGCACGCCATGATAATGGCCCAAATGTAGGCGTCCCGTGGGCCGCATCCCTGACACGATGATTTCTTGCATCATCCAGCACCTATTGCAAGGAAGAAATGATAAATCGCCAAATACAGTGGCCCCAGAACCGACCACAACACGCCACTAAAAAGCAATAAAATCAGAATAATAAATCCATAGGGCTCAATCCGGCTGAGGGCAATGCTGGCCGAAGCCGGTAGCAGACCAACCGCAACCCGCCCCCCATCCAGCGGTGGGATAGGAATCAAATTGAAGATGATCAGAATGACGTTGATGATAATACCGGCTTTACCCATCAACTGCATGGGCTCCGCAATATAGGCTAGGCCACCCGGCAAATGCCCACCCAACCACAGCACGGCCGTCCAAAAAATGGCCATCAGCAGATTGGCGGCAGGACCAGCGATGGCGACCAGCACCATATCGCGCTTAGGATCTTTCAGACCACCAAAGTTAACCGGTACCGGTTTGGCGTATCCAAACAAGAAGGGCGGATGAAACAACAATAAAATACCCGGCAACAAAATGGTTCCGAAAGGATCAATGTGCTTGATAGGATTCAGGGTCAGGCGGCCCATGAGCATGGCCGTGGGATCACCACGCTTCCAAGCCACCCAACCATGCGCCACCTCATGCACAGTAATGGCGAACAGCACCGGGATAGCCCAGATTGCAAGGGTACGGATAAATGTGGCCGGATCAAACATGGGCGGAGTATACCAGCAGGATACGTTGACCGCCTAATAAAGCACGCGCAAATCTCTATTCTACAATGCCGAGCGGGACAGGATCTCCTGCCCCTCTGCGCATCAGTTGCGGAGGCCACTGTAGCAAGTCAATCACCGTAGAACACGCTTTTCCACCCTGCCCCGCTAACACCACCATATCCACCTGATTTTCGAGTGCCTCACAAATTTCATCGGGGTCCGTTAAGGGTAAGTCGGCGTGAGGCAATTGCAGGGTCGAACTCATCAACGGTTCACCGATTTCGCGCAACAAGAGCTCGCAAACCGGGTGCGCTGGGATACGCACGCCAATACTGCGCTTTTTGGGATCAGCAAGGCGCTTAGGAACATCTTTGGTAGCGGGAAGAATGAACGTATAGGGTCCCGGCAGCGCTTTGCGTACCAGTGCAAAAGCACGGTCATCCAGCTTGGCATATTCTGCGAGCTGGGCGATTTCCGAAAACAACAAGGATAAATCATGCTGTAAATCAAGCTGGCGAATGCGACGCAAACGATCCTGCGCCTCGCGGGACGCAATCATGCACCCCAAGGCATAACAAGTATCTGTGGGGTAGACAATCAACCCCCCTGCCCGCAATACGCGCAGCGCTGGCTCCAATAACCGGAGCTGGGGATTCACAGGATGCACCTCTACGCATGAAGCCATGTTATCTTCCCCATCATGAAGACTGACCCGAATTCCGCCGAGATCATACGCCAGCCCAATATCACCTCGCTAGAGGCCGATGCTACAATGACGACCCCTTGCGTACTCCTGATGAGCGGCGGCGTGGAAAGTAGCATGCTGTTTTTTGAGTCTGCGCAGTCAAAACAGATTGTTCCCATCTTTCTCGATTATGGTCAGCGGGCAGCTGCCCAGGAATGGCGGACCGTGCAAAATCTGACTATGGGTGCGGAAATCACGGCCCAGCGTTATGATCTGTCCACTTTTGGCAATGCGGTGGGCGCGCTGCGGGCCGAACGTTACCATGTTCCTCTTCCGCATCGTAATTTTGTGGCCATAGCTGCCGTCGCCGCCATTGCCAGCAATCTCAAAATCAACGTGATCCGCATTGGACTCAGTGCTGACGATGCTCAGGTAGATAACTGCTCACGCCCCGCTTTTCAGAATGCCATTGGACAAACCTTGAATAGTCTCGGCCTGCAACTGGATACCCCCCTTATCCATATGAGCAAAACCGCCATTATTGAACATGGGAACCGGTTGAACGTTCCTTGGCAGCGAACCTATAGTTGTTTGCTAGGGCGTTCACGTCATTGTGGATTTTGCCCCCAATGTCAGAAGAGACGCACAGCATTTGCGGAAGCAGGAGCCAGTGACCAAGATGTAGGGTATAATCTCAAGCCCTAATATGGCTAAAACTCAGGAGGCGCCCTCATCCATGCCCGCAGTCAAAACCCATCCGACTTGGTCCTTGCAGGATATTCCCTACGCGACCATTGATAAGACAAAAATCATTAACCACATGGACTGGTTTTATCTTTTGGCCGGAGCTTCATTCGTCGAAACCTTATCGGATTTATATACGCGTAATCTGGTGACGTATTTCCAAGGGCATATCGAAGCGACCCACTGGCTGCGACAGGAATGGGAGCTGGAAGAAGTGCAACATGGTAACGCCCTGAAACAATATGTACTGACGGTGTGGCCGGATTTCGACTGGGAAAAAGCCTATCAGGGCTTCGTCAACGCTTATCTGCCCTTTTGCCAGACCGATTTACTGGGGCCAACCCATGCGCTGGAAATGGCATCACGCTGCGTGGTGGAAACCGGAACAGCCAGCTTTTATACCATGATTCAGGCGGCTAGCCCTGAACCCGTCCTCAGCGCCCTAGCGGGGCGCATTCGTGCCGATGAGGTACACCACTACAAATATTTTTACCGATATTTTCAGGAATATCAGAGACAAGAAAAAAATTCACGCTGGCGCATTGGCCGGGAGCTGTGGAAACGAGTATCAGAAGTAGATCAGGAAGACAGCTATTTTGCTATCAAGAACGCTTTTGAAACCCAGAATCCTGGTCAAATCTTTTCAGAGGCGGACTTTACAGCTTTCAGAGGTCGGTTGGGCGATTGGGTCACACGACATTATCCATTTGAAATGGCTATCAAAATGTTGCTCAAACCCATTTCTCTACCGCCGATGCTGCAAAAAATGGCACTCCCGCTACTCACCCGCAGAGCACGACGCGCTCTGGCGGGCTAACCGCCGCGTGCCATACAACCACTTAAAGCGACCAAGTACGAACCGCATGAACCACTTTAGCGGTAGACTGGCGTGCCGTGAGCGGTGTCAGTTGCAGCCAGCGTGCCTGCTCCAGATGACCTATCGCCGCGTGCGCGGTATCCACCACCTTCAGGTCTTTTGGTATTGCCGAGTGAATGGAAGCGTTGGGAGCAGTCGCATGCAAAGGGGTCACCGAATTCACGAAGCTTCCCAAAGCCAGAAATGGCGTGGCGATCAAGACAGCGAAGACCGTATTATAGAGGGGCTTTCTCATGACAAATTCCTTATTCATTCGCTAAAGTCAGAAATAATAAAGCAATACTCGTGCCAATCTTTGGAACGCCATCAAAAAACATTCTTGCGCGCTTCTTCATAGAGAGCAAGGGCAGGCCTCGGCAGGATTTTTAGCCCCTGGAAACGCATAGCTTGGGCGGTAGCCATTACTGGCAGCGTAATCCGTTTGCACCTATTTTGTCGCCGCAGGCCGACACCCCCCCCCTCTATATGGCTGTAAAACGTTGCTTTCCTCGGGTTTTACGCCATCGTCGCAAAACGGCTACAGACGAACGACCGAATACGATAATGCGCACTGGCAAGCATCCATACGTTAATTATGCTATCCTCTCAAATCCAAATTAAAAACTGCCATGAATATTTAATGCGTAGATTTAAAAGGAGCAATTGTGACACAACGGAAAACCATTCTTTCAACCCACCATGGACAATCCGACCGCACAATCTATTTTAACCCAATGATAGGTTTTATAATTTTAATTTTTCTGTTGTTTTTTTCCTGCGGTTCAGAAGCTGACACCAATCTAAAAATCACTCAAGATAGCAAAACTCTGCAAGAAATTCATAATGGATTTTCCGAAACAGTAAATGTGCAGCAGCTACTGAACTGGCATAAAACTATCGCAATGATTGACGATAACGCACATGCATGCCTATCAGAAAAAAATGATGAAATTCAACAGGTAAACAAAGGACTCGGCATTCTCGGACCGGCAGTACCTGGAGAACCCGCAAATATTTCTACATTGAGGGAGAAATTACTCCTTCAACAAGAAAATCTGGAAGGCGACATCGCTACATGCAAAGTTCTGGCCGTAGCAAGTGCCGATCTTGGTCAAGAAATTCATAAGAAGCAGAATGCGTTACATGCTCAGATATTATTACAGCACGACCAGAGCCTCTGGATACAGGCCGCCACTTTCTTGCAAGCAAGTCACTCCACATGGCTGCAAGAAAAACGCTATTGGCTTATTCATAATCATCAATGGATATGGACACAAAAGAGCCTGCAAATATCTGTGGCTACCGGTATTCTTATTTTCTTATTGCTGCTGATTATTCGTAGATATTTTCCAGAAATCGCACCTCACGGAACCCAATTTTCCGCTGCGCAGAAAAGCTTTTATCATTACTTACCCATTATTGCTGGTGTGTTAAGTACCGCACTTATCGCCTATTTAACCGACGTACTCTCGCCGCTGGTCAATATCATCCTGATTACTTGGAGTGGTTACGCTCTTCTGGCCATAATGGTGACCTGGGCCTTGCGACCGAGCGGGGTAGTGTTTCATCATTTTGCTTGGGGCCCCAAAACCTTACGCTCCACGTTGCGTACTTTACGATTTATTGCCTTTCTTACCGCTTTTGGTGGAAGCTGGATTCTCATTGATCCGAGGGATTTTCTGCAAACGCAGCAGTGGGTTTTTCTGTGGTCACTCAATCATCTCCTGCTCTTAGCTGCAGTATTTTGGTTAGTGCTGGAAGCTGGCGGAAAAAAACCATTCCGTGCGTATCCCTTTTTACGCATAGGCGCGCTGCTCGCATTGCTGGCTACGGCACTATTTACCATTCTGGGATACCGTCACCTCAGCAATTTTATGTTTTTTGGTTTGCTTTTATCTTTACTCGCCCTCGGCGTCGGTTTGTTTTTATCCTGGGGACTTTCAGACTTCTGGAATTTCACCGCGCGCAAGGACGGTCGTTGGCAGCAGGTTTTGCGTCGACGTCTCGGCTTAAAAGATACCCAACCACTACCTTGGCTTTCTTGGCTAAATGCACTTAGCCACAGCATCGTGTGGTTAGGCGTTGCGGCATTTATTCTCTATGCATGGGGGTTAACACACGCGGGATTTGCGTTGATCTGGAAATATTTCATTACTGGATTTACGGCCGGCACTTTTCATATTCAGCCTTTCCGCTGGATTATTGCCATCATCCTATTGATTATGCTCATTAATATCAACACGTTTGTACAGCGCTATCTTTCTGAGAATTCACGCATTGTCGGTCACATGGAAAGTGGTGCCCGACACTCGATTTTATCTATTATTCGCTATTCTGGATTTATCATTGCCTTCCTTATTGCACTATCTACAGCCGGTGTTGCTTTGCATAACTTGGCAATCATTGCCGGTGCTTTATCTGTAGGTATCGGTTTTGGATTGCAAAATATTGTGAACAACTTTGTGTCGGGTCTGATTTTACTATTAGAAAGGCCGATACGAGTGGGGGACTGGATTCAGGTCGGAACGACTCAAGGTTATGTCCAAAAAATGAGCATTCGCTATACCCTGATTTTGACTTTTGACCGTACCGAAGTATTTGTACCGAATTCCGAAATTATTTCTGGGCAAGTCACCAACTGGATGTACACCAATAATGTTCTACGACTGATGATCCCTTTCAATGTGGCTCATAACGCCGATATTGAGCTCGTTAAACAGCTCCTTGTTACCGAGGGACAAAATCATCCCGATGTGCTGCAAGATGATCCACGAGGCATTCCTCCAACAGCATTACTTCTGGATGTTAGCGAAAACGCGCTGCAGTTTTATTTACGTGTTTACTTAGATGACTGTAATAAAAGCTTTAATGTGCAAACTGATTTACGGGCATCCGTCGTGGAAAGTCTGATTCGTCATCAGGTGCGCCTGGCTCATCAACAACAAGATGTGCACATTATCCCGAGCCAGATACTGCCGACCCATGAGACGAGCGGTGGGCCACAAGAATCATTTAAGCGCTAAGCAGGAGATTATCGCGATGTATGATGACGCCATCTGAAGCCTCGACATCATCGCTCAATTCAGCGCTGTTTTTACCCAGACAACGCTGCGCCACCGGTGCATCCCAATTCACTAGTCCACGAGCAATTTCTCGGCCTTCGGGATTTTTACAGAGCACGAGATCGCCACGATGAAAGGTTCCTTCAATAGCCGTCACGCCTACGGGTAAAAGACTACCGCCTTCTTCTGTGAGCGCGCGCACAGCACCCGCATCGAGATACAAAACACCGCGTGCACGCAGATGTCCCGCCAACCAGCGCTTACGGGCTGCCAGCGTTGGTAATCGTGCATGGATGAAGGTGCCAATCGCCTCACCATGATGCAAACGCGTCAACACAGCCTCACAATGACCATTGGCAATAATCGTGGACGTACCTGAACGAGCAGCACGAGTCGCGGCTCGAACTTTAGCCAGCATACCACCCGTACCCACCCCTGAACCGCCACTGCCAGCAATGCGTTCCAACATGGCTGCGCCGGCATTCACTTCGGTGAGCAAGCGAGCCTCAGGATGATCGCGGGGATCTGCATCAAATACACCATCTTGATCGGTTAATATAACCAGCAAATCCGCATCCAGCAGATTACTCACCACCGCCGCCAGCGTGTCATTATCACCGAGATTAATCGCATTGTAAGAAACCGTATCGTTTTCGTTGATGATCGGTAGCACATTCATCTCTAACAGGGTCAATAGCGCCGAACGGGCATTCAAATAACGTCGTCGACTGCGTAAGTCATCGTGCGTCAGCAGAACCTGACCACAATGCAGCGGTGCTTCATCGGGGCGATCCCCTTCGCGGAGTAACTCTTCATAGGTATGGATCAGTGCGGACTGCCCAACACTCGCGGCTGCTTGACGCTCCTTAAGCGTAGATGGAGCTTGGGTCCAACCCAAGCGTTGCACGCCGGCACTTACCGAACCCGATGAAACTAATATGATTTCGATACCGGCGCGCCGCAATGCCAAAATCTGCTTCACCCACGCGCGAATAGCCCCTTTATCCAGCCCTCGGCCCGCATCTGTGAGTAAACTGCTACCAATTTTTATAACCCAGCGTCGTGCCTTCGTTTGCAACAAATTCCGTGACTTGTTCGGAGATTTATTTTTCATTGTGGAGTGTTTACCACCTGTTATCATTTCAACACTTTGAAATGATAACACAAAACCGAAGACACCGCGATTCTTCGCGCATTACACAACCTAATCAAAGACGTCCTTGAGCCAAGAGCAGCGTTGACCGGCGCTGCTACAATGCCCCCCCCCGGCCTAGGACTCAAGGTCAAGACATCGCGCTGTACGCCTGATTCCCAAAGCGCATCCACAAAAACTTGGGCTATAGCCATCGAGGTGATCCGCAGCCAGCAGTAAGGTAACGGAAGCCGGGACCCATTAATAATGCATCTCGTGTATCTCAAAGAAGACAATATAAATATCAACACGGAGCATTCAAATGAATACCATCACCTTCTATAAAAAATTTGATGACAATCAAAAAACTGGTTAATTATTTATTTACAATAACGATATTCTAGCTTACCATTTACACTCAACAAATAATATTTGTTATATTCAACACCAATTAAGAAAATAAATTATAAATAAAAAATTTGACACAATTACTATATCGTGATATTAAACAAGTAAAATATTATTTACAGTATTAATTTCACCTTGATTTCATGGTTTTATTAATGATTTCTTAGATATATTTCATGTGGTTAAATTCATGGGAACATCACCTGGAGCAACACCTCCGAGTAATAACTCCTTAAAAAGAGAAGGCACTTTACTAGGGCTGATTCTTGCCTGCGTGGGAGCTTCAATAGGTTCAGGCTGGCTTTTTGGACCGCTATTTTCCGCGCAGATGGCCGGCTCTCTCGCTATTGGTTCATGGATTCTAGGGGCAGTAGCTATTTTATTATTGGCCTTAGTTTTTGCCGAGCTTGCACCCATGATACCGCGAGCCGGGGCCGTAGTTCACTTAGCACATGTTGGGAATGGACCTATTGTAGGTCATATGTGGAGTTGGATATTGTTTCTCTCGTATGCATCTATTGCGCCACTTGAAGTGACTGCAGTACTTACATACGCGAACAACTATATACCCGGATTATTGCAGCCGCACACAGATCTACTAAGCAGTTTTGGATTTCTTGTGGCGGTAGTCATGCTTGCACTTTTTGTGGTGACGAATTTTATGGTGATCGGCTGGGTACTCAAAATCAACAATGCAGCAACTTGGTGGAAAATTGGCATCCCCCTGTTAACTGCTGTGTTGCTCGTCAGTCTTTCTTGGCACCCAAGTAACTTCCATATTCGCGCGCACAATACACTTGACGATGTTCACGGCATGTTCATCGCGATTGCCAGCGGTGGGGTAATATTTAGTTTGCTGGGTTTTCGACATGCCATAGACCTTGCTGGAGAAAGCAAAAATCCTAAAAGAGACGTGCCTATTGCCGTCGTTGGCTCGGTATTGATTGCTTCATTTATTTATATTGCCGTGCAAATTGCGTTCATTGGTGCGGTCAACCCCGCTGATCTGGTTAAGGATGGTTGGCAACATTTAAGTTTTCAAGGGGTAAATGGACCTTTTGCGGCGTTGGCGGCGGCAGTAGGTATTGGTTGGTTGGCCACCCTACTCTACATTGATGCCTTTATTTCACCGGGTGCATGCGGCCTCATTTATACGACGACGGCAGCGCGAGTTACCCTAGCTACGGCAGATACTGGTGCAGCACCGCTCTGGGTTAATAAAATTAATCGTTTTGGTGTACCTTGGGTGACTCTCATTGTCTTATTTTTGGTAGGCATTGTATTTTTCTTGCCGTTTCCCTCGTGGCAAAAAATGGTGGGTTATATTGCCTCCATGACCGTACTTTCCTACGCCATTGGACCCATAGCGCTACTTCAAATTCGCAAGGCTATGCCCAATCTAGAGCGACCCTTTCGCTTGTGGGCAGCGCCGATTATCGCGCCGATTACTTTTGTCGTGGCAACCTGGATTATTTATTGGTCGGGTTTGACGACACTGAATTTTATTTTTATCACGCTGTTTGGATTGCTCGCTATTTATGCGATCACCGGTATTTTCCGCAAGGGTCGCTGGACAGAGATGGGCTGGCAATTCATGTGGTGGATATTTCCTTACTTTATCGGCATGTGGGTGCTCAGTTGGATTGGTCCAAAAGAACTTGGAGGAACAGGCGTACTTGCTTTTTTCCCTAGTATGGGTGTTCTGGCCGTGCTGGCTCTTGGTGTGTTTTATCTCGCGATCCGCGACTCAGTTTCGGATAAGACGATGCGCGTTTATTTACGACAGTTTTCTAACAAGGCGCCAACGGCTCCTTGAATGCGGTAGAATTCATAAATTACTCGTATAAATTCAATTAGATATAAATATTTAAGGCCTTGTCTACAACTTCTACAAAATTGGGTAATCTTCTAGCGCAATCGCCTCAAAACAATTTTACTGGGCTTTTGATCATTTGACCTATGACCCCAGATCCATCAGCACGAGTATCTACCAAAGCTGCACCATGCTGAAGAATACGAGCCATACAGACTCTTTTGACTACTTAGATTTCGTTACTATTGGGATACAACTTCATCAACGAAAAGCGCACTATATCCATACCAAATTTCTCCTCTGAGTCTCGACTCAGAACATAACCAAAGAGGAAAAACATCATGACCGGCACATTAAAACGAGAAGTCGGTTTTTCTGGTCTGATCTTTGCTAGCCTAGGGGGGATCATCGGCTCTGGTTGGCTCTTTGGCCCTCTGGATGCCGCAAAAACGGCAGGGCCGCTGAGTATCGGTTCTTGGATAATTGGCGCCCTTACTATCTTGCTACTGGGGCTCACTTATGCCGAAGTAGGCCCACTATTTCCTCGTGCTGGTGCGGCCGCACACATTGCCAACGTTGTCCACGGCAACCTACTCGGGAAAATTTGGGCGTGGCTGCTTTTTATGTTTTATATCGCCATTGCGCCGGTGGAGGTTGTGGCCGTTTTGACCTACGCCAATAACTATATTCCAGGGCTTCTCAAAAGTAATACGGGCCTCCTCAGCGGCATGGAATTATTAGCGGCAGTTTTGCTGCTAGGTCTCATGTTCCTGCTTAATTTTATGGGTATTCGCCGTGTGGCTATGGTTTTTTCTGGGCTCGGTTGGTGGAAACTCGCCATTCCGATCCTCACTATCGTTGTCTTGGTCAGCCAAAGTTATCACCCAGAAAATCTCCACGTTCTCCACTGGACCAGCAGTGTTCACGGAATGTTTGTGGCCGTCGCATCTTCCGGTATTGTGTTTAGCTATTTAGGGTTTCGCCAAGCGATTGAACTCGGCGGTGAGGCGAAAAATCCTGGGCGACATATTCCGGGAGCGGTCATTGGCTCTATCGTCATTGGGGCCATCATCTATGTGGCTCTCCAATGGGCATTTCTGGTGGCTATGCCGCCGGATCAGGTCACCCAAGGTTGGCAGAAACTGAACTTTTCAGGTCTGTTCGGTCCCTTCGCGGCCATCGCCACGTTGCTCGGCATTGGCTGGCTCGCGGTACTGATTTATGCCGATGCTTTGATTTCTCCCGGAGGCACCGCACTGGTGTATGCAACATCTGCGGCTCGCGCCGTTGTTGCCAACGGTGAAGTTAAGGCTGGACCCCGCTTTTTCACCAAGATCAGTCCTACTGGAGTACCTTGGGCCGGTGTCATCGTAGCCTACGTGATTGGTTGTTTGTATTTCTTGCCCTTCCCTTCCTGGCAAAAATTAGTCGGATTCATCACGACTATTTCGGTGATCACCTACGGCATTGGGCCTATTGTCCTCTTGCAACTGCGACGTTCTGTGCCCGATCTCAAGCGACCCTTCCGTCTTTGGGGCGCGCGGATTATTGCACCCATTGCCTTCATGCTTTCTTCTTTAGTAGCCTATTGGGGTGGATTCCAAGCGCTTTCCTATATTTTTGGCGTGCTTTTTGGTGTGCTGATTATTTACGGTGTCATACGCTTGATACGGGGATCACAGTCGGGAATGTCCGGTTTTTATAATATCACTTGGATATTTCCGTATTTTATGGGTCTGTGGTTACTTTCGTACTTCGGCCCCAAGATTCTTGGTGGCACCGGAGACATCGCCTTTTTCTGGTCGATGCTGTGGGTGGCGGTTTTGGCCTTGATCAGCATGTTCTGGGCGCTGAAGGTTACTGTGCCGGATGGAAACGTTGCCGATTATTTCTCCACCATGAAGGATGAGGGTATTTCTCTCTAATCGTGCCGGTTCGGTTCAACCAACAGCCTCGACCGAAAGGACGGGGCTTTTTTATTAGCGAATCCATAATATTATCCGCGAATATTTCTTGTAGAATTGACAGCAGTTCGCCTCTCGTCAAGACTAATCACCGAATATTTGCTTGGAGTGTGCCCCCCATGCTGGCGGTTGCCATTTTTCTGATCACCCTCGTTTTTGTCATCTGGCAACCCAAAGGTCTGAGTATCGGCTGGAGTGCTACCGGTGGAGCGCTTGTGGCTTTAGCAACTGGCGTTATTACATGGAGCGATATACCCATTGTCTGGCATATTGTCTGGGACGCTACTTTCACTTTCGTCGCCCTGATTATCATCTCCTTGATTCTAGATGAAGCGGGGTTTTTCCATTGGGCCGCCCTGCATGTGGCTCGTTGGGGTGGTGGTCGCGGACGCCTGCTGTTTCTGCTGATTGTCATCCTAGGGGCCACTATTTCGGCGGTGTTTGCCAATGATGGGGCCGCGTTGCTGCTCACGCCCATCGTCATGGCCATTCTACTACGTCTAGACTTCACCCCCGCATCCACCTTTGCCTTTGTCATCGCTACGGGTTTTGTGGCCGATACTACCAGTCTGCCACTGATGATTTCGAATCTGGTGAATATTGTCAGCGCCAATTATTTCCATATCAGCTTTGATCGCTATGCGCTGGTTATGCTGCCGGTAGATTTGGTGGCTTTGGCCGCGACCCTCGTCGTGCTCTGGCTCTATTTCCGGCGCTCCATTCCGCAGCAATACCCAACCCAAGATTTACCCGAACCCATGTCCGCCATTCAAGATCATGTCATTTTCCGGGCCAGTTTTCCGATGCTCATTTTGCTTTTGATCGCCTACTTTATTACCGCTCACTGGAACGTTCCGGTATCCGTGGTGACAGGCACCGCTGCGCTGATCATGCTGGCTTTGGCGGGCCGCTGGTTCCAAGGCGGCCGCCAAGCGAAGATTTCTGTACAAAAAATACTCCGTGAAGCCCCCTGGAAAATCGTCATTTTCAGTATCGGTATGTACCTAGTGGTCTACGGATTGCGGAATGCGGGACTCACCAACTATGTCGCCGCAGCACTGCACTGGTTTGCTAGGCACGGGGACATCGCGGCCGCACTGGGCACCGGTTTCTTGGCCGCCCTACTTTCTTCCGTCATGAATAATATGCCTGCCGTACTGGTGGGAGCACTCGCGATCCATCAAGTACCCGCCACAACGGAGCCTATGCTTCATCAAATCATGATTTACGCCAACATTATCGGTTGCGACCTTGGCCCTAAGTTTACACCCATTGGCAGCCTTGCGACCCTGCTTTGGCTACACGTACTCAGCCGCAAGGGCTTGACCATCCGTTGGGGACAGTACATCAAAACCGGCTTGATCATCACGCCGCCCGTACTGCTGGTGACGTTACTAGCACTGGCTTGGTGGCTGCCAAAGGCTTAAACCAAAGTGGACAGAGCATCACTACCATCCACCGCATACCTCAACACGGCCACTGCGCATTTAAGTGAAGATCCGTAGCAACTATCATCCCCCGCATACTCGGAGCAACCCCGAATAGCCCAACCCGTCAAAAATGACGAGATCTACGCTCTGTAGGGTTTTGACGAGGTATCCTTCTGAGAGATTTTCATCAGCCTTACATAATCTATTTTCAGGCTGCCTTTATTCTCATGGACCAGATTTTCACGCTTGAAGTGAGCCATCCAGCGACTGACATGTTCTGTAGAAAGTCCAAGGTATTCAGAAAGATCGTTCCTATTAAGCGGGAAGGGAACAGATGAACCATCTGGAAAGACGCTACACCAGCGACATAAAAAAGCGGCAATCCGTGCTTCCGCTTTTTTTGCGCCCAATTCCAGCAACTGAGTCTCTGCTTCTTGTAATGCATTTTGCCAGCGTGCATATATCGCATTTTTAATGGCGGGATATTTTTGCGAGTATGCACTTAACTCCGCAAGATCTAATTGACACAAATCGGTTTCTCCGATCGTGACGGCAGTATGCGAATGCCGGTTTAACGTGAGTCCTTCAAAACCCAACAAATCACCATGCCGCAGTAGTCGAATAGTATGCGGTTGATCTTTCGATTGGTGGGGGGCAGCCTGCAATTTTACCGTGCCAGCTCTCAATGTATAAGCATATCTTGCAGGATCACCTTGCCGATAGAGAACGGTGTCACCCTTTACGTGGAGATCAGGGACATCCAATTGCATCTGAACGATTTCGGTTGGGGTGAGTAGCGCAAAGATGCTGTGTGCCCTCATGGGACAATGCAGGCAATCTGAGAGAGGAGGCGATATGACATCGGATTTTACCATATCGGGATACTCAGTTTTTGGGGTATTGCCGGACTCTTCGTGCCCAGAAACTCAAGTACAATCCGTATCCTAGAGTCCACCATAGTATACTTCCTTAGGAACTTCCTTTCTGTCTGAATAATGGTCATGAGATCGGGTACCATGGTTTTCATAAGATGTCCTTATCGTGATGTGAAACGGACAACTAGCGTATTAGCATACCAGCTACTTCAAATATTGCAGCATCAGGATTCCCCCCCCCTACAAGTTGTCAAGCAGCGGTTCAGACTGATGTGTTTTCAGTAAAGCTAATGGAATACCTGAACCGCCCTAAAGGCGGCCCAAAGTCTGAAACAACAGGCGGGGTAGCACGCTGCAGAATTCCATGGCCTGTTTCTGAGCGCGCCTCTCTACCCTTGTCAATCCGGGAGGATGCAGTCCTCGTGAGGCGACAAGGCGGTGGCGGTGAAAACGTCCGGACTCAGGTATTTGGGCGCATAAGACACTCCCAACTGGGTTTTCCAGCGATAAAAAGCCCGCAGGTGATTCCGTGAACCCCGCT
Organism: Acidithiobacillus sp.; assembly: GCA_041676785.1. GTDB lineage: Bacteria > Pseudomonadota > Gammaproteobacteria > Acidithiobacillales > Acidithiobacillaceae > Acidithiobacillus. The sequence continues at coordinate 4,311 of JBAYRF010000014.1, read as the reverse complement.
CCAACTCGTCATAGACTCTGCGAATAGCTTCCTGCTTACTACGTCGGGCCGCTTTTTGCAGGTCGTCGATGTCCAGCTCCTCAATGAGCAAACCCACTCGGATCGCCTCATCGGGACTGCGTAGGCCCTGTTCCACAAGGGTATCGTAAAGGCGCTGCAGCTCGGGATTGCGAAACTGTCCCACGGCCAGACCATGGGCCGGATCGGGCAAGCCGAAGTGTTCCAGGAGGGCTAGCATAGCATCCATGTGGGCCTGCTCCGAACCGCTGATATTGCCGAAAGGCCGGATGCCCCAACGCTCATAGAGCAGGATGTAGACGTCACGAGCGATCTTTTCTTCTTCCCGCATGAGCAATAAGCCCTCCTGCTCCGCCACACTCAGAGGCGTGCGCGGGCTCGCCGCTATCTGAGAGCGCATCTCGGCCACGTGTTGCACGCGATGAGCACTGCGATCGGGCATCTCGTCCAGGATATCCCTTCGACTCAGACCTCTCGCAGCTTGACCCACGCCACCTCCGAGCTCATTGCCAGCACAACCACCCATTCCCCGACCTCTACCCATGCCTCGCCCTTGGCGAGAGTTTTCACCGCATTTTGTATTCATGACGTTCTCCTGATCTGTTCCAAGAAACTACACGGCGCGGATCTGCTCCAGAGCGTTTTCTAGAATTTTTTCCAGTTGCGCTGCCACCTGGGACCGTCCCTGGGCCTCCAAGAGGCGTTCCTGGACGGTATCCCGCAGCGACTGTAAACGGATCCGCAAATTTTCCCATTCGTCCTTTCGCAACGCTTCGAGTCGTTGTCCAACGGCCTCGGCCAGTTGCCGATTTGTCGCCAGAAAGGCCTTTCCTTGCTCGGTCAGGCGATAGAGGCGCTTGTTTCCTGCAGCCGTCACGGCAACGAGATCCAAGTCTTCCAGCATGATCAACATGGGATAAATCATCCCTGGGCTGGGGCTATAAACGCCACCGGACTGCTCTGTAAGCCGCTTGATGATCTCGTAGCCGTGGCAAGGCTGGCGATCGAGTTCCCGCAAAACGACGAAACGCAGCATGCCTTGATCCAGAAGCCGCCCCCGCCGTCTGGTGCCTCGCCCTTGGCCGCACCCCTTGCTCGACCCCGAGCAACCATCCCAAAGATCCTCATCCAAATCCTCTCTCCTCCAACGATTTCAAGAAGTCCGTTATAAGTAGATATAACGAACTTAGATATATCTTATTATGTTGCCGATTCCTGTCAAGGGTTGTTCGTACCCTCCGTCCTAGCAGCCTGTCGATCTTAGCTCACGACTGCTGCCCATTTCCGTCCTATTTTTTGCTGCGTTTCTTCATTTTCCTGCCCTACAGGCGCAATACGGCCAACCGCCTCCGGGGACGAACCCTGCTTGTCCGATCAGTCCTGCCATAACTAATCTCCGTCCTGAAAGCTACTTCTCACGTTTTACTGCGTATAAGGCGTTTTTGAACTTCCCTATAAATTATTGCAATAAACAATTTGATTTTTATCAATTCCTCCCGACTCCAAGGAGCGTAGAATATAAAAATATAATGAAATGTTAAAATCATTATATCATTAAAATCCTTGCGATTATTGTGTACAGGAGGCCCTCAGATGGCTTGGCAGTTTCCAAAAATGACCCGCCGTACCTTTCTTAAAAGCACCAGCGTCAGCGCCGTGGGCGCGACGCTCTACCATCCTGACTGGATCAAACTGGCTGGTCCCACGCATCCCAACGCTGCCGACCACTTCGCCCACTCCATCTGCAATTACTGCTCTTCCTTTTGCTCGCTGCGTATCACCGTCGCAGAAAAAAAAGGCAAGCAGCGCATCATGAAACTTGGCGGTAATCCCAACTCCACGCTCAATGGCGACAAGATCTGCGCCCGCGGCCAGTCCGGGCTGCGCCAGGTGTACAGCGCCAACCGCATCAAGACACCACTGATCCGCGTGGCCGGCAGCAAACGCGGCGAGATGAAATTTCGCTCCGCGACCTGGGAGGAGGCCTGGGACTATATCGCCCAGAAGAGCAAAAACATCAAGCCCTGGGAGTGGACGGTTTACGGCGGCTGGAGTACATGCTCCTTCTACGTGCCCCATACCATTGCCTTCACCTCTGCCATCCAGTGCCCCAATCTCATCACCTCGCCCACCCAAAACTGCGTCTTTGACGGTCACCTCGGCACCAATTCCATGATCGGCAACTTTGTCGTGCATGGTGAAAACATCGAGGACTACGAAAACAGCGATTACATCCTCTCCATCATCGGCAATGCCTGCATCGGTGGAGTTTCCACCTGCCGGGCCGTGCGCTTTTCCGCTGGCAAGGAAAAAGGTGCCAAGGTCGTCGTTCTTGACCCGCGCGCCTCGGAGACAGCGGCCAAGGCGGATGAGTGGTACGCCATCAAACCCGGTACCGATCTCGATTTCACCCTGGCCATGCTCCGCGAGATGATGGATAACGGCTGGTATGACGAGGACTTCCTCATCCGCCACAGCAACATGCCTTTCCTGGTCCGCAAAAACCAGCACAACGCCTGGGCACTCTATCTTTCCGACAAAAAAGAACCCGCCGTCATCGATGCGCACAGCGGACAGGTGGTGTTTCTGCCTGCCTTCAGCAACCATAACCTGCAAAGCAGCGCCGGAACCAGCGTCACGCCCCTGCTGCACACCCCCAAGGGCTTTCAGCACGACGGCGAAGCCATGCTGACGGTCTTTGACGCCCAGCATCAGGCGCTTCAGCCTTACACCCCGGAATGGGCAGCGGCCAATACCGGCATCAGCGCCGACGATATCCGCAAAATCGCCCGGGAGTTCTCTACGGCCAAATCCCCCATCGTCATCCCCGGATGGTCCGGCGCCCGTTACGGCAACATCCAGATGTTGCGCCGGGTGCAGGCCATGATCCAGACCCTGAAAGGTAGGCTGGATGTGCCCGGTGGCTGGATCTTCGGCGGTGATTACCGCGAACAGGTGCGCAACATGTGGGCGCAAAAGGACAACCCCAAGGCCCCGCCACTGGCGAGCCTTGCAGGTATGCCTTTCGTCTACTGGGCCGCCAATGCGGCGGCCAATCCGGGCACTCATGACCACGGTTACCCGGCCTGGGCGGCGGTGCATCGCGACCAGACCCCCAAGGACTCTCCGGACTGGGCGGCCTTCCCCTTCACCACGGAGGTAGGGCTGGATTCCGCCATCAGGGGCAAGCTCACCTGGAAGGGTGCGCCCTATCTGTGCAAGGCGATGCTCCTGAACGGCACCAATCCCATGCGCGATGCGCCGGAGGGCTTCTGGCAGGAGGCGTTCACCCACCCCAACATGGAACTGGTGGTGGTCATGGATGTCATGCCCGCGGATACCGTCGCCTATGCCGACGTGGTGCTGCCGGAGCTCACCTATCTGGAACGGGACGAACCTTCCATTTACGGCAACGGCGTCAACCCCGACAACATGCTCATCACCCGCTACCAGGCCGTACCTCCCGCCTATGACAATGTCATCCTGACCGACGCCTTCCTGAAATTGACGGAAGTTCTGACCGGCAGTTCCGAGCCCTATTACCGGTCCGTGCAGGATTTGATGGGTATTCCCGCGGCGCAGCTCAAGGCCCTCACCGAGGAAAAGCGCGCCAAGGGCATCAAGAATCCGTTCACCATGGCCCTCCGCCAGATGGATTTTGCAGCCAAGGCCAAAGGCCTCGGCATCACTCCGCAAAAACTCGACGCAGATCTACGAAAGAACGGGGTCTATCCGGTGGCCAAGGCGGACGAACTCATCACCAACTACGGGATGCCGCGCAAAATGGCCTTGCCCACGCCCAGCGGGCGCGCCGAGTTCTACAGCAACCTCTACGGGCAATTGCGCGAGCAGTTTGGCCTCTGGGATAACCCTTATTTTTCGGTACTGGCCACCCACATTCCCGCCGACTGCCGCCCCGGCAAGCAATCGCCCATGGCCGATGACGAGTTCTACTTTACCTTCGGCATGGTGCCCGTGGTTTCCCATTGTTCGCCCAACAACGATTTCCAACCTCTGGTGAGCATCAGCAAGTTCCGCGGCGAGATTTATACGGGTCTCTGGGTGCACAGTCAGCGTGCCGGCAAACTCGGACTGAAGGAAGGCGACAAGGTATGGGTGACCAACCAACTCACGCAGCAGAAGGCCGAGGCATCGGTTCATGTCACCCGCCTCGTCCGGGAAGATACCGTCTTTCTCTACAGTGGCTATGGCGACCAGAATCCGGCCCTCACCCATGGCTATCGCATGGGCACGGCCCTGAACAAAATCACGCCCGACTTCGTCGAACCGGTG
>JBAYRF010000013.1:0-74858 GCA_041676785.1 Acidithiobacillus sp. | reverse complement strand
TATCTGTTGCCGCCAATAGGCAGCCTTCTCGTCCTTCGTCATAACCATCCCTCCTCGCGGTATGCGGGTCAGGATCGGTTAGGTCAGAAAGTTTGGGAAGGTGGGTTGCTTAGACGCTTACACACTTTCTACATCCTGAAGGACCAGTTGCCCGGTCTGCCAAGCCGCTCGCAACAACCGGTAATCCAGTTCCGTAATCGCATGACCAGATGGAAAATGTCCAGAATCATAGGACGTTGCGCTCGCCAAAACCTCCTGCGACCCGGACTCTACGGGCCGTCCGAGCCAAGCAGATATGAACAGCCCACTCTCCACCAGTCTTTTACAAGTTTCCTCCAACAGTGGCAACTCGGCGCGCAGCTTGAGAACAGCATCAGCCTCATCCAAAAGCGCTTGATACAGCAAGGTACGACGCCGGATTTCTGCGGCATTGCGAATCTGCTGGTCCGCAATATGCAAGATTTCCGTCACCTGATGCAAAAAAATCTGCAAACTGCTACTGAAGTAAGCAGGGTCCGTACTCGCAATAAAAAGAATGGCTTTTAATCCTTTTTCACCATACAACGGCCACGCTCCGACCATAGACCATTGCGCCATGGCGGGTTCCCTATCTCGCCAGAGGGAAAGCAAAGCGTGTTCCCTAATCTCCTGAATATAAACGCGCTCATGCTGTTTCATATTCAGAATCACTTCCCGCAACCAAGGAAGCCCCGCATTTTCATCGGCACACCAATTTCTCACCATGTCTTCCGACCCATTTCCGCGTACCACAACCATCCGGCACGACGAGAACGTGGCGTCTTCCTCTTCCCACTCGACGATCCAGGCGCTGCGCGCCTCAGCGCGGCTGGTAAGCAAGGACAACGCCAGTTCATACGCAGAAGAGAGATGAGTAACGGCCAGCATATCTCGCAGCAGGTCGACGATCGCCAGTTGATAACCCGAAATACGTCTGACATCCACCGCGTTTTTTCTGCGCTCTAGGAAAACCGCGAAATCGTCGGCCAAGCGCGTCCAGAGGTTGTGGTTAATAGAAACGTACGCCGCACCACGCGGCAAAAAAATAACGATAACGCCTTTTTCACCTTCCAGGCTACGAAAAGGAATCGTCAGACTCGCATCTAACTGCCTTTCATCCCGAATTTGCCAGTCGCGATAGGTGACATCGCCGCGAATGGGCTGAAATTGAACAGCACCAGAATGAATGGCTTGGACAACTGAGCCTTCGCTGACATCCGCACCAACATTCAGGGTTGAACTCACCGCCACTTCCTGACGAGCACCGGCTACCGCGAGCAGACTTAGCAGCGTATCGGGTCTTTTCTGTACCCCCACCCAAACGACTGGCGCATCCAAGCGCCGCGCCAGTATATCTGCCACTTGTCGTATGGTCGGCAGAAGTGGAGACGTCAGCGAATCTCCCAAAATACGCCCAATCTCTAACATTGCCCACTGCAAGTTCGATTGCACTAATAACTGATTTGTAGCCTTGCGACTTTTCTGATAAGTGCGATAAGTCAGCCACAACCCTAAAATCACCACCAAAATAATGGTTAGCGTCCTCAGCACAAGCAATCCTTTAGAAGAGGGAAGGACAATATCGCATCATCAGGCCGATAAAGAAGCGCGCGTATCAAACTCTAACGTCCGATCAATCTGCAGAAGGTTACAGAGTGATAAATAAGTATTTTGCAAAGATTCCAACTGCTCGGATTTTTTATTTCTTTTATCACTAAGAGACTGAATTCTCGGCTGAATATTAGCTGATGATTCAACAATCGATTCCAGAGCATTTAATTTTTCTTTCGATTGCGCGGCAAAAAGTTCTAATTGACGATTCATCAAATCCAGGGATTCATTGACCCAGTTTTGCAAATCTTTTTGAGTTTCTTGAACAAATGCTTCGACCTGCTGAGACAATGTAAAAAAAGCTTTTCGTACCACTGCTCCCTGGGTATTTGCAGCGATTTCCAAACGCTTTCCAAATCGCTCGTAACGATCGGCCATCGCCAGCAATTCGGCACGCCGAGGTAAAATGGCATAGGGAATGGTATCCAGTTTCGGCAGCCCGTACTGCTGTTCAAGTGCTCGATAAGCATCGAGCATCAGCGCTGAAAGACGATTGGCACGCTCCAGAGCCGTATCAAACTGCGCAATCGTCTCCACAAAAAACTGCGAAAAACGTTCATAAATACCCACCGTTGTCCAGGCAGCCAACAACTCGGCGCGCGAGGTCGCGACAATCTGATCCAGTCGTTCCAAAGACAGCGCCTGCAACAACCAAGTATTCGCGGATTGGATAAACTCCTTTTCTTTGAGGACAAAAGCATCACGATCACTAGCAAAAGTGCGGAGTAATTTTTGTTGACGCTCTAACAAACGCGGCAATTGTTCGCCAGTTTGCGCTTGCAGTCGTTCCATGCTCTCAATTTCAACACCCAGATTTTGCAGTTGCTCATCCAGCAACACTTGCTGATCGATCACCACCCGCTTTATCAAACGCCTTGCGCTTTCTAATATAGAATTCCGTTTTCCCGGGATCAGAATCTCGGCAATGGCTTCTTCTAGTTCTACCAAGCCACTTCGCGCGCACAAAGCTTCATTTTTACGAATACGTCCCAATAAGCCTTTTTGCGCAGACGCAGCAACAACCTGATCCAAATCCAGACCGAGTCTTTTGGCGGTAATTTCTCGCTGTGCAAGAATAGCTGCGGCCTCTTGCTCTGGTTCGCGCAGATCATCCCATAAGGTATCGACTTTATTGAGCACCACCAACTGATTTTGCAACGGATGGCGGCCCAGCGATTGCTCCCAAATTTCAAGATCACTTTGCGTAACACCAGAATCCGCACTCAGCACAAATATCATGGCATCGGCATCACGCGCTGCTTCAAGACCCAAGTCAGCCTCACTACCGAGTGAATTCAAACCCGGGGTATCCAAGATGACCAAACCCGCTTCAAGTACGGGATGAGACCATTGCAGCATGGCATATCGCCAACGCGAAATTTTTATCTTACCTTCGCCACAAGACGCACACTGATTCTGCTCAGAATCCCCCCCCAAGCCCTTTATAGGTGGACATAACCCGTAACTTCTCGCCTCTTCCAAAGAAACGCAAAGCGTCTCCGTCAACTGCGCCATGATCTCTGTACATTCTTTAGGATTTGAAGCGTCCAGTGGAGAGAACGTCCAAAGATCATGATTTTTCTTCAGTCCTTCAATAGAGTCGTTCAAAGTACGGCTACGAATCGGCAACAACTGCAACGATGGAGACAAATGGGAGTAACCAATTTCCACTGGGCACATAGTGGTTTGTCCTGGGCCAGAAGGCATCAATCGAGCGCCCAGATCGAAAAAAAACAAGGCATTAATCAATTCGGATTTGCCGCGCGCAAATTCTCCAAAAAATGAAATCCGGATATGATCACTGGAAATCTCTTGCGCGAGATTTTCCATACGCAACATGGTGCCACTCGGCAGAAGCTCCAAGTCGACAGAAAGTTCAGCAATCTCATGCACTGCCTGCGCTATACTCGCCCGCCATTGATGATACTCCCGCAATCGCTCGACAAGTAACGGCAACGTCATGACTATGTTCTCCATCCATTCTATGAAACGAACCGAGAATGACATCAATCAATTCCGGCTAACTCACCCGCATTATAATGCAAACGGATGCCGCCACAACGCCAAACAATACCTAACTGAAGCGATGCAAAACTCCGGCAATGGCCGCAAACAAAATAATAGGTAAGAAAGTGGCCAAGAACGGCGGAATACCGCCCGATACACTGATATACCCCGACATTTCGGTCAAAAAATGAAAGCCCAGACCCAACACCAGCCCGATCATAATCCGCGCCGCAAGACCGCCACCTCTGGGGCTCCGGATCACAAAAGGAACCGCCAGAAGAATCATCACTAATCCCACCCAGGGATAACTGAGACGTTTCCAAAAAGCCAAGGCAAAACGATTCATTTTCAAAGCCCCCGTCTGCAAACTCTGATAGTTGTGCCACAGCGTGGGCAAAGTCATTGTCCGCGTGGGATGGGCAAAACTACTGAGCGTTTTGGGGTGCAATGGGATAGTCCAAGGCATACTGACTTCCTGGGTAAACTGAATTTGCTTGGGAAAAAGCTTCGCCACCTCAACCTGTTGAAGCGTCCAATGGCCCTCTGCATAAACCGCCGAACTCGCCTTTGTCATGACCTTCAAGGCCACCATATCTGGCTCGATGGTAATAATATGAATATCGTGCAAGGTCCGGCCATTATTACCAACAGCGCCGACCTGGATGAGTTGCTGATGATATCGTAACCACAAACCTTCATCGCCCATATTATGAAACCCAGCGCCCGGAGCACTGGCGTTTGCCCAGATAGCCTCTGCAGCCGGTGCCGTGACCGGAACGACCCATTCCCCCAAGACAAACATCAACAAGGCCCCTAACAAACCGACCAAGAGCAAAGGTTGTTCCAGACGCCAAACTGACCAGCCAGACATGCGCAAGGCAATAAGCTCGGAGTGACCACTGAGAATACTCATCCAAATCAGCGTACCCAACAATAACGCCAAGGGAATGGTGTCATAAGCCACATCCGGTAGCTGTAGGGCGGCATAGCGCAGCAGCCGGGTCATAGACCAGACGCCATGCCCCGGCCCGGAAGCTTTGGCTACGAGCTGCGCGATAAACACCAAAGCCAGCAACATCAAAAGCACGATGCTACTGTAGGCCAACATTCCGCGAAACAAGAGACGGTCAGCGCGCTTCATATCGACTTCGGCCTGGTCAATTCAGGTAACAGCGGCAAATCTCGACTACGTCTCAAAAAAGCGTAAAGAGAGACAATCAGAATAAACAAAACCACCCAAATAAACCCTGGGAAAAGCGGCATTTTACCGGCCATCATGTGTTCTTTTACGTAGACCAGAATATTGTTGACGGCCAATAAAAACAGAATCCCCACCAGCATCCCCGAGGCTCGCCCTCCGCCACGCGGCTCACTATAGGCCAGCGGAATAGCCAGTAAAGCAAGCAGAGGCAAAGCGAGAGGCCAAACCAAGCGCCATTGCAGCTCAGTGACCGCAAAACGCCGGTCCGGACCATGAAAATGATTCAGTAATTGCGGTAGGGAGGCGCTACTCCAGTTGATGCCTCCCGTCTGCGCCGTACTACTGGGACTACCCAACATCACCCGATACCGTGCGAAAGAAAGTATCTTGAAGCCATTCTGACCAGGTTGGCCCAAATATCGCTGACCATCAATCAACACCAAATTCAATCCGCCACCCTGTGCAGGCTTGATTTCTCCATAGGTCGCTGAAGCCATATCCTGATGCGCCCCCTGCGCAATAGACAGGAAAATCTCATGATAGCGATGACTCTCTTTACCCATGGACTGTCCGACATAAATAACCCGGCCACCCGGCAGCGTGGTAAAGCTACCCGGTTGTAGCATCGCCTCAGCCGCTGCATTGGTAAGACGCGCAGACTCGTTTTGCAGCGTTCTTTGAGCGCCGGGCGCCCAAGATAAAGCCAAAGCCAGCTCGAGACAGAAAATCACCGCAGCCACCCAGGCAACCGGCCCCAGAAGCGCAACAAGCCCCGTTCCCGTACTGCGTATCGCCACCATCTCGTTAGATCGATAAAGATTACTAAACACGAGATAGACCGCAAAAAAGAATGCCAACGGTAACACGGTCACCAATAAAGTAGGCACCGCAAGACCCAGCAATCGTAAGGTAATTGCCAGAGGCAGTTCGCCGGATGCTACTTGCTTCAGGAGTTGGGTGAGTTGGCCGATGGCTAATATAGCAAGCACTACTATGCAGGTCAGCACAAACGTCACTGCAATATTACGAACAATTTGTCGACGAATACGCGTCACGCGATGCATCCTTGATAATTTTCACCAGCACTTGATTCCGGATACCTCTGGGGCTTACTTTGTAGGCTTTAGCTTATACTTGAATTTCGTATTCACAGATTATCAGGAGAATCGCCGTGGAGATAGCCATACAGTCGCAGAACCCCCAAACCGACTGCCAAGATTGTATTGTGGTTGGTGTTTACGAAGGTGGAACGCTCAGCCCTGCGGCAACCTTAGTAGATCTCTCCAGCGAGGGGGCCCTTCAGGCTTTTCTGGCTACCGGCGATTTCAGCGGTAGTTGCGGTGATACGCAAATCCTCTATCAGGTTCACGGAATCGCTGCGGCACGTGTTCTGGTACTAGGGCTGGGTGCCCACGGCAAAGTCAAAGAAACCCATTTTCGCAAAGCCGTTTATGGTGCTGCCAAAGCATTGCGGCAAGCGCAGATCAGCAAAGCGAGTTTTTATTTGCTGGATACGCCCGTTTCCCGACGTTCACCCGCTGTACTTGCGAAAATATTGGTGCAGGCCGTCCATGAAGCCGGATATCGCTTTGCGCATCATCAAGAACCGGCCACCAAACCTTATCGCAGCCTCAACCTGCTGCAGTTGAATTTCAGTGGCGGCGACGAGGAAGAAGCGCAAATCCGTCAGGCGGCGGCAGAGGCTCTTGCAACCGCACGAGCCATCGCCTGGGCCAAAGACCTAGCCAACGAACCCGGTAACATTTGCACGCCCGCTTGGTTGGCCGAGCAAGCCGAATCCATGGCAGAGCGGACCGGCATCAAAAGCACCATTCTCGGTCCCGATGCCATGGAAGCTCTGGGCATGCGATTACTGCTTGGGGTGGCCCAAGGATCTCGCCAAGAGCCGCGCCTGATTATTCTCGAATACTGGGGGGGCGCTGAGGATCAGGCACCGATTGTGTTCGTCGGCAAGGGACTGACCTTCGACGCCGGGGGCATCTCTTTGAAACCGGCCGACAAAATGGACGAAATGAAGTATGACATGTGCGGCGGTGCAGCGGCGCTAGCGGCCATTCAGGCGGCAGCGGAACTGAAATTACCGCTCAACGTCATCACCGTCGTCCCCGCTTCGGAAAACCTGCCCGACGGACAGGCTACCAAGCCCGGAGACATCCATAAAAGCATGAAGGGTCTAACGGTTGAAATCATCAACACCGATGCCGAAGGTCGCCTAATTTTGGCCGACGCCCTCACCTATGTGGAGCGCTTCGAACCGGACGTCGTGATTGATATGGCCACACTGACGGGCGCCTGTGTCATTGCCCTTGGGCATCAAACCGCCGCCGTACTAGGTAATCACGAGGGTTTGGTCCACGACCTGATTCGTGCCGGTAAAGATAGCCTGGATCGAGCGTGGGAATTGCCACTCTTTGAGGAATACCAAGAACAACTGAAGAGTCCTTTTGCGGATCTTTCCAACGTCGGTGGCAGACCTGCCGGCACCATTACGGCAGCCTGTTTTCTATCCCGTTTTACGGAAAACTATCATTGGGCGCATCTGGATATTGCCGGCGTGGCTTGGAAAAGCGGCGAAAATAAAAGCGCAACCGGTAGACCCGTGGCTTTGCTCGTGCAGTATCTACTGCAGCGTGCGCAAAAAACTGCTTAGGAATCCATACGCTTGCCCCTCGCTTCATTTTACGAGCTACCAGCCACCTTCATGACCCCGCAAGAACAACTGCGAGGAATTTGCCGGGTGGCCGCCAAAGTCTGGCAAGTTGTGGGTGAAGCCGATATTCTCTGTGTCGACCAAGAGGCCGCGCAACAGATGGATGATATGCTCTGGACTTTTCAAGCTGGAGCTTTTGTGCCGCATGGCCTTTCCAATCAGGAGGCCGTGCGTATACACACCGTACAATCCTGCCCAGAGTCTTGTAACGTGCTGATACTTTGTGGTTTATGGAACCTGCCTTCACCACTGCCGAGCTGCGCGCGTTTGGTGGATTTTATTCCGGCTGAAGTTTCGGCCAAAGAAAGCGCCAGAACGCGCTATAAGCAACTCAAGAAAATCGGATACACTTTGCAAGTACATTCCCTAGAAGCTTGATCGGAGATGAGGCTATGACCCACAACCCCGCCCGTAAAGAACCTGTGCTGGAAGACACGCAGGACAACGACGAGGACGCGCCATTGCTCCTCACCCATCTCGTGCGCAACGGGTTACCGCCGCAATTGTGGCCGCATCAGGAAACGTCAGAAGGGCAGACACCAGTAAAGAATCTCGATCCAGAACCTACTCCAGCAGCGGAATCTTTTGCCATGCAATGGGAAGAGGCGCCGTCGCAACCTCGTTCAATCTCCACAGATTCCGAACAGCGCTATACCCAGGGCGATGCGCACTGGCATACTGCGGAGCAGCCTGCTAAATCCACCAATCATCCAGATTACATTGAGGATAACGATCTGGAAGCGGCGCTCATCCGCATGCGCCAAGGATTAGCCGAATTTGCGGCCGCACACGTAGAACCGGAATCCGCAGAACCACCTCTCGAAGCCATCAAACATACACCAGAAATACCATCATCGCCCCAGTCGCAGCCCATAGACATCGATTTCCTCAAAGATTTTGAGCAGTTGCTGTTTCAGGAAATAGAAAGACGGGTGCTCAATGAAATGGAAGAAAACGTCATTCAGCATCTCCAGACTGTTTGGAAAGAACAAGTTAGCCTAGCAATGATGCGAACCCTAGCTTTAGAAGGCATCAAATTACGAGAAAGCATCACTATTGAAATGCGTAAAACGCTTCCTGAAGTGCTCCAGCGTGTCCTTCATGAAGGGCTGGATCAGATTATTCCTACCGAAACCGATTGATCAAAGCTCATGACTGATACCCTAGACCACCCTTTTTCCCCCTCAGAAATCGAATCTCCCTGCTACACACGCTGGGAGGAGCTCGGCCTTTTCCAGCCCCAGAGTGGCTCGGAGGCTTATTGTATTATGCTGCCGCCACCCAACGTGACGGGCACGCTGCATATGGGTCATGCTTTTCAGGACACCCTTATGGACATCCTCACGCGCGTCCAGCGGATGCGCGGAAAAGAAACGCTCTGGCAACCCGGTACAGACCACGCAGGCATTGCCACCCAGATGCTGGTCGAACGTCAACTGGTACAGGAAGGCATAGATCGACATCAACTCGGTCGTACCGCTTTTCTGGAAAAAGTCTGGCAATGGCGGCATGAATCCGGCGGTCACATTACCAGACAGATGCGCCGTCTGGGAGCTTCCTGTGACTGGTCCCGAGAACGCTTCACACTGGACAGTGGACTGTCTCAGGCGGTTACCGAAGTGTTCGTGCAACTCCATGACGAGGGCCTCATTTATCGCGGCAAGCGCCTAGTAAACTGGGACCCAACACTACGTACTGCGGTTTCCGACCTTGAAGTGATCAGCGAAGAGGAACAAGGCTCGCTCTGGCACATCCGCTATCCCCTCAGTGACGGTAGCGATTCTCTGGTAGTCGCGACCACCCGACCCGAAACCCTACTGGGTGACGTTGCCGTGGCGGTGCATCCCAATGATCCACGCTATGCGGCGCTGATTGGAAAAACCCTGCGCTTGCCTATTATGGAGCGGGACATCCCTATTATTGCCGATGATTATGTGGACCCCGAATTCGGTTCTGGCTGCGTAAAAATTACCCCTGCCCACGATTTTAATGACTACCAGGTGGGGCAACGCCATCATCTGCCACAACTCAATGTGTTCACGCCCGACGCGCGGATTCGCGATAAGCTCGAAATCTTCGGAGGAGAAAACATCTCTGACCAGATTCCCGCAGCGCTATCGGGTCTTGACCGCTTTGCGGCCCGCAAGAAAGTGCTGGCGCTGCTCGAAGCGCAGGGATTGCTGGTACAAACCGACGATCACAAGCTCATGGTTCCGCGCGGGGATCGCTCTCAGGCAGTCATTGAGCCTTTTCTCACCGACCAGTGGTACGTCAAAGTCGGGCCGCTGGCAGAACCCGCCATTCGCGCCGTAGAAGAAGGCCGGATTCGCTTTGTGCCGGAGAACTGGAATAAAACCTATTTTGACTGGATGCACCGCATTGAAGACTGGTGTATTTCTCGACAACTGTGGTGGGGCCACCAAATTCCCGCTTGGTACGGACCCGACGGTCATATTTTTGTTGCCCGCCACGAAGACGAAGCACAGAGCGCGGCGGCACGACATTATGGTATGCCCGTCGTCCTAGAACGCGACCCCGATGTACTGGACACCTGGTTCAGTTCCGCGCTTTGGCCCTTCACCACATTGGGTTGGCCCGAAAAAACCCCGGATCTCGCCCGCTTTTATCCCACCAGCGTGCTGGTAACGGGTTTCGACATCATCTTTTTTTGGGTGGCTCGCATGATCATGATGGGCCTGCGTTTCATGGGGGACGTGCCTTTCCATGAGGTCTATGTCCACGGCCTAGTGCGCGATGCCGAAGGCCAGAAAATGAGCAAGTCCAAGGGCAATGTGCTTGATCCTATTGACTTGATTGACGGTATCAGCCTAGAGGATCTGGTTGCCAAACGGACGCGAGGCCTGATGCAGCCGCAAATGGCGGCCAAAATCGAAAAAGCCACCCGTAAGGAATTTGCCGAGGGGATTCCCGCTTTTGGTACGGACGCCTTACGTTTTACTTTCGCAGCGCTGGCCACTCAGGGACGCGACATCAAGTTTGATCTCAAGCGCGTCGAAGGTAACCGCAACTTCTGCAACAAACTCTGGAATGCTTCGCGCTTTGCCCTCATGCAAACTCCTGATCCCCAAATGCTGGAAGGTGCCTGCGAGTATCTAGCGCCCGAACGCTGGATAATGGGCCGGCTGCAACATTGCGAAACGGTAGTCAATATGGCCTTTGACCAATATCGCTTTGCCGATGCGGCGCACGCGCTTTATCAATTCTTCTGGAATGACTATTGCGACTGGTATATTGAGCTCGCCAAACCGATATTACGTGAAGACAGCAGCTTCACGTCGGCCCAGCAATGCGGCACGCGGAACACCCTGCTTCGGGTTCTGGAGACCGGATTACGTCTGTTGCACCCGGTAATGCCTTTCATTACCGAAGTGCTCTGGCAACGCGTAGCGCCGATGATTGGCAAGGGTGCGGATACCATAGCCCTGACGCGTTACCCCGAAGCGAAGCCCCAAGAAATTGACGTCGTAGCCAACGCCGATTCGGAATGGCTGATAGCGGTTATCCGCGCAGTGCGCTCAGTGCGTGGGGAAATGGATATCCCCCCCAAAAAACCATTACCTTTGCTGCTGCAGGGGGGGGGTAGTCAGGATCGCTCACGCGCCGAACAATATGCATCTTGGCTTTTTGCCTTAGCACGTCTTGCCAGCATCCACTGGCTTTCGGAAACCGAAGAAGCACCACCGGCAGCGCTGCAACTCCATGGAGATCTGCGGATTCTGGTGCCATTGGCTGGCGTTATTGATGTCCGCGCAGAGCAGGGACGTCTTGCCAAAGAGCAGCAACGCCTAGAATCTGATCGCGGTAAAACCTTAAGCAAACTGAATCAGGAAAGTTTCCGCAGCAGGGCACCCGCCGCAGTCGTCGCCAAGGAAGAAGAACGCTTGCGCGAGATTGATGCGGCCATTGAACAACTCGTTGAGCAAGCCGCCCGTTTGGAACAACTGTGATCAAGGCGGCGGAGTGTCGGCATGCCTGAGCGTCGCCTGTACCCGCTGGAACTTTTTTTTAGTCGGGCGATTTCTCCTTTTGAACAATTTCTGCGGCGGGCGACCGCAGGCGGCATCATCCTCATTGTCGCGACGCTAGTAACATTGTTTTTCAGCAACTCGTCCTGGCATGTCGCCTATCACGCTTTCTGGGAAACCCATTTCAGCATTCACTGGGGAAGCTGGGGCATCGATCAAAGCCTCCACCACTGGATTAACGATGGGCTGATGGCCATTTTCTTTTTTGTGGTGGGCCTAGAATTAAAGCGGGAATTTTTGGTCGGTGAATTATCTTCACTCCGCGATGCCACCTTGCCCATTGTTGCCGCTGCGGGCGGCATGTTAGTACCCGCACTCATTTATCACCAAATGAATCCCAGCGGACCCGCTGCCGAGGGCTGGGCCATACCCATGGCGACGGATATTGCTTTTGCAATCGGCATCCTGGTGCTGCTGGCTTGGCGAATCCCTCGCAATCTCATCATTTTTTTAACGGCGCTGGCTATTGCGGATGATCTCGGTGCGGTCCTCGTCATTGCCTTATTTTATACGCCGTCCATCAATATGCTTGCCCTGATCATCGCCAGCCTGCTCTTTGTGGGGCTGATTCTTCTCAATCAGAGCGGTGTTCGGGCCACGCTCCCTTATCTTATTCTGGGCATTCCCTTCTGGTATTTCATTATGCTCTCCGGTATTCATGCGACGATTGCTGGCATTTTACTGGCCTTCACCATCCCAGCACGGAGCCGCATTCATCCTGAACAGCTTGCCGACACCCTCAGCGCCCGCGCGGAAAATCTCCGCGATACCATTGTTCACAGCCAACGCCTTGATCCCATGGTGAACAACAAATTGGCCGGAATTATTCAGAGTATGATGCACAGCAGTTCCGAAGCTATCGCTCCACAGCAGCGCCTCGAACACGCCGTTCAGCCTTGGGTAACTTTTGCCGTTATACCGATTTTCGCCCTCGCGAATGCCGGCATCAACTTTTCTCATATTTCCCTAGAAATGCTGCTCAGTAGCGTTACGGTAGGCACTTTTTCAGGACTCGTACTGGGCAAGTTTTTCGGGATTTCCTTAGCCAGTTGGCTGGCCATCAAATTGAAAATCGCCCGCCTACCCCAAGGCGTGCGCTGGTCACACTTGCTGGGTGCCGCTTGGCTGGGCGGAATCGGCTTTACTATGTCACTATTTATTAGTCAGTTAGGTTTTAAAGAGCCCATCCTGGTCGAAGAAGCCAAACTCGGTATCTTGCTGGCATCACTGGTGGCGGCATTGATAGGTCTGAGTTGGCTGTTCTGGATCAGCCGCAAACAAACGGACATTTTATGATTCCTGCAGATATCCAACAAATCGTCGCGCAAGCGCTCCACGAAGACCTTGGCAGCGGCGACCTGACCGCCGCATTGATTCCCGCTGAGCAGTCGCTTCAGGCCCGTATTCTTTCCCGCGAATCCGGGATCTTATGTGGTCAACCCTATGTCGAAGCGACTTTCAATGCACTATCTTCCGCCCTGCAAATTGACTGGCAGGTCAGCGAAGGCGATCCCATAGAACCCGAGCAGATCCTTTGCACCATTCAAGGTCCCGCACGCGCGCTACTCAGCGCTGAACGCTGTGCGTTAAATTTTCTGCAAACCCTCTCCGGCACCGCTACCACCGTACATCAATACGCCCAGCTTCTGGAAGGCCGTCATACCCGTCTACTGGACACGCGCAAAACCATACCGGGCCTGCGCCAAGCCCAGAAGTACGCCGTGCGTATCGGGGGTGGATACAATCATCGCCTGGGCTTATTTGATGGCATACTCATTAAAGAGAATCACATTGCCGCCTGCGGTGGCATCCGTGCAGCGCTCAACGCGGCTAAAGCCCTAGCACCCGCCCTGACCCGCACAGAAATTGAAGTGGAGAATCTGACACAGCTTGAAGAAGCCCTCAGTGCGGGCGTCGACATGATTTTATTGGATAATTTTTCTCTGGATACCTTACAGGAAGCGGTTACCCGAGTGGCCGGCAGCATTCCTTTGGAAGCATCCGGCAACATCGGTTTGCATAACCTCTCCGCTGTAGCGGCCACGGGCGTAGACTTCATTTCCGTAGGCAGCCTGACGCGCAACCTGCGCAGTCTGGATCTCTCCCTACGCTATTACTGATCCATTACGCGGGACAGAGCTTTTAATCCGAACGACAACTTAAGCACGCGCTTCTTGGTCGAGGCTGCGCAGCGTTTCATCAGCACCCGCTGCAGCCGTCAAATCTGCCACATTGTCTTTAGTAAAAAAGCCTTGAAAACCGCCAAAGCGCTGAACATACTCGATAATTAGCGAAGAGTGCTCAGAAGCACTGGAAAAAATCTGCTTCAGCCCCTCCTGCTCCGAACCGATCACCTGCAAAAGAAATTTTTGCCCACAGTTTTGCAAAGCATGCACCACATAGTCGATATTGACCTCGCTCCCCGTGTGCCCATCCTGCACACCCACCGCCAAATGATGCAGTCTTGGCCCGAAATTACGCACAAAAGCCTCCGTTGGTGAAGGCTGTCCAATCAAATGATTGCAAAAATAGGGGTGATTAGCGGCTGTAAAAACCTTGGCCGGGCTGTTCAACACATTGTCAAAATGTACGCTTTTGGTGACATTGGTAGACGAGTTCTGGTCAGGAATGTCATAAGAGCCCCAATAGTAATAACTGGATAAAGTGAGATATTCGAGGATAGCGGCTTCACGATTCTGGCTATAGACGCGGGTTGCCAAATGATCAATCGGCAGCAGCAACTGGTCGAGTCCCAGTTGTTCTCGCAGCACTTTAGCCTGTTCAAAAGCAACCTGCATATCATCACGAATAGAGGACAAGCCCAGCGCGTAGACCCGAATGTCATCATCGGGCCGTTCCCAGTAGCCGACAATATTGTGGGTATAGGGTGAAGGCTTCACAATCGACACATTACCCGGCAACTCCAGATGCCGCACTTGTTCCTGATTGAAAAAGCGCACCTCGCGGCCTTTTTGAGTCTCCACCACGTCATGGAGATTCTTGACCTGGAACACTTCCCCCATATAGCGCGAATTTGGGCGCCGGGCACCCACTGGATACACTTCATTAAGACTGCGGAAAATACCGTGAAGATTAGGGTCTTTCACTTCTCGCACCAGCACATCGGGAGCATTCATATCAATGCGCAGAATATGGGTGGAATGCTGATCGGTTTCGAGCGTCACCAGATAGTTGTAGGGTGTCATCAAACACAGCTCGCCAACATAAGCCGCCGAATGTCCGGGCTCTACCGTAATCATCAGCGCATCCATGCGCCCGATATTTTCGGTCAGACCTTGTCGGTCACGATCTTCAAGCAGGCGTCCCAACCACTCCTCAAAAAAGGCGGAGTTCTGCTTGTCACCCTGTCGTTCAAAATCTGCTGATGCCTTCATGAACCGCCTCCCATATCCAGACCTTGTACTTCAGTTTACCGCTGTTTATGCGCCGCACCCAAGTCCGCGTAATGCAGGAATATCTAAAACATATTGACAAGATACCGCTTGGTCGGTATCTTTCAACACTATGATAACACCAGCTCAACGTAAAACCCGTAATCCAGAACAGACTCGCAGCGATCTGCTGGAGGCGGCCTACAGCGAAATCCTAGAATCCGGCTTTCAGGCGGCAAGCCTCGAACGTATTCTTGCCAACACCTCCGTCAGCAAGGGCGCGCTCTACCATCATTTTGGAACCAAACGCGATTTGGGTTTGGCCGTGGTTGAAGAAGTCATTGCCCCGCAGCTTGCCGAACGCTGGTTTGCGCCTTTTGAGGAACACGACGATCCGATCATCAGTCTCAGCCGTATTCTCGATGACAAAATTGCCAACGCCAGCGAGCTCGTGATCCGCTACGGCTGCCCACTCAATAATTTAATTCAAGAAATGAGCCCGCTGGATGAAGAATTTCGGCAAGGGCTGCAAAACATTCTTGAACGCTGGGTCGAAGTCATGGCCATAGCGCTTGCCGAGGGGCAGCGCAACCAAAAAGTGCGCACGGATTTAGAACCTAAAGAAGCTGCTCTGTTCATTGTCGCCGCCATCGAAGGTTGCGTCGGGCTGGGTAAAAACGCGCAGTCTGTAGAAGCCTATCAGCGTTGTCTCCGACAACTGCAATTATACGTTCAATCGCTGGCCTTCTGATTTTTACAGCGGCTTTTGGCGGTGTACCCGAAGGTCTGCAATTATTTGGTGTTAGGACAACTGCCTAATTTTACGAGGAAAATATGTCTGAAATTCATTCGGAATGGCTGCAACTTCAGCAGGGTCCGCGCGCTTGGTACGCGCGGCCTCAGGGTACTGGTCCTTACCCTGCAATCGTCGTTTTTATCGAAGCCTTTGGCGTAAACGCCCATTTTCAGGATGTTGCCGAACGTCTCGCCAAAGCGGGATATTGCGCGATAGTCCCGGATTTTTACCACGGTAAAATCTACGATTACAGCGATTTTGAAAACGCGATTGGCCATCTTAAAACCCTGAATGATAACCAAGTGATGCAAGAAACAGCACTGGCTATTGCCGCATTAAAAGAGCGCCCGGAAGTTCGTAAAAATGCCATCGGCGCCCTCGGTTTTTGCATGGGCGGGCGTTTTGCGTTCATGGCTAATGGCGTACACGCCGACCAACTCCGCGCTACGGTGGCGTTCTACGGTGGCGGCATTGCACCCGAAAAGGATGGACTCGGACGTAAGCCCCTCCTCCATCTCGCCGAAAAAATGCAAGCACCCTTACTGCTTCTTTATGGAGCCGAAGATCACTCCATCGCTCCCGACGAGCATGGGCGTATTGCAGCCGCTTTGAGTGCCGCTAAAAAGCGTTATACCTTGACGCTGTTTCCCGGAGCACCCCACGGCTTTTTTGCAGACCCTAGAGACAGTTTCCGCCCGGAAGCCGCTGCAGAAGGCTGGCGAATGACTCTGGAACATTTTGCGCAGCATTTCGGAGCCCAGGCATGACCCATAAACTGTTTACCCCCTGGACCATACGCAGCATCGAACTGCGCAATCGCATCATCGTGGCGCCCATGTGCCAATATTCAACCCCCGATGGCGTCGCCAGCGATTGGCATATGGTGCATCTGGGCAGCCGCGCCGTGGGCGGAGCGGGTCTGGTCATGGCAGAAGCCAGCGCCGTAAGCCCAGAAGGGCGCATCTCCCCGCGTGATCTGGGCATTTGGAATGACCAACAAGCGGCCGCGCTGATGCCGGTGGTTAAATTCATTAAAGATCACGGTGCTGTCGCCGCCATTCAGATTGCCCACGCCGGTCGCAAAGCGTCTACACAACCGCCCTTTATTCAGAATGGCGCACCCATCGGACCAGCAGCAGAAAATGGCTGGCATCCGGTAGGTCCCAGCGCCATTCCCTTCAGCGCCAACCATACGGTGCCCCACGCACTGTCCGAACAAGACCTCAAAAAAGTGCTCGGCGACTTCGTGACCGCTGCCCAGAGAGCCCTGCACGCGGGTTTTCAGGTGCTCGAACTCCACATGGCGCACGGCTATCTACTGCATAGCTTCCTCTCTCCGATCAGTAATCAGCGTGGAGATGCTTACGGTGGCAGCCTGGAAAACCGGATGCGTCTGCCCCTGGAGATCACCGACGCCGTTCGTGCTGTCTGGCCGGATCACTTGCCCCTCTGGGTACGCATTTCAGCTACCGACTGGGTACGCGGAGGCTGGGATCTGGAACAGTCCATCCATCTTTCCAAAGCGCTCCAAGAAAAAGGCGTGGATGTCATTGATTGCAGCAGCGGCGGCATGACTCCCGATGCGGTTATTCCCGCCGGACCCGGCTTTCAGACCCCTTTTGCAAGCACGATCCGCGAAAAAGTAGGAATACCTACGGTGGCCGTTGGGCTGATTACGCAAGCCATGCAAGCCGAGCACATTCTCGTCACCGAACAAGCCGATGGCGTGGCTCTGGCGCGTGAACTGCTGCGCAATCCCTATTGGCCCCTGCACGCCGCCGGAGAACTCGGTTTTGATCTAACTTGGCCAGAACAGTACGATCGCGCCAAACCGCGTTAGCATTTTATCCGTTCTGCGTAATCTCTTCTGCTATCCAACCGGGACAGGTTATCCTCTCCCGGTTTTTTGTATCCATGGAGCATCCTAACGATGTCATCATCCAAAGCGCCGGTGGCTTTATTACCCCTGTTTGCCTTAGCCTTATTATCCATCATCTGGGGTTATAACTGGGTCGTTATGAAAGTCGCCATCCGCGACTGTCCGCCCCTGCTGTTTGCCACCTTACGGGTTTGGGTGAGCGTACTCGCACTGGTCCTCCTGATGCTGGCGATGAAGCGCCCCCTAGGAATGCCGCCCGCCCGTTACATTATTCCCTTTGGCTTATTGCAAACGACGGGATTTATCGGCCTTGCGCTCTGGGCATTGGAGTATGGAGGAGCCGGAAAAACCGCCATTCTCGTGTATATGATGCCGATCTGGCTGATCGTTTTTGCCTGGCCCGTGTTGGGGGAGCGTCTGCACGGTCTGCAATGGCCCGCGCTGATTTTGGCTCTGCTGGGCCTGGTGGCCATTCTTAAGCCCTGGAGTTTCAGCGGCACATGGATCGGAAGCTTCATTGCACTGCTGTCGGGTATCCTGTGGGCCGCCTCGGCTATCTGGCAAAAACGCTTTGCGCCGCCCCACCTCGATTTATTCAGCAGCACCCTGTGGCAAACCATCTTTGGCGGGCTGGGCCTGATCGTGCTGACTTTGTGTATTGATCCATTACAAACTCACTGGACCCCGATGTTTGTCGGCGCGCTACTGTATAACGCGATTCCTGGCACAGCACTGGCTTACTTTCTCTGGGCTTATGCCCTGCAGAAACTCCCCTCGGGCATCGCCGGCATGGGCACTCTGGCCGCGCCCCTGATTGGGGTCATCGCCGCCTGGCTCCAATTGGGAGAACGCCCCGGAGACTGGGAAGCCGTCGGCATGATCGGAATTTTCATCGCGCTGGCCCTAGTCAGTTGGCAACATCTCCGGCCTCGCCAGCCCGCCGACATCGTGTTGCCCACCGGCCAGGAATAAGGTTTTAGACCTTATCCAGACGGGTTTCTTCAAGCAGCTTGCGTAGCTGGGCTAAATTGGCGCGTTTGGCAGGTTTACCGTCTACCGCAGACGCCGGACTGCGACGATCCTCATCTAGACCAAAAATAATCAATCGAAAATCCGCATCCGCGTAGCGAATCTTGAGACTGGGATAATCCTGCGCGGGTGCATCGCCAAAGTGCAGGCGTTGCCAAGCCTCTTCGTAAGGCACCTTGTGGTCCATCATAAAAAACAACACGGTTTCCGGCGCGTCCGCAAAAAGATGGAGGGTAATGACCGAGTGCCGCGTTGCCGTTCCCGTCCACACCGGACCACTTAGCCGAGGCTGAAAATCCGCCAGCCAGAGCATGGCGGTCAGCGCTTGCTCGCGGAGCTGCCGCAAATCCGCCGCATGAGCGGGACCACTAAAAAGCTGCAAACGGGCCTGCAACTCCGCCTCAATCTCGGCATTATTCGGCCAGTTTTGCTGCGTACTCCCCCCCGCCCCCAAACGCCGCGCCGCTTTTTCTTTAGCCAGCCGAAAATCTGCCACCCCTTCTTCGGCCATAATCCGTGCAGATTCAACGGTCAATAAACGCCGCAATTGCGTTGGCTGCTGCGATTTACTCATAGACTCACCCCAGTCATTGTCGGCAAGGACGATTCCGCATAAAATAGCGCAAATGCGAGAGTGGCGGAATTGGTAGACGCACTGGATTTAGGTTCCAGCGGTTTAGGCCGTGCGAGTTCGAGTCTCGCCTTTCGCACCAAACACTTAGGACAAAACACAGCTCCAAAATGGTATAGAAATCTCGAGCCTAAAAAAGAGGTGCGCGTCGAGCACGAAAACGTCTGGCTGAGTCTGCAGCAGCTAGCCGAACTATTTGACTGCGACAAGTCAGTAATTTCGCGCCACCTGCGTAACATCTTCAACAGTGCGGAACTGGATCGGGAGGCAACTGTTGCAAAAAATGCAACAACTGCTGCGGACGGCAAGACCTACCTCGTCGAGTACTTCAACTGAGGTACCGTGACATCAGAATTTTACCGCACTATATCGTGAAAAATAGCTCCCTAACTCCTTGAAGGAGAGCAAGCATTGCCAAAATATAGAGACTGATCTTGGGTGCATAATTTTGACGCTGATCCCTGCAAAAACTGACCCGGCACAAGCGCCACTTCACAGTCCTAATAGGCATCACGGGGCAAGGACACCGCCCCTTCAGACCATGCCTGCTCTATGGCATCAAAAACCGGTTCAGGCACCGTCGCTGCAAATTTTTTCCTGCGATTTTTTGAAACGATACCCGCATTTTGCATACAGGACCGGATCAACAAAGACAAATCACTGTTACGCACATCATAAGCGGCGTCCACTTTACGATATATGGCATCATATCGAATCAGAGCGTTCACTTCGGCTTGCAAATCTTCTCGTAAGGCTGCTTTTGCCATTTGCAGACTAAACCGTACCACATCCGTAGCATCCCAATACCGATAAAACGCACCGCCGTTCAGTTTGAAATCAAATTGCTCCTGATCTATCCAGCGGACATCCCAAAGACTACGGGATGGCTTAGAAAAACTTTGCAACGCATCAAGGTATTCCTGCTCATGCCGCTTCATAGCGACAGATACCGGCAACAACATCTTTCCAGTGACTGCGGTTTCCATCTTCCCAGATTGCGCCAGTACCCAACGAACAAAAGCTTCGGCTTTATTCTCCGGCGGGGTTTCGCGCTCAATGGCGAAGGAGCCTTCCGTTTCACTCAAGAACGCCCAAGTAATAGCACGATCCATGACCGGTTTTTCTGTCTGTTCGAAAAATCGTCTAGTCTGTTCCAGAATGTTCTCATCCAACAGCTTTTGTATGGCTTCCGTGCGCCGCACCGTCACACAATAATCGAGGTCACCCAGACCATTGAATGCCACACGCCAGCGCGCATTCTTTTGGGGGAATGCCGACACCACATAGCGGTTCGCATTAAAAACGGGCACGGTGGATGCCGTGATAGATGGCACATCCGTCAATTGAATGCCGGTAAAATGCTCCCAAAGATATGCCGCAATCCGCACATAGCTACTGTTAGGCTTCGACCAGACGGCCCGCCCGATGTCCTCAGTGGTAACATGGGGCATAACTTCAGCCAACACCTGCAAGTTAGTCCCTTCGTGCTTGAGGGCGAACAATACATGATCCAGCGGGCTATGGCTGTGGGGAGCGACACCGGAAGGCACGAGCAAAACATCCTCCTGCGCGATGATCCGCATCACGGCTGCGATTCGCGCTGGCTGTGCTATCGGGAATACGGGCAGCTGATAGTGGCCCCGCAAAAATTCATAACCCACGAACTCCGTCATTTTTTCCTTCAGGGCATCCCAGATTTCATTCAGAATAGCCCATGTTGTGCAGATTTTCTTCGCGCACCCCAGATTTTATTCAAAATAGCCCCAGTAACCCAATTTTTATTGGGGTCCCCTCAGAAAATAGCCCGAAAATTTACCTGCATGGAGTAATCAAGTTTTGACGGTACTCAGGCGCAGCATCAATGTCATCGGATGTTGTGGTGACTCCTGAAAGCCGTAGTGCTCATAGAACTGTTTGGCGCGTTCGTGGAGCGCATGAACCAGCAAAGCGCGAACGCCCGTGTTCTGCGATACGGTGATGGCCCGATTCACCGCGTCTTGCAGCATGGCTGCCCCCAGTTTGATGCCCTGTGCCCGTCGGTCTACCGCCAGCCTGCCAAGCACCATGACGGGAACCGGATCGGGCATATTGCGACGAACCGAGCCGGTCGCCAATGGATGAGAGACCGCACCCGCTGACATGGAGTAGAAGCCACGCACACAATTTTCTTCATCAACAACCACAAAACTCCTGCTGGCGCCAGTGAGTTGATTGTTCATCGCCCGGCGTTTGAGCCACTCATCCAGAACAGGCTCTCCGCACTCAAAGTCGCCTAACAGATGCGTCGCGACAAGCGGTTGCGGCGCGGATAGCTTCAAGCTCATGCTGGATGGCTTTCCCACGGCGCCTTGACCGCCATCAACCGCTCAAGACCCTCATTGACCCGTGGCGGCGCATCAAGCATGGCGGTGAACTGCTGGAATTTTTCCGCATCCAGCCCAAAGAACACCTGGTCGAGCAGCACCGATTGCGCACGCTCGCAGGCGGCTTCCAGCATGAAATCGGAACGGTTTTTGCTCAGCAGGTTAGCGGCGTAATCAATGAGATCCCGTTGCTCCGGTAAGGCGCGTAAATTGATGGCAGCAACACGCATGTCAGCCTCCTCATGAAACACAACAGATATACAAATAGTAGGGCGGCGTGTAGCTGTTGTCAATACATGGCATCAGGCGCGAGGTCTACTCAGGAGAGTTCAAGGCGCCGCTCAATCCGTCCAATACGCTCGGCCAGCTTGTCCAGGGTGATTTGTTGTCTGGCATCGGTTTCCTCACTCAGGTTGATTTCACGCTTCACCAGATTCATGGCTTGTTCCAAGCCAGACATACGGTGCTTCAGGTCGCCCATATCTTCAGCGATCTGATCCACACGCCCTCGAATGTGGCGCAAGTGTTCTAAAACCAGATTTTCGATGTTTTCCATTGCGTAGGTCCTTATGCATTTGTTCCCTCAACTATAGATGATTTAAGGGATTACTAAAACGCGTCTATGGCGGCCCGTGTACGCTGGATCGGCACACCGTTTGATCGACATGGCTCGCTGATCGTTGAGGTAGATCACTACCCGCGCTGCGCCGCCAGCGGCAGCGCCTTCAGCGGGGGTTTTGCGGCTGCGTCTGGAGCGTGGCGTCGATTTTACGGAGCCCTTCCACCACCCCTTGCGCCAGCACCGCGCCTTGCTGCGCGGCTTTTCCGAGCCACTGGATGGCGATGGCAAAATCGGGTTCGACCCCGTAGCCGTGGTAATAACTGTCCCAAAGCCAGTGCATGGCGTCGGCGCTGCCCCGCTTGGCGGCCAGTTCAAACCAGTGTACGGCCATTTTTCGGGTATCGGGGTTGTCGTAAAAATAGGTCGCCACATTGGTGGTAGCTTGGGCATCGCCCTCTTCGGCGCTTTTAACGCACTCCAGAAATTCATCAGTCACCGTGACCGGAATGTGTTTTGCCAGACTGGCGAGGTTGATCCGCACCAACTGCCCGCCCGGAAGATGACCCGCATGCACCACCTTGCCTTCAATAGCCCCGGACTCCAGCCAGTTGTGGATGGTGCGGACGGTTTTACCGGTCAGCAGGGCCGCCGTCTGTGTGCCGATGTAAAGCGCTGTAGGGTCGCTGGTGTTCATGGTGGCTTGGGTCTCTTGAAGATAATCCATCATGCTGCTGCAGTTGAATGCTGAAATACCTTAGACAAATTTCGATTACATAGCAAGAACGATGAAGATTATTCGGATTTCATGGTTCAAAAGCTGTAACAATTTTGGTATTCACGGTAACTATTATGAATCACAATGTTACTTCATGGTGTTTACTGTGAATATATTGATGGCTTCATAGATCAGACCATGAAGTGAACGCGCTTTTTCATGGAGCATCCCATGAAGCCACCACGCTGCTTTCCTGAACCGACTGATTATCGGGCGTATCGGTTAAAATAAATTCCTTTATTTACAAAATGTTAAAATCATTTAACAGAAAATTCTAAAAACTGGCACGCATTCTGCTTATATGCTGACAGCACTCTCCCACTGGGTGAGTCTCTTAGGTTTATCACACAAGGAGTTTCTCATGAGCATGCTCGTTAAAAAGGCGCAGGCCAGCGCCCAAGCCGGTTTCACCCTTATCGAACTGATGATCGTTATCGCCATTATCGGCATCTTGGCCGCTATCGCGATTCCGCAGTATGAACAGTATATCGTGACATCTAAAGCCACGACGATTACTCAGGATTTCCACGAAGCCATGACTCAGGCAACTGCAGCCGTAGCAGCAGCATCGGCTGGGCAGGTAACCACCGCACCCGTTTTTAGTAATTTGCCAGCCGGCTATTCGCTTGCTGTTACCCCTACATCAATCACGAACTCCCAAAACGTTACGGTGGCTTTAACTGCAAGTGGAGCCGGTGCCACCGCTGCGCTTAATAGCGCAGTTGGTTCAGCACTAGCCAATATGGGAATGGGTAGCTGCGGAGCATCTGGAAGTTGCACAGGCACTGTTACCATAGATGGTGCTGCCACTTATAGTGCCAGTTAATTAAGTAGAACCATCTGATAGTTCACTGATTGGTAAGTCGTGGCAATTAGTGCATAACAAAGGGCATCGTGTTCCGGTGCCCTTGATTATGCAAAAGCCCCACCCCTGAAATCCTAGCTTCATTCGCAGTACAACTCTCAACATTCCGTCCCACAAAAATCAGGAGGTAAGCCGATGCCACAGTCCTCCTCATCATCCGGCTTCACCCTCATTGAGTTGATGATGGTCATTGCCATCATCGCTATTCTCGCCGCCATCGCCATCCCCCAGTATTTCAGCTATATCCGCGATGCCCAGGCCGAGGCACTAGTGAGCAACTTCCGCAATGCGGTGTCGGCGGTGCGCATCACCCTAGCTACCGCCGCCCCAACCTACACCATCTACCGATAACCGGAGCTAACTCATGAAAGAGTCCACCCATCAACAGCGTATTCAGGAACTCCAGAACTATCGTCATACCCTGCTCGACCGTCGCACCCAGCGCGGCGCAGCAGTGGCGTCCATCGACATGGAACTGAACGTGGTGCGCAGTGAATTACAGGCCCTCTACGCCCAGCACCGCACGCCACAGCCCAGTCATACCCCCTTGCGCCAGCGTAGGGCCTGAAGTCCGGCGCGGTGGACTCGAGAGCAGCGAAGAACTAATATCATTAAATATTACCTCGTAATACGAGATCCACTATGGCAACATCTCTCAAAATCGACGACACCCTGAAAAGTCGCGTCCAGCACTTGGCCAGCCAGCGCAGACGCTCGCCTCACTGGATCATGCTCGAAGCGATCCAGCAGTACGTCGAGCACGAAGAAGCCCGCGAGAGCTTCAAGCAGGAAGCCTTGACCTCTTGGGCGGCCTATAAGGAAACCGGCCTCCACCTGACTGGTCAGGAAGTTCGCTCTTGGTTGAACACTTGGGGCACTAATGACGAAAGTGCAGTGCCTGAGTGCCACAAGTAATCATCACCAAAGGTGCGGCGGAGGGCTTAGAACGATGCCGGCGATTCCTGACCCTCAAGGCACCGGAAGCAGCCAAGCGTGCCGGCCAGTCCATCGAACAGCAGTTCCTGCTGCTGGAGACGGTCCCCGACATTGGTCGACCGTTCCCTGAAATGCCCGAGCTACGCGAGTTAGTGATTGCATTCGGTGATTCCGGCTATGTGGCCCTATATCGCCATGAACCGGTCGACGACAAGGTGTATGTCCTAGCTTTCCGTCACCAGAAAGAGGCGAGCTACTGATGACTAGGCAGATTGATCTTCCCCCTATCGTAGCAATCACTTAACCGAGTTATTTAACGCCGTTTGGCTTTCACGGCATTGTTGGGCCAATTGCACCAGCACCGAGCGGGCGCTTGCTGCATCCACAATGGGATCGGACACCTCAAAACGCATGAGCTGGCCATCGGCTCGCACATCAAAACCATCGTAATCTATACCGACCATCTTCACATCTAGGGCCTCATAACCTCGCAAGTGACGGCAATAGTCTCGCAAATTGTTGCGATGATCCGCATTCATATGGCTGAGGATGTCGGTTTCTGCGGCAACGAGGGCGTCTGTGGGCGGTGGCGCATACTGTTCCGTGGGCACCCAATGAATTTTGCCGAAACCGCCGATATAGCGAATATGTTCGACCTGTATCCGATAAAAATAAAAATCATGGGCGGAAAAATAATCAGCCGCTTGGGGGAAATAGCGCAGGTAGCGCTCCCCGAAAGCATCCTTGTCCGCAAGGCGTGCGCCACGCCCCACCAAAGTGACCCGGCCCGCATTGAGCACGTCCTCCGTGCAAGGGTGAACGATCAGGCTCACACGCGGGTCCGCATCCAAGTTTTTAGTGTGTTCCGCCAAGTTGGAAATGAGAATGACGGGATTCCCGGCATCGTCCAGCACAAAGGGCGTCACCGAGGCAAAGGGGTAGCCGGATAAGCGTTTGGATAGGGTGCTCAGTACGCCGTTATGATAAGTGCGCACAAAACGACGTACTTCCGTACCGAGGATACTTTCTGGATAAACCGTGCTCACAACGGTACCTCCAACAGTAAATACAAAATAAGGGCGATCTTCGTAAGGCACCGTTTCTAGCAACTGGAGTTACCACGCGCTGCTTAACCGAACCGCAAGGTCCAAGTACCGACATGGCGAACGAGGCGGCCCGGTATCTGAAACAGTCGCCAGCGCACCGTGGCGACGCGATGCCGCTGCCAGCCCTCGCCCAGAGCCGAATGCTTGAACAGCACATCGGCAGTACTGCCACTACGATTGCTGGCGATGACGTGGTAACGGGACATCTAACCCTAAGCGCAACGGTCGATGGAATCCTTCTCTGCGTTGTTTTTAAGTATATTTCCAACCACCTGCTCAGACACATGAAAGTATTCGGCCGCTTCGACGATTTTTTCTTCATCATTTACGTTGCTGCCGAGATAATCCAGCAATCGCTCCGCAGGGCATAACAATTCCGCTGCAAAGGCCCTCTGAAATTTCTGGCGATAGGTCTTACTCTCCGCAGCAACAGAAAACTGCCCGGTTGCGTGCGTCAATACTTCATCTCCAATAAGACGCGCAACTGCAAAGCGACGCCCTGCTTCGTTACGGCGTTGAATAACCACCTTACTCTCCGCACGGCTATAAAAAGAGGCTGGCAAATTTTCACTTATCGAACAGCTTGTGAAAAGTCGTTTATTAACGCCGTATAACTCCGCGAGTCGTACATTATCAACACTGCCCCCTCCCAGTTTCCATTGTGCTCTACAAGCATCGGCGGATTCTCGGGCGGCAAGCCATGCAGGTTTACTGAAATCCACCTGAGCGACGTCTGCCTGGGCGGCATCCCGGAAGTTCCTGTCCTCACCGCATTCGCGTATCCATCCACAAAATTGCTCTTTGGTAACCAGCGATTTGGCGCCGCTTGCCGCGAACTCTTCCAAGGCTTCCATTCCCAGAAATGACTCCAGGGATTGTGCAGTTTCAAATAGGATTTCCGGGGCTCTCCCAGGATTGAAGCCCATAAGCGCTTCCAACTTTCTCCAAGCTAATGCTTCCTTGTCCTGCGATTCTTCCTGCAAATCAGCATAAAGGGCGTGAAGAGGACTGCCTTTACAATGCTTCTCATTGAGCCGTTCAATGCAAACACTCAGGAACTCCCAAACGCTTTCCTGAAAATGTTCTGTTGGCATAACCACTGGAACCGATGCTGTGTAACGAACCCAATCCGCACTGGGAACGTCAAGCACTTTCGGGTGTAGTACGGTGCGTTTTCCGTCAGAATAAATGGCAATGGTCGGCCATATGTAGCCTTCGCCCACATTGGTCATTTCATGAGAAAATGACCAACTGATGTCTGGAGCATCCCTGTTTGGTTCGTATAGTAGGCGATAAAAATTCCATCCCAGCCATATCCCCAAAGCATGAGCCGGCAACAAAACACGATCTTTTACGACAATATCAACAGCGCTATTGGCAGATTGCTCCGAACGTGTAAGAGGCATACCTCCAAAAAAGATACCCAATTCCGCCATGGAGGCGACGTTTTCTTCGCTCTCAAACTCAAAAGATGTTAGCCCAGGCGCATCCATCCATCTCGGAGAAAATTGCAGTTGTGTTTCGCTCATCGTTCGCCCCAAACTTTCTGAAGATGTTCTATGGCGCAACGCTGACCCGATGCCAGTGGATAGCCATGATATGTGCCACGCTCGGGATCATCCAGCCTTGCCTCAAAAACAAATCCATCTTCGCCAACCGCCCAGATACGCCGTGGAAAGCCATTCAGCATACTCGGACTGCAAAGTCTCTTCTGTATGCCTGTCAGCAACATCCTTTCCGCCTCCTCCTTTGATATGCGCCTACGTTCATCGCAAAGCGTTTTCCCGGCTCTGGGCGCAGCAGGTGGCGTAAGCCCGTAATTTTCAGGGTAACGCTTGTGCATGGGGTTCCCTCGATATCGTACCCTTTGCTCAAAAGTGTCCGTGGCATCAGTGAGGCCCAGAAGATCGGGGTTGAAATCTCCGCTGGACCGTTTCAACATTCGCATTGATTGACGTCCAATGTTTCTGGGGCCCGGAACACCTGCGCCACCTGCTTTACATCATCTGTCACACTCATGAATGCAACCTCCACAGCATCAGTCTAGTGGATAGAGTGTCGCCGCTGCAACAGAGACAGCATACCGCGAATAACCCCAACAACACCCAGCGTTTGATCATCCCCAAATTCCGCGATTGAAACAGATGGATGTGGCTCAATGATGTTACAGGCACCATCTGGGTTGTTTCAGGCCCTGAAGATGTTGATTAATTAGATTTATTTGGTAACCATCACACTTCAAGTACAGGATCTACAATCGAAAATAATCAGGCGACGATCCTGATGCGGAGCCATCATTTCCGGGGCTCGCTGCGCAATTGCCCTAATAGATGATCTAACACGGGTGGCAAGGGCGCTTCGATACGCATCCAGCGCTGGTCTTGGGGATGCTGAAAACCAATCATGGCCGCGTGCAAAAACAGGCGACGTAGACCCAAGGCGCGCATGCGCTGGTTAAACAGCACATCGCCATATTTTTCATCCCCGGCAACGGCATGCTCAATCGCTTGTAAATGTACCCGAATCTGATGGGTGCGCCCGGTATCCAGCTGCGCTTCTAATAACACCGCGCCGGAGAAGCGCTCCAACGGTAAGAATCGCGTGTGCGCCGGTTTGCCCGCGTTGGGATCAACGCGCACCATGCGTTCGCCAGACTGCAGGGTGTTTTTGCGCAAAGGCAGGCGCACCGAGCGGGCTTCACCTTTCCAGTCGCCAGCGGCGAGGGCTAGGTACTGTTTATCCATCTGCCCCTGCCGTATGGCTTCATGCAAGGCGCGCAATGCCGAACGTTTTTTGCTGAGAATCAGGCATCCCGAAGTATCACGATCCAGACGATGCACCAGTTCCAGCTCCCGGGCGTCGGGACGCAGTTGGCGCAAGGCTTCAATAATCCCCCAACTCAAACCGGAGCCGCCATGCACCGCCAGACCACTGGGTTTGTCCAGCACCAGCAAATGTGCGTCTTCATAGAGCACCGCCGCTTCGAGCTGGGCGCGGAGATGCGGAGGCAACACCGCCGGATCGCTGGGTTCGGCGACGCGCAGGGGCGGCAGCCGCAGCACATCGCCTAAAGCCAGATGGTAATGGGGACGCACCCGGCCCTTATTGACGCGCACTTCGCCGCTGCGCAGGATTTTATAAATATGGGAACGCGGCACGCCTTTCATAATCCGCAAAAGGAAGTTATCCAGTCTCTGGCCCGCTTCAGCGTCACTCACCAACCACTGTCGCACCCCATTTTCTGCCATAATTTTTGCCACCCCTGCGTTTTTCGTTTGCGATTCTATTCTTTTATGGCATATATTGCGACTGAGGACGTTGCGCAACCAAGAAGTGCGACCCCCAATGCAGCACCGTCGGGCGAACCCGTCGGTCCCAATTACAAACGCTGCGCTCCCTGACATGCTGGTTGAGCTTGCGGGTTGAGCGCCGGAGAAAGAAGAACTTATGAAAAGGATGTTGATTAACGCCACCCACGCGGAGGAGTTGCGGGTAGCTTTGGTAGATGGTCAAAAACTCCTCGATCTAGACATTGAACGCGCCTACCGAGAACAGAAAAAAAGCAATATATACAAAGGGAAAATAACCCGTATTGAGCCTAGTCTGGAAGCTGCCTTTGTCGACTACGGGGCCGAGCGGCACGGTTTTCTGCCCCTCAAGGAAATTGCCCGGGAGTACTTCCTGCAGCCAGAACCGGGACAGGGTCGCAAGCGCATTCAGGAGCTGATCCGCGAAGGCCAAGAAGTCATTGTTCAGGTAGACAAGGAAGAACGCTCCAGTAAAGGGGCGGCGCTCACCACTTTTGTCAGCCTGGCTGGTCGCTACTTGGTGCTGATGCCCAACAACCCCCGAGCGGGCGGCGTTTCGCGGCGCATTGAAGGCGATGACCGCACGCAAATCCGGCAACATCTGCAACTTCTGGATATTCCCGAGAATATGGGGGTCATCGCCCGCACTGCGGGCATCGGGCAGGAGCTGGAAGCCCTGCAGCGCGATCTCGAATATCTCAAGCAAATCTGGCAGGCGATTGTCGAAACGGCAGCCCCTCGCGCCGCGCCCTTTTTGATTTATCAGGAAGGCAACGTGGTAGTGCGGGCACTGCGCGATCATTTCTCCGAAGATTTTGGGGAAGTGCTGATTGATGAAGAAGGCGCTTACCATGCTGCGGTGCAGTTTATGGGCTCCATGATGCCGAAAATGGTGCATCGCCTGAAGCACTATGACAACGATGTCCCGCTTTTTAGCCGCTATCAGATTGAACAACAAATTGAATCGGCTTTCAGCCGTGAAGTGCGGCTGGAGTCGGGTGGCGCGATTGTCATCGACCATACCGAAGCGCTGGTGGCGGTAGATGTCAACTCGGGTCGCTCCACCAAGGGGCAGGATATTGCCGAAACCGCCTTCCGCACCAACCTTGAAGCGGCCGAAGAAATTGCCCGGCAGATTCGTCTGCGCGATCTGGGCGGGCTGATCGTGGTGGATTTCATTGATATGGAATCCCCCAAACATCAACGTGAGGTGGAAAGTAAACTCAAGGAAGCCCTGAAGCTCGACCGTGCCCGGGTGCAACTGGGCCGCATTTCCCGCTTCGGTCTGATGGAAATGTCCCGCCAACGCTTGGGAGCGAGCCTTGAAGAAGCCTCTTCAGAGCCCTGCCCGCGCTGTAACGGCACGGGTCAGATTCGCGGCTGCGAAGCCACCAGCATGCACGTTTTGCGCTTGCTTCAGGAAGAATGTATGAAGCCGGGGGCCGCAGAAATTGAGTGTCTGGTTCCCGTGGATGTGGCTGTTTATCTGCTCAACGAAAAGCGGCTGCCGCTTTTGGAGCTGGAGGCCAAGACCGAAACCCGTATTGTCATTGTGCCTAAACCCGACTTGGTTACGCCGCATTACAGCATTGAACGCACCCGCATGGAGAGCAGTAGCGCCCGTCCTGTTTCGGCACCATTGCCAGTGAGCAGCAATGCCCTGCCCAGTCGTCCTAGCCGTCCCAGTCAGGAATCCGCCGCACTCAGCCCGCTGACCGCCCCGCCGCCACCCGACGTATTACCACCACTACGGACTCCAGCACCAGCCCCCAGCCCGAAAGTGAGAGGCGGGGCAGCCAAACAGCCTGTCGCTGCGGAAGAAGGCATTCTCGCGCGTTTGGTGCGCGCGCTGGTGTCCCGCTATGTAGCCGTTGATGCCGAAACATTCCTAGCAGAAACAACGGGCCATGAAACACCGCCATCTACAGAAAGCAACAGCGAAACCGCGCCAGACAGCGCTGAGGATGAAGGCCGCAACAACAACCGTCGCCGTCGTCGCGGAGGTCGTCGTGCCCGCGCCCGACGCTCAGCGCCGGGCACCGAAGAAATCACTACGGATAACCCACCCAGTGACGAGCCTGAGCGGGAGAAACATGCGCCTATCCTTGAACCTAAAGTTGAACCTGAAGCGGCACCCGTAGAAACGCTGGTGTATCCGGGTCCGGTTCCCCACGCGCAGGACTGGCATCAGATGCTGGTCGTCACTACTGCGCCCGAAGCCATTCCGGTATCCCTAGCGCCGCCGCCCGTGGTTGACGGAGAAGAAGCGCCGCCTATTGCCGAAAATCTCGGGGTAGACGCTATTTTGCCAATAGAAACCCGGCAGCCAGCGGCTAACCCGAATGACTGGCAAACCCCGCTGTTCAGGCCCGCTCCGACGGTTGAGACGGTTGAGACGGTTGAGACGGTTGAGACGGTTGAGACGGTTGAGACGGCTACTCCGGCTGATACGGCTACTGCGGTTGAGGCGCTAATCACTGACGAGGCTGGACAACAATCTTTGCCCCTAGATGAAGACTGACCGGGGCAAAACCCGAGGATTCTGCGAACCTTGAGTTATGGGTGCGCGCTCACTCGCGGCGCCAGGTGGTGCCGTCGGGTCCGTCTTCGAGGATCACCCCTGCGTCACTGAGCGCCTGACGAATCGCATCGGCGCCAGCAAAGTCCTTGTGCGCTCTGGCAATTTTTCGGGCTGCGATACGTTCTTCAATCCAATCGACATCCTCCTCCGCGCCGCGAAAGAAGACCTCGGGATCGGTCTGCAGCAGACCGAGCATGCCCGCCAAGGTTTTCAATACCGTAGCCAAGGGCGCGGCTACTTCACTGCCCTCTTCCCGAAGACGATTGATTTCTCTGGCGAGGTCAAACAGGGTAGCAATGGCTCCAGGGGTATGAAAATCATCACTCATGGCCGCATGGAAGCGTTCCTGCCATTCCTGCCCTAGTTCCGGCACCATGTGTCGTGGCGGCAATCCGCGTAGTGCTGTGTAGAGCCGGGTCAGACCGGCGTGGGCCTGCTCCAGACCTTCTTCGCCATAATTGAGGGGGCTGCGATACTGACTGGAAAGAATGAAGAAGCGCAACACTTCTCCAGAATAGTTGGGGAGCAATTCGCGCACGGTGAAAAAATTGTTCAGTGACTTGGACATTTTTTCATCATTGATGCGGACAAAACCGTTATGCATCCAGTAATGGGCAAAAGCGCAACCTGCACCCTGTGACTGGGCAATTTCATTTTCATGATGCGGAAATTGCAGGTCCGCACCACCACCGTGAATATCAAAGGCGCAACCCAGCGCGTCGGCGGACATGGCCGAGCATTCAATGTGCCAGCCGGGTCGACCCTCGCCCCAGGGCGAAGCCCAGGAAGGCTCGCCGGATTTAGCCGCTTTCCACAGCGCAAAATCCAAGGGATCACGCTTGGCTTCACCGATTTCTACCCGCGCTCCGGCGCTGAGTTCATCAATGGATTTACCCGAAAGCTTGCCGTATCCGGGAAAACTGCGGACGGCATAGTACACATCGCCGTTATCCGCTGCGTAGGCATGACCAAGCGCAATCAGTTGACTGATCAGGGTTTGCATGGCACCAATATGGGCCGTAGCGCGGGGTTCGATGTCTGGACGCTGACAAAGCAGTGCCGCTTCATCGGCATGCATGGCATCAATAAAACGGCTGGTCAGCGCTTGCATGGATTCGCCACATTCCAGAGCGCGACGGATGATTTTGTCATCCACGTCGGTGATATTGCGGACGTAAGTCACCTCGAAACCCCGAGCCCGCAAATAGCGCACGACCGTATCAAAAGTCACCATGACCCGGGCGTGACCAAGATGACAGTAGTCATAGACGGTCATCCCACAAACATAGAGATTCACCCGCCCCGGCTGGAGTGGCTCCAGAGGCGTCTTACTCCGGCGCAGGGTATCGTACAGTGAAATGCGTGGCTCGATAGGCGTCATGGAGTCCTCAAAGTGGGGAGAGACGGGCGGCAGTTTGCAGGCGCAGTACGGCATTTTCTGTGCCGATCAAGGGCAACAGGGCGGCCAGTTCCGGGCCGTGGGTGAGTCCGGTTAAAGCCGCCCGCAGTGGCATGTAAAGATTTTTTCCTTTTTGTCCGCTCTCTTGCTGCAGCATTTTAGTCCAATCCCGATATACTCCGGCGGATGCCTGCAGCGTCTTTTCGGCGAGCGGCCAGAATTCCGCCGCTGTCGCCGCAATCGCCTGTCGGGCGGCATCGTCCATTTCCGGCACCGAAAAACAGCGCTGTGCCCAAATCACGGCATCATCCGGCAACAACAAGTTGGGACGAACCGCAGCGACAAAGGCTTCTTCTTGCCCCTCCGGAATGTGCGCACGCAGTGCTGCTGACCCGGTGCTGGCCTGACTGTCTGAATCGCAGAGCCACTCCCACAGTACGCGGTCATCCAAACTCTGCACCGCGAGCTGTTGCCAGTGCCGGAGTTGTACCGCATCAAAATGCCCCGGTGCCCGACTGATCTGACTCAAGGCGAAATCCGTCGCCAAGGTCGTATCATCCATCAGTGTCGTCGCCCAGTAGTGATGACCCAGCCGTGCGAGATAGTTGCGAACCGCCATCGGCAGATAACCCGCAGCGCGCAAATCCCGCAGACTGGCAGCACCATGGCGTTTAGATAAGGGTTGTCCGTCAGCACCTAAGAGTAGTGGCAAATGCCCATACTCTGGCAGGGGCAAATCCAAAGCCTGCAAAATCAAAATCTGCCGGGGCGTATTACTGAGGTGATCTTCGCCGCGCAACACCAGATTGACACCCATGAGGGCATCATCCACCCCATTGGCAAAAAAGAAGGCGGGGCTGCCGTCACTGCGCCGAATGACAAAATCCCCCAAATCCGCCAGCGCATAATCGCGTTCTCCCCAAACCAGATCGGGAACGGTTAAGGTTCCCGAATCAGGAACCCGAAAACGCAGGGTTGGGCGGATGCCTGCCGCCTCTCGCGCCGAGCGCTCGGCAGCATCTAGGTGGCGGCAGCGCCCTCCATAACGGGGAGAATGCCCGGAAGCACGCTGTACCGCACGTTCTGCGGCGAGATCTTCGGCACTGCAATAGCAGGGATAGGCCCGGCCATCGGCCAGCAAGCGGTCATAATAATTCTGGTAAATAGGGAGCCGGGCCATTTGCCGGTAGGGTCCCGCCGGACCACCCACATCTGGCCCCTCGTTCCAGTCCAGACCCAACCAGTGCAGGTCTTCAAACAAGGCTTTTTCATAAATTTCTGGCGAGCGTTGCTGGTCGGTATCTTCCAGACGCAATATAAAACGACCACCGGCACCGCGTGCCGCCAACCAAGCGAAAAGGGCGGTACGGGCGTTACCCAAATGCAGATAACCGGTAGGACTGGGAGCAAAGCGACTCTTTAGATTCATGATGGTATAATAGGGCGCGCGCACCCGCCGGGCAATGGAAAAACGGCGACCGGATACTTCGTAAAGCACAGAGTCTTCTGTTTTTTGCCAAGCATTCAGGATATGGAAGAGAGCACATGGCCGCAACGGACAGCCCGCGCAAGCGTGGCAAAACCCCTAAACGCCCACATTATGGTCGATGGATATTATTGATTATATTACTTATTATAATCAATATCGGGATCGGGATCAGCATTTACGTCTATCGTATCTGGCAAACCCTGCCCCCCGTTCACGAACTGAAAGAGTGGCATCCAGACGAACCTTTGCGTATTTATGCGGCCGATGGCTCGTTATTGCAGGAGGTGGGTCCGCAGATGCGCTATGCCCTGCCTTTGGACCGCATTCCCGTCACACTTCAGGAAGCCTTCATTTCTGCCGAAAATGCCCGTTTTTACAGCAACAATCCGCTCTATTATCCGGTGAGTTATCCGGGCATATTACGTGCGGCCGCCGTGGACCTGACGCACATGGCGCCCGTGCAAGGTGCCAGCACGATTCCAGAGCAGGTGGCCCGCAATTTTTATTTGACCGCCCAAAAAACCATTTCCCGCAAAGTGGCCGAGATTCTCCTAGCTTACAAACTCGCGGATCATTTTACGCACAAGCAGATTCTGGAACTCTATCTAAACAAGATTTATCTGGGCCAAGGCGCTTATGGCGTTCAGGCAGCGGCTCAGATTTATTTTGGTAAAGGTGTCGAACAGCTCACTTTGGGCGAAATGGCCACCATTGCCGGACTCCCGCCCGCACCGTCAGTACTAAATCCGGTGATGAACCCGAATCTTGCCAAAAGGCGGCGTGCCTACGTACTGAACCGCATGGAAAAGCTGGGCTACATTACCCGAGAGGAGGAGACGCAAGCTAATGCCGAACCTATTCTCTCCCGCTATCACGCGGCGGCTTCTAACAGCGCGCCTTATGTTACCGACTGGATCGCCAGTTGGTTGACGCAGCAGTTTGGTAGTGACTTTACCTACCGCTCTGGACTCAAAGTGTATACCTCCATTATCCCCAAGGATCAGGAGGCGGCGAATCAGGCCGTAGCGGTAGGTCTGGAAAACTATGATATGGGCTTATCGAGCATGGACCCCAAAAGTTATCGGGGTCCAATTGCTGTACTTCATGGTGACGCCTTGCAGTCGGCTCTGGCAGGTAAACGGCCAGAGATGCTCCCTCCCCATAATCCGACCAATCTGGAATGGGGGGTGGTGATCCGCGCTAATGCACAATCGGCCACGGTGGCTCTGGAAGGGACTAAAAACATCCAACTCACCCTGCGCGATGTGCGCTGGGCGCGTCCGCGTATCGGAGCACCCCTCCCCCATCTGGTGGACGCCGTAGTGCATAGCGGTGACTTAATCTGGTTGCGACCTTATGTGAATGCGGTCACCGCAGGTTCGGGACAGGAATGGGGCGCCAATGTCTGGTCTTCCGCAGGCAAAAATGCGGGCTGGCAGCTCACTCAGATCCCCCAGGTACAAGGGGCTTTGGTGAGCATGGATAGTCATAACGGTGCTATCCATGCCCTAGTCGGTGGCTTTAGCTATGAACTCAGTCATTTTGATCGCGCGGTGTTTGCCTATCGGCAGCCCGGCTCCGGCTTCAAGCCTTTTGTATACGCAGCGGCTATGGATGCGCCCGCGCTGCTGGCTTCGGGAAAAAGCAACTACATGACGCCGCAAACGCTGATCCCGGATACACCGCTATCCATTACATTGCCTTCAGGCCAGATTTACGCGCCCACCAACTATAGTAATCAGTTTTCTAATACGCCGATTCCGGTGTGGTCTAACCTGGCTTACTCGCACAATGTCCCCAGCGTGCGCATTTTGATGGACATCGGCATTCCCTACGCCGCCCAGTATGTGCAGCGCTTTGGCTTTCCATCCAAACAAGTACCCCAGGTACCCTCCATGGTGCTGGGTGCGGGTGACTATAGCCCCTTGCAGATGGCGCGTGCTTATTCGGTCTTTTCCAGTGGCGGTTTTTTACCGCACCCCTATCTGATCACCAAAATTGTGAATGGTCGGGGTACGCAAATTTCGCTGCTGAATTGCCCCATGGGTTATGCGCCACCGCCCCCGCAGACCGCCATCCCTCCCGGTGTGGCTTATCTGATGACGCAAATGATGCAGCAAGTGATCAAAATTGGTACGGGTGTTGCTGCCCAGAGTTTGGGACGCAACGACATTGCTGGCAAAACCGGCACGACCAATCATGAAAACAACGCCTGGTTTAATGGCTTCAGTCCGCGCATCACCACCAGCGTCTGGGTAGGATACGACGATAATCACACCATGGGGCGCTGGGCCGCCGGCGCTCGGGAAGCCTTACCGATCTGGATTCACTATATGCGCACGGCCATGATGGGCTCGCCAAGCACCGGCTTTCCACGTCCCGCATCGGTTACGGGCCCCACCATCAGCGGTGGCAGTAATGTCATTGGCGTCAGCGACTACCTCGCGGGCTACCCACCCATTACAGCACCTACGGCATCTACAAGCAGTGGTGCAGCAGGGGATTTAGGAGATAAGCTGATCAACACCATCAAAAATCTTTTCTGACCTTGACGGCTTCGCAAACCCTTAAGGACGACCCAATGACCCTCCATATCGTCTGGTTGCGACGAGATTTACGGCTGAGCGACCATCCAGCGCTTTGGCAGGCCGCTCAGGAAGGGTTGGTGCTTCCACTGTATATCCTCGACCCGGAGGAAAGCTCCGGTGCGGCGGAACGCTGGTGGCGATATCACAGCTTGCGACATCTCCAGGATGCGCTTTTGAAAAAAGGGATTCCGCTGCTTTTGCGGCGCGGTGATCCGTTGCAGGTACTGAATACCCTCCTGGCTGATACGGATGCTTGCGGCGTATTCTGGAATCGTCGTTACGATCCTGCTGGTATAGCGCAAGATAAGGCCATCAAGGCCAGCCTGCTGGATCAAGGGATCAAGGTGCAATCTTTTGTGGGTGACTGCTTGGTCGAACCCTGGTTACATCAACATAATGGTCTGCCCTACAAGGTATTCACGCCCTTCTGGAAAAGTCTGCTGGCCAAATTCAGCATCGCCCCAGCGCTCCCAGAGGCGCCATTGTTACCGCTACCCGAGTTATCGCCCGCATGGCTGAACAATGAACGGCTGGAGGATTGGCACTTACTCCCCACCAAACCCGATTGGGCGGCGGGTTTTACAGATTACTGGGAACCCGGAGAGGCAGGAGCACAGTCGCGTTTGCTAGACTTTCTGAACAGTGGTCTGAATAATTACAGTGAAGGGCGAGATTTTCCGGCTCAGAATTCCGTATCCCGTCTTTCACCCCATCTCGCGCATGGTGAAATCAGTCCACGCCAAGTCTGGCAGCAAACCCATCATTACCTCCAACAAAATCCTCACCTCGAAAAACAGGGTGCGCATTTTTTGCGCGAGTTGGGCTGGCGAGAATTTTCCTGGTACCTGCTTTTTCATTTCCCGACGCTGCCTCACACCCCCATCCGTGCAGAATTTGCAGACTTTCCGTGGCAATACAATCGTGAATTTTGGCAGCGCTGGCGGACTGGTCAGACGGGCTATCCGATTGTCGATGCGGGGATGCGGGAGCTCTGGCAAACCGGCTGGATGCACAACCGCGTGAGAATGATCTGCGCCAGCTTCTTGATTAAAGATCTGCTGATCCCCTGGCAAAACGGTGCAGCCTGGTTCTGGAATACGCTGGTGGATGCCGACCTCGCCAACAACAGCGCATCCTGGCAATGGGTAGCCGGTTGCGGTGCCGACGCCGCACCCTATTTCCGGATTTTTAACCCCGTACTGCAGGGCGAAAAATTTGATCCCGAAGGGACTTACGTGCGGCGCTGGGTACCCGAACTTGCTGGCCTCCCCGACCGTTATATTCATCATCCGTGGAACGCCGATGCCAGTATCCTGAAACACGTTGGCCTGACTCTGGATGTGCAGTACCCCAGCCCCATTGTCGATCACCTCCAAGCGCGCAACCGGGCACTGGAAGCTTTTCAGAGTTTGCGAAAAGTGGCGGTGGACGACCCATCCTGATTCAGGGCTCAGCCAGTTCTTCGAGGCGCTGCTGATCCGTCGGATTGCGCAGGGGATGTCGTACCGGACGGGCCAGCAACATCAATACGGCGAGACCCGCAAATACCCATGCCGCTGCATAAAACATCTCGTTGAATGCGAGTAATGCAGCGTGATGGTCGATCAATCTGGTGTTTATGGCGCGAATAACTGTCGATGATAAACCTCGTTGTAAAAAGATCTGGTTATGCGCGACCAGGTTTTGTGATGTCTGCAAAGCCGGTTCTACCAGAAAATGACGATTGAGCGCGGCGCGTCGCGCGGCCCATGCCGCCAGGATGGGAATACCGTAACCCTGTGCAGCCACCCGGAACATATTAAATACGCCTACAGCTTTGTTTTCGGCAGGCCCGGAGAGGCCGGTCAAGGCCATGACGGTGAGTGGCGCAAATAAGCCGCCGAGGAAGATGCCCACCAGAAACTGCGGCCAAAGCAGTGCCGAATAAGAGGCATTTCGATCATAGGATGCGACTATCCAGCAACCCAAGGCAAAACCGAGAAAATTGGCAAAAGCCAATAACCTGGGGTCAAAACGCTGTACCGCACGATGCATCAATATCGAAACCGGCTTGGCAAAAAGTGCCATGGGTAAAACAGTCAGCCCGGCGAGAAAGGCGGTAAATCCAAAAATAACCTGTGATTGGACCACATATAGGGCCATCAGCCCCTGAAAAAACAAGGTCCCTACAAATATCCCCATAATCGCAATAGTGAAGTTACGCTCCCGAAAAAGTCGATAATCCACCAATGGATTAGGCGTATGCCACTCCCAGACTAACAACAGCAACCAAGTCACTATAGCCAGCACCAGCAAAAAAAGAATGGTATTGGAGCGCAGCCAGTCGTCCTTTTCGCCGAGATCAAAAATAAGCTGGGTTGTCACCAGAGCCACCGTCAAGAAAGCCAGCCCCGGCCAGTCCGGGCGCGAGATCTTGGCCTCTTTTTCTCTGCCCAACAGC
Source organism: Acidithiobacillus sp. (assembly GCA_041676785.1). Lineage (GTDB taxonomy): Bacteria > Pseudomonadota > Gammaproteobacteria > Acidithiobacillales > Acidithiobacillaceae > Acidithiobacillus. Next base: position 35,105 of record JBAYRF010000013.1, on the reverse strand, counting down.
AGCAAGGCGCCCAGTGTGCCTAACAATAGGGCCAGAACCGCATCTATCCAAAATAAAGAGCGCCAACCCCAGGCATCGGTCATCCAGCCGCCCAAAAGAGGCGCTATGGTAAAAGGTGTCAGAGCCGCTGCGCCCCACAATCCTAAGGCTTTTTTGTGATAATTCGGACGGTAATAACGCAACAAAACTTGTAAAGAGAGTGGAATAATCAAGCCACTAAAAACACCCATAAAAAAGCGCGAAACCAGAAAAACTATAAAATTGTGGGTAAATCCACAAATGACTGCAGTGAGTGCAAAGCCGATCATTTCTAGAAAAAAAACCCGAGCAGCGCCCTGCTTTGCCGTCAACCAGGCTGAAAGCGGTGCTGCCAAAGCCAGACCTACAAAAAATTGGGTTTGTGGCCAAGCCGCGAATGCTGGATTCACCCCAAGAGCGCTACCCACCTCAGGCAACATAGCCAGATAAGCACCCATGTTGATCAGCACGAATATATGGGCAAAGCCCATGACAGCATTGAGGAGCAGGAACTGTCCTGGTGGCATATCCTCCGCCACTAACCTGATTTTTTTGAAGATGAGTTGCATTACCTGCATTCTCCTACGTGCAGCCCTTTAAAACAATCCATACTTCATCGCCTCTTATATATTCACACTATCAAATATTAACATGTACTAAATATTCCGTGATTATGTGTTCTACAAAAATAGTTACATTGAACTTTCAAGATGGTCTGCTACTCTTAGTAATGAAGCATTCATTAATTACTTGAATGTTATTTATTGCAATTTCATGACGAAAAAGGGAGAACACATTTATGAAACCTCATGTCGTCGTACTGGGTGGTAACTTCGCTGGTCTTGGTTCTGCACAAAAAATTCGCGAGTATTGTGGTGACAGCGTGCGTATCACCGTCATCGACCGCAAAAACTATCTACTTTTTGTACCCAACGTTCCCGCCGAGGTTTTTGAAGGGCGCGATCCCAGTAAAACCCTAGCGATGGATCTGCCGAGCACCCTAGAAGAAGACGGTGTTCAATTCATTCAAGCGGAAATCAAGGCCATTGATCCCGATGCCAAACGCGTTGATTTTGTTCCTAATGAACGCCCCGGCGCGGCACCCGAAAGCCTCAGTTATGATTATCTGGTGGTTTCCGTGGGTAATCGCCTTGCTTACGACAAGATTGAGGGATTTGCCGAGCACGGTCATACCGTGAGTGATTTTTACTACGGAAACAAGCTGCGGCACTTTCTCGCCAATGATTACAAGGGTGGGCCCATTGCCGTGGGTTCCGCGCGCTTCCACCAAGGTGACGGCACCAAAGACATCAAGTTATATGGCGGCCATGCCTTCCCCAGCGCCGAAGCGGCTTGTGAGGGCCCACCCGTAGAGGTCATGCTGTCTATGGCCACTTGGCTGGGGCAACACGGCAAGGGTGGACCTGATAAAATTACCGTATTTACCCCCGCTAACTTGATTGCTGAAGATGCCGGTGAAAAAGTGGTTGGCAAACTTTTGGAAATTGCCGGCGGTATGGGCTTTAACTATGTCAACGAGGCCAAAGACATCACCCGCTTGACCAAAGACGGCGTGGAGTTGGCCAGCGGCAAAAAAATTGAAGCCGAGTTGAAAATTGTCTTTCCGGACTGGGTCCCCCATGATTTCATGAAGGGATTGCCGATCAGCGATAACGAAGGCTTTGTAGTCACTGACGTGACCATGCGCAACCCCAAATACCCGCAGGTATTTGCGGCAGGAGATGCCGCCGCTATTACGGTTCCCAAGTTGGGGGGGATTGGTCATGCGCAGAGCGAAATCGTGGCCAAACAAATCGCTAAAGATCTCGGCAAAATGACACCAGCGGAAGCGGATAAGCCGCTAGAACCCGTGGTTTATTGCATCGGAGACATGGGGAATAACCAGGCTTTTTATATTCGTTCCAATAGCTGGTTTGGTGGACCCGATCAGGTTCTAAAAATGGGGCACATGCCCTTCCTGCTGAAAATGCAGTACAAAAACCTCTTCTTCAAGAGTAAAGGCAAAATGCCCGCATGGGGCTTGGATGCGTCGCAACTGCTTGCTGAAAAACTCTTCGCGGCCTGAGATCAAGGGGGCTGCTAGGCCCCCTTTTTTATAGGTATGACTCAATTCGCGACGCAAAGGGAGAATTTTATAATGGCAGCACAAGAAACCACCACCCCCACATTAACTCCAGAACAATGGGCAGGACTTGCTCGTCTTGGCGACTTGGCAAATGGTGCCGAACAATTTATGGGAAGTCCGGCGGGTGCCATGCCGATGGAACTCGCCTTACGAGCAGGGTCCTGGAATGAACGCTATGACCTCGATGGAAGCATTGAGGAATTACTGGAAACCTTGAAAGTACTGCGCGAAAGCGGTCTTTTAAAGTTGCTGCGCGAGAATGCCGGCTTTGTTACGGAAAGTATCGCGCTGCTCACCCCCTTCGTTCCGGTTCTGCTGGACAGCCTCCGCAAAATACCCATCACCCAACTGATGGCCGCCATGGAAATATTTGGCGACATGATGCCAAAATTGACGGCACTGCTGGAATTTTTGAAAGGCCCGGCAGGGAGTGCAGTCGTCAGCAAACTCAAAGAACTCGGTGATCTCTGGCAAGAAACAGCAGCAGATACCACGATTGTCGAAGCGCTACGCCTACTCAAACAGCTCCAGGATGACGGCAATCTGCAAAGAATTGCGGATCTGAGTCAGCAAATTGGTCTTTTGGCAGAAAATATCGACATGGAGGGACTGCTCGGTCAATTTATTGAACAAGGCAAAAACAGCGCGTTGCTGACGACTGTGTCCGGGCTGATGCACAGTGGTCAACTCATGGCCCACGCTTTAGCCGATGCCGCAGAGCACGAGGCAACGGGTAAGGCTGGGGGTATTTCCGGTCTGTATCACATGCTGAAAGACCCGGATGTACAGCGTGGGATGCGCGTGGTTGCGGTATTACCCGTATATCTCGAAAAAGCGGGGGTATTACCGAAAAATCCCAAAAAATAGGCGTTTCATGGGCACGTTGCACAGTGCCCTCAGGAGAGGATCATGAGTCAAGCCAATAAGGCGCCAGCCGCCACATGGCGGCATCCGGTCTGGTCAACGGCGCAAAAATCCTGTGTCGGTACCGCGCTCGGGAGTAGCAAGGTCTGGTTTACGACCGGTCGAGGCATCGTCACCGAAGTATTTTACCCGCGCATCGACATTCCACAGATACGCGATCTCGGATTTGTCATTGCCGATAATCAAGGTTTTTGGCAAGAACTCAAAACGCTGCCCGAACCGCAGTTGGAACTGGATAACCCGCAGGTTCCTCTACCGATCCTCCACCACCATCACCCGCGTTTTGATTTCACCTTCAAAGTTTGCACGGACCCCGAACGCGACGTCTTGTTGCTAGATTTTACACTGGAAGGCGACACCGGCTTACAGCCCTATTTGTTGTGTTCCGCTCGCCTTGGCGAAGACGCCGAAAATAATCGCGCTTGGGTTGGGGCTTGGGAAGGACGCAAAGTGCTGTGGGCGGAACAAGGACCCTTTGGGCTTGCGCTCGCCTGTCGCAATCAGGAAGGCTATCCGGCGCTGGAGCGCTGCAGCGTTGGCGAAGTCGGTTGCAGTGACCTTTGGCAAGACTTTCATCAGCACGGTCAAATGCGCTGGGAATACGACGCAGCAGGCCCTGGTGAAGTGGCGCTGGCCGGACAGTTACCGCGACAAGGTACTTTGGCTTTAGGCCTCGGCACCAGTAAGGAGGCGGCAGCCACCAATGCTTGGAGTGCGCTAGCGGCAGGTTTCACTGCAGCCGCAGACGCTTATACCCGCAGCTGGCAGGGTTGGCACGAAAAACATCCCCTCCCTCGTGGGTTTGCCAGCAAGCTACCGAAAGCGGCCAAGACGCTGTATGCCCGTTCCAGCAACATCCTCAAAGTTCATGAAGACCGCACTTTTCCCGGTGCGCTAGTCGCCAGCCTTTCCGTACCTTGGGGGGAGGCCAGCGACAGTCGCGGTGGCTACCATCTGGTCTGGTCCCGGGATCTGGTAGAAAGTGCAGGCGCGCTGGTCGCCTTGGGGGCTGTGCATGAGGCGCGTCAAGTATTGACCTATCTCATCAGTACCCAGCAGGCAGACGGACACTGGTTGCAAAATCAGTGGCTTGGCGGCAAGCCCTTCTGGCAGGGCGTACAACTCGATGAAACCGGGTTTCCGATTCTGCTCGCAGCCATGCTCCAGCAACATAACGCGCTTGATGACATCAGCATCTTGGACATGGTTCAACGGGCGCTACATTTTATCATCCACGAAGGACCGGTTACTGGGCAGGATCGCTGGGAGGAAGATGGGGGTATCAATCCCTTCACCTTGGCGGTAGCCATCGCCGCACTGGTAGAAGGGGCACATCTGGCGGGTGGTAAAGCCGCAGAGTGTGCGCTGATGTTGGCCGATTACTGGAATAACCGCTTAGAAGACTGGACTTTTGTCAGAAACACTGATCTCGCCAAGCGCTATGCAGTGCCCGGTTACTTTGTACGGATTACGCCTGCGGATGTTTTGGTGCAAGACGGCGCTAAAGATGAGTGGGTACTCATTAAAAATCGCGCCCATGATCCGCATCTGCCAGCCAGCGAACAGGTCGCCAACGATTTTCTGCAACTCGTGCGCTACGGTCTGCGGAATGCTGATGACCCGCATATCGTCGCCTCCGTCAAGGTTATGGACGCGCTGCTTAAAACGGACACGCCCAGCGGCCCCGTTTGGCATCGCTATAATGGGGATGGTTACGGAGAGCACCCAGATGGCAGCCCTTTTGATGGTACCGGAATCGGTCGGGGCTGGCCTTTGCTGGTTGGTGAAAGAGGACATTATGCACTGGCCGCCGGAGAAGATGCCCTGCCCTATATTCGTGCCATGTCTGCCATGACTGGTAAAGGTGGCTTACTTCCTGAGCAGATCTGGGACACCGACCCCATTCCTGAAAAAGGCCTTGCGCCCGGACACCCCAGCGGTTCCGCCATGCCGCTGGTCTGGGCGCATGGCGAATTTATCAAACTCTGCCACAGCTTCATGAAGGGCGAACCGGTGGATCGTCCCGCAGCCACCTGGAAACGCTATGGCGGCAAAAAACCGGAAATTCAGTATCGAATCTGGCGTCTCCGCCAACGACTGCGGCAAGTACGGGCGGGTCAAGAATTACGCTTACTGCTGCAAGCGCCTTTTACGGTGCATTGGGGCGTGAACGGCTGGCAGAACATTCAAGATTTATCTTCCGAAGACTGGCAGTTGGGACAGGTAGCGATTTTACCTTTACACACCCTCTCTGTGGGAGAATCCGCACAATTTGCGATTCGCTGGCAGGACAGCGGCGACTGGCAGGGCGAGGATTTTCACATCGATATCATCGGAGGTGAAGCATGATTTCGCTAGATCTGCAAAAAAAACGGGCGCTGGTTACCGGAGCCAGTGGCGGGCTGGGGCGTGCCATTGCCGAAACACTGGCAGCGGCCGGTGCGCAAGTTGCCGTTCATTATCGCAAAGGTCAGGATGCGGCCAATGCGGTAGTGGCCAGCATAGAAAAAGCGGGGGGAAAAGCGCAGGCTTTTCAGGCGGATATTTCAGACCCCGCAGCCGTAGAGAATCTGGTGCAGCAAATTGAAACGGCTTGGGGTGGGCTGGACATTTTAGTGAACAATGCGGGCATGGATGGACCGCATGCTGTGGTGGGTGAAGATGATCCACAGACCTGGGAGAAGGTCATCGCCGTAGATCTGATGGGGCCTTACTATTGTGCTCGCTCCGCCATTGCCCGTATGGAAAAAAATCATCAGGGCGTTATCGTCAATATCACCTCGGTGCACGAATTTATTCCTTGGGAGGGTTATAGCGCTTATACCAGCGCCAAGGCCGGTTTATCCATGTTTACCAAAACCCTCGCTCAGGAGACCGCCGATAAAGGCATCCGCGTGGTGGCGCTCGCTCCCGGCGCTATCCAGACGCCGATCAACGAATCGGTGTGGAGTGATCCTCAATCGCTCAAAGATCTCGACCATAAAATCTCTATGGGTCGGCTCGGCAAGCCCGAAGAAATTGCGAACGTAGTCGCTTTTCTCGTCAGCGATCTGGCGAGCTACATCACCGGCACAACTCTGGCGGTCGATGGGGGCATGCTGATTTATCCCGACTTTCGTCACGGAGGATAACCTATGGATGCCGATGTCATTATCATCGGCAGTGGTGCGGGTGGTGGAACCCTCACCCGCGCCTTGGCCGATTCAGGCTTGAACATTTTGATTTTGGAGCGCGGTGATTACTTGCCTAGGGAATGGGGCAACTGGGACCCCCGCGCCGTTTTTGCCGAGCACCGCTACCACACCCAAGAACAATGGCGGGACCAGCACGGTCATTACTTCTCACCTGTCACCGGCTACCATGTCGGCGGCAACACGAAGTTTTATGGCGCTGCTGTGCTGCGTCGCCGCGAAAAAGATTTCCAGATCCGTCATCACAAGGATGGTGACACACGCGCATGGCCTATTGCTTATGCAGATCTTGCCCCTTTTTACGCGCAGGCTGAAGCTTGGTACTTTGCACACGGGCAGGCGGGGATGGACCCCACGGAACCACCACGCGATCCATATCCCTTTCCACCATTTCCCCACGAAGAAGATGTTGCCCTGGTCGACAAAGCGCTCCGCGAGCTGGGATTGCAACCCTTTCCGCTGCCCTTGGCCATCCATCGCTTAGATGACGACATCGAACATAGTCCCTGTGTACGCTGCCCAACCTGTGACGGTTTTCCCTGTATGCTGCATGCCAAAGGGGATGCGGAAGTCTGCGGTATCCGGCCGGCGCTGGAATATCGTAATGTGCGCTTGCTCACCAAGCACCGGGTACAGCGACTGATTACCAGCGCGGATGGTCAGCGGATTGAAACCGTCGAGACCGATCAGGGAAGTTTTAGCGCCAACCTAGTGGTTTTAGCCGCTGGGGCCGTCAACAGTGCCGCGCTATTACTCGCCTCCGCCTCCGAACACTTTCCCACAGGCCTCGCCAACCATAGCGATCAAGTAGGCCGGAATTACATGTGCCACCTCAATAGCGCCTGCATGGCACTGAAGCCGGGCAGAGAGAATCGCACCGTTTTTCAAAAAACCTTAGCGCTCAACGATTTTTACGACGACTCCGGCGACCCGGAATATCCCTATCCGCTCGGTCATATTCAGTCTTTAGGAAAGGTCACCCCAGGCGTCTTCCACGCCGAACAGCCGCACTTACCCATACCCGCTACGGCTTGGGCGGCCAGCCATTCGGTAGACTGGTGGCTGACCACTGAAGATCTACCTGATCCTAATAATCGGGTTACGCTGGACAACGACGGCAATATACGCCTCACCTGGAATCCCAAGAACCGCGAAAGTCATCAACGCCTCTGTCAAAAATGGCGAGAACTCCTTAATAAATCCGGATTTTTCGGGGTATTTTTTCAAGCTATGGATATTTCTGCCACCGCGCATCAGGTAGGCACCTGTCGTTTTGGCGACGACCCCAATGATCATGTTCTGGATTCTTTTTGCAAGGCGCATGATTTAGAAAACCTTTATATCGTGGACGCCAGTTTTATGCCTTCCATCAGCGCGGTAAATCCATCACTCACCATTATGGCCAATGCGCTGCGCGTCAGTAGCCATATCCGTCGACAGCTCAAAAATTCATGAAACGCGGCACCACGGCGGTATTCTGCGCAGGTTTTCTGCAGGGGACCGCTTTTGTGCTGATTCCGGCACTGGGCACGACATTGCGCAGCGCGCCCTATGACATGAGTAATACGACTTATGGCTTGCTCTACTTTCCGGAAATCATCGGTGCTGTAGTCGCCGCGCTCAGTGCAGGAAGCATTCATCAACGATTAGGCGGCACCGGTCTATTTCGCTTGGGGGCGCTCATCAATGCTCTGGCCATGATTCTGCTGGTCGTGGCATTTTTTACGTCTGGCTTACCCATGGTTCTCCTGCTGCTGGCAGAAACTTTTATGCTCGGTATTGGCTTCGGTCTCACCAATGCCGCCATCAACCGCGCGGCCTCCCTCCTTTTTGCAGGTTCTGCGGCGGCCGCAGTCACTATTCTCAACGCCGTAATCGGTGGCGCAACTACCTTATCGCCGATCCTTCTCAATGGCTTTCAACACTGGGCTTCTTGGGTATTGTGGCCAGCGATCATCTTACTACTGTGGTTAGCCCTGCTCTTACTCCCTCTGGCAAAAGACCAGGACCATCCAGAGCAGGGCGGCATTCGCGCTTGGCGTCGTTCGATGATACCTTTCGCAATCGCCGTTGTTTTTTACGCTATTTGTGAAGGCAGTTTTGGTAGTTGGGCTAATGTGATGGTCAGTGTCGACCGACATCTTCCCGCCGCTACGGGAGCCTTGGCACTTTCATTATTCTGGGGCGGGATGACCCTCGCACGCTTCACTCTGGGAGCCATTCCCGACCACTGGGTTCACCGCCGCATTACCTATTTACTGGCACCCTTGGGGGTGGCCACCTGCTTCATTCTCATTCCTCATCTACAATCTGCAACGGGTTTGTTGTTGGTCTTTAGCGGTGCCGGAATTGCCTGCGGCATCTATTATCCCTATAGCATGTCCTATGGCATTGCAGCGCATCCTCAAGAGGGTACCCAAATGGCGGGGCTACTGGTGGGTGCGCTTATGGTTGGCGAGGGTATCGGCTCGTCTGGACTGGGACCTCTGCAACAGATTATTTCTCTGAATACGATTTATAGCTTTTCGGCCTTATGGGCAATTCCATTATTCTGGTTCGCATGGCGAAATAGTCGTAGAGTTAGCCCACAAACTTCATGAACGCGCCGTGGGTAACTCGGTGTGATTAAAGCATTTTACCAACAACATATCAGGAAACCGTCGCCTTCACAGAAGACATCCGATCAAATAATGCTTCGGGCTGTGACGCGATTTCTAACAATCCCGCATCAATATCGGCGAGTAACCGCTCACTCCCTACTTCGCTGAGCAATCCCTCATTGCGAGCCTCAATCACTTTTTCTTTACGCTTTAACAACAGGCGTCGATACACGCGCACAAAGTCTCCCTGTAAGATCATATCGTCATCGCGCTGATCTAGGCTATTGAGTTTTTCTAGGGCTTCTTTTTGCTCTACTTCAAAATATCGAGACAACATTTCTACCGCACGCGTATCTCTAAGTCCTTCTTTTTGCAATTTTTCTAGTTCGAGTCGATCTGCTCTGACCAGTAATACCCGAATACGCTGTAACTCCAGATTTTGGTCATCCCCTTTTCTACCCAACACGTTCAACATGCGCGCCAAGGGTGAAATACTGAGCCCCTGTACCAAAATAGTGAGTAAAACAACACCAAAAACCAGATTGATGAGCAGTGCCCGATGCGGCATATCTGCCGGTAAACTCAATGCTAAAACCATGGATAATGCGCCCCGGATACCCCCCCACATCAGCACGAAGTTCCACGCCATAGGGATCTTCGCCCGAGTACGACTCAATACTAAACCCATACCATAAACCACCGCTGCCCGGGCAATGGTCACTGCAAGATAAGCAGCAACAATCAGCGCCCATATATGCACGAGATCTTTGAGATTTATGGTTAATCCAACCAAGAGAAAAATCAGTGAATTCAGTGCAAAACCCACGTACTCCCAAAAAGTATTCACCGCCATTTTAACCGAAGCAGTCATCCCTTTTTGCGCACCATAATTACCACAAACCAATCCGGCAACCACCGTCGCAATGACTCCAGAATAACCCAATTGCATGGCCAGCAAAAAACTACCATAAGCTGCGAGAATGGTGATGGTAATTTCCACCATACCATCGTCGATTCTTTTGATGATTTCCGAGCTCAACCAACCTACTAATAAACCGATAATAGTACCGCCACCGACTGCAGCAATAAACTGCACCCCAAGGTCATAAACGGATATAGATTGACCTTCAGCAAGGGTTAAAAACAACGTAAAAAACACAATAGCCGTGCCATCATTCAGTAAACTTTCGCTTTCAATCATAAAGGTTAAGCGGGCGGGTGCCTGCAGCTTACGAAATATAGCCACCACGGAAATCGGATCTGTGGCGGCTACGGCGGCGCCAAACACCAAGGCCACAGCAATGGGTATAATCGTGCCCGAGAGATGGGGTAAATATTCACTCGCCCAGAGAAATACGTAAGCGGTCACGATCATGGATATAAAAACACCAGGTACCGCTAAACCAAATATGGCTAAACGATCCCGCCACATCGCACTCGCGGAAAGATGATAAGCAGATTCAAATATCAAGCCCGGCAAAAACAGGCTAAAAACCAGATCGCGGGTGAGTACCGGCGTCTGGAACAGATGCAGCGTGCCAAGCACTAAGCCACCAAGCACCAAGGCGACCGTGTAAGGCAAATGCAAGCGACTAGCAAGCACAGACAATAGTGAGGCAGCCACAAAAAGTAGCAAAATGGCCGTTTCTGGAATCATCCCTCTCTCCGTATTGAGGTAACTGCCCGCGTAGCGACTGCGCCGATTATGCCACACCTGGAAAGGGTTTAAATATGTTAGAGCATTTGTCCCTGATCCCCGGACCATGATACAAACAAGAGATAACCTGTTAATGTCTTATAATCCATCAAGAGGAGCATCCGAGCTTGCCTCCACGCAAAAAAAAGCCCGTTGCATCCAGAAAGGGACGTTGGATTGTTATCGTCATTCTGGCACTACTTGCTACGGCCATTGTCATCGGAATCGCCCTGAATGTACCCCTACACATACGACAGATACCTCCAGCGGTACCCAGTCATCCCACCCCATTACCAAAGGTGTTGGATCAACGTGTGGATCTTGGCTCTTATGGAGTAACCGTCAGCACTCAAGATGGTGGCGACAAGGTTCTGACTATTCATCCGATAGCTATCTTGCAGGGGAGCGGCGTCTGGCATCCCATTCCTAACGCTCAGAGTCACTTTGATGCGCTCATTGCCAATCCTTTCATGGCGTTTCCAAATCTCGATCAAGTTGCCCATTCAGCCACTGCACAAGAGGCGCTCAGTCAACAGATCCAGACCAACATCACGCCCACACTCAATCGACTGGAACCTGGCTGGACTATTCTGCATATCCAATTACATCCCGCTTTGCAGTCACCACCCGCAGGAGATTCATGACTCCAGAAATCTGCACACTATGAAATATCTGGGCCGGCTCAATCGCGACGACCCACTCTTCGCTTATCTTCGCGAGGATATTTTTCCGCAGTTTCTGGATGGTATTCGACCCAATCATTTTCGGGTTTTTCAGTTTCCGGCATCCAATGCGGTTTTTCTTTATGAAGACACTTCTTCCCAACGCAAAGTCATCGGTAAATTTTTTCAGCGCCCCGATAAAGACCCGCAACAAGCTTGGGAAAGTGCCGAGCATGAGTGGCGGTACATGCAGGCCCTGCGCAACATCGGCTTCAACTCGGAACGACTTTACATTCCTCAAGCGTTCGGTATTTCTCGACAACGTAACAGCGTTTTGATTGAAGAGCACTGTGTCGGACAATCTCTATCCGACGTTATTGCCCAATCTATTGCGAAACATGATGATCAGATGCTTTATGCTCGGCTTACTGATTTAGCCTTTTTTTTGGCAAAATTGCATAATCGAACAGCCCGTCCGGAAGGCGTGCGTTTTGATACCCAGTTTCCATACTTTGACAAAATTATGGCGCGTTTACAGCGGCGTCATCGTATAACGCCGTCGCAATGGCGAGAAATTTATCAATATCGTGAGCAGTGGCAAAAACTGGGCAGCATGTGGAGTGATCAACAAGTCCTGATTCATGGAGACGCCACGCCTTCTAATTTTCTGTTCGCTGGATCACGGCGCACTATTGCGATAGATCTCGAACGCATGAAACTGGCGGATCGTACCTATGATGTGGGGATGATCGCCGCAGAGATGAAACACCACTTTATGCGCACTACCCACCATGCTATCCGCAGCGAGCCTTTTATTGGCCATTTTTTATGGGAATACTGCACCCACTTTCCCGATCGTCACGCAGCATTCGCGGCCATTACCGAGAGATTGCCTTTTTACATGGGCATGACCTTATTGCGTATTGCGCGTAATTCCTGGCTCGACTGGCATTATAGCCAGGCGCTTGTTCACGAAGCTATTCACACTCTACGGAGGTAATATCATGTCCATACGCGCCGTCTGCTTCGATCTTTATGGCACCTTAATTAACATTGAAACTAACGAAGAAATGGAGGAAATCTATCGCGGTATTGCGCATTATCTGACTTATCATCGGGTTTTTATGAACCGTCGGGATGTGCGCGAACGCTATTTTGCCGTGATGAAAGAACGTAAACGCCAATCTACCGAGCGTTATCCCGAAATTGATGTAGAAGCTATCTGGCATACCATTTTGATTCAGGAAAACAGCAAACCGCTCAACGGACGTGAAAAGCTCGCCAAAGAACTCGCTCGACTGCATCGGGGCATCTCTCGAACGCGACTGGAACGCTATGACGGGGTCAAACGTACCCTGAAAAATCTACAGGAACGTTATCAGTTAGCGCTGATTTCTGATGCGCAACGAAGCTTTGCATTACCCGAAATGCGCGCCTTAAACATCAAAAAGTATTTTGATATTCGTATTATTTCTGGAGATTACGGTTATCGCAAACCAGATCCCCGATTATTTACGATGGCTGCCGAACAACTGGAAGTAGCTCCGCATGAAGCTATTTATGTAGGTAATGACATGTTTCGCGATATATACGGGGCACAACAAGCAGGGTTAAAAACGATTCTCGTCGATTCCAATCAAGGCGCCAAATCCTACAATGATGTGCAGCCAGACTATTTTGCGCGGGACTTCTATCAAGTGCTGGAAGGCGTGGAGTTTCTGGCGGAAAAACAAGGGCCGGATTAAATCCCACCAAGCTCACCATTTCATCCTCCACTGACTGTCGCGAGGGTGGCCTTTCAGATTCCGGCCTAGGAAACGGTTCAAATAAACCAAAGCGGTTCATTTGAACCAGTATTTTTGGTTTATAACAACCAACACATCCACGTTCATTAAGAATATATTAATATAAGATCATGTTTTTATTTGCGGTAAGTATGAGCATTTTACTCGGGAACAAAAGCTGCTTTGGGGACCACGAGCAGTACAAAAACAACCGTTCGCGAGGAAACCTCTATGATTATCGAAAACACACTCCCCGTGCTCCTCAGTCGCCTCGACTTTGCTTTTATCACGTCCATGCACATTCTCTGGACGCCGGTTACCATTGGCATGTCTTGGCTGCTCTTCTTTCTGGAGGCTGCCTGGCTAAAAACCGGCAATGAGCACTGGTATCGCTTGCAGCGCTTTTTTGAAAAGCTTTTTATCGTCAATTTCGGAGCTGGTGTTGCCACCGGTGTCACCATGGAAATGGCTTTCGGCATTCTCTATGGTCCTTTCTCCCAAGCCGTAGGCCCTTTTTTCGGCAACATTCTCGGCTTTGAAACCATCACCGCTTTTATGTATGAAGCGGGCTTTATCGGTTTAATGATTTTCGGCTGGGGTAAAATCGGTAAAGGTATGCATGCCTTCGCCACTTTCAATGTGGCCCTGTCCTCAAGCTTGTCGGCCATGTGGATTCTAGTGGCCAATGGCTGGATGCAATCACCCACCGGCGTCGTCCTGAAAAATGGTTTATTTCAGGTCACCAACTGGTGGACAGCGATTTTTAATCCCAATTTTAATATCGGTTTTCCGCATATGTGGATCGCTACGGTAGAACTCGCGCTATTTTTCTTTGCCGCAGTGAGCGCTTGGTTCATTCTCAAAAATCGCCATGCTGATCTTTTCACCAAGCTCCTCAAACCGACGTTACTGGCGCTGATTATCGTTACCCCATTGCAAATTTTTATTGGTGACGAATTAGGTCGCGAAGTCGCACAAGATCAACCCACCTCATTAGCCGCTATGGAAGGACACTTCCATACCTATCTGCCCGACGGCAAACCCAATACCGCCTGGAATCTAATCGCCATTCCCGACGTGGCAGCCGGAAAGAATCTATTTTCCATCCAGATTCCGCATGTCCTCAGTCTCCTAGAAACGCATACTTGGGATGGTGTTGTTACCGGTATGGATCATTTTGCGCCCAATGACCGGCCCAATGTGTGGGTACCTTTTTACGCCTTCCGCTTGATGGTCAGCATCGGCTTTTTCCTTTTCCTGATGGCATTGTGGGGAAATTGGCTGAGACTGCGGGGGCAAATGACCGCCGAAAAGCTGCGCAAAAATCCGCTTTTCCTGCGTTTATTGGTGTTTAGTGGTTTTCTACCTTATCTCGCGGTGTGGACCGGTTGGTGGACGCGTGAAATCGGCAGACAGCCTTGGGTAGTCTACAACTTGATGCGGACTTGGCAGGGTGTCAGCCATATGGGCGTTACCGCCGAATCCGTCTGGCTGATTGGTTATATTATCTTCGAGCTGATGGTCTGGGGGGGAGCGTGGTACTTCTTTACCCGGGTTATCAAGAAAGGCCCTGATATGGATAGCCCGGTGATCGGCACACCCGGCAGTGACGCCCATCAGGCTGGTGGCGGTTTTGCCAAGCCCACCTTCGCCAAACCCACAATGCACAAAAACCTCTGAGGACAAAAACATGAATGAAATATTTCGCATTCACAGCGCATTAGGCAGCTTCTGGTGGATTCTGCTGGGTGTATTTTTTGTCATCTACATCATTCTCGATGGCGCTGATTTAGGTGCAGGCGTATTTTCTTTATTACTGAACAACGAGAATGATCGAGCGGCGATCATGTCCGCCATGGCCGGCACTTGGGATGCCAACGAAACCTGGCTGGTAGTAGCCGGTGGCGTGATTTTTGGGGCTTTTCCCCTCGTCTACGGCGCTACTTTCAATTATCTGATGATCCCTTTGATGTTTGCATTATGGGGCATCATATCGCGCGCAGTAGCCTTTGAGTTTCACGTTCATGCCAAATCCAGCCGCAAGTTTTGGGGTTTTATGTTTGGCTTCGGCAGCTTGATCGCCGCTTTATTTGCCGGTATTGCCTTGGGTGCGACCCTGCTCGGTTTTCCCATGAGTACCGGTAATGCACAAGGCATTCAGGTAGCCAACGATCCATTTGTAAATACCGTACCCCATTTTTCGGGGACGGCACTGAGCTTCTTATCTCCCTTTAGTATCTGGACAGGTATTGGCGCACTGATCGCGGGCGGATTGGCCGGAACTTTGTATATCTGTGCACGCTTTGAACAGAATGATCCGATTTACAAAAAAGCCCACCAGTCGGCCACCTTGTTCTCTTATCTGGCCCTCGCTGCGGTGGTCATTACCTTGGTCTGGTCTTATGCCATTATGCCCGACGCTGCACGATGGACGGGCAATGGTTGGTTCGGCTGGTTGATTCTACTGGTGGCCATTTTGATTTCTGCATACAAAATGATGAGTAATCACGCGGCAAACAGAGACTTTGCCGCACTGCTCTGGTGTGGTGCCATTGTCGTATTCATGTGGGGCGGCATGTGGGCCACCAATTTTCCCTACATTATTCCCCAGACCTGGACCATTAGTGCTGGAGCCAACCCTGCCAATGACCTCGCGATTCTGACCCTGTTCATGACGGGTTTCGTACCGGTGATGATCATGTACAACGCTTATCAGATCTGGGTGTTCCGCAAACGCATTACCCATCTTGCGGGATACGAAAGTCACTAATTTTCAATTTAGGTGTGTTCACCCATATTGGGGCCTCAGGGCCCCTTTTTTATACTCCGCATCCCATCATGCCGATCTTCGGCGCATCACAATGCCTAAGCCCAGCCCCAATCCGGCGAGTAGCAAGGTTAAAACGACGCCATAAACCCAGCTGTCTTGCTTGGCAAAATGCGCAATCCATCCCTGAAAACCGACTTGCCGAACGTTGATCGTTTGCTTCTGATCGGCCACAACCTGTTGATCATGAATGAGATAAGTATTTAATTGATAACGACCGAGAGGAAGATCAGCGGGCAGTTTGATCACCGCCGAAAAAAGCTGGTGATGCCATACATGCACACCCTCTGAATGGATCACATAATCCTGGCGACGAAATTTGTTACGCAGAAAAGCCTGCTGCCAAAGCTCCGGATCTTGGGGTTGCGGAAGATAATGCCCTAGTTTGGCGACATCGGCTGGTTCCAGACCGAGTTTTTGTCGCGTCGCTGGCGGTAAAATCTGCGCAACGGGTGCTGAAGACAGCATCTGCCAAATACCCGGAGTACCGGTTACCGTGACTTTTGCGCGAATCAACCAGATGGGTCCTGTTTTGGACTTCTGGGTCATCGCTTCGGTAGTGTCTGGCGAACGCAGCAACACGATAACCTGACCGGGATGAGAAATCGCACCGTACACCAGCACGTTGCGCCCCGTAAAGTGACTGGTAACGCTGACCCGATCGACATTCGTTGCAACCACCAGCGGCCCCGCACTGGCTGGCACGACACTCGCCAAGAGCAGCGGTATGAGCAGGTACCCTCTACATTTCATCAAACGACTCGGGCCATAGCGAACAGATGCTCTGGCGGAATCACCAAACCTAATCCCATTTTGATAGCAACCGCCACGATGACCAGCGCCAGCACCAAACGCAACTGCCCACCTTGCATCCGAGCTCCGGCCTTGGCCCCAAACTGCGTTCCAAATATCGAGCCCAGCACCAGCGCCAGCGCCAGATAGGGATCTACCGCGTGATTCAGTCCGGCCTGCAAAATTCCCACTTCTGCCGTGGTGAACAGCAGTTGAAAGAGCGACGTACCAACCACTACTTTGGTCGGCATTTTCAACACGTAAAGCATGATGGGCACCATGATAAAGCCGCCCCCCACCCCCATCAGCGCGGTCAAGAGCCCAACCCCGAAACCCAACAATATCGGCGTCAGTACGGAAAGCCTCAAGCCCGAAACCGGAAAATCGATTTGCCAAGGTAAACGCTGAACCCAGGAACCTCCCTCTGGTAACGGTTTTTTATGCGCGCCAGTAGAGCGTTTTCGTAGTGCAAGAAGCGATTCAATCAGCATCGAAACGCCAATAAATCCAAGTAAAACCACATAGAGAAAGGTCACTACCAGACTGAAGTGTCCACCCGCTTCGAGAATTCGGGCAAGGTGCACCCCGATCAATCCACCCGTCCAGCTACCGATCAACAGTATAAAGGCCATGCGCATATCCACATTGCCCATGCGCCAGTGGGCGTAGCTGCCGATTGCAGAGCCACCCACAATTTGCGCGGCGCCCGTACCGACAGCCACCAGAGGGGGCACGCCAATAAAAATCAGCAGCGGCGTAATCAGAATACCGCCGCCCATACCCGTCAAACCCGAAAGAAATCCGACCGCAAGACCAAAACTGACGATCAGCCAGATATTCACATCCATGTGCGCAATGGGCAGAAACAATTCCACTCAGCGCTTCTCTTGCGACGGTTTTGGCCGAATAAGCTGGGCGCAAAGTAATTCAGGATGGATGTCTGGAGGGACTATCAGCACCGGCACAGGGAGCGCCGCACTCAGCTTACCCCCTAGTCCGCCGAGGAAATGCGGTAGGCCACGTGGCCGACTCTCTGTACCGTAACCCTGCTTGCCAACAATGACCATGGCAACATCCGGATTTTCTTGCACCAGCTTCGGGATTTCATGCTCCGGTGAACCTTCCCGCAAAAAAAACTCGGGCATCGAAATACGACATTGTTCTTGAAGGCGTTCCGCAACTCCGCGCATATTGTCTTCGGCTGCAGTACGGGCTTCCTCCAGCAGCCGATTTTTTAGGTCACCGACTAAGAGCCCACCGCCGAATGCTAAAGAATCTCCAGCGACCTGCAGCGCCGTCACGAGACCCATGCGTCCCCCGAGGAGCTGGGCAAAACGTGCGGCCACTCCCGCCGCCACGAGCGCGTTTTCTGAGCCATCCACAGCCGCTAAAATCACGGGTTCGGACATCACTTGCCTACCATGTGTTTGAGCATGCAAATGATCTTAGAGGAAGGCATGGACACTGTCGAGCCTGAGCCGCGAAGGTCCCTCTCGTTTGATCCAGCGATCTTGATGCGTTTGTCTTATTGGTGGGCGGGATTGGGGTCTTCGCGTTGCAGGAGAATCCACGCTTGCATCCCCAAGGATGCTCTTTTACAATAAGCCCATTCCGGTAGCACAGTATGTTGCTATTTGAGCAAGAACGCTCCCTCCATCAGGAGGTTTGGGTACGACAGGTCTCCTGATCGTACCTTTTTTAGTTTTAAGCCGTTTATTACTGAGGTGGGAAGTCTTTATGGGTGAGATAACGAGAGCGCTCATCAGCGTTTCTGACAAACGCGGGGTTGTAGAATTTGCCCGCCGATTACGTGACTTTGGGGTCGAGATACTTTCGACGGGAGGTACCGCCAAGGTTTTGATGGCAGACGGGATTGCCGTGCAGGAAGTCGAAGACTACACGGGTTTTCCCGAGATGTTGGAAGGCCGCCTGAAAACCCTGCATCCCAAAATCCACGGCGGCTTGCTGGCCAAACGGGGCAATGCGGACCATGACCGTCAGATGGCCGAACAAGACATTCTCCCTATTGACCTCCTCTGCGTGAATCTTTATCCCTTCGCCGAGACCATCGCCCGGAGTGACTGCACACTCGAAGAAGCCATAGAAAACATTGATATTGGTGGTCCAACGATGCTTCGCGCAGGGGCTAAAAATTGGGAGGGCGTAACGGTTGTCGTTGACCCGGATGACTACATGCGTGTGTTGCAGGAAATGGAGCAAAGTCACGGCGGAGTCGGTGCAGCCACGCGCTTTCACCTGGCCACTAAGGTATTTGCACATACGGCGCAATATGATGGCGCCATTACGAATTACCTCTCCAGCCTAAGTTATGAAGGATCTCAAAGTCCTTTCCCGCAAACGCTCACCCTGCAATTCGAAAAAGTGCAAGAACTGCGCTACGGCGAAAACCCACATCAAAGCGCCGCCTTTTATCGTGATGGTTCGCATAGTGGCCTTGCTGCTGCGCAGCAGTTGCAGGGTAAGGCACTCTCCTACAACAACATCGGCGATGGTGACGCCGCCATTGCCTTGGTGATGGAATTTCACGAGCCTGCCTGTTGCGTCGTCAAACACGGCAATCCCTGTGGAGTCGCCATAGGCGCTGATCTGCTCGGTGCTTTTCAACGGGCTTGGGCTGGAGATCCGGTGTCAGCCTTCGGCAGTATCATCGCTTGTAACCAACCTCTGGATGCGCAAACCGCCGAACTCATCAGTCACCAATTTGTCGAGATGGTACTGGCACCAGCCATTTTGCCCGATGCCCGGCCCATACTCGCCAAAAAGAAAAACCTGCGCGTACTCGCTTTTGATGATGGTCGGGCTTGGCAAGAGCCGGGCTGGGACTATAAGCGGGTGCGTGGCGGCTTCCTCGTTCAGGATTTCGACCAGGCCATGGAAATGGAGAAGGACTGGACCGTGGTTTCCGAACGTGCACCGACGCCCCAAGAAGCCCGAGACCTCGCCTTTGTGTGGCGGGTCAGCAAATATGTGCGCTCCAACGCCATTGTTTATGGCCGTGAAGGTCAGACTGTCGGCATTGGTGCGGGACAAATGAGTCGCGTAGATGCTGCCAAGTGTGGCGCCGCTAAAGCGCTGGAATTAGGATTCGATCTCCACGGTTCAGCGCTGGCTTCGGATGCTTTTTTTCCGTTCCGCGACGGAGTCGATGCCGCAGCGAAGGCCGGCGTCAAAACCATTATTCAACCCGGCGGTTCTATTCGCGACGATGAAGTGATTGCCAGCGCCAATGCGCACGGCATCAGCATGGTATTTACCGGCGTTCGTCACTTTCGGCATGGCTGAGGAGGAAGGAGTCATGAAAGCCAAGGTTTTGGTTTTAGGCGGAGGCGGACGAGAACACGCCATCGCTTGGAAACTCGCCCAGTCGGCGGCGGTAGAAAGCGTCTATTGTGCGCCGGGTAATCCAGGTACTGCGGCTGAAGAAAAAGTGTTCAATATATCGCTGAATCCCAATGATCCGCAGGCCGTATTAGCCTGTGTGCATACTCTGAATATTGATTTGGTGGTCATTGGTCCGGAGGCGCCACTGGTGGCAGGCGTAGGGGATACATTGCGCCGTGCTGGAGTGCCGGTTTTCGGTCCTAATCGTGCGGGAGCCATGCTGGAAGGGAGCAAAGCGCACGCCAAAGATTTCATGATCCGCCATCACTTACCCACGGCGGCTTACGCGCGATTTACCGAAGTCACGGCCGCTCTGGGCTATTTGCGCGATCATGCGTTGCCTCTGGTCGTCAAGGCCGATGGTCTGGCGGCGGGCAAGGGTGTAGTCGTCGCACAAGAACGCGCTGATGCTGAAGCCGCCATCCACCAGTTTTTGGAGTGGGGGCCGATCATTATTGAAGATTTTCTGGAAGGTGAAGAAGCCAGTTTCATCGCCATTGTGGTCGATGGTCAGGTTTTGCCCCTTGCGGGATCTCAAGATCACAAACGTCTCCTTGATCAAGATCAAGGCCCCAATACCGGCGGCATGGGCGCTTACTCTCCAGCCCCTGTACTGGATATCGCCATGAGCGAGCGCGTGCTGCGCGAAATCATGCGGCCTGCGGCCCAAGGTTTAGTGAAAGACGGAACGCCTTATTGTGGTTTTCTCTATGCAGGGCTGATGATCGGTCCAAATGGCCCAAAGCTGTTGGAATTCAATTGTCGTCTGGGTGATCCAGAAACCCAACCGCTGATGATGCGCCTGCGTTCCGATCTTTTTGAGATTTTGCATACCGCCGCCCGAGGCGAAGCATTACCGCAAACGCTCGATTGGGACCCACGCGCAGCGCTCTGCGTGGTTCTGGCCGCCGCCGGTTATCCGGATCGGCCACAGTTGGGCAACCGCATTGGCGGCCTAGATGCCACTCAGCCTGATACCGTTAAAGTTTTTCACGCAGGAACCCGCAGTTCCGATGGACACGTCGTGACGGCTGGTGGTCGCGTACTCGGGATCACGGCATTAGGTGAGAGCCTGGCGATTGCCCAGTATCGGGCTTATGCGGCGGCGGCACCTATCTACTGGCCAGGACTACAATACCGTCGCGACATTGGCCACCGTGGCCTGCAACGGTCTTAAACTACAGCCCTGCGCATGCTTCCTCGCACGCCACGTCGCCAGAACCTACGTCAGCTCATCGCGCACCTGCGTCGGGGAGAGGTCATTGCTTATGCCACCGAAGGCGTTTGGGGAATCGGTTGTGATCCGCGACGACGCAAAGCCATGCAGCGGATTCTGGCCATCAAAAAACGTCCGCAACACAAAGGCGTGCTCATGGTCGCAGGGCACCGTAAAGAAACGACCGCCTATTGGCAAGACGAAGCCGTGGCCCCGGAAACATTGCGTCAACTATGGCCTGGTACAACCCTCGTGCTTCCCGCCACAACCCGAGTCCCTTTCTGGATACGCGGACACCGCGATACGGTCGCCATTCGGGTCAGCAATCACCCCGGCATCGGCGCTTTATGCCGAGCCTTTGGAGGTGCTATTGTCTCGACCAGTGCGAACCGTGCTGGACGAAAACCGGCTAACAATCTACGTACCATCTATCGCTACTTCGGACCGCAACTTCCCGTACTCCGCGCCCGATTAGGCCGACAACATCGCCCCAGCCGGATTATTGATGCGCGCAGTGGCCAAATTTTAAGGGAGTAAAGCATGCAGCAACCTTCGACCGAAGCTATGGAGCACTTTTTGCTGGGCCTGCAAGATCGCATTTGTACGGCATTAGAAAGCACCGATGGAGTTGCACAATTTCGCGAAGATCTTTGGGAACGTCCCGGGGGTGGTGGAGGCCGCACCCGAGTGATCGCCCAGGGCGATTTTTTGGAGAAAGGGGGCGTCAACTTTTCCAAAATCTATGGAGACAAGCTGCCCCCTTCGGCAACCGCGCAACGTCCAGAACTAGCCGGACAAACCTTCACCGCACTGGGGATTTCGCTGGTACTCCACCCCCGTAATCCCTACGTGCCGATTGTCCATATGAACTACCGTTTTTTTTCGGCCGGACCGGTGTGGTGGTTTGGAGGCGGTGCCGACCTCACCCCCAGTTACGGTTTTATGGAGGACGCCCAGCATTTTCACCAGACACTCAAAGCCGCTTGCGACCGGCATCATCCTGATTTTTATCCACGTTTCAAAGCCTGGTGTGATGACTACTTCACGATTAAACATCGTCAGGAAATGCGCGGTATCGGTGGCATTTTTTTTGATGATCTCAGCGGTGATGCCGATATGTTGCAGGCTTTTTGGGAAGACGCAGCCAATAGTTTTCTGGACAGCTATTTACCCATTGTCGCGCGGCGCCGGCATACGCCTTTCGGCGAACGAGAGCGCGCGTTTCAGTTATTACGGCGCGGACGCTATGTGGAATTTAATTTAGTTTATGATCGCGGAACGCTTTTCGGGTTGCAGTCTGGAGGTCGCACCGAGAGTATTCTCATGTCACTTCCTCCGCTGGCGGCCTGGGATTACGATTGGCAGGGCGAACCCGATAGTCCAGAGGCGCAGCTCAAGACCCAGTTCCTGACCCCCCGAGCATGGGTATGAGCTATGCTCTGTTGCGCCCCCTACTTTTTGCCTTAGACCCTGAGCGGGCGCACAATTTCAGCATTCAGGCCCTTGAAATGCTGGGGCGCATGCCAAAAACTCTAGCGCAGGTTTCTCGCCATTACGAAGTCGTTCAAGATGCCGTACTGGCCCAAGATTTTTGGGGACTGCATTTCCCGAATCCCATCGGCCTAGCTGCTGGTTACGACAAAGATGCCCGCGCCGTGGCTGCGCTGCCCGCGTTGGGTTTCGGATTTATAGAAATCGGTACCGTGACGCCAAGAGCGCAGCCCGGCAACCCCCTTCCTCGCGTATTTCGTTATCCGCAATCTCGGGCCGTTATCAACCGCATGGGCTTTCCAGGTGCGGGCAGTAGCGCCGTCGCCACCCGACTGGCCGCCCTCAAAAATCATCACATTCCCATCGGCATCAATATTGGCAAGAATAAAGAAACCCCACTGATCAACGCCGCCGATGATTACATCGAAGCGTTAGACGCTCTGTTTCCTTATGGGGATTATCTCACGGTGAACGTCAGTTCACCGAACACGCCGGGCTTACGACAGCTTCAGGAAACCACCGCGTTAACGGCGTTACTCCAGGCGGTGGCGACCCGTAATCAACAACTGGCCCAACGTTATCAGCGCCCCGCCCTGCCCCTATTATTGAAGATCGCTCCGGATCTGGAAGCCCCAGACATTGCGGCCATTGCGCGCCTCGCTTTAGGTAACGCCCCCTTGGTGGACGGTTTCATCGCGACCAATACCACCCTGAAGCGTCCCGCTGATCACCCTGAAT
This sequence comes from Acidithiobacillus sp., assembly GCA_041676785.1. GTDB lineage: Bacteria > Pseudomonadota > Gammaproteobacteria > Acidithiobacillales > Acidithiobacillaceae > Acidithiobacillus. Next base: position 11,618 of record JBAYRF010000013.1, on the reverse strand, counting down.
ATACGGAAAGTGGTGGTCTCAGCGGAGCGCCTCTTCAGGAACAGGCTAACGCCGTCATCGCCCAGCTTTATGAGGTTTGCGGTGCAACCATACCCATCATCGGCGTAGGGGGTATTCTAAGCGCCGAAGATGCTTATGCCAAAATCTGCGCCGGTGCCAGCCTTCTGCAAATCTATAGTGGTCTGATTTTTCGCGGACCCGATTTAATCATGGAGATTCTCCAGCAACTGCCGAATTATCTCCGCCGCGATGGTCATGCCACGCTCGCGGCCGCACGCGGTACCACTGCAAAAAATTATCAGTAGAACCAAGGACTATATTTCATGAAAAAACGAATGGATTTTCAGCTTTTTCGCCGTTACACCAGCTTGGGATTACTGCTCATTATCATCAGTCTCGGCGGCTGCACGGCGGTTTCCGATACCGCTTCGGCAACCGGAGATATTGTAGGTGCGGGCGCATCACTGATTCCCTAATAGGCGTTAAAACTCTCTAATGCTTATCATTCGCGCAGCACCGCTGAAAAAATATGTCCGTCTCGTTTTTTTAGTCTTAACGGCATGGCTATTGCTGCTGTCCCTGAGTGCTCAAGCCGCACCGCTCGACATGCTGCTTCACGATCCTTTTGACACCCAAGGATGGATAAAGCAACCCTTGGGACAAAGCTGGCATGATCCCCATCTCAAGCTTCCGCAAAGTCAGCTTCCTGGCGAACAAACCTTCACTAAACCGCAAAGTCTCGCCGCGCTGACCACCTACGCCCTCCTCCACAATCCACAAACACGGGTGGCTTTCGAGAATCTGCAGGCTTCTGCGGCGGGGCTGGGGGTTGCAGAATCGGCGTGGTTGCCGAGCCTTTCTCTCACTAACAATGCGGCCCGTTCACAGGGCAACACCACCGCAGGTTTCAGCATTCCGATTATTAACAGCAATTCAGATACCCTGAGTTTGAGTTACGTCCTGCTCGATTTTGGTCTGCGCAGCGCCCAGCGCGACGCCGCACTCGCCCAGATCTACATTTCTGGATTCAATAATAATAGTGCGCTCACCAAAGTGGCACTGACGGTAACGCAAAGCTATTACCAGTTGATCGGCGAACAGGCTCTAGTGCGTGCCTACGCACAAACCGTCAAGGAAGATGAAGCGAATTTAGAGGCCGCGCAATTAAAGCAGCATGCGGGTATGGCGACCATTGCGGACGTTCTGCAAGCCAAGTCAGCTCTCGCCCAGGCTCAGTCCCAATGGATTTCTGCTCAGGCCACGGTGCGCTCCGATAACGGCGCGCTCGCGGGGAGTTGCGGACTGGCACCCAATAATCCTATTCCTATTGTTCCTTTGAATACTCATCGTCTGCCGCCAAAAATCACGCCTTCGGTACAGTCGCTGGTGCTTCATGCAACCCAAAATAATCCCAGCGTGCAAGCTGCCGCTGCCCAGATACTCGCCAGTCAAGCGACCTTGCGCGAAGATCAGGCGCAGGGTTTACCCACCCTTAGCGCTTCCGTATCCGGTGGCAAGCGCTTCCAGAATGGGCTGGAACCCTCCCAAAACTGGGCGGTAGGATTCAGTCTGAAAGTACCGCTATTTACCGGCTTCCATGACAGTTATCAGATTCAAGAGGCCCGTCGGCAGGAGCGCAGCGCCCGAGCTTCATTGAACCAAGAAACCCAAACTATTGCCTTAACGGTGTATCAGGATTATCAGACCGTCATGGGCGCCCGCTCCGCCGCGCAAGCCGCTCAACTGGCGGTCAGCAGTGCTCAAGCCTCGCTGGCGGCTATTCGTGCCCAGTACAAAGTAGGACTTTCAACGATGCTGAATCTGCTGACCGCCCAAGCGACGCTGACCACCGCCGAACAAACCCGCATTCAGGACATTACGACCGCCTATGTGCAACTGGCGAATCTTGCGAATGCGCTGGGGATGGTCGGACTGCCGGATCACCCACGCGCTTCTGGAGTTACCCCATGATTTCTTCTGCGTTGCGCAAGACCGCCCTACTACTGCTGATGACGAGTCTGCTGCTGTTAAATGGCTGCGCGAAACAGGATAACGCCCGCAAACCCAAGCCCCTTCCGGTGGAAAGTACCACCGTGCACAGCGGCGACATGCCCATTGTCGTCAACACCTTGGGGCAGGCGGTCGCTTTTCATAGCGTCACGATCACCCCCCAGGTCAGTGGCATTTTGCAACGCGTGTTCATCCATTCTGGTGAGCAGGTGCAAAAGGGACAACGACTTTTTCAGATTGACCCGTCCACACCGGCTGCACAAGTTGCCCAAGATCGGGCCAATCTCCAGGGCGAAATCGCCCAAGAGCAATACGATAAGGCCCAAGTGGAGGCCTACGCGCCCCTCCTAAATAAAGATTACGTCACCCGCCAGACGGTACAGCAGGCGCAGGCGCAAGCAGGAACCGCCTCCGCAACGGTCGCGGCCGACCAAGCCGCTCTGCAGGCGGCAAAAATCACCCTCGCACAAACCCTGATCCGCGCGCCCATCGCCGGTACTGTCGGCATACTCAGCATCAAATCGGGCAATCTGGTCAATGCGAACAGCACCCAACTCGTCACCATCAACCAGACCCAGCCCATGAACGTCCAGTTCAGTTTGCCCGAGACCTATCTGAACGACCTGCATACCGCCGTCACCCAGCATACCGGCAAGGTCACCGTCTGGGACGAAAATCATCACCAGGTGATCGGTCATGGTCTAATCACGGCCATTGATAACACCGTCAATACGGCTTCAGCCACAGTAACCGCACGCGCCACTCTGGCAAACCATCAATCGCTACTTTGGCCCGGAGAATATGTGCAGGTAGACTTCACCGCGCGACAACTCAAAAATGTGCTGATCATTCCCGCCACCGCTTTGCAACAAGGTGTTTCCGGATCTTTCGTATACACCATCGAAAAGGGTAAGGCCGTCATGCAACCCGTCAAATTTCTCGGGCAAGATGGTCAACGCGTGGCGATTGCGGCCCCCCATCTCTTAGGCCAGGCCATCATCGTCGGCGCGCCCACCCGCCTGCATCCGGGTTCAGCAGTGAGTATTACGCACTCATGAACCTCTCTGAACCCTTTATTCGCCGTCCGGTAGCCACCACCGTTCTGGCGCTGGCGGTCGCGCTGCTCGGCCTATTTGCCTACCTGCAATTACCCACGGCACTACTCCCCAATGTCAGTTTCCCGATGGTGATGGTCACGGCGCAACTGCCGGGTGCAAGCCCCAAAACCATGTCCAGTGCGGTGGCGACCCCTTTGGAACGGCAGTTCTCCAGTATTCCGGGGCTCAATTCTATGAGTGCGGTGAGCCAGAATGGTGTCACCCAAATCACCTTACAATTTGATCTCAGTAAATCGGCTCTAGGCGCTACCCAGCAAGTCTCCAATGCCGTAGCACAAGCTCAACATTTTCTGCCGCCGGGAATGCCGCAACCCCCCTCCGTACAGCAGATGAACCCCTCCGCTCAGCCCGTGTTCTACATCGGCATGTCGGCCCCCAACATGCCGCTTTATGAGCTGGACAAGTATGCGCAGACCAAGGTCAGCACCGCACTGTCGGGTATTTCTGGGGTTTCCAATGTGCAGATTTATGGCGCCCAGACCTATGCCGTGCGAATTTATGTAAACCCCTTTGCGCTTTCGGCCCGAGGCCTCAGCCTGCAGGCGGTGCAATCCGCTCTCGGCAATGCCAATGTGGACCTGCCCGGCGGCACGCTCACGGGCGGTGGACAAAATTTCGCCACCCAGGTTCACGGTCAATTACATAACGCCAAAGCCTATAATCACTTGGTTCTGGCCTATGAAGGTGGGCAGGCCGTCCCCCTCAATGCCGTGGGCAAGGCGGTCAACAGCACCCAGTACAATCAGCAAGAAACCTGGATCAACAAAACTCCGGGGATCGTTCTCGCGGTGGTCCGCCAGCCCGGCAGTAACACCGTCGCCATCTCCAACCAAATCCGCGCCCTGCTGCCGCAGCTTCAGGCTGCCATGCCTGGTGGTGTGCATCTGACCAACGTATTCGATCTTGCCGATTACATTCGTGCGGCCATACACGAAGTGCTGATGACGCTGATTCTCGCCAGCATCCTGGTGGCGGGCGTGATGTGGGCGTTCTTGCGACGGCCCTCGGCAACGCTCATCGGTGCTGTCGCCATCCCCTTGTCCCTGCTCGGCACTTTTCTGGTGATGATGCTTCTCGGCTTCAGCATCAACACCCTGACGCTGCTGGCCCTCACCCTCTCGGTGGGTTTCGTGGTCGATGACGCAGTGGTCATGCTCGAAAACATCAACCGCCATATTGATCGCGGCGAGGTCGGCCTGAATGCTGCACTCAACGGCAGTCAGGAAATCAGTTTTACCGTACTGTCGATGACCTTATCCTTGTCGATTATTTTTCTGCCCCTGATTTTTCTGGGTGGCTTTGTAGGCCACTTATTTGCGGATTTTAGCGTCACCATCGCCGTGGTGATTCTGATTTCCGGAGTCGTCGCCCTCACCGTCACGCCCATGCTCTGCAGCCGCTATCTGAAACCCAACCATCCGCACACCCTCGCTACCCTGCAAGATACCGGGCATTTGCCGGACCAAGGATTTTTTCAGGGCCTGTTTAAAAACAGTCGCGATTTTTACATCCGCACCCTGAAAGTCGCGCTGCAGCATCAATACTGGATGCTGGCCCTCGCCGGACTGTCTTTAATCGCCAGTATTGGCCTGCTGATGATCGTGCCTAAGGCTTTTTTACCGAGCCAAAACTCTGGGATGATTAACGCGAATATCGAGTACCCGAGTGGCATGACTTTCGCCGCCGTGAGTCGAGAGCAGGCGGCCATTGCGAAAGTCGTCAAATCCAATCGTCGCATCCAGTCCGTCGTTTCTTCTGCGGGACAAGGACCGGGAGGCTTCGGCAGCAGCACTTCCGGACACATGTTTATTCATATTCGCAACGGCTACGCGCCAGAAACCGAAAAAATTATTGCAGAACTCAAGCGGGCCACACAGAACTTCCACAACGCTCAGATCGTCTTTCAGGGACCGCAGAGCGCGCACTCGGGTACGGCCAGTGGAAATGGCAGTTATGTATACGAACTCATCGGCGGTAACTGGACCGATCTTAACGCCGCCACCCTGAAAATGACTACCGCGCTGCGCAGCCTGTCGCAACTCAGCGCCGTCAGCAACAGCCTACAAAACAACAATCCCCAAGTCGCCATCGAAATCAATCGGCCTCGGGCCACAGCCCTTGGCGTGACCCCCGCCGCTATTGAAAACACCCTCGGTCTGGCTTTCGGTGGGCATGAGGTGGGAACGATTTATGGTTCCAATGATCAATATGAAGTCATTATGGAACTCGATCCCCGTTACCAGCAGAACATCAATGCCCTCTCAACCCTCAGTGTAGCCGGGGCGGGGGGCACGCTGGTACCGCTCTCGGCGGTGGCTGAGTTTCATTACGATGCTGCCCCACTCACCCTGATGCAACACAACGGACAACCCTCTACCACGATCTCCTTCAATCTCGCGCCGGGAGTCAGCCTCGGCAGCGCCATTTCCGCACTACAAAGTAAAGCCAAGGACGTATTACCCGCCGGAATCGTCGGTCATCTCGGTGGCAATGCGGCGCAATTCCAGTCCGCTTTCAAATCGCTGCCCTTTTTATTATTGGCTACGGTTCTCCTCATTTACGTCGTGCTGGCTATTCTTTACGAACATTTTCTGCACCCTCTGACCATTCTCACCGCCTTACCACTGGCGGCATTTGGGGCTCTCCTGTTCTTGGTCATTTTTAACGAACCCCTAGACTTGTATAGCTTTATCGGCATCATCATGCTGCTCGGGTTGGTCAAGAAAAACGGCATCATCCTCGTCGATTTTGCCGTCAGCCGCCGTCGCGAAGGTGCCAGTGCTTATGATGCCATCGTCGACGCCTGCACCATTCGCTATCGTCCCATCATGATGACCACTTTTGCCGCTATCCTCGGCGTACTCCCCATTGCCATCGGATTTGGTGCCGGGGCCGGGAGCCGGGTGCCCTTGGGCATCGCCGTGGTGGGTGGTCTGATATTTTCCCAGTTTTTGACGCTGTATATCACTCCCGCTTTTTATCTCTGGTTTGACGGAATCTCCGGATGGCGGCGTAAAACTGCCCAACCCACTGCCATATCAACCTCTTAAGCTTTCTCAAGGATTTGCTCGATGAAAAAACGCCCTACCCCCAGCATCTCGATCCCTTCCATGGCCATGATCGGGCTGGGTATTCTAATCATGGGGATGAACGTCGCGCATGCCGAGGGCATATCGTCGTCCGTCCAAGCACCCTTTATTCCTGTGAATGAGAAAGAAAGTGGTACACCGCTGCGTATTCTGAAAAATCATGTGACGGTGCAGGTTCAGTCCAGCGGGCTTTATACAGATCGCGATCATCAGGTTCTGGAGCTTCTCAATCCGGCTTTAGAAACTTTGATCAATCCTTATCAAATCCGCTATTCAGCGGATATGGCGCAGCTAAAAGTATTAAAGGCTTGGGTGACGACACCCACCGGACAGACCTACTTGGTCCCCAAGCAAGCCATTTTCGTGCGCCCGGAACCACAAGCCGCTGGCGCACCCATGTATAGTCACGCCAAGGTATTGTCTATCGTTTTACCCAAACTGGGTGCTCACGATCAGTTGCATCTTATTACGCAAAAAACCCAACTCACCCCCTATTTTGCCAACGAATTTTCCCAACTCTGGCAGATACCCGCCAGCCAATCCGCTCGCGATTTTCGCGTTCGCATTACCGCTCCGACATCGATGTCGCTGCGGGCTGCCGTCACTGGCGGGTGGCAACTAAAAAAGCAGGTCAAAGGCCAGCAAACGGTGCTCACGGCCCGGATGGCGGTACATCATGCCCGCTACCCCGGTCCCGAGACGGTAGATGAGAGCCAGTTCAGCCCCCTCTTTGAAGTCAGCACCTTCCCCAGTTGGCGCAGTGTAGGCACGGCTTATTGGGAGCGTGCCAAAGATCAGGCAGCCATCAGTCCTATTGTCCAGAAAATCGCTGACCAAGTGAGCGCGAAGCGCACTGGCTGGGACGCCGAAAAAGCGCTCTATGCCTGGGATGCCCGAAATATTCGTTATGTAGGATTAGAGCTTGGCGTGGGTGGTTATGTCCCTATTTCAGCCACCAAAACTTTGGAAACGCGTTATGGCGATTGTAAAGCCCATGCCACCCTGCTCCAAGCCCTTTATAACGCCCAAGGCTTCTCGCTCTACCCGACTCTGATTAACTGGAATAACGTTTTTACGTTGCCGCCCCTACCCACGCCCTTCTGGTTTAACCATGCCATTGATTACGCGCCGAAGCGTCATCTTTTTCTCGACAGCACCGGTGAATACGAGACTCCCGGACAATTGGCCGTAGGCGAGCGCTCCAAGCCCACTATCGTGACGGGTCCGCATCCGCGCATCATCACGACTCCCGGTGCTGATCCTCAAGCCAATCAACTGGTTTATTCTGCAAAGCTCCGCATTGATCCAAATGGTAATTTGCGGGGAACGGCAACGATGACCACGCAGGGCTGGTGGGCCTGGATGTATCGACAGACTTTCGCCTCCATACCTCCCTCAGCTTATCCTCGCGTCATCAACACCCTATTACTGCATAATGGTGGCGGTCGCGGCAGCTACCTACCGGGTAATCCCTATATTCTGGATAAACCTTTCACCGTCAAGGCGCACTGGCAAACGGTGGCCTATACCCATGTGGGGCGACATCTGAGTCTGCGCATTCCTTCCGGTCCCTATTTGACACCCGGACTTTCCGCTACCGCGAAGCCAGTGGATGCGCTAACGCAGGTGATTGGTCCCTTGCGTCGTCATCACCCAGTAACCATTTATCTGGGTGGGATTCACTGGACCACCACCATTCGTCTACCTGCCGGCTATCGACCATTATATCTGCCGCCGAATGCACGACTCCAGAATAACGCGGGGAGTTTTACCTATACCTTGCAACAAAAAGGCGAATTTATTACCGCCCACTATATGCTTCAACTGAATCGTGTCGTGTATAGTCCGCAACAATATCCGGCGTTGCGCAAACTGTTGACGGTCGATTTCACCGCTCAACAAAGCCCACTCCTATTCACCCGCAACTAAAAGTCAGGAGCCTTTTCATGCCTCGTTTCAGTTCTGTCTTCGGATTTATGGTCACGGCATTTGCTCTTTTAACTTGCGGTACAGCCCTAGCAGCCACAAAACCTCAAGTTAATTTCCGCGTCATCTTATTCAAACAAGAAATGACCGTTCATCAAAACGGCAGTTATACCAATACCATCGAACGGATCATTCAGCCTCTGACTATGGCCGGTGTGCAATCTCAGTCACAGATGAGCATCGAATATCCCGCCAATTTTGCACAAGTACACATCATTCACGCTTATACCGAAAATTCCTCAGGAACCAAATACCCCGTATCCCCAAAGGCGATTTACACCCAGTCCAGCAGTGGCGCCCTCAGTGCGCCATTTTTGAGTGATGGCCGTATTAAAAGCGTCGTTTTTCCCAATGTCGCACCGGGAGATACCCTACATATTCGCTACCACATTCATTATGACCACGCCTATCTACCCGGTATTTATGCCCTCAGTACCTTGCTGGCACCCAATATACCCGTCACCAAAGCGCAAATTATTTTGAATACGATGGCCTCCCAAAAAATCATCGGAGGCCAGCAAGGTAAAGTCTGGCAACAATCTTCTCCCATCTCCGTGGACGGCAGAAATCGCCTTTCTTACAACGCCCATCTGCAAAAGATCTCTTATCCACCTTTGGGAAGCCCCGCCCTTAGCCAGTATGCACCCCTAGCCGTCCTCACGACCGCTAGCACCTGGAAGCAAGTGGCCCAAGCCTATAACCAGATTGCTGCCCCCGCTTTGCGAGAAACTCCGGAACTTCGAAAGACCGCTGAAACCGTGACTGCAGGGACAAGCGGCATACAAGCCGTTAAGGCCTTGTATCACTGGATGCAGAAAAATATCCATTCCATTTCGATTAACTACAGCAATGCTGGGTTTACACCACCACTTGCTAACGCCACCTTACAGCGCGGCGTCGGTGACAGTAATGCAAACACTATTCTCCTATGTGCCCTGCTCCGAGCGGTTCACATACAGGCAGAGCCGGCGTTGATCTCGACCTCCGCACGTTTTCGGACTTACCCTGCCGTTGATCCCTTCGCCTTCGGCCATTTTATCGTTTATTTACCGAGCTACGGTCTGTTTCTTGATCCCACCTCGCGCTATGCCGGTGTTCATAGTCTGCCGCTGCAAGATGCGAATCGCCCCGTGCTCATAACCGGATCAGCGCCCAAAATGATGCGTACCCCTGGACCTGATCTGAGTGTTCCGCTCATCGAAAAACACACACAGCTCCTTCTTCACGCCAACGGCGACCTGCAAGAAAAGAGCACGGAAATCCGCCGAGGCTACGCCGCCCAAGAAGTGCGGTCCGCCCTCATCGGCAGTAAGGGACGTATGCTGATGAAAGAATTACGCAATAATTTTTACAAACAAGGAAATCTGGGGGAATTACAAAGTATTGCCTTTCAGAATCGGAAAGACCTTGATAAACCATTAGGACTAAAAACCATCGCTCAGGAAGAGAATGTCTTTATCCCAGGCAAGAAAATCGCCATGATGATGCCTACAGACACCAGTATTGCGAGACCGTTGGAACTATTTACGGCAGACGCAAACCGCGCTACACCCAGCTTAGTGAAGCCCACCTATCTAAATTCGGTTATTACCTTACGATTACCCAATCATTACCATCCAGCCTATTTACCCCAGAATAATAGTCTCCATACTTCTATAGGAAATTACTCTATCCATTACGCTCTAGTTGGGGATATATTAACCATTCAGCAGAAACTCTGGTTACCACATTTCATAGTGAGTGCTCAAGACTATCCACAGTTACATCAACTCGCCATCGCCAGTTCCAGCAACAGTCGAGCGGGATTACTTCTACTAAAAAATCACTAGAAAGCCGGTAACAGGGTTTCCTGTACCGGCATGATGTTACAGTGGAATGTCCATTACGGCAGTCCACATTCGATGTCTACAGGTGGCCTTTCTTCCATGGACGGAGACGGAAGATAACGGGCCTTGCTGTCAGGATCAATAAAGTGGGGCATTAAAATTATCGACAGGAAAACCCCAGACAGAACACGCTGGAACCTTCCTACCGGAAATCACAGTAACGACAGACCTAGAAGTTTACCGCAATACTTCCATAAACCGTCAGTGGGGCACCAGGCAATGCCAGCACCTGTCCGGCTGAATCACCACCTAGAAGTCCACCGGCCGTAATGTATTGGAACTCGTTATAACGATTATTCGCCAGATTGAGGACATCGACGCTTAGCTTAACATCCTTCAAACCCGGAATACTCCCGCGTGTGGGGATGGTGCTGTCAAAACCTAGATTCACCGTACCATAACCCGGCATTTTCTGTAGGCTGGGTGCGGTCGTATTGTTATTAAACATGTTTTGCGCGCCCGTGTACTGATACCATATACGTGGTTCAAGCAATACGCCGGAAAGATAGTAGCTGTAAGCCGTGCCTATATTAAAGGTGCTGCTCGGCACATTGGATACAGGTAGCCCGTTATAACTGACACCGCCGGTCACATAGTGGGCGAAGGTCGCCTTCTCGAAATTAAGATTGGCAAAAACGTGCATGTTGTAAATCGGGTCATCTTCCAGCGCCAAATTGACACCCTGATAGATGGAATCACCATTCGCGTCACCCAGATAATTGCCATTGGCATCGTAGAACGGAATATATTGGTTGGTAAAGTGCAGATGGTAAAAGCTCGCCAGTAGGAAAAAATTATGCAGGTAAGTGGCATTCCTGAAATGAATTTTTATGCCCGCATTGTAATCAGCGCTTTTTTCCAGGTTATAAAGCGGGGGTGTACTTTGATACAGACCACCACCACCGCCCACCTGCGGCTCCTTGTACGCCTGCGCATAGCTGGCAAACACGGCCAGCCATTTCAGCGGCTGCCAGTTGAAATCCACCGAGGGCTCCACCTTGGTGAAACTGTTACTGGCGGTCGGTAGCGTACCCTGATTATTCTGCGGATACAGGGCATAAGCCGCAGCGAAATCCGACTGCGCGGCAGGCGTGTAACGCGTCTGATAATTGATGAAACGCACGCCCGGCGTGATATGCAGGTTTTTCATCGGACTGATCCGGTCCTGGATGAACGCGGCAAGATCCGTCTGGTCAAAATAGTCGCTGCGGTAATGCGCATTAGGCACAGACGCCGAGCCATAGTACGGCGGGTTGGTATTGTAAAAGGCGTTCCGCGAGTTATACCGGCTGTTCAGAAAGAATCCAACCACGTTCACATCATTGTAGGGCAAGGCCACCGAAAACCACAGTTTGTCGCCGTACACATCGGTATGGGGGTTATTGTATTCGTAGAGGTTCTTCGGGTTGGACAGTCCGTAGTTGTTGTAGTGGAAATGCAGACGGTGGCCGTTGCGATACCAGAGCGTGTTATGCAGACCCACCATGCTGTCCAGTGCAAGGTTCAGTTTGCTATAGACCAGCCAGGTG
>JBAYRF010000012.1:0-78246 GCA_041676785.1 Acidithiobacillus sp. | reverse complement strand
GAACGCGCGCTTTCCTTGGCATTTGCCCAGGTACTGGATCGCGAGATTCTCCAATTTTTAAGTACTGAATGTCGATACCCACAATTTTCTACCTATCAGTTTTTAGCGTCGGCTCATAATCCGACACTGCGTCAGGAGTACATGGCGTTGCTGCGTAAGAATCTGGTTATGGTGTGCCGCAGGACGGCTCTTCAAGAAGAGGAGCTATAAGGCGGGGTTTCGTTTCCTCTCCCTAAAGGCAGGGTTTGGCATGACTGGCGCGGAGCACGTCGGGAAAGGCGAGGCCAGTGACGGCGCAGGCGCCGCCCCAGTAGGTCAACATGGCTTCGCGGAATTTCTGTTGGCCGATGCGCTGGCGGACCATGCGTTCGACCTCCGTGTACAGCGTCTCTGGCGGCAATGCGGTCAGCTCCTCGCTCACGGCATCTTCATAACTGTGGGCAGCCTGATTGGGCAAAGCCCGCGACAGGCGGGCGGCACGCAGCAGCAGAGTGGCAAGTTCCGTATTTCCGGGGATCAGAAAATGGTTGTCAGCCGATGTCCACTGAGGAAAACTACGGGCCAACTCTCCCGGTAGAGTGGCTGACGTTGTCTCGAAATAGACTGGGTACCCGTCATCTGCAGTGCCCGTAACCGTGACGCGGGTGGGGTGTCTGGCAGAGGCGAGGCAGACGGCTTGCGGGTTGTCAGTCAGGCGGCCTGCTCGGGCTTGTGAATAGTCGCCAGTTCTTCGGCCAACCGACGTTCCGCAACGGTCAAATCGTAAGCCTGTTGCATGCGTAACCATATCTCCGGCCCGTTACCCAGATATTTGCCGATACGCAAGGCCATCTCCGGGGTGATGCCCTTACGCTCAGACAGAATGCCGTGAACGGTCTGGCGTGAGACCCGCAGGCCACGGGCAAACGCTGCTACAGAGATATCTAGTGCGGGTAGTACCTCTTCCCGCAATATCTCGCCTGGATGCGTCGGTATCCGATCCACTTGTTCAACGGTCATTTCGTCCATGGAACACCCCCTGTCCTTAATGGTAATTCTCCAGATCAATGCGCCAAGCATCCCCATCCCGCCACTCGAAGGTGATGCAATAGGGCCCATTTACATGAACAGTGTACCGTTTCGGTTTCCCCTCCAAAACATGGAAGTCGAAACCCGGCACGTTCAACTCCTCCGGGGATGTCGCAGCGTTTATGGCATCAAGCCTGCGCCTGCAGCGGGTTACCAAATCGGCACTGACTTTCGCCGATTGCCCCGTCTCGAAAACCTGCTTGAGGCCCTTATGCACAAAACTTCGTATCAAGTGGAACCCTCGGAGAGGTTGTTACCGTTCGGTTAAAAACTACAGCGCAGCGCTACGGGTGTCAATCAATTGTTGACAGTTCCTGTCGGCGCGGTCATGGCTCGACCCGCCGGGGATGAAACAAAAACACGTTGAGCTTGGTTTCGCGCAGGGGCGTGGCTAGCAGCAAGGATCGCCCCAGACGCTGCTCGACATGGTCGATCACGGCCAGCTTGGCCGGGTTGCCCTGCAATCCGCAGTGGCTATAGGTCAAGGCACCGGAGAAAAAATTGGCCAGTTGCATCAATTTCGCTTCGTGCGAGTGAATGTTCTGGATGTGGTCGATCATCGCGCTGGTGAAGTCGTATACATTGTTGCACAGCACTTCGCGCAGCTTGCGCAGTTTGAGGCGGCTGCGCGTGTCCTTGATGTCGAGGTAAATGGCATGATGGCTGTCGGGCGAGAGAATGCGGTTGAGCAGCGAGAACTGCATCTTGTAATAGAACAGGTCGTGGTCGCCTTGATTGAAGGCGGCGTGGTTGAGTTGTTGCTTGTCCAGCACCACCAGCCCGCGAAAATGCCACCCTCCAGACGCAAGGTAGCGAAGGCAAGGTGGTGGCGCGGCTTGTGTTTCACAGCGATACCACTTGCAGACCGAAGGTCTCGGCGGCGCGACATTGGCGGGCGTCGGCCGAGATGAACACTTCGGCAGTGCAGGCGAGGGCTGCACCCAGATGGATGGCGTCCATGCCGCGCAGTGTGTGTTTTTCCAAAGCGTTGACGGCGTGCTGGATGACTTGGGGCGTGGTATCGCAGATCAGCGCATCGGCGATGTCGAGCATAAGGGCGCGCTTGATTTCCTGGTATTGCGCGTCCGTCAGGCGTCCTTCCCGTTGCAAGCGACAGAAGGCCGAGATCAGTTCCGGCACCGCGATGACCGACAGCGCCAGTTCGCTGGCCCGTTCGCACCACGCCAGAACGTCAGCGGTGCCAGTATCGTCGATGTAGCGCTTGGCCAAGGCCGATGAGTCGAAATAAACGCGCATCAGTCTCCGCGCTCGTCGAGGATGAGCCGGCTGATCTCCTTGCCGCCGATGGCCAGCGGGCGCGCCGGACGCTGTTTCCACGAGGGCAGTTGCGCCGGGATGGGGTGGATTTCGGCGATGGGCTTGCCATTGCGCAATACGCGCACGGTCTCTCCGCTCTCGACCAGATCGAACCAGGTTTTGGCGTGGTTGCGTAAATCGGTGAAGGTGGTTTCCGGCATGCATGTGCTCCCGTCAGATTATGTACATAAAAGTGTACATTACAGGGCGTCCGGCAACAACACGTAGACGCCGATCACGTCCACCGGTAGGCAGGCGCTGACGCTATACTGGCCGACATCACGCACCGCCTCGCGCACGCGGCGGTGGTCGTCGAGGAGGGCAGCGGCGCGCTTCTGCGCCAGGGCTTCGAGTTGCTGCGGGTGGGTGCGATGAAAGGCTAGCGCCGTGCGGATTTCGCGCTGCACGTCGGCTTGGGTGCCTAGCACTTGTTGTTCCTTCTGCCATTCGGGCAGTACTTCGTCGGGACGGATACGGCGCTGCACAAAGAGGATGTGGTTGGCCTTGGCTTTTTGCGACCGTTTCCTGTCATTATGATTGGCGGTATGTTTAGTGCCACGCTATTGGCGTTGTTAGTGATTCCGGCTTTATATGTCCTTTGGCAGCGCCGACATCTGGATTTAGGTTAATGCTTAAGGAGACAAGGTCATGAACAGAAGGCAACTGCTTAAATCGTTTTTTTCAGCGCTCGCCGTAGTGAGGTACCCTGACAATAGTAGACAGCCCCGTTTCAAGCGGCCAACCGTGTGAAAGACTGTGCGAACACAGTGGGGGCCAGATAGCCAATCCTTGAATGAAGGTGTTGGCGGTTGTAAAAAATTTCGATGTATTCCCGAATAGCCGATTCTGCCTGAACGCGGGTCTCGAAGCGTTGGTAGTGGACCATTTCATTTTTAAGGCTGCCCCAGAAGCTCTCAATGGGGGCGTTATTATAGCCCGAGAGTGTCCACGAGATTCAGGGTGCCTCACTGGATGATTGGCGGGGAAAATGACGCTCATTGAAGTTGCGCATCACTAGAAATGATTCATATCCTGTTTGAAGAGGAGGGGTTCTCTTGGGTTTAAAAATTTAGTAGAATGGCGCCTGTTTTAAACCCAACACAAGGAAAGGAGGCGCCATGATTGCAGATCGCATTCGTCAAGCACGATTGGCGGCTAGTCTGACTCTGGGCGCATTGGGTGAACAGGTGGGTGTTTCTCATACCGCCATCCAGAAGTACGAGAAGGGTCTGCTGACGCCATCGTCGGCTCAGCTACTCAAGCTGGCCCGCGCCTGCGGCATCCGGACCGAGTACTTCTTTCGCACGCATACGGTTGAACTGCTGCAGCCCGAGTTCCGCAAGCTCTCGACCTATGGCAAGACTGCCCAAGATACGCTGAAGATCAAGGTCGTCGATTTAGTGGAAAAGCGCGTGGAGTTGCTCGGCGCATTCCCCGTACAGCCATGCCCGGCGTTTGCACCTCCCGTGAACCTGCCTGAACACATCGCCTCGCTGGATGAGATCGATGCATTCTCGGATACGGTCCGCAACGCTTGGCAGTTGGGCATGAACCCGATAGCCGACCTCACCGACACCCTCGAAGGACTCGGCTTGCTAGTCATCGTGGTCGATGAAGAGAATCCTGGGTTCTCTGGCTTGACGGCCAAGGCGCGAACTGAAGATGGCCGGGAATATCCGGTCGTGGCTGTGTCCAAGCGCTGGCCCGGTGATCGCCAACGGTTCACGCTGGCGCATGAGCTGGGACATCTGCTACTCGAAGGCCGACTGGCTAACGGTATCAACGAAGAGAAAGCCTGTGACCGTTTCGCCGGTGCATTATTGGCTCCGCGTGTCGCGGTACTTCAGTTTCTCGGACAGCAACGCCATGCGTTGGAATGGCAAGAGCTTTATGTGCTCAAGCATGAGTTTGGCCTGTCGATGTCCGGATGGCTGCAGCGCGCCAAGCAGTGTGGCGTGATCACCGATGCCGCTCACCTCTCTATGTTCAAGTGGTTTTCGGCCAAGGGCTGGCGCAAGACTGAGCCGGGCGATCCACTGCCGCAAGAGCATCCGCGACTGTTTGATCAGTTGGTATACCGCGCCTTGGCCGAGCAATACATTTCCGAAGGCAATGCGGCAGAACTGCTGGGCATCCCGATGATGCGCTTCCACAAAGAACGCCAGTTGGAGTCATCGGATGCGGTTGCTCATCAGTGATGTCAACATCTTGATTGACATGGAAGCGGGAGTGTTGATGGAGACGTTCTTTCAGCTTCCGATGCAGTTTGGCATCCCTGACCTGCTGTACTACGAAGAAATTGAACCGGGCAGTCCGGGCCTTGAAGACTTGGGCTTGCAGATCATGGAGGTCAGAGGCGACTTCGTGGCCTATGCCCAGCAGTTACCAGGCCCGCACAACCAGCTGCTTCCGGCGAAAGACGGTCCCAAGCCCAGTCACAATGACTACTTGGCACTGGCGCTTGCGAAGCAGGAAGCCTGCACCTTGCTGACGGGTGATACCAATTTGCGAATTGTTGCCAACAAGGAGCAGGTCAACGTCATGGGCACCATCGGGCTGCTGTGCGCCATCATCGAAAACCAGTTGCTAACGGTCGACGACGCCGTTAAGGCGATGGACAGAATGAGGTCTGCCAAGCGACGGCTGCCATGGCTGGAAGCCGAAAAAATGCTGAATGCGCTGCGGTGATCACTCTGTGAGACCTGCGCTACACAATGCAGGCAGTTACGATGTGCGGTACCCTGAATCTCGTGGACACTCTCGATTGGATATAATGGATCGAGGAGGATTTTATGGGGAAAAAAGTTCAGAGCTATACGGCAGAGTTTCGGGCCGAAGCGGTCAAATTGGTTTTGGCGCAGGGGCTCTCGTTGCAGGAAGCTTCACAGCGGATTTCGGTGCCCCAAGGTACCTTGGCGGGTTGGGTGGCTCATGCTCGTGGTGGGAAGCCTGCGGGTGCTCCGGGAGCGCGTACTGTGGCGGAGCTTGAAGGAGAGAATAAACAGCTCCAGAAGGAATTGGCGCAAATGCGTATGGAGCGGGATATTGTAAAAAAAGCGGCTGCGTACTTTGCCCGGGAATCGCTGCAAGATACGCGCTCATGAAGGTGTAGCGCTCTCGCTAGGTTTGATAATTTATGAGTCTTTGCAAATTTTCCTGAGGCGATATTCACCAAGCCCTTAATCTGAATCATGGATGACGGACACCTAGGGTGCCCGGCATGCCTCTGCCACCGTCCGGTTGCGGTTTTTTTTTGTGCGACATGGCGGATTAGCGCAGCAAAATTGCATCAGAAACGTAGCGGAAACGCAATAGGGGTACCGCAGGAAAGTGCTAATTGATTGTTTTTTAAGTGGTGCCCAGGGCCGGACTCGAACCGGCACGGCATAAGCCGAGGGATTTTAAGTCCCTTGCGTCTACCTATTTCGCCACCTGGGCAGGGCGCTGAAGTGTTTCCTTGCAAGCACTTAAGTAAGTGCTGAGTTTTGATGAATCCTGCGTTAAATCAGTCATTGCATCGCAGGCTGCATCAGGTTTGGCATTATAACAAGATCATACAGGACAGGCCAAGTGAATTATCATATCTGGTTCTAGGTTGGTTTGCGCACGCGCCAGAGCAGAATCACATTGTAAAATCAAATAAAAATCTTTAGGATGGCGCATCCCCTGTTAAATTTTTAGGTTTCGTAGGAGCTGTTCATATATGGCTTATCAAAAAATATCTTTGCTCGGAATTGTAGGCGCCCTGATCTTGGTTTCTAACACGGTCGAGGCCGATGAGCCGGTTATTACTTCATCGGCAGTTTCGAGTGATGCGTTTGCCAAGAAACCGGAATGGTCCGGAACGGTGGGGCTGGGTTTTAGCAGTAGCACGGGAACCAGCCAGGCGCTCAATCTTAACTCCGATGATTCACTGCTCTGGCACCGTCTGCGTTGGTCCAATCAGAGTAAACTGCTTTATAATTATTCCAATTCGCAAGGTGAAGTAAGCGCGGATCGGTTAAATATAGGCAATCAGACGCGCTATGATTTTGCGGCTCAGCAATATATATTTGGGAATCTTAATTACGACCGAAATCATTTCGACGGATATTATTTTCGGGCCGATCAAACCCTAGGCTATGGACACTATTTCATATTAAATCCGGCTTCATTGCTCACCCTTGAGGCGGGTGTCGGTGCTCGTGAGTCGCATCGTATTGGCGGTAACTATAGTACTCAGCCTATTGCTCGCTTATATGGTAAATATCTCTGGAAGTTTTCTCCTCATGCGCACCTTTCCGAAGCCGTGGACGCTATTCTGGCCGAGAATGGCGCCAATACATATAACTCCATTTTTGCGGTAACAAGCCCCTTGTATGGAGCCCTCAATTTACGCCTCGCATTCATCGCCACTTATAATACGAAAGTACAAACAGGTTACAAACCATTGAATACACTGACAACTATCAATCTGGCGTATGATTTTTAGTAGCTTGATGCTGCTACAAAAGTCTCCCGAAATTTTTGGGTATAGGGCTGGTATTTTTCGGCAGCATCGGGGTCTGGCATGATTATTCGGCCCACTTTGGCGTATTTCTGTATAGTAGCCTCGACGCTCCCATATTCGCTACTTGCCGCTAAAAGCGCCGCACCGGTGGCGGCATCGCTATTAGTTAAAACCTCTATAGGATGATTGAGGATGTTGGCCCGCATTTGCATCCACTTCGCGTTTTCGCTGCCGCCGCCCACACTACGTATGGGTGCGGTGATGCGAACGCCTGCCTGCTTTAATGTGCTATACATCCAAGCTTCAATATAGCTGAGTCCTTCAAGCAAGCCTTGAAAAATCGCGGCCGTTTTAAGCAGTGGGATTTCACTTCCTGACCATTGTGGCGCATTTAAAGGAAAGCGTTCTCCGGGCTTTGGTAAAGGATAAAAAAGCGCGCCCGTCGGCGAATCCGGACAAAGCAAGGCGGTCATGGTCTGCATTTCATCCCTGCTAAAGTAACGCAATAATGATGCGCCGCCCGCATTAGAGGCTGTCCCGACCAAACAGTATTCGTCCAGGAAGTGGCTGTATATTCCGTTATTATTGATCGGCTGGGAGTGCACCACCTTGCAGGCCAAGCTGGACCCCAAACTGCTTAATGCCTGCCCCGGTCTGCTCAGCCCTGCCGCCATTGCCGCTGCAACGCTGTCTGTGCATCCCGCACGAACTTCGGTGTGTGCGGGTAGGGCAAGACGATTTGTCCAAGAGGCACGAACGGGTGCAATGGCGGTGCCCTCACGCAAGGCTGTCGGTAGCAACCGAGGATCAATACCCACTTGCTCCAGAATGCGTAGCAACTCGGGCGGGTAATCCAGTGTTTGTGCGTTTACTCCTAATTTAAGGAGATTGCCGCGATCGGATACGCCGAAGTGGCCCGTGAGTTGCGCCGCCACCCAATCCGCTGGATGGTGTATGTAACGCAGGGCATCAAAATGAGATAAGTGATTTCGCAACCAGAGGAGTTTGTTCAGGGAGCTAGCAGGAGACAGAACGATGCCCCCTGTCGGCCAGTGCTGATGAAGCCACTGCGCTTCGGCCTCAGCACGTTGATCCGAGTAGGCGAGGGCAGGCATCAGCGCGCTGCCATCGACAGCACAGGGCAGCACAGTCCCCGAGGTGCCATCAAAAGTGATCGCTTTTATGGCTCGCCATGCGGGTGGATTTTGATTCCGAATGATTGCAGCAAGCTGTTCTAGGCCAAGCAACCACATGTTACTGTCCAGCCAAGCCCCCGGATAAGGGAGGGCGGCGTGCGCCAGAACCTGCAAATCCTGATCTATTAATACGCCGCGTAGTCCCGATGTTCCGAGATCTACGCCTAAATAGGTCGGCATTGGCGTGTGCTTTAGTATCCCGGTTGATGTTGTGCCCAGTGCACAGGGGGCAACTGCTGGAGAATATCAGAATTTTCCCAGCCTGATTGGCGGTGTTCAATCAGCAAATCAGTGGTGATGCCGCCGCGCACATACCAACGGCCCAAGAGACGCAGGTAACGGGGTTGAATGAGCTGGATGAGATCGTCGGCAATACGGTTGCTCATGGCTTCGTGGAAAGCGCCTTCGTCACGAAAGCTCCACAAATAGAGCTTGAGTGATTTCAGCTCGACATTATGCTGATCTGGGATAAAGTCGAGCATGAAATGTGCAAAATCAGGTTGGCCAGTCAGGGGACAAAGACAGGTGAATTCGGGCATATCCATGTGAACCACATAGTCGCGCTCGGGATTTGGGTTGGGAAAACGCTCAAGGGTTTTGCTCGGTTGACTGGGCATGGTTAAATCCTCATGATAAAAGTTTCAATTGTCCGCCATAATAACCTAAAAACCATTATTCATGCGCCTCTCGGCCATTATCCTCCAAGGCTTCAAGTCTTTTCGCGAAAATACGCGCATACCACTCAACGCCAATCCGGTGGTGATTGTTGGTCCGAATGGTTGTGGAAAATCCAATACAGTCGATGCCTTACGTTGGGTGCTCGGTGAGTCTTCGGCGCGCCAGTTGCGGGGGGGAAGCCTGAGCGATGTTATCTCCAACGGGAGTAGTCGTCGTCCACCGGCTTCACAGGCTACCGTAGAATTACGTTTTGATAATAGCGACGGCACTGCGCCCGGTGCCTTTGCCGAAGTGGCTGAAATCAGCGTCAAACGTAGTCTGGATCGTAAAGGGGATGGCCATTATCGCATCAATGGTGCGCGTTGCCGCCGTCGGGATGTGGGCGATCTATTTCTGGGTACCGGGCTCGGGAGTAGTACTTACGCTATTGTCGAGCAGGGCACTATTGGCCGGATAATTGAGGCGCGTCCCGACGATCTGCGCAGCATTCTGGAAGAGGCCGGGGGGATCAGTCGTTACAAAGAAAGGCGGCGCGAGACTGCGCAGCGTATGCTCGAAACCCGCGAACATCTGCAACGACTCCATGATATACATGGAGAAATGGAGGGGCAGTGGCAACGTTTGCAACGTCAAGCCCTGGCTGCACAAAAGCTGCGCGCGCTACGCGTAGAAGAGCGGCAATGGCAATGGTGGAGTGTTCAGCAGCGTTTGGAGGTATTGCGCGTTGACGAACGAGAGATTTTGGCGCAGCAAGAACAGTTACTCCAAGAAGTGCAGGTGCTGGAGCAAAATATGGCCCAGACGCTGCAGACTATAGAGCGTTTACGCGATGAAGAAAAACACAATCAGGAAAGCTTAACCCAGGCTCAGGCCGAATTTTATGATGCCCAAGCGCATCATCGTGAAACGGAACATCATCTGCGCGAACAGCAGAGCGTATTGCAGCGACTGCAGGATCAATACGCCCAACAGCACCAGCAACAGCAAAAAATCCAGATGGACCAGTCTCGTTTAGTCGAGCTGGAAAACCAGCGTCTAGCCCGTATTCAGGAACTTGAAGCACGACGTACTCGACTGGCAGAAGAAGAAAAGAAAACGCGACAAAGTCGCCAGGAGGCGGAGCAGACTCTGGAAAAACAAGATCAGGAGCGGCAACAGGAACAGCAGAAACTGGCGGATATGCGTCGTCAACGTGATGTGGCTACGGCACAAATTCGAGAACTGGAACCGCGTTTGCACGATCTGGAACGTCGCATTCAGCAGTTGATGCAACCCATTGCTTCAGAACGATCCACCCTAGAACAGGCTGAAAAGCAATCGCAAATGGCGGAACAGACCTTGCAGGCGGCTAGCGTTGCGCTGCAGCAAATACGGGAATCCCTGACCGACGCACACCATGCCGCGCAGACTTTGCGCCAACCCCGAGACATGGCGCATGGCCTGGTTCAGGAGTTAGCGGCACAACACAAGGCGCTGGAGAGCCTGCTCCAGCGACTGGAAAAGCCGCTCCCTAAAAATCAGGCAGGACAACCAACGCTGGTCAATGCCATCCAAGTTCGACCCGGCTGGGAGCGGGCCTTAGAGGAAGTTCTGGGTAGCCGCCTACATGCCCGCATCCTGAAAAATACGGACCTCCATGAACGCAGCACCGCGCTTTGGGAATCCTCCGAAAAACCGGAAATTTTACCGGAGGATGCTCTACTACTGACGCTGACTCTACCCGAGAATCTGGAGCAGGCTGTGCAGGATTGGCTATGGGGATTAAGAATCGCGCCTGATCTGGAATCCGCTCTACGCCAGCGCTCAGATCTGCAAGCGGGGGAAGCCTGGATTACCCCCCAAGGTGCTGTGGTGTACCGTACCGGACTGGTGTTCCCCGAGCAGGAAAATGGTGCCAGTTTGCTGCAATGCCGCCGCGAACTGGAAGAAAATCGCCATGCCCTGACCTCGGCACAAGAGGCTGCGAAGGCCGCGCAAACAGCACTGGATAGGGCCGAGCAACAGGGGCGATCTTTGCAAGCCGCCCTGCGCGAAGCCGAACAAGAAGAACAAAAATACAGTCGTCAGGCCGCTCAGTCGCGCGAAGCACTGGTACGATTACGCAGTCGCGTAGAAGCCGAGGATCGGCAGCGGGCAGAGCGTCAAGCAGAACACCAGCGTCTCGACACTGAGCAAACGGGTTTGCAGCAGCGTCTAAAAACTTTGCGGGAAGATTTTGCCGAAGGGGAGCAACACTGGCGCGCACTGGAAACGCAAGTTCGTGAGGCTCAACTTCGCGCGGAAGAGCACAAACGTCAGGTGGCTGCATGGCGTGCCGCCTATGGCCGTTTGCGAGAGGAGCGGCAGGGGCTCGAAATACAAGGGCAGAAACTCCAAACCGAGTCTGAGGCGACGCGGGTACGACTAGAAGATCTCCGGTCGCAGGATCAACACATTGCGGGGATGCTTGCCGCCGGCCAGGAGGAACAGCGTATTTTGCAAGAGCGTTTACCGCAATGGCAGGCTGCGCAAACTTCGGCATTGAATCGCAAGCAGGCACAGCAAGAGATTTTACAGGCGCTACAAGAAGCCGCAGAGCCCATTTCTGCACAGATTCGTCAGCAAGAAGCCCAGCGTCATAGCCTCGAAGATCGCTTACGCAGTCTACAGAAATCCATCGCCAGCGCTGACCAGCAAATGGCAGGACTGCAGGTTCGTCTTGAAGAATATCAACTGCGTGCGACAACGCTCGCGCAAGATTTACCGGATGATCCCGGGCCCTGTCCCGATGTGGCGGCCTGTGCGCAAGAGATCGCCCGGATTGAAACGGCCATTTCCCGTTTAGGAAACGTCAATCTGGCTGCTGAAGAAGAATTGGAAGAACTAGAGGGGCGTCGTGGCGATTTGTTGCTTCAGGTGGAAGACGTGGAGTCCGCCTTAGCCAGCCTCGAAGAAGCCATGCAAGCTATGGATCAAGAAACCACCAGTCGTTTTCGGGAAACTTTTGACCAGGTCAATTTGGCGCTGCAGGACTTGTTTGCCATCCTATTTGGGGGTGGGCAAGCCGCTTTGAGTCTGGTAGGTGATGATTTACTGGATGCCGGACTGGTTTTGCGAGCGCAGCCACCCGGCAAACGCAATGCCGGATTACAACAACTCTCTGGTGGAGAAAAGGCTCTGACGGCGATTGCGTTGGTGTTTGCCCTCTTTCGCCTGAATCCCGCGCCGTTTTGTGTGCTCGACGAAGTGGATGCGCCGCTGGATGACGCCAATGTAGGGCGCTTTTGTCATCTGGTTAAAGAAATGGCCGCACAAACTCAGTTTCTCATTGTCACTCACCGCAGCCTGACCATGCAGATCGCTGAGCAGTTGGTGGGCGTCACCATGACCGAACCCGGTATTTCCCGCATCGTCCCTGTTGCGGTAGCAGAAACCCTGGCCGAAGCCGCTTTACTAGAGTCCGCCGCAGGGGGAGACGACAGTTTGCCGTCAATCGTGTAAAGACAGTATCGGCCAAGCTCGCGACTCGGCATGACTACGCAGCGTTGGGTCAGGATCGACCGCTACCGGAAAATCGACGGCTTCGAGTAGTGGCAAGTCATTGTGAGAATCACTGTAAAAGGTGCTACCCACCATGGTTTCCTGCCATTCTAAATGCTGAAGCTGGAGCCAATCGCGTAACCGCTGGATTTTACCTGCCTGAAAACAAGGAATACCCACCGTTTTTCCGGTAAAGTTGCCGTCCGCATTTTCTTCGGGCTCTGTAGCCAGCAGATTGCGGATACCCAACTCGGCGGCTATGGGCGCGGTCACAAAACGGTTAGTCGCCGTAATAATGACCAGAAGATCGCCGCGTTGCCGGTGATCTTCTACTAAGGCACGAGCGCGGTTGGAGATCATTGGTAGTACACGTTCCCCCAGATATTCCCGATGCCAAGCATCCAATTGCGCACGAGGATGCGCCGCTAGGGGGGTGAGCTGAAAATCCAGAAAGGCGTGAATATCTAATCGTCCGGCCAAATAATCTGCGTAAAACTGATCGTTAAGACGATTAAATTTTTCGGCATCCACAATACCGCGATCACCTAAAAACTCCATCCAGGCATGATCAGAGTCTCCAGATAACAAAGTGTTGTCCAGATCAAAAAGCGTGAGGGCCATCGATTCTCCGTGAACATAGGGGGGCTTGAATTGTTTGTGCCGATTATACCAGAAACCCGGTTTGGGATATGCTCGTTTGCAAGAATGATGATGTTTCAGCATGGTGCAAAGGAGTAGGGGTGTCAGAAGACGGTTCGCCAGTGCAGCTACGGATCGCGCAGTTACGCGAAAGCTTGGAAGCGGCCAATACCGCTTATTATCAAGAGGATGCACCGACCCTCAGTGATACCGAGTACGATGAGATGATGCGGGAGTTGCAAGCCTTGGAGAATGCTTATCCGCGCTGGCAGAGTCCGGAATCCCCCACCCAGCGGGTCGGCGCCAAGCCTTTGAGTCGTTTTGCGGAAGTCCATTACGCCGTGGCCATGACCTCGCTCGATAATGTGTTTGATGCACCCGGATTGGCTGATTGGTTAGGCAGAGTGCATAAAAGTCTTTCGCAAGATTCGGTTGCGCTCATTGCCGAACCCAAGTTTGATGGGCTTTCCGTCAATATTCGTTATGAAAATGGTCACTTGGTGCAGGCGGGTACGCGCGGCGACGGGCAAACCGGCGAGGATGTCACCGCTAATGTGCGCAGCATTCGCAATGTACCTTTAGTGTTAAGCGGCAGCCATTGGCCCGAATCTTTGGAAGTGCGGGGGGAGGTGGTGATTCCCGTCTCGGCCTTTCAGCGTCTCAACGAAGAACGTCTGCGAGAAAACGAAAATCCTTTTGCCAATCCCCGTAATGCGGCAGCAGGCAGTTTGCGGCAGTTGGATTCCCGGATTACCGCCAAACGCCCCCTCGCGTTTTTTCCTTGGGGATGGGGCGTCAGCAGTGGTCACTTGGCCGATTCACATCTTGAAGTGATGCATCAATTTTCGAGCTGGGGATTTGAGGTGACACCTTACTTGCAGAAAGTTATGCACCTTAATGATTGCGAAGCGTATTACGAGGAAATTAAGAAGTTACGTGAAACCCTACCTTTCGAAATTGATGGGCTCGTATTTAAAGTGGACGCTCTGGATGCTCGGGAGCAGTTAGGTTTTACCGCGCGTGCGCCGCGCTGGGCGATTGCCTATAAATTTCCTGCGCATGAAGAAAAGACCGAGGTGGAGGATATTCTGGCCTCTGTGGGCCGAACGGGCGTGATTACCCCTGTCGCCATCCTGAAGCCTGTACAGGTAGGTGGGGTGATGGTCAGTCGTGCCAGTTTGCACAATCAGGATGAGGTCGATCGTAAGGACATACGGATTGGCGATACCGTGCTGGTGCGACGTGCGGGTGATGTTATCCCCGAAGTGGTTATGGTGCTTCGTGAATCTCGGCTGCCGGGCCGCCCACCGTGGCACATACCCGATCACTGTCCGGTCTGCGGCTCCGAGGTGCTGCGTTTAGCGAATGAATCGGCACACCGTTGTCAGGGAGGACTCTATTGCCCCGCCCAGCGCATGGGGGCGATTGCCCATTTTGCTTCACGCAAAGCGATGGATATTCGCGGTCTTGGCGAAAAATTGATTGAACAACTGGTCACTCAAGGTAGGGTCCAAAATATTGCCGATCTCTATCGTTTAGACGAAGGTATGCTGTGTACTCTTGAACGCATGGCGGCTAAATCGGCGCAAAACCTGCTGACTGAAATTGCTGCCTCCCGCCATACCAGCCTTGGACGCTTTCTCTACGCCTTAGGTATCCGTCAAGTGGGTGAAACCACCGCTAAAGCGCTCGCCCAATATTTTGGCGATCTCCCACCGCTCATGGCCGCCGACCTAGAAACTTTGCAGAACATTCCCGATGTTGGACCTGTTGTCGCCGAATCCATCCTCCATTTTTTTGCACAACCGCACAATCGAGAAGTCATTGCGGCCTTGCAAGATGCGGGTCTGCATTGGGAGAAAATAGCGACCCTATCTTCTGGTGTGCTGACAGGAAAAACCTTTGTGATTACGGGAACATTACCTAGCCTGAGTCGTGAAGAAGCCAAAGCCCTCATCGAAGCTGCGGGTGGCAAGGTGAGTGCTTCGGTTTCCGCTAAAACGCACTACATTGTGGTCGGAGTGGACGCGGGTAGTAAAGCCGAAAAAGCCGCAAAACTGGGGATTCCCGCTCTGGATGAAGCACAATTGCGCGTACTACTGGAGAATGGAGGCACATAATGGAAAAAAAACGCTCGTTCCGTCTTAATGTGGTGGATGTTCATGGTGAAGTTTATAGCGGTACAGTCCAGTTTGTTGCGGTGCCGGCTGAAATGGGTGAAATTGGTATTTTACCGGGACACGCACCCTTGCTGACGAGTTTGCGAGCCGGGGAGTTACGCATCAATCAAGATGACGGCCAGAAACAAATACTTTTTCTGGAGGGTGGGCTACTCGAAATTCAGCCGGAAGTAGTCACCATTCTTGCTAATGCGACTTTGCGAATTATGGATATTGATATACATGATACACAAAGTCGCATTAAATTGGCAGAAGCTGATCTGCGTAAAAAAACCGAAATTCCCTCCATGGATTTTGCCAAAGCGGAGTTGGAATTGCAGCGTGAAATCGCAAAATTAAATGCCTATGAGCGCTATCAGACTCAGGAACAGCGAGGCAATATCAGCGCTTATGATTGGGAGCGACCACCCCTGCAGAATGTACCTACCGTCAACGTAAAAGAACTGGAAGACTGATTTCTGGCATCCAGATTGCTTCAGGAGTTATTCTTGCGTCTTAGTATAGGCGGGAAGTAACTATCAGATTCTCGGATAAATTGCTGATAATGGCTTTGTACCCTTAAAAATCGGAAGTAGCTGAAACTGCCGACAATGACCGCTAACAGTAAAAAAATAGCACCCAGTACAATCACTATCTGGTAATGAAAAAAATGAATCAGGATCAAGCCAGCAATACCGAGATCCAGAGTCGTCCGCAGAAAAGAATAAAAAACTCGCCGATTTGCTGCAGCCGTTCGGTCCAAGGCCAGCCAATCGCGTAGAACCAGTTTGTTTTTGGGATAAGTATGGAAATGCTCGCGGTGATTATCCAGATGATTAAATAAAAACCGGGATTTCATGGTAAGTCATCCTCAATTTTTTCTAATACTTCCAGTTTCTGAAGATCCTTGTGGTGGTTTTTGATTTTTAAATACAAAGAAATACCCGCTCCCAGAATAATCAACGCCAGAATGAAGCCAAGATAAAAAATATGATCTTCGAGATGGCCGTGGAACACCCGGATAAATATCAGCGTGGCGATGACCAGCGTTACCGTGATCCGAATGTAGCCCATAAGGGTACGCGTACCTGCGAAAACAGTGCGATCCATGGCGAGAAAATCGCGCAGAATCATTTCTTTCTTGTTGTAGTCATCATAAGGCAGGCGGCGCATGGGCAGCTTTTTCCTCGGTTCTGGTATAGTCAACTGAGCATTATAAGGGATTATGACAGCGGACGGAACCATTTGCGGTCTTCATCGTCCGCACCGCTGATCCAGAGCGGGTCTGCTGATCGTTTGGGATGTGCTCATTCAGCCGTTGAACTGAGGCGCAACAAGGTCAGGTTTTCATGATTATACAGTTCATAACCTACAAAAATAGTTTTTACACCGATGGTTGCGGGCAATTGCTCAAAAAGAGCCTTACTTTCGTGACTGGGGATCGCTAAATAGAGTGGTCCCGGATGATTCTGGAGAATAGCCTGTAATTCGCTGATGTTTTTGGGTTGATGGACACGCATATTGCCGCGACCGGCATAAAACAAAAAGTTGGGCTGGAACCAATGCCATGTAGCAATACTATAGGGTTTTGCGCCTTCCAGTTGGTGAATTTTTTCGCCCATGAAATAGGAAGGCTTCAAGAGATTTAAGGCGGGTTCGGTGTACGTCATCAGGCAAAAAGTCAGGGCAGCACTACTGGCCGTCAGCGTCAGCAACAAACGGGCAGTGTGTTGTCGCTTGATCCAGAACATAGTCAGTATGGCGGCCACACTATAAGGTAGTCCCAAGTAATATAACGAGGCGAGTGGCGGAATAGCTTTGGGAACGATAAAGGCACCCGCTATCGTAAGCGCCATACCCACGAGGAGCAGCCCCGCTAAAGACCACCCTAATCCTCGAGGATGCAGCGGTTTTGAACCGATGAGCGCACTGTGCAGCCGTTGTCCAAGAAAGATAAATAAGGGCGGATAGGCCTCCCAAACATAGTTGGGTAGCTTGGTCGAAGATAGACTAAAAAAGAGTACCCAAACCAGCAGCCAGATCAGCAGGAAGATATCGACCGGATATTTTTTGATCAGTCTCTGTCTTTTCTCCCACAGTGGCCGCAATGCTTGTGGAAGAAAAATAGACCAAGGGAGTAACGCTAGGGGTATCGTCAGCAGATAGTAATAAAACGGACCTTGATGGCCTTGCATCTGCGTATTGAAGCGGCTGATATTATCTCGCATCAGAAAAGCCATATCCCAGTGCCAGTGACTTTCTAATCCGACGGCAATATACCAAGGCAAAGTGACCAGCAGAAATAAGGGTAATCCCCAGGTAAGGCGTCCCTTTTCCCACAAATAACGAAGATTATTCTGGGTGAGCAGAAAGACCACGATAATCAGGCCTGGAATCAAAAATCCAATGGGCCCTTCATCCAGCGTGGCGAGGCCCATGGCGGCGTAACTGAGCAACAAGCTGAAGCTGCGTTCTTGCGAAAACAGGTAGGCACGCAAGTAGCTGATCATGCTGATGCTCACAAAAAGAATGAGCAAGGGGTCCGGTACGGCTGCACGAAAGAGGATTTGCGTGTGCAATATGGTAGCGGCGATCAGGCCACTGATCAGCGCCGGTCCTGGACCGATGAGTCTGCGTGTAGAGAGCGTCAAATACAGCACAAAAAGGGCGCCGATAAAGACTGAACCCATGCGTAATCCCCAACTGTTCATACCGAACAGTTCGACACCGCCCCACATCAGCCAGTAATTGAGTGCTGGTTTGGCAGCGCGTAAGGCACCATTAAATAGGGGCAGTACAAAATCGTGGCGGGCGAACATTTCCTTAAGGGCCTGAGCATTGTTCGGCTCGTCAATGTCCCACAGACTGCCGTTACCGCTGTGATAAGCGAGCAAAGCCAAGGTGCCTAAAAACAGCAATGCACAGAGCGTGTAGAAGCGGGACAGGGAGAGAGATTCTTTGTGCATCATAGGGTCAGAGAAATTCCGCCGTGCTTTGAAATTGGACCGCCGCCATGATAACAAAAATTCTCACTAGGTCACGGATCAGAGAAAACACCCCAACAGCAAGTTCGCCAATTTCCCAACATTTTGCGAGATGCTATCCTGTTTGCGGATTCACCGCGCTTTCGATGGGAGTATCTATTGCTTAATAAAACGCTTTTTCCTTATGGTCACGCTAGTGGCAAAAACTGGCAGCAAGCCTTGGATGCGGCCCTGTCTATGGCGCACATTGATCTGGACTCCACTTCGCTAGAAGGAACGCTCGGGTTTCTCTACGTCAGTGATATTCTGGAGCCAGACTTACCCCTCATTCTGGAAGCCTTGCATACGCGCACGTCCGTTAGCCACTGGACCGGCTGCGTCGGCATTGGCATCTGCGCTACGGCTCAGGAGTATCTGGACCAACCGGCTCTGGCTCTGATGATTAGCGATATTCCCGAATCGGACTTTGCTATTTTCTCGGGGATGGAGCCGTATCTGAATGGTGCGCCACTCATGATTCAGGGCGAAATACCCTATTTTGCGGTGGTTCACGGTGATGTAGAGGCATCTGACTTGTCGGCGCTGGTTCAGGACCTCGCGGCAAAAACTAGCAGTGGTTTTATTACCGGCGGCATCAGCAGCACCCGGAAGAGTGGTGCGCAACTGGCGGATAAAATGGTTCATGGCGGCTTGAGTGGGGTGCTGTTTAGCGATCAAGTCGCTATCGCAACCCGATTATCCCAAGGGTGTAGTCCTATCGGCCCCCTGCACACCATCGGTGATGCAAAAAGCAATATCGTGGGGTTGCTCGACAAACGTCCTGCACTGGATGTTTTGAATGAAGATATTGGCGAGATTTTAGCGCGCGATCTGCAGCGGGCGGCAGGTTTTATTTTTGTCGCATTACCCGTTGAAAATAATGATCGCGGTGACTACACCGTGCGTAATTTGATGGGCGTGGATACCGATCGCAAACTGATGGCTATTGGTGAGTACGTGCAAGACGGTCAATCTCTTATGTTCTGCAAGCGTGATGGCAGTAGTGCCCGCGAGGATTTGATTCGGATGCTTGCGGATATCCGTAACCTTGTCGCAGGCCGGCAGATTCGTGGTGGTCTGTATTTTTCTTGTCTGGGTCGCGGAGAAAGTCTTTTTGGTCCGGACTCGGCAGAATTACGCATTATTCAGGAACACCTGGGCGATTTTCCGTTGGTCGGTTTTTTTGCGAATGGCGAAATATCCCACGACAAAATCTACGGCTACACGGGGGTGTTGACCTTGTTCCTAGATTCAGTCGTTTCGTAAAGGCTTTTTGTCCGTTGCGGCAGGTGTCTGCTTGCCGCAGTGGGCGCAAACACCATTGACCACGAGTTCCATTTCGATCACCGAATAGTTATCGGGTAACTTGGGAGCCGGTAAGCGGCTTTCCGGCAAACAGATTACTTGGCCGCAGGAAACGCAGTGAAAATGCGGATGTTGCATGGCACTTTCATGACGCCGGGCGCTAAAGCGCCAGACGCGATCATCGGCAGTAATCCGATGGGCCAGCCCGACCTCGACCAGCCACTCCAGATTGCGATAAAGACTAACGCGGTCAATGGCTCCCGTCGCCGAAGCTTCTAAGCGTT
The DNA here is from genome assembly GCA_041676785.1 of Acidithiobacillus sp. Classification (GTDB taxonomy): domain Bacteria; phylum Pseudomonadota; class Gammaproteobacteria; order Acidithiobacillales; family Acidithiobacillaceae; genus Acidithiobacillus. The sequence goes on along the minus strand of JBAYRF010000012.1, from coordinate 58,569 downwards.
GTTGCACTTCTGGATGACTGAGGGGCTGTTCAGCTTCTAGCAGGGTCTTGAAAACCGCGATGCGCAAACGGGTAACGCGCTGCCCAGCCGCACGCAGCAGTTGCGTTGCTTCCGCATCGGTAATGGTCGCAGCCCCAGAGCGAGCCGGTGAGACAGAATGATTCATCCATGCATGCTAGAACATGCGACACTGTAGGTGCAAGCTGAATTCATGCCGTTTGGATGACTTTTAACGCAACATTCAGTATTCTCAGAACCTATTACATAACATGATGATTTGACCGTAAAATTGATCCTACTGACGCCCTACCAAAGTCAATACTATGCATGGCAACTGACCCGACAGGCAGCCAGCGACACCGTGGAATCACTGGCATCCACGCTGGTCGACTCACAGGTTGACCTCAACCCGCATCAGGTGGAGGCGGCGCTGTTTGCCTGCAGTAATCCACTCTCGCACGGCGTCATCTTGGCAGACGAAGTGGGCCTCGGAAAAACCATTGAGGCGGGCTTGGTCATCTCACAACGCTGGGCTGAGCGGCGGCTCGCCAAGGCTAAGGCCGACGACCTGAAGCTGGGCTTAGAGCAGCAGATCAAGGAAATCGACCGCGAGATCAAGGACGTGCGCCGCACGGCGGTGACCTCGCCCACGCTGGAAGAGAAGCTGTCCCGGCAGAAGCAGCAGCGCGAGCTGGAAGCCAAGCTCAGCAAACTGCGCCGCGAGCTGTTCAATCGGCAGGACGAAGTCGAAGCGCAGCGCGACGACTTGATCGGCCAGCTGGAGGTTCAGTTGCAGCAGCAAGTTGAAGAACAATCGCTGTTTACGATTGAATGGCAACTACGATAATGCGCAAGGAGCTAAAAATGGCAAAGACGCAACTCAAAAAACTGCACATTGAGAAATTCCGTGCGCTAAATAATGTAGAAGTTGAATTCGGCGAAGCCATCACGGTGGTGTGTGGCAAGAACGGCACATCCAAATCATCAATTCTCGGCATCGCTGCACAAATTTTTAGCTTTGAGAAAGACTACGCATCAGGTCAGGACATTTCATTTCGCCAGATTGCCGGGGGAACTTTTAAATCCCAATACAGCGAACACTTCAGGATTTCAAATCAATTTGATCAACCCGGATCGATGACGGTCAATATTGATTTGCACGACGGATATACAGATCAAGCTGCAACTGCAAAACTTGAACTGATGAAGCGTGGAAAATCCCCAAGGCCAGTCGTCAGGAATAACAGCACAGTCAAGGAAGGTGACAACGCGAGCCGTAATTTCACGCACCCCGTCATTTTTTTGAGCCTGAAGCGATTGTATCCGATTGCAGACCGGGACTACAAAATGATTTATTTTGAATACCTAAACCATCACAAGCAAGAATTCATTGGGCTAACCAATGAGCTGCTCAATCGGCAATCTTCCTTAGCCACAGGCACAGAAGGAACCATCAGTTCCGCTGTGGCACATGGAGACAACTACGACCAAGAATCAGTTTCGGCGGGGGAAGATAATGCTGGACAAATCATTCTGGCGCTAATGTCGTTCCGGAAGTTGAAAGAAGAATACGCAGAATACAATGGCGGCTTGTTGCTGATCGATGAGGCAGATGCGGGATTGTTTCCGACTGCACAAATCAACCTGCTGAAAATTCTTGACCGGGAGTGCAAGAATTTGAATCTTCAAGTGGTCATGACTTCGCACTCTCCGACACTGATCGAGTACGCCCACGGGCAAAGTCAGCAACACCGTAGAAAATACAAGACCGTTTATTTGAGCAACACTTTTGGCGACGTCCAAGTGATGCAGGATTGGTCTTGGGCAAAAATCAGTGCGGACATCAACACCACGACAGTCGCAGTAGGGGTGGACGAAAGACTTCCAAAAATCAATGTTTACTTTGAGGATAGGGAAGCCGCTGATTTTTATGCAGCTTTAATGAATCGCCAGCCAGTCAAAAAATTTACAGTACCATTGCCTGACATAACACTTGGCTGCTCCAACTATCTGCAACTGATTGATAAGGGTATAGCTGAATTTTCAGAAAGAAGCATTATCTGTCTGGACTCTGATGCAGCGCAGCAGGTTCGTAAAAAAAATCCGAAAACCATAGTGCTACTACCCGGCAGTCTGCCGCCAGATCAATTGATCTTTGAGCATCTATACAACCTTCCGGCAAATGACAGTTTCTGGCAGAACGGCTTGCAGTTCACGAGAGATGTATTCACTAATGTGGCAGCCGAGGTCATCCGTGAATTCGCCATCAGGGGCGATCACGTCGATGTGAAGGCATCCTTGGCAGCATACACGGGCGGCAATAAGCCACGGGAAGTTTTCAAACGGTTCTACAAAGAGACTGAGTTCCAGAGAATCTTGGTATCTGTGACCAGATCTCCGAATCCGTGGAAGCACTGGATTGAAAAAAATCCTGATGCCAGTAACGATTTTTTGCAGAAATTCGAACATACCATCCGTAGCGTGATGGCTGGAGGCTATGCGGTTGATGTGAACAAGCTAGCTGCATTGAAAGTGAATTTAAAGAGGGCTTGATCATGTATTCGAACAAGTTGTATAGCCCATTGCGATATCCAGGCGGGAAGGCACCGTTTGCCCCATTCATTGCAAAAATGATGGAGAAAAATGGTCTCATCGGCGGACACTATCTAGAGCCTTATGCAGGCGGCGCAGGTGTCGCGCTGGAATTGTTATTTGAAGGCCAGGTCAGCCATATCCATGTCAACGATGCAGACCCTGCGATTTATGCCTTTTGGATGGTGGTAACGAAGCATCCGAATGAGCTGCTTGCGCTGTTGGAATCCACACCGATTACGATGGATGAGTGGTTCCACTGGCGCTCAGTGCTGCGGGAGGAAAGCAAGGCAACCATGGTCGAAAAGGGCTTCGCGACGCTGTTTCTTAACCGAACGAATCGGTCTGGAATTCTGAAGGCGGGCGTTATCGGCGGAAAAAATCAGGCCGGCAATTACAAGCTGAATGCACGTTTCAAGAAGGATGTCGTCGCAGCAAGAATTGAGATTATCGCCAAGCGATCAGCCAATATCTCCGTGTATTGCGAAGACTCGTTGCAACTCCTGAATAGGTGCTCCGAGTTCTTGCCAAAGCAGTCCCTGATCTATCTTGACCCGCCTTATTATGTCAAAGGTAAGGGTTTGTATCGTAACTACTACGAGCATGACGACCACGTTGAGATAGCAAAAAAACTTCAGCAGAAAACCTTTCAGTGGCCGTGGGTGGTGTCCTATGACAACGTAGAGGAAATCTGCGCCATGTACCAGATGAGCCGGTCGTTGAGCTATGGGCTGAACTACACCGCTCAAAGACGGTATGTTGGTAATGAAGTGATGTTTTTCAGCCGGGATATTGTGGTGCCTGATGAAACCATCCCACAAACAAAAGCCGTTAGCTGACCACTGCCGAACAGGAATGATTGATGGGCAGTAAAAAACAAAAACTCGAACTCACCTGGATCGGCAAGGACAAGCGCCCCAAGCTGGAGCCGCGCATTTTGCTGGAAGACCCGGACAAGTCGTATCACGCCAGCCAGCGCGTGTCGGACACCGATATCTTCGACAACCGGCTGATCTTCGGGGACAACTTGCTTGCGTTGAAGGCGCTGGAGGCGGAGTTCACGGGCAAGGTGAAGTGCGTGTTCATCGACCCGCCGTACAACACCGGCAGCGCGTTCACGCATTACGACGATGGGCTGGAGCACTCGATCTGGCTGGGGCTGATGCGCGACCGGCTGGAGATTATCCGGCGGCTGCTGTCCGAGGATGGTTCGTTGTGGATCACGATTGATGACAACGAGGCGCACTATTTGAAGGTGTTGTGTGATGAGGTGTTTGGTCGGGCGAATTTCCTGACCACGGTTATTTGGGAGAAAAAATACGCTCCCAAAGCTGATTCAAAATTTTTATCTTCTTCACATGATTTCGTGTTGGTATACGCGAAGAACATTGATCGGCTTGCGCTCAATCGGTTGCAAAAAACTGAGAAACAGACATCGCGTTACACGAATCGCGACAACGATATTCGAGGTCCATGGAAAGCTGGCGATACCTTGCGCAACGAAGTGCGGGATTACGCCGTTTTTCCAGTTAAATTGCCTTCTGGTCGAGAGGTTTTTCCATCTGCTGGTACTAGCTGGCGATATACCAAGGAAAAATTCGCAGAGTTGATTGCCGATAATCGAATCTGGTTTGGGGTTGGTGGTGACTCTAGGCCGGCAATAAAGAGGTTCATTTCAGAAGTAACTGAAACCATCCCAGCAACTACGGTTTGGCGCCATGACGTAGTTGGTCACAACGACGAGGCCAAGAAGGAAAGTAAAGTTCTTTTCGGTGATGGTGTTTTTGGCACACCGAAGCCAGAACGTTTGATGGCACGAATTCTCGAGCTTGCCACCAACCCCAACGACCTCGTCCTCGACTCCTTCGCCGGTTCCGGCACCACCGGCGCGGTCGCACACAAAATGGGGCGGCGCTGGATCATGGTCGAGCTGGGCGAGCATTGCCACACGCACATCATTCCGCGCCTGCAAAAGGTCATCGATGGCACGGATCAAGGCGGCATCTCGAAGGCGGTGAACTGGCAGGGCGGCGGCGGTTTTCGCTATTACCGCCTTGCGCCCAGCTTGATCGTCAATGACCGCTGGGGCAATCCGATTATCAATCCCGACTACAACGCGGCGATGCTTGCGGAAGCATTGGCGAAGCTGGAAGGCTTCACCTACGCGCCGTCCGAGGTGCTGTGGTGGCAGCACGGCCATTCCAGCGAGCGTGATTTCATCTACGTCACCACGCAAAACCTGTCGGCGGAGCCGTTGCAGGCGCTGTCCGAAGAAGTGGGCGGCGAGCAAAGTCTGCTGGTGTGCTGCGCGGCCTTTCATGGCGCGACTGCGGCGCAGGCGGCGGAACGCTGGCCGAATCTGACGCTGAAGAAGATTCCGAAGATGGTGCTGGCGCGCTGCGAATGGGGGCACGACGACTACAGCCTCAACGTGGCCAATCTGCCGATGGCGGCTCCCTCGCCCTCGGCCCCTCTCCCGCAAGCGGTCGGGGGGAAAAAAGCACGTACAGCCAATAGCACGCTCGATTTGTTCGGCGATGGCGATGATGGGGAGGAGGTGTGATGGTGAAGAAGAGGCAGGAAATCTCCATCGTCCGTTCCTCGGCGGCGGAGTATCTGACCTTTGTGGCGGCCAGCGGGCAGGGCGGCGTGGAGGCGGTGTATGCCGATGAGAATGTCTGGCTGACGCAGAAGATGATGGCTGCGCTCTACGACGTGAATGTGCGCACCATCAATTACCACTTGAAAAAGGTGTTTGATGACAGCGAGTTGCAGGAGGAGGCAGTTATCCGAAATTTTCGGATAACTGCCTCCGACGGCAAGGGCTACGACACCATGCACTACAACCTCGCTGCCATCATCGCGGTGGGCTACAAGGTGAATTCCGAGCGGGCCGTGCAGTTCCGCAAGTGGGCCACGGGCATCGTCGAGGAATTCGCCATCAAGGGCTACACGATGGACGACGAGCGCCTGAAGCGCGGCGGTTCCATCCTGGGTGAACAGTATTTCGAAGAGCAACTTCAGCGTGTCCGCGAGATACGCCTGTCCGAGCGCAAGTTCTATCAGAAGATCACCGACATCTACGCCACGGCTATCGATTACGACGTGATGGCGCAGGCCACCAAGCGCTTTTTCGCTACGGTGCAGAACAAACTGCATTGGGCGATTCACGGGCAGACGGCGGCTGAAGTCATCGTTGCGCGTGCGGATGCGGAAAAGACCAACATGGGGCTGACCACGTGGCAGGATGCGCCACGCGGAAAGATTCAGAAATTCGATGTCGTGGTTGCCAAGAACTACCTGAGCGAGGACGAAATGGCGCAGCTTTCGCGCCTAGTGAACGCTTATCTGGACATTGCCGAAGACATGGCTAAACGGCGCTTGCCCATGACCATGCAGGACTGGGAGGGGCGACTGAACCAGTTCATCGAAGTGACGAACCGTGAAGTTTTGCAGGACGCAGGCAGAGTGACAGCAGAGATCGCTCGCGCGCATGCCGAAACCGAGTTCGAGAAATACCGCATCGTGCAGGACAGGCTGTTCGAGAGCGACTTTGATCGGCTACTGAAGCAACTCAATCAGAACAAGAACACACCCGAGGGGGACGCATGAGCGCCCGCGTGCAAAACCACATTACGGGCCGCCTGTCGTTGCGCCCGCCACAGGAAGAATCTCTCAAGCGGCTGGTTCGTGCGCTGGATACCGCGCCAGAACTCTTGGGGCACGAGCGCGATGTCTCCGCGATCCTCTCGACGCTCAAGGCGGAATTTCCGACACTGGAAGACTTCGAGCGCGAGTTTCCTTCGCTGTGCTTTGCGCTGGCCACCGGCGTGGGCAAAACGCGGCTGATGGGCGCGTTCATCGCCTACCTGCATCTGGCGCAGGGCATCAACAACTTCTTCGTGCTCGCGCCGAATCTAACTATCTACAACAAGCTGATCGCAGATTTCACCCCCAACACACCCAAATATGTATTCAAGGGCATTGGTGAATTTGCGCAGCAGTCGCCAGAAATCATTACGGGTGATAATTATGAGCAGCGTGGTGGTACGCTGGGTTTGCTTTCGCCGGTGACCATCAATATTTTCAATATTTCCAAAGTGAATTCAGAAGTGCGTGGTGGCAAGGAACCTCGTATCAAACGCATGCGTGAGGTGCTGGGCGATAGTTATTTTAACTATCTGGCCCAGTTGCCAGATTTGGTGCTGCTGATGGATGAATCGCATCGTTACCGTGCACAAGCTGGCCTGCGAGCGATCAATGAGCTCAATCCACTGATTGGTTTGGAACTGACGGCGACGCCCTTCGTGGAATCCAGCCGAGGGCCGGTGCCCTTCAAGAATGTGGTAATGGACTACCCGTTGGCGCGGGCCATGGAGGACGGCTTCGTTAAAGAGCCTGCTGTGGTCACCCAGCGGAATTTCGACAGCAAGGCGCACACGCCGGATGAGGTCGAGAAAATCAAGCTGGAAGATGGTGTGCGCCTGCACGAAACCACCAAGGTGGAGTTGCTGACTTATGCTCGCGAGAACGGCGTCAAACCCGTCAAGCCCTTCATGCTGGTCATCGCGCGCGATACCACGCACGCGGGGCAACTCAAGACATTGATGGAGTCCGATGCTTTCTATATGGGCCGATATGCGGGCCAGGTGATCCAAGTGGACTCCAGCCGCACCGGCGCGGAAGAAGAGGTGATGATCACGCGTCTGCTGGCGGTGGAGAGCGTGGACGAGCCGACCGAGTTCGTCATTCACGTCAACATGCTCAAAGAGGGCTGGGACGTGACCAACCTCTACACCATCGTGCCGCTGCGCGCCGCCAACGCGCGCACCCTGATCGAGCAGAGCATCGGGCGTGGTCTGCGCCTCCCTTATGGAAAACGCACTCGCGTGGCGGCCGTGGATCGCCTCAACATCGTCGCCCACGACAAGTTTCAGGAGATCATCGACGAGGCCAACCGGGGCGACTCGCCGATCCGGTTGAAACAAGTAATTCTTGATGCGCCGAGCGCTGACGACAAGAAAGTGAGTGTCCAGGTCGGCTCGGGTACGTTATCCCGCCTCGGATTAACGAATGACACGCCTGCGCTCGACTTAGCGACGGCAGCCGTCAACGGCGACGAGAAGCGACTCGCGCTCAAGCCAGTTTTCACCACCGAAGCGGAGAAGCAGGCTGCGCTTGTGGTCATGGACATCATCGGCGGGTACGAAGTCAAACGCGACCTGGTACCCACCAGCAGCGCGCTACTGAAGCCCGAAGTGCAAGCTGCCATCCTCGCGGAAGCGGTAGAGCGGCTCAAGCCGCTGCAAGGCGAATTGCTGGCGGGCACGGATGAATCAGAGCGCGGGCTCGACTTGTCCGAAGTGGTAGCCAAGACCACCGAGATCGTCGTGCAGCAGACCATCGACATTCCGCGCATCGCCGTGGTGCCCAAGGGTGAGGTCACGACCGGCTTTCGCCCATTTACGCTGGACGTGAGCCAGCTTCACCTACAACCGGGCGAGCGCGAGATCGTCGGTCAGATGTTGCGCACTAACGAGCAGTTCACGCTGGCAGCAGGAATCGGCCTGAAGGAGCAGCGCCCAGAGGACTACATCGTCCACGCGCTGGTAGACTTCGATGACATCGACTACTTTACCCAAGCTGAACTGCTCTATGACCTTGCGGGCCAGATGGTGCGGCATCTGCAGAGCTATCTCTCGGAATCCGAGGCAATCATCAATGTCTTGGCCGGACAGCGTAAGACCATTGCCAAACAGATCCGCGCGCAGATGATGACGCACTTTTGGGAGGAAGCGACTGACTACGAGGTGCAGGTCAGTCGCGGTTTTACGGAGCTGAAAAGCTGCAACTACACGGTCACCGCAGGGCAGGCGGCTCACCACTTCCGAGAAACTGTGACGGAGCCGGGCCGGATCAAGCAGATGCTGTTCGGTGGCTTTGCGCGTTGCCTGTACCCACTGCAGAAGTTTGATTCCGACACGGAACGTCGCTTCGCCGTCATCCTTGAGCGCGACGCAACCAAATGGTTCAAGCCTGCCAAGGGCCAGTTCCAGATTTACTACAAGCTCGGCACAGAGCAGCCGGAGTACGTCCCTGATTTCGTGGCGGAAACAGATTCAACCATTTTTATGGTAGAAACCAAATCCAGTGCGGACATCAATAGTCAGGAAGTGCTGGCCAAGGCTGCAGCCGCTGCGCGGTGGTGCAAACATGCTTCGGATTATGCCGTACAGGTTAATGGCAAGCCTTGGGAATATCTCCTGATCCCTCATGATGAGGTGGTCGAATCTAAAAGGCTGTTGGATTTTAAGCGTTACAGAGTCGCGGGCGACCAAAACGAATGCATGCGCTAGACACAGCCCCATCGCCCGCGCTAGATTTTCGAACAAGCCCACACACGGAGTGTCTTCATGTCCACAGAAAATATCGTCGTCGGTCAACCCGCACCGCCATTCAGCGTGGCTGCTTATGGAAAGTCTGCGTCCCTGAGTCTGGCGGATCTGCACGGCAAAATCGTGGTACTGTATTTTTATCCTAAAGATGATACTCCCGGCTGCACCACGGAAGGACAAGAATTTAGCGCACTGTATCCTGAGTTTGAGGCGGCGGGTACGGAAGTTTTGGGGGTGTCCCGTGATACGGTATCCAGCCATGAAAAATTTGCCTGTAAATTTCATTTTCCCTTTCCACTATTAGCCGATACGGATGAAGCCCTGTGTAAATCTTTTGACGTTTTGAAAGAAAAAAACATGTACGGCAGAACCAGCATTGGTGTGGAACGCAGCACTTTTGTCATTGATCGGGATGGTAAAATTGCCTATGTGGAGCGTAAGGTAAAAGCGGCGGGGCACGCGGCTGCCATTCTTGATATCGTCAAAAAACTCCCATGACGAAGGCCGCCATCGTACCGGCATCTCCTCAAAAACCGCGTCTGTATATACTGGATACCAATGTGTTGATGCACGACCCGTCGGCGCTGTTCCGTTTCCAGGAACACGATATTTTGTTGCCGATGATCGTGTTGGAAGAATTGGACCAACACAAAAAAGGGTTAAGTGAACAAGCGCGGAATGTTCGCCAAGTGAGTCGTCATCTGGATGAGTTGCTGACGGATACGGCGGATCTGGATCGAGGGTTACCCTTACCCTATGCCCAGGGACGTTTGTATTTTCAAACAGCTTCTTACCAGCAAGCCTTGCCAGAAGATCTGGCGGGCGGCAAGGCGGATAACGAGATTCTGGCGGTTACGCTGGCTTTGCAAAATCGTCATCCCGAAAAAGAAGTCATTTTAGTCAGTAAAGACATCAATCTGCGTATCAAGGGGCGGACGCTGGGTATTCGGGTGGAAGACTACCAGAATGACCGGGCCTTGGATGATGTGGATTTGCTGTATACCGGTGCGGAGATTCTCAGTGACGACTTCTGGGAAACCCATAGTCGTGATCTGGATGCCTGGCAGGAAAGCGGCCGGAGTTTCTACAAGATCAGCGGCCCCGCTATCCAAAAGTGGCATGCCAATGAGTTTATCGCCCTGAACCCCAAGGATGGGGCTACGGAGGATTTCGCGGCCATTGTTCGCGAAGTACATCCCGAACATGCCATCATTGAGCGGATCACCGACTATCGCAGTGAGCGCCATGCGGTTTGGGGAATCATGGCACGCAATCCTGAGCAAAATTTTGCGCTGAATCTGCTGATGGACCCGGAAATTGATTTTGTCAGCTTGCTTGGTCATGCCGGTACCGGCAAAACATTACTCACTCTCGCGGCTGCCCTGCATCAGGTGTTTGAGGATAAACGCTATTCCGAAGTGATTATTACCCGAGCCACTGTTCCGGTGGGCGAAGAAATTGGTTTTTTGCCCGGTACGGAAGAAGAAAAAATGCAACCCTGGATGGGGGCTTTAGAAGATAATCTGGAAATTCTAGCACGCGGGAGTGATGAGGCCGGTAGTTGGGGGCGCAGTGCCACGCAGGACCTTCTCAATAAGCGGATTCGCGTTAAATCCATGAGTTTTATGCGTGGCCGGACTTTCTTGGAGAAAATCGTCATTATCGACGAGGCGCAAAACTTGACCTCTAAGGAAATGAAAACCCTGATTACTCGTGCTGGACCAGGTACTAAAATCGTCTGTTTAGGAAATATTGCCCAGATTGATACGCCCTATCTGACAGAGACAACCTCCGGCCTCACTTACGTGGTGGATCGTTTTAAGGACTGGGCGTATAGCGGTCACATCACCTTGCGTCGTGGTGAGCGTTCACGATTGGCAGATTTTGCGAACGAGGCTTTATAGTCGGAGCGGTTCTCTGCTTGTCTCCTGACGGGGGGAACCCGTAGACTGCGCGAGGGTTTCCAAGAGGGGTGCGGGCATGCATTGGACGATAGCCGATAGTCGCCATTTATATAACTTGGCGCAGTGGGGTGAGGGGTATTTTGACGTCGGTGAGGATGGACAATTGATTGTCCGTCCTGACGCCATACCCGAAAGCGCTGCCATTGGCCTTGCCGACGTCGCTGCAGAGCTCGGCGAGCATTCCTTGGGACTTCCGTGTTTGCTGCGTTTTCCTCAGATTCTCGATCATCGTGTCAACAAACTTCGGGACGCTTTTGGGGGTGCCATTCGCGCCTTAAATTACAACGGTAGCTATACGCCCGTTTATCCGATCAAGGTGAACCAACAGCGTCATGTTGTTGAAGAAATACTGCGCGCCGGGGAAGGGAAGCTGGGTCTGGAGGCGGGGAGCAAGCCAGAACTTCTGGCCGTTCTCGGTCTTATGCCTATGGGGGGTACGGTAGTTTGTAATGGTTATAAGGATAGCGAATACATCCGTCTGGCGTTGACGGGTGAAAAACTGGGTTTGCAAGTTTATCTGGTGGTCGAGAAACCTTCCGAACTCCCCTTGATTCTCGCCGAAGCCCGCGCACTTCAGGTGCAGCCTCGAATCGGCGTGCGTGCGCGTCTAGCCTCTGCGGGTGCTGGTAAATGGCAAAATACGGGCGGTGAAAAATCGAAATTTGGTTTATCCACCGTCGATATACTCGAAATGGTGCAATATTTGCACCGTGAAAATGCGTTGGATAGCCTGCAGTTGCTGCATTTTCATTTAGGCTCTCAGATTCCCAATATCCAGTTCATCAAGGGTGGGATGCGGGAATGTGCGCGTTTGTATGCGGAGTTGCGGCGTTTAGGGGCAGCTCTGGAGGTTGTGGATGTGGGGGGTGGTCTAGGCGTGGATTACGAAGGAACGCACTCTCGAGCCTACTGTTCCACCAATTATCATATTTCTGATTATGCCCATGCGATTGTCGCAGCTTTAGCCGAGGTAGCCCGCCAGGAAAACTTGCCCGAACCGCGCATTATTTCCGAATCAGGACGGGCACTGACAGCGCATCATGCGATTCTACTTACGAATGTTACCGATGTGGAGCAGGCCGCTGGAGAGCATTTACGCGTAGATGCGAACTCCGCCCAGATGAAAGGGGAGTGGGGGCGACTGCTCGGCAGACTGGAGCAGGCACGGGCGCCAGACGCTCTTGAGGTATACCAAGAAGCGCTGTATCTCCTCGCCGAAGTCCATCAGCAGTTCAATCTCGGTTTGATCCCGATTGAAGATCGCGCTGATGCCGAAGGTATATATGCGCGTATTTTATGGCAAGTGCGTACTTTTCTTGACCCCCATAATCGCGCCCATCGCGATATTCTCGATGAGCTGAATGAGAAACTGGTAGACAAGTATTTTGTGAATTTTTCCTTATTTCAGTCATTACCCGATGTTTGGGCTATTGATCAAATTTTTCCTATTTTACCCATTCAACGCCTCCATGAAGAGCCGGTCAGACGCGCACGCATTGAAGACATTACTTGCGATTCTGATGGTCGTATTGATGCTTATGTTACGGCAGAAGGTCTAACTTCGGCGCTGCCGGTGCACACTGTGCAGAGTGACGCAGTTTACATACTGGGTGTTTTTATGGTCGGTGCGTATCAAGAAATTCTTGGAGATATGCATAATTTGTTTGGGGATACGGATTCCGTTAACGTAATTGTCGACAAATCGGGGTTATTTCATCTGGAACAACCGATGGCAGGAGATACCGTTGAATTCGTTCTGAATTATGTACAATTTTCGGCTCCAGATTTACTGGCTCGCTATCAGAAAAAAGTGGATGCCTGCGTGGCACTGGATGACGCGCAACGCTATATTTTCTTACAACAATTTGCCGATGGTTTGCATGGCTATACTTACTTGGAGTGAAATATTTTGAATCTTGAACCAGAAAACGCACCTTATGTATTACTCGGCGGTGAAGAAAGTCTGCGTAAACTTGTCAACCGTTTTTATGATTTAATGGCCAGTGAACCGGAGTGGCAAAGCCCTTTGCGGACAATGCATCCGGCGGATTTGACGGAATCTAAAGAAAAACTGTTTCTGTTTTTATCCGGCTGGTTGGGCGGCCCCGATCTTTACGTCGAAAAGTTTGGGCATCCTCGCCTACGCGCACGTCATGCCAGTTTTCCGGTAGACGATCAGGCCCGAGATCAATGGATGGCCTGTATGCAGCGCGCCATGCAAGAACAGGAAATGCCTCCAGAGGTCCGGGCGCACTTGCAGACGGCGCTACAGCGAACCGCTGATTTCATGCGCAATCGCTAGTTTTCCGTCATCATTACCGGGTTACTCAGGGTGCCGATGCCTTCAATGGTGATTTGGCAGCGTTCCCCTAGGCGCAGAAAACGCGGCGGCTTGCGGGTGAATCCTACGCCTGCCGGAGTTCCGGTGATGAGGAGATCACCGCAACGTAGGGGCGTCACCTCAGCGACGGCACGAACCAAGGCGGCGACACCAAATATCAGATCCGCCGTATTGCCTTCTTGAAGCGTTTCTCCATCAATTTCGGTGCGCAATACTAGGCCACGGGCACCCGGAGGCAGTTCATCCGCAGTGACCACCATGGGTCCACAGCCACCCGTAGCCGGGAAATTTTTACCCAGCGTCCACTGGCTGGCACGAAACTGAAAATCGCGGATGCTGGCATCATTAAATATGGTATAGCCCGCTACACAATCGAGCGCTTGAGATTCGCTCAGCGACCCAAAGCAGGATTTGCCCACAACGACAGCCAACTCACCTTCATAATCCATCTGCGTGGACAGCGTAGGAATGCGCAGGGGTTGTTGATGACCCACCATCGTATCTTCAAAGCGCATGAAAAAATTCGGAAATTCAGGTGCAGGCGCCGACACCTCTTGGGCATGGCTTTGATAATTGAGGCCTGCGCAGAGAATTTTACAACCACTGGGCAGCGGTGGTAGGTAGGTGACGCACTCTGGATCTAGTAAGTTTTGGGCCGAGGCACGACTCAGTCGTTGTTCCAGATTGTCGCGTACTGACGCGGGAGCCGCGAGTAAATCTTGCAAAGAAAGATGCGGTGCAATACTTTTTAAAGATATCAATTCCTTGCCGGACCAAAGTGCCGTTTCTACGGCACCGTCGACCATAATCTGACTCAGTTTCAATGTGGACTCCGTGTTGGCTGTGCTCAACCATCAGGCCGTAGCCGACGGGTATAGGTCATCTGTAAACTCTACCAGCAGCTCGTAGCTAGGGATAGTGCGCCTGTGGGTCAAGGTTAAGCTTCTTCATAGGAGAAAGTGATGAAAATGGTGATTTACGGAGTAGATATTGACCCAGAATGGTTAATGCATCGAATGATTTATACGGTATTGATTGTGCTGGGCAGTTATTTGATATTGCGCTGGTATGACAAAATCATTGGGCGTTTGCTGGCTATTCTGGGGGAGCGTCGGACACTTTCTCGAGGTTATGGCATCATTTTCAAACGTGTTACCTCTTGGTTTTTATGGTTACTGGTCTGGGTGGTCGTATTGCGGGTCTGGGCGGTGGATGTGACTGCGGTCTGGACCACTTTTGTCAGCTTGTTGGCCGTGATCGGAGTTGGCATGTTGGCCCTGTGGGCCATGGTCAGCAATATTACTGCGCGTTTTTTTATCTGGTTCTGGCAACCGCTAGGAATCGGGCAACGTATTGAAATATTTCCGGAAGCACTGGTTGGTGAAGTGGTTGAAGAAAATCTAATGTTTACGGAACTGAAGCAAGAAGATGGAGCCATTGTCGTCATCCCCAATAATTTCTTTTTCCAGCGCATTATTCGACGATTGCCGAGTCTCCCAACGCCTCCAAAATCACAATGATCCGCGTAATGTTCCGGAAATAGTATCCATGAAACAACGCGTTCGAATAACGATGGAGTAAAATCGAGTGACTTACCTGAGCCCTATCATTCCGCTGCATCCAACGGCGCCTTACGATTTTTCTTTAACGCTCGCTTATTTGCAGCATGCGCCCTCGACCATCATGGAACAAATCCATGACCATACTTATTACCGCGCCATAAACTTGGATAATCACCTTTTGTTGATTACCTTGCGGAGTGTTGGAACAACGGAAAACCCACAACTTCACTTGCAAATTCACGCGCCTCAACCGATTACTGACGTCATGATAGCCTCCGCGCAAGACTGGGTTACCAAAATTTTCCAATTACAGATAAATCCCTATCCTTTTATGGAAGTAGTGCGTGCTGATCCGGTATTTTCGGAATTGTACCATTCAATGTATGGATTACGTCCGGTGTTGATGGGGAGTCCCGAAGAAGCGCTCTATTGGGCCATTATCGGACAGCAAATTAACGTTACTTTTGCCCAAAAGTTGAAAAGAAAATTCATTGAGTTGGGTGGGTATACCCTGAATATTGAGGAGCAAATATACACGCTACTCCCTGACCCTGCGCGGATAGTGGAGATTGGCGAAGAGACTTTGCGTGCGCACCAGTTTAGTCGGCAGAAAGCACATTATATTGTTTTAGCAGCGGAAAATATGCGAACAGGAAATCTCGATTTCCACAGTTTGCAACCGTTCGATAATGAACAGTCCTTAAATCGCTTAACCCAGCATCATGGTATCGGTCGCTGGACGGCGGAATATGTGATGATGCGCGGCATTGGTGCTCGCGATTATATTCCCGCCGCCGACATAGGTTTGCGCTCCATCGTCGGCAAGCAGTACCAACTCGGTAGAAATGCCACGGAAGCGGAAGTTCGGGAGATCACCCGACCGTTTACGGGATGGCGTAGCTGGGTGGCCTTTTATTGGTGGATGGCTTTACAAATGGACAAGGTGCATTAGTAAATTGGAAGGGCGGTATTATCGATCACCTTGCGCAGAACAAAACTTGAATGCACGCCGGTAACACCCTCAATGCGCGTTAAGCGATTCAGCAGAAAGTCCTGAAAATGCAGCATATCGCGCACCACTATTTTTAATTGGTAATCCGCGTCATGGCCCGTAATGAGAAAGCATTCCAGCACTTCCGAAGATTTTCGAATTTCCGTCTCAAAGTGTTCAAAGCGTTCTGGCGTGTGCCGGTCCATACTGATATGCATCAGCACCATGAGTTCTAAACCAAGGCTTTCTGGGCGGAGCAGCGCCACTCTTTTGTGGATGATTCCAGCATCCTCTAGGGCTTGTGCCCGACGTAGACAGGGAGAAGGGGAGAGCCCAATCCGATCCGCGAGGCGCTGGTTACTGATGCCAGCATCTTCCTGCAAGATTTCAAGAATGCGGCGATCATAACGGTCGAGGTTCAGTTTCTGGATAGAAGGCTTCATAACACAATTTTCCTCCAATAAGTGATCATAATGCGCAACAATCATGCGCCATAGTGGCTAAAACCCCGTAAAATCGCAAGCACCTGCGGGTTTATCCTTTTTATACTATGCCTCATGATTTTTACAGGGCAGGAGAACGCGTTATGGGTAGCTTTAATTACCGTCGTTACCAAGCATTTCCAACCATTCATAAGCCAGACCGCCGCTGGCCCAATCGCCGGATGTACCACGCACCCATATGGACCAGTGTGGATTTGCGGGATGGGAATCAGGCCCTCGTCGCACCGATGAGCGTCGAGCAAAAACTGGAGATGTTTGATTTGCTGGTTCGCATGGGTTTTAAGGAAATCGAAGTGGGTTTTCCTGCGGCCTCCCAACCCGACTTTGACTTTGTACGTCGGATTATTGAAGAACGGCGCATACCCGATGATGTTTCCATTCAGGTACTCACCCAGGCGCGCGAAGCTTTGATTGATCGGACTTATGAGGCCTTGCGCGGTGTACGCCAGGCGATTGTACATGTTTACAACTCGACTAATCCCGCACAACGAGAGCAGGTTTTTGGGCTCGATAAAGAAGGCGTTAAAGCCATTGCCGTACAAGGCGCGCAGTGGGTGAAGGCGGGTGCCGATCGTTATCCTGAGAGTCATTGGACCTTTGAGTACTCACCTGAAAGTTTCAGTAACACGGAGCTGGAATATGCGGTGGAAATCTGCGAGGCAGTGATGACGGTATGGCGTCCAGAGCAGGGACAGCCGGTGATTCTGAACCTCCCAGCAACAGTAGAATCCTCTTTACCGAATGTGTTTGCCGATCAGGTGGAATGGTTTTGTGATCACTTGCGGGGTCGGGAGCATGTCAAAATCAGCGTGCATACGCACAACGATCGGGGTTGCGCGGTGGCAGCGGCAGAACTGGCCGTGCTTGCCGGTGCTGACCGTGTGGAAGGCACCCTCTTCGGTAATGGCGAGCGTACTGGCAACATGGATATTCTGACCATGGCCATGAATTTTTATTCGCAGGGTATGAATCCTCAGCTTGATCTCTCTTTGGGAACAGAGATTGCGGAAATTTATACGCGCTGCACCAACATGGTCGTCCCACCCCGTCATCCCTGGTTTGGAGAGCTGGTCTATACGGCCTTTTCCGGGAGTCATCAGGATGCCATTCGCAAGGGAATGCATCATCGTCAAGGTCAGGAAGAAAGTATTTGGCAGGTTCCCTATCTCCCCATTGATCCGGCGGATCTGGGCCGCACTTATGAGGCGGTGGTGCGCATCAACAGTCAGTCCGGAAAGGGGGGCGTAACGCATGTCTTGGAACGGGATTACGGTATTTCTTTACCGCGTTGGCTGGCTCAGGAGTTCAGTGCGCAGGTGCAAGCTGCCTCTGAGCAGGGGCAGGGAGAACTCAGCCCGGCTAAAATATATGCCCTTTTCGAGCAGCATTATCTGCAACATGACAAGGAATGGCAGATGCAGCGTTATCGCCTCAATCGCGAAGGAGATCGGGTAACAGCGTCGGTGGTTATTGGCTCTGAGAGCAATCCCATCATTCTCCAGGGAACCGGGAGTGGTGCGGTGGGTGCTTTGGTAGATGCCTTGATTCAGGGGGCAGATGTTCGCGCCGAGGTGGAACAATTTGACCAACACGCTCTCAGTACCGGCACCGGTGCCCGAGCCATGGCTTGTGCTCGGGTTAGCCTAGAGCAGGGTGGCACGGCATCTGCCGTCGCTTTTGCCGAGGATACCACTGCAGCGGCTTTGCAGGCGGTGCTAAGTGCCATCGCTAAGGCGGGTGCGCAGTCTTATGGTCAGCAAAAAATGGCTGCGCGTAGTGCAGCAGAGTTCATTAGGCAGTCGATCTGATCGGCTTTCTGACTGCGCTCGCGACACTTTTGGCAACTTGGGCTCCGGGGAGCCCAAAGGTTTCGCGCACAAAACACCAACCGTATAGTCCCACCAAGATCAACAGCGCAACCCCGCTGAGAGCCACCAGCATGGCGGCGGCAGCCGTATGAATTTGCGCCGATATAAAGGTGATGACGCCCTGTAGCAGCAGGCTCGCCAGCAAAAATCCTAGCCACACCCGAATATTAGCCAGCACCGCCTGAAATCCAGCCATCAAGGCGAGATAGCCGCGCTGGGTAATCCCAGTAACAATAACGCCTACCGAAAGCAGGAGAAAAGCGTTACCCAGCATGGTTTGTGCGGTACCTAGCCCATTGGTGATGAGCGAGCGCAACCATTCTGGGAGATTTTGCCAGTCTGGGGAGTGCAGATTATGCAGGGTCGCCGCAGAAGAAATATGATCGTGACTGAAAATACCCTGCAGATAATGACGAAAAAGCAGCATCAACAACAGCAAAGCGGCAACGAGCAAAGCGATTTCGAGTACCAGTCGGGATAATGGCCACCAGGGTACATCGCGAATGCTGCGGCCCACATCCAAGAGTCGGGTGCAACCTTGATGCACGGCCATCGCCACCGCAAAAATCACGGCCATGACGCCACAGGAAATAGGAATACTCAGAAAAAGCGGCTGCCAAGCCACATTGAGGAGGACGAGCACCAAATATAACAGCCCAAAGGCTGAGGGGGCGCCGCGCACCAACAGCAGGGAGTCCCGCCACCAGCGCAGAATCCATCCGGATTCTACAGGTTGCGGTTTAAGGGAGGCGGCCATCTGTACAATCCTGAACACTGAATAACCAGATGGGCATACGCTGAGGACCAGTGATCCTCACGGTATGCCCATCTTGCTGCGCAGCCGCGTCACCACGCTGCTTACTGCGATGTTTGCACTTGCGATTATAGACCGTGCGATCCCTTTCAATGCGGGTAGGATGCACACCCAAGCGCGGCTTCGGTTTGCTGGCCGAACCACGAATCACTATTTTTTTCATGATGCCCTCCAGTCGACACTTCGTAAACTGGACCTAGTCTAGCATGATCTCGGAAGTCACGAAGAATTTTGGCGGTGCCGTGGGCGCATCACCAGCTTGCCAAACGTCCAGGCCAGCACTGCCGCGATGAGAATAATCCCCAAATCGATAACCGACATGGATTGGGTGTGAAATACGGACTGCAAAAATGCCCATTGGGAAAACAAAATCTGTAAAATAATCATGACGGTAACAGTGGCCAGTAACACGTAATCTCCACGATCATGGCGCCAATGACCATACATGGCGATGAGCGTCCCCATTTCCATGGCCATCAGGGTGTTTACCGCGAGCGTGTGCGCATGTGCCAGGGGATGACGCTGCAGATCCCAGAAAAACACCAGGAAAACCGATAAAATCATCCATCCGGAGATCAGGCTGATGTGTTTCCATAAAAAGGATGGAATTAAGGCTTCGGCAACGGGTCGAGGGGGGCGCTGCATGCGTTGCTTGTCGGCACCCATGAAAACAAAGGCCAGGGCGAGCGTGACGGCAGTGACCGTATTGATCCAGAGTATTTGCAAGGGACTGATGGGCAACTGCGTTCCGAAAAGAACGGAGAAGAACACCACTAAACCCTGAGCAAAGTTGACCGGCAGCATGAACAGTGTGGTCCGGCGAATATTATCGTAAGTATGGCGACCTTCGGCCACAGCCGTGGCGATGTGCGCAAAATTATCGTCGCTCAGTACCATAGCTGCAGCTTCACGGGCGACGGCGCTTCCTGATTGGCCCATAGCGACACCAATTTGTGCGCGGCGTAAAGCTGGGGCATCGTTAACGCCATCTCCAGTCATAGCGACAATTCCACCATTCGCTTGCAAGGTTTTCACAAGCTCTAGTTTGTCCTCTGGCTGAACTCGGGCAAATACTACAGTCTCGCGGGCCATAATCTGCCGTTCTTGTGCGGTTGCAGCGATCCATTGGGCATGATCGACCACTTTTGTGTCGTCACCGTCAATCAGTCCAATTTGTCGGGCGATGCTAGATGCAGTCTGGGGATGATCGCCAGTGACCATGACCACGCGGATGCCAGCGCTTCGACAAATAGTAATGGCTGCAGGAACTTCCGCACGCGGAGGGTCCAGCAAACCCACCACACCGAGCCAGCGCCAACCGCCATGATCCAGTTCTCCCCAGGTAGTGGGTGCGGCGGTCGCGAGGGCGATGGTCCTTAAGCCGCGTTGTGCCATATCTGCAATAATCTTTTCCCAGAACGGGACGTTGCGGGCGAATTCCGCCGCATCAGATCCATCTGAATCACAGAGGCGAAGAACAAATTCCGGGGCACCCTTGATGGCAATTCGGTCATGGTGGAGGGTGGCCATAAACGGTTGTTCGTGAGAGAAGGGACGCGTATCCAGACGCTGCCTTTCGTGACGTAGAGTGGGGATGCTTAAACCTTGAGCTTGTGTATAACGCAGTAAGGCCTGTTCCAGTGGGTCACCGCTGGCTTTCTGCGCATCCATAAGATCTGCATCATTGCAGAGCAGCATAATTTCTAATGCGACTTTGCGAAGATCGGGGTCTTCTGATGCAAGAGTCAGATCGGTTACGGCCATGCGGTTTTCCGTAAGTGTGCCGGTTTTATCGGTGCAGATGACGGTTACCGACCCTAAGGTTTCAACGGCGGGTAGTTGGCGAATAATGACGCCATGATGGGCCATGCGTTCCACCCCCAGCGCCAGGATAAAACTGATTACCGCCGGTAGACCTTCGGGGATAATGGCTACGGCGAGGCTGATGGCAGCCAGCACGGCAAATTCCAGCCCCTGATTTTGACTCCAAGCGATCACGGCCGCCATTACCGCCAAAATGAGCACCGCTAGCGCCAGCAGGCGGGATAGTCGGTGGATTTGTTCCAAGAGCGGAGAACGAAGCTGCAGCGTGTGACTCATGAGTTGCTGAATATGGCCAATCGCGGTTGCCATCCCTATGGCTGTGACTATGCCCATGCCGGAGCCTTGCGTAATCAGCGTTCCCGCATGCAATACCGTTTGATCGGTATCCCCCGATGTCTGTTTGGGTACGGGTACCGACTCGCCGGTCAGCAGAGATTCATCGACTTGCAGTCCATGCGCTTCGTAGAGGGACATATCGGCACTGATGCGTTCGCCATTTTCGAGGCGAACCCAGTCGCCGGGGACTAAGTGATCTGTAGGTATGGACTGCCAATGTGCATCCCGCAGCACCACGGACTGAGTGACCAAATACGATTGCAGCGCTGCAACGGCTTTTTCCGCGCGACTTTCCTGAATAAATCCCAGTAGTGTATTGATCAGAACAACAATGGCGATAATAACGCTGTCAATCCAATGCCCAAGCATCAATGACAACAGCGCAGCGGCCAGAAGAATAGCTATCAGGGAATTACGAAATTGGTGAAGTAATTGTTGCCACCAGGGTGGTGCTGCGGCCACCGGCAAGTGGTTATATCCATACTGCTTTTGCCTTAAGACGGCGTCCTCACTACTTAACCCTTGCTGATCCATAGTGCTACTTTTGCCCCGCTCCGAGCAGTGTTTTATAAGGGATAACTCAAAGTTTCCAGTGACCAGATTCCGGCTTGCCAGCGACCTATTGCTGCCCCTTGGGGGGTCCAAGCACCCAAAACCATCCGTCGGCCATTAGTGCGTTCTTCCCACAATGGTCGATGGGTATGTCCATGAATAAGAATAGCAAAAGCCGGTTCTTGGTGGGAGGCTCCGATGCTTCCGGCTAAGGCTCGGTGAATAGCATCCGGATGCGCGTCGGTGATGGTGGGGGCTTTTTTTTGCACGGCTTGGTGACTGCTGCGTCGTAGTTGTCCTGCCAGTTTCTGTAACCAGGCATAGGGGAGGTTGCCGAGTGTCAGGCGCGTGAGTGGATGACGAATCATTCGACGAAAAAGCTGATAGCGTCGATCGTCCGTACAAAGGAGATCGCCATGGGTGAGGAGTACACGTTGCGTGCCTAAATGCAGTACTGCAGGATCAGCTAAGGGCCGAATAGCAAAAGAACGCAGTAGATTCTTGTCGAGCGCGAAATCTCGGTTACCCACCATCAGATAGATGGCTGTCCCGCTTGCTGCGAGCTGCTGGAGTAGGGTGAAAACTTCGGCGTAAATGGGTTCTTGGGCTTGATCTCGGTGCACCCAATAATCAAATAAATCACCAAGAATAAAAACAGCCCGTGCACCCTGGGCTTTAGCGCGGCAAAAATCGCGGAAAAGTTGCGTGAGAGCGGTCTGTCGCGGGCTCAGATGCAGGTCGGAGATAAACCATACAGGTCCATCACCCCACGCCGCATCCAAATACTCCACGATTTCAGGCTGCGGGTAAGCGCTCGCCCTTGTCGATGGTGACGGTGTCTTTGGGAACATCTTGATGCATGCCCTTGTTACCCGTTGGGACTTTGGCAATCGCGTCGACCACATCCAAGCCTTCGACGACCTTTCCGAACACCGCATATCCCCAACCCGTGCCCGAAGCTGCTTTGAAATTCAGAAAGTCGTTATCGCTCAAGTTGATAAAAAATTGTGCGGTAGCAGAGTGGGGATCGTTAGTCCGGGCCATGGCTAACGTGCCACGCAAATTCTTGAGTCCGTTCTCTGCCTCGTTGGCGACAGGAGCATGGGTTTGTTTTTGCTGCATGTCGGCCGTAAATCCGCCGCCCTGAATCATAAAACCAGGAATCACCCGATGAAAAATGGTTGCGTCAAAAAATCCTTCGTCCACATACTTCAGAAAGTTTTCGACAGTATTGGGGGCTTTGTCGGCATCCAGCTCAATAACGATGTCACCTTTGTTGGTATGTAGTACGACTTGTGGATTGGTCATGAAAACTCCTCGGGATTTCAGGGGCTCAGTCCCCGTTAGTAAAAATCACCACTGGGCCAGCGGTAGCGAGTGCCAAGAGTAAAGCGACAAAGCAGGGCTTGTCGATACCCAGCAAGCCCTGCTCATTTTTACGCCGGAATATCTTGGGATGCGAGGATCTCGCGTTCAATGACTTCACAATGCAGACTTCCGTGCGCCAAGGTGGCATATACCGGACTGCGTACCTCTATGTTTTGACTATCAAAGATCACGTTACCAGAGCCATCTCGCAAGACTGCAAAGCCGCGTTGCAACACCGCCAAAGGGTCTAGCAGATGGAGCGCACACAGCGATTTGCCTTGGCGTTGCTCGGCGCGCTGCAGCGTTTGTAGCATAACGGCGATCAGCTTCTCACGCTGTCCATTAAGGCGAGCTTCCAAAGCCTGCAGGCGTTGTTCCGGATTCTGCTGTCGACGACGTACTTGTAGATACTGTAGCCGCTGTGCCCAATCATTCTGGCAACGCTGGATGGCTTTAGTGAGGTTGGCGCGCGCGCGGGAGAGACGCTGATCGGCCATAGCCAATTTTTCCCCCGGATGGCGCAGGCGCAGGCGCAGATAATCCAAGCGTTGCGCCTCATTCTGGAGCAGTCGTTGCATAGTACGTTCTAGTTGCTGACGGCGATTCTGCACTTTGGGGAGCCACTCGGCACGATCCGGACTGACGGCTTCGGCCGCCGCCGTTGGGGTAGCGGCCCGAAAATCCCCCGCAAAATCGGCAATGGTGAAATCGATTTCGTGACCGACACCCGTCACCACGGGAATCGGACAAGCCCGGATGGCCCGCGCTATATGTTCTTCATTGAAGCACCAGAGATCCTCAGCGCTACCCCCGCCTCGGGCGAGTATCACCACATCTTCTTGCTGCCGTTCTGCAACGCGGCGCAGTGCTGCAACCATTTGCGCTGCGGCTTGGTCTCCCTGAACTAATACCGGATAGACCAGCACCCGCAGAAGCGGCCAACGCCGGGCTAAGGTGACTCGAATATCATGTAAGGCAGCACCGCTGGCCGAGGTAATTACCGCCACACGTCGCGGCCAGCGTGGCAGAGGACGTTTCAGTTCGGCGGCAAACAAACCCTCTGCAGCGAGTTTTTCCTTGAGGGCCGCAAAACGGGCCTGGAGATCCCCTTCGCCGGTATCCAGTAACTGTTCCACAATCAGTTGAAACTCGCCACGCCCCTCATACAGCGTGGGTTGGGCGAGTACTTGAATTTTCATACCATTGCGGGGCTCGGCTTTTGTATAAAGATTCCGTTGTCGAAACATGGCGCAACGTACCTGGGCGCGGCTATCTTTGAGAGAAAAATACCAATGCCCAGAACCCGGCGTCGTAAAATTGGAAATTTCGCCCTCTATTCGCAGCAGCGGAAAATTTCCTTCGATGATTTCTCGAACCGTACTGTTCAGTGCGCTGACTGAAAGTACCGGAATCTGATCTTTATCCAATGTCATACCTTGACCCCGTCAGCCTCCGCGTTTTATGTTCAGCATCATGTATTTTACTGTCATTCGGGATAACCCCGACTGTTGAGCGCAATTTTGCGCAGTATTTTCTGAAGAAGAGGACGCACTATGGCCGTAGTGGAACTAACCCAAGAAAACTTTGAGGCAATCGTTACTGGAAACGACATGGTTATTGTCGATTTCTGGGCGCCTTGGTGTGCGCCTTGCCGGGCTTTCGCACCGACCTTTGAAGCAGCCTCCGAAAAATATCCAGATATTGTTTTTGGCAAAGTAAACACCGATGTCGAGCAAGAGTTGGGCGCTTCTTTCCAGATTCGCTCCATTCCCACCTTGACCATGTTCCGGCAACAGATTGGTATTTTCTCCCAGTCTGGTTCCCTGCCTGCCAGCGCCTTGGATGAAGTCATCCAACAGGCACTGGCCCTAGATATGGACAAAGTACGCGAAGAAATAGCCAGTCAGCAAGCCGATTCTACGCAACACTGATCAAACTGCGGCCGGGGGTCAAACCCCGGCGTAGATCTGCACCAACATCAACCCCAGCAAGCTCATGACTGCTGCGGTCAGCCCACTGCGCAGGGGCATAAACCATTCCGGCAACGAAAGACGTTTCACCAAGCGAAAATCGGCCATCCACTGTGCCGCAAAACCCACTATCAACAGAGCAATAGCGGCTGGAGCTGACCACCACAGCGCAAAAAAAGCCCAAAGTGCAGGAATCACACTCCATATCAGCAAGGGACCGCTTTCCGCGCGGTTTTCCGAGCTCATCGCGAGGCCCCAGTGAATAGCCCCCAGAAAACTGAGGATGGTGGCCGCATACATGTTGCCAAGCGTCACCGCAATCACCCCAAAGCCTTTCCAAATTCCAAGGTTTGCGGCCAGTAAGGGAATAATACCGGTCCAACCCAAAATTCTGGCCAAGCGCATGCTATCCATGAACACCTCCCGAAATAACGGACGCGGCAGAAGCCGTGGCGCTACTGCCAATGCCGGCGGGCTGAATGCTGGTAAATCCGATGACGACCAAGGCAATCATGGCGGCCGCCCAAAGCACGAGGAACAGTGCGAAAATTACAGTACCAATTTTAGGTTTTTTCATGGCGTTATCCTTTTGATCAGGTGCTACCAAGCGCTTACACGGCGTACACCCATAAAGTGCATATTAAGCGGAATTTCGATTTTTTTGGTTTGTGCCGCCAACTGTTTAGAAAATGGCATGTAGGGAAAGGAGAGGCGAATAATACGCTCTGCGGCAGCATCCAATTGTTTGTTTCCCGAAGGACTGACCATAATAATTCGCTCCAGCCCACCCTGAGGATTGAGCACCACCTTGACCTTGAGCTGCCCCACTAATGAACCAGGATAATTGAGGTCTCCGATACGCTCCAGTTTCTGGATCCAGCCAGCGATGTAAAAATCGGCTACGGGTCCCTTAGGGTTCTCAAACTTAGGCAAGGGAGGGCTGGCAGTGGCTTCTCTGGCTGCAATATCCATTTGCTGTTCCAAACGTCCGAGGTTGATATGCGCTGGTGGGGAAGGCTGCTGATTTGGAGTGGCTGCTGGTGCCGGTGCTGTGGCCCTCGCTATCTGATGAATCGGATGGGGTGCAGGGCGTGGCCGAGGTAGCGGACGCGGCGTCGGTTGTGGTCGGGGCTGGGCTTGAGGCCGAACCGGGCGGGGTTTTGGCGTGGGTCTTGGATGCGGCACCACTTGTGGCCGGGCAGGACTCGGAACAACGGGTTTGGTGGGCTCAGGCATAATACGGAATGTTTTATGGGCCTCGGTCTGGTTTTTCAGTGCCTGAGGTTTCTGAATATGAATCAAAAAAAACAGCGCTAGCGCCATCAGAACGGTGGAGATCGCCAGCCACGGAACGAGGCTTTCGCTCCAGTGCGCCTTTTCTTCAGGGATCAAAAAGTAAAATTTTTGTTCAGCGAAAGCCAATCGTCCTAACCTCGCGGCACTGCCGCATCATTATACTTGCTCGCACATACCGCTCACGCGCTAGCTTGGCGCATCATTGGCCCTGAGTAAAGACGGTCATTGTGTGGATTTTTGTGGGCTCGGAATATGTGGAAGAAAAGCCGCCAGTAAGCCCAGCAAAGGCAGAAAGGCGCAAATTTGGTAGACCACCTGAATGCTCCAGATGTCTGCCAGTTCTCCCAACACTGCTGCACCAATACCGCCCAAGCCAAAGGCCAGTCCAAAAAACAATCCTGAAATAGTTCCAACCTTGCCCGGTACCAGCTCTTGGGCGTAAACCACGATGGCAGGAAATGCGGAAGCCAGCAGAAATCCGATGATGACGGTCAAAATGGCGCTGGTGGTTAAACCGACGTAAGGCAGGGCTAGGGTAAAAGGGGCAATGCCTAACAGCGACACCCAGATCACTTTCTTCCGTCCAATGCGGTCGCCAATCGGGCCACCCATTAAAGTACCGGCCGCGACGGCCGCCAAGAAAATAAACAAGTGCAACTGCGCTTCTTCGGTGGCGATATGAAAACGTTGCATCAAATAGAAAATCAGATAACTGCTGATGCTGGTCAGATACAAAAATTTGGAAAACATCAGCGCTACCAGAATCGCGATGCTGCGCCGCACCAAAACCTTCGGCAGAGGATTGTCGATCTCGGTGTGTGCGATTTTCTTGGGCTGACGATGTTGCTGCTG
Organism: Acidithiobacillus sp.; assembly: GCA_041676785.1. GTDB lineage: Bacteria > Pseudomonadota > Gammaproteobacteria > Acidithiobacillales > Acidithiobacillaceae > Acidithiobacillus. The sequence continues at coordinate 31,341 of JBAYRF010000012.1, read as the reverse complement.
ATACCAACGTCCTACAAAAGACAAAATAACGATGGCTAGCAGTGCAGCTAGGGAAAACCAGGATAAGCTGTGCTGGCCGTTGGGCATGACAATGAAAGCCGCCAGCAGCGGTCCTACCGCCGTACCCACATTACCACCGACTTGAAAAATCGATTGAGCCAGACCGTGTCGTCCCCCAGAAGCCATTCTGGCCACCCGCGAGGATTCGGGATGGAATACCGAAGAACCTAGGCCAATGAGTGCTGCAGCTAATAGGAGGATGAGATAATTGGGTGCCACGGAAAGCAACAATAACCCACCAAAGGTAGAGACCATGCCGATTGGGAGCGAATAAGGCAGGGGATGCCGATCGGTGTAACGCCCTACCAGAGGCTGAATAATGGATGCCGTCAGTTGATAAGCCAAGGTGATAAGTCCGATCTGGGCAAAGCTCAGGTCGAAGTGCCCTTTAAACAACGGATACACCGCCAACATCAAAGATTGGATGCTATCATTGAGAAAGTGCGACACACTGATGGCACCCAGTATATCGAAGCGGGTGCCATCGCGGTTGGGCATCACAGATATCTGCGCGGTTTTTTGCAAGGACATTTAAGTACAAGACCTTTCGGATTGGAATAAGGCGAATATTAGAGTCTGAAGAACCTACCGTCCAGTATGAATCTTCGTTTTTTCCTTGCCCCGAGTATGGAGCCTAGTGTTTAATTGGCAAACATGAAAAAAGATATGCTTAACGACCCCGCCTCCACCAATACGTCTGCTGACTTTGCTGGCACCTTGGATGCGCTGGAAGAAACAGTTCGCCGCCTGGAAGGGGATCAACTGGGTCTGGAAAACTCGGTGGCCTTGTTCAAACAGGGTATGGAACTCGCCAAGCGTGCCGAAGCGCAATTACAGCAGGCCCGGCAAACGGTGGAAATATTGCTGGGAGACCACGTCACCCCGCTCACTCAGGATGATGAAGAATGACCCTGGAAGCTCTTAGCCATAATCAAAATTTTAACGACTTTCGTCAGTGCGCGGTAGGTCGTATAGAAAACGTTTTACAGACCCTGTTACCCTCCGATCATATTTTGCCGGCACGTCTGCATGCGGCGATGCGCTATAGTACCCTCGGCGGCGGCAAACGCATTCGGCCTTTACTGGTTTACGCATCGGGTCTTTGTTTGCAGGTAGCGCCAGAATTGCTAGACCGACCTGCGGCGGCGTTAGAAATGATCCATGCCTACTCGCTGGTGCATGACGATCTTCCAGCGATGGACAACGACGATTTACGCCGAGGTCTACCGACCTGTCACAAAGCCTATGACGAAGCTACGGCTATTCTTGTTGGCGATGGACTGCAGGCTCAGGCTTTTTTAGTGCTGGCAGAATCGGATTACGATATCCCTGCAGAATGGCAAACCCGGATGTTACTGGTTCTCGCCCAGGCAGCGGGCTCCCGAGGTATGGTCGGCGGGCAAGCCATTGATCTGGCAGCCGTTGGTCACGAACTGGCATTACCCGCCTTGGAGCAGATGCATTTGCATAAAACGGGTATGCTCATCCGCTGCGCCATTCAGCTGGCCCTGTGTGCCGCCGGTATTGCCGAAAGCGAAGCGCGTGGTGCGGCCTTGCTGCAATATGCGGATCGAGTAGGACTGGCCTTTCAGGTGCAGGATGACATCTTGGATGAAATTGGCGATCTGCAACAGACTGGCAAAGCGCAACAAGGGGCCGATCGCAGTCGTAACAAGCCTAGTTTTGTAACGCTGTTAGGATTAGATGAAGCGCAAAGTTATGCCCGTCGTCTATTAGATGAGGCACTCATCGCCCTACAGCCCTGGCAGCATGAGGCAGATCATCTGCGCGCACTGGCGCGCCTTATTGTCGAGCGGAATAAATGACGGATTTTTTAAAGGGTATTCCCATGCCCGAAGAACTGCGGAAAATGTCCCGCACTGAACTGAAAGGTGTTGCCAAGGCTTTGCGTCAGTTTTTACTGGAAACGGTGAGCCAGACCGGAGGCCATCTGTCTTCCTGTCTCGGAACCGTAGAATTATCCGTGGCTCTACATGCGGTATTTAATACGCCGGATGATCGCTTGGTTTGGGATGTTGGACATCAGGCTTACCCTCATAAAATATTGACCGGACGCGGCTCACGATTTTCACAACTGCGGATAAAAGACGGGCTTTCCGGCTTTCTGAAACGAGAAGAAAGTCCCTACGATAGCTTTGGTGCGGGTCATTCCAGCACTTCTATCAGTGCCGGTTTGGGCATGGCGGTGGCCGCCAAAATCGAAGGCCGTGATCGCGAAGTGGTGGCCATTATCGGTGATGGTGCCATGACCGCAGGCATGGCCTATGAAGCCCTCAACAATGGTGGCGTACTGGATGCCGATTTGTTGGTGATTCTCAATGATAATGAAATGTCGATTTCCCCCAACGTTGGTGCGGTATCCCAATATCTGACCCGCATTCTCTCCGGGCGTCTCTACAACACGGTTCGCGATGGTGCCGGACAGGCGCTGAGTCTCGTGCCACCCCTGCGCGAACTGGCTAAAAAGGCGGAGGAGGGCGTCAAGGGCTTGGTCACGCCAGGAACTCTTTTTGAAGAGATGGGATTCAATTATTTTGGACCGATTGATGGTCACGATCTTGACGCTTTAATTCCTACCCTTGAAAACCTGAAAAAAATCAACGGGCCCCGTCTTTTGCACATTATGACGAAAAAGGGGAAGGGCTACGGCCCAGCAGAAGAAGATCCCTGCGGCTATCATGGTGTTACACCGTTTAATCAGGCCGACGGCAAAATGGTTAAAAAGGCCGCTGGAGCAGCCTCTTATACCAAGATTTTTGGGGATTGGCTGTGTGACAAGGCGGCTGCCGAACCTAATCTGGTAGCCGTCACCCCGGCAATGCGCGAAGGTTCTGGTTTGGTGCGCTTTGAGCAACTGTTTCCAGAGCGCTATTTTGACGTGGGCATCGCAGAGCAACACGCCGTGACTTTTGCGGCCGGCATGGCCTGTGATGGTATCCACCCCGTCGTCGCTATCTACTCCACTTTTTTGCAGCGCGCTTACGATCAGTTATTGCATGATGTGGCCATCCAGAATTTGCCGGTTCTGTTTGCCATTGACCGAGCCGGACTCGTAGGTGCCGATGGTGCTACGCATCAAGGGGCCTTTGACATGGCCTATGGACGCTCCATCCCCAACTTGATGATTATGGCACCCAAAGATGAGCAGGAACTGCGCGACATGCTCAACACGGGCTTTGCTTATCCGGGCCCGGCTCTGGTGCGTTATCCGCGAGGTAACGGTCTCGGTCTGGATTTGGATAAAAATCTCGAACGGATCATTCCCGTGGGCAAAGCCGAAGTTCTACGTGAAGGTAAAGATCTGGCTATTCTCGCCTTTGGGACGCGCGCGGCTGCCGCTCTGGAGGCTGGTGCAGCATTAAATGCCACCGTGGTCAATATGCGCTTTGTGAAGCCTCTCGATCACGAACTGATTACCGCCCTGAGCCACAACCATCGGGCCATACTCACGGTAGAAGAGGGTGTCATCATGGGAGGCGCGGGCGCTGCCGTTGCAGAATTTCTCATCAACACAGGGCGGACTCTGCCCATGCGCCTGCTCGGTTTTCCGGATCAATTTATCGAGCAGGGCGACGCCGGGCAGTGGCTCACCGAACTGGGTCTTGATGCCACTGGCATCCGTCAATCGGGTACAGATCTTCTGGCTTCTCTTGCCTCAGCGTAAGGGCGCGCGTAATATCTGACAAAACTAGTCGACTATTTTGAGTGAGGTTTGCGTGAGAGATTGCGCCGTAGAAATTCTTGAAGATGTCCAAGGTCGTGCTGACCCCCGTGCTATTCCTATCCAGCAGGTTGGTATCCGTGCGGTACGTCATCCCTTGCAAATATGCGATCGCAATGGTGCGGTGCAGAGTACTATCGCCCAGTGCAACATGTACGTCAGTCTGCCCGCCCATCTCAAGGGCACGCATATGTCGCGTTTTGTTGAAATTCTCAATCAGCAGGAAGCGCCCTTGAGTGTTACGAGTTTCCATGAAATGCTCACCCAAATGGGAGAACGCTTGGAGGCGGATACGGCGCGCTTAGAGATGCGTTTTCCCTTCTTCGTCCAAAAGACAGCACCGATATCGGGCGTAAAAAGCCTGCTCGACTACGAAGTGGAAATGATCGGTGCGTTGACGCCTCGGGGGTTTCAGTTGACCTTGGGCGTGATGGTGCCGGTGACCAGTCTTTGCCCTTGCTCCAAGAGCATTTCTGAATACGGTGCGCACAATCAGCGGGCGCATGTGTGGGTGCATGTTCGCAGTGATGAAGCCGTCTGGATTCAGGACATTATCGACCTGATCGAAGCAGAAGCGTCTTGTCAGCTTTATGGTCTACTCAAGCGACCTGATGAAAAATATGTCACGGAATATGCTTACGATCATCCCAAGTTTGTGGAAGACATGGTCCGCGATGTAGCACTGCGTTTGCAGCAGGATGTTCGGGTACGCTGGTTTTCCGTGTCTTCAGAAAACTTTGAGTCCATTCATAATCATTCGGCATATGCCAAAATCGAGATGGAAAAATAACTGATGGCAGGAAACAGCATCGGCGAATGTTTCCGGGTGACGACCTTTGGGGAAAGTCACGGACCCGCCATCGGTTGCATCATTGACGGCTGCCCTCCCGGACTCGCTCTGACGCCTGCAGATATTCAGGGAGATTTGGATCGCCGTCGGCCCGGTCAGTCCCGGCACACTACCCAGCGCCAGGAAGCCGATCAGGTGGAAATTCTTTCGGGTGTATTTGAGGGCGTCACCACCGGTACGCCGATCGGCTTACTGATCCGCAATACCGACCAACGCTCTCAGGATTACAGCAAAATCAAGAAGCTGTTTCGTCCTGGTCATGCGGATTATACCTATTTGCAAAAATACGGCTTGCGGGACTATCGCGGTGGAGGTCGTTCTTCAGCACGAGAAACGGCGACCCGTGTTGCCGCCGGTGCGGTGGCCCGTAAGTTTTTACGTGACCGAGTAGGGATTCATATTCTTGCGTGGATGGCACAAATGGGTCCGGTACAGTGCAAACATTTTGATGCCCTTGAAATTGCCCGCAATGATTTTTTCTGTCCCGATCCTGATGCCGCCGGTCAAATGGCCGAATTTCTGGATGCCCTGCGCAAAGAAGGCGACTCTATCGGCGCCAAAGTAGAAGCTCGCGTTTCCGGGATGCCCGTCGGTTTGGGCGAACCCGTATTTGATCGTCTTGAGGCCGACATTGCCAAAGCCATGATGAGTATCAACGCGGTCAAGGCGGTAGCCATGGGCGACGGTTTTGCGGTGGTAGAGCAGCGGGGCAGCGAACACGGGGATGTGATGACGCCCACCGGCTTTCAAAGTAATCACGCCGGTGGTGTCTTAGGCGGAATTTCCTCCGGTCAGGATCTGACCGTTGCTGTCGCTATCAAGCCAACTTCTAGTATTCGTATTCCGCGTCAAAGTATCGACACACACGGCGCGATGGCCGAGGTGGTCACCACCGGGCGCCATGATCCCTGCGTGGGGATTCGCGCCGTACCCATTGTCGAAGCCATGCTTGCGCTCGTCATCATGGATCACTGGATGCGCCAGCGGGCGCAGAATGGTGATGTCGAACCCCCTCTCACCCCGATCTCTGCGTAAATCATGGGCGCTGAAAAAGAGGGGGGCTGGCTAGCCTCTTTCTATTTTCTGTACTTTTGCGCCTTGGGCGCTTTCATGCCTTACTGGGGCCCGTGGCTCCATGCCCAAGGACAAACCCCATTAGCCATCGGTATGTTGACCGCCGCCGTTCAATTCAGCAAAGTACTGGCACCCAACCTATGGAGTTGGCTTTCCCATTTTTGGGGAAGCCGCCGCATTGTTCCCTTCGGAGCCTTAGTCACCGCTGCCGGTTTTTTTGCCCTCGAATTCGCGCAGGGTCAATTTATAGCCATTCTTCTGATTACCTTAGTGTTCTCTTTTTTTTGGGCGGCCACGCTCCCGCTGGTAGATGCTACGACGATGGACTGGGCACAACGACGGGGTGCCGCCTATGGGCGCATCCGTCTTTGGGGCTCCTTGGGTTTTATTGTTCTTTCTCTGGGTATGGGCGGATTGATTGCTCGCTGGGGTATGGTGACTTTCTTACCCGGCATTTTCTTCTTTTTGATGGTGGCCTGGTGGGTCAGTCGCTACCTGCCTTATGAACCGGTCAGTAGTTCCACACACCCTGCCGCCGCTCGCATTCGTGGTCACCTACGCAGCGCCAGCCTGTGGTTTTTTCTGCTGGCCGGATTGCTGGAACAGGCCAGTCACGGCGTGTATTACGCTTTTTATTCCATTTACGCTGAACAGCACGGACTCAGCAGCGCGACCGTTGGTCTATTGTGGGGCTTTGCGGTGCTGTGTGAAGTGGCCTTTTTTTGGTGGGGAGATCGGCTTATTCGTCACCTCGGTCTGCCGCTTGTATTTACAGCAGCTTTTATCCTGACCGGTTTACGCTGGGGGATCATCGCCTGGTGGCCGGGGCTGATCTGGATCGTTCTCGTGCAAAGCCTGCATGCGGCCAGTTATGCGGCTTTTCATCTGGCTGCCGTACACTGGGTGACGGAACGTTTTCCGGGGGCACTGCGTGCGCGGGGGATGGCACTTTATGCGAGCATGGTCTACGGATTGGGTGGTGGTCTTGGCGCGCTCGCAGCAGGCTGGGCATGGGCACGCTGGGGTGGCCAACTTACCTTCGCAGGAGCGGCGGTGCTGGCGCTTGTGGCGACCATTTTTTTGATATGGGGCCTGCGACCCGCCATCACTCTTGAAAAAGAGGCCTACTGATCCCATTTGAAGGTCAACATTCAATTCAGGGAGCCGTATCATGCGCACCGAAAAACTGACCACTAAGTTTCAACAGGCTTTGCAGGAATCCCAGAGTCTGGCTCTGGCCCAAGATCATCAACAAATAGAGTCCGTTCACCTGCTCATCGCTTTTTTGGACCAAGAAGGCGGTATCGCCCGTCCGGTGCTCGCCAAAGCCGGGGTCCAGGTGGATGCCCTGCGCAATCAACTGAACCGCGCGCTGCAAGGGATGCCCAAAGTACATGGCCAACCTGGCGAAGTGCAGGTCAGTCGGGATCTGAGCAATATGCTGAATCTCGCCGATAAAATCAGTCAGAAGCGCGGCGATAGCTATATTTCCACCGAGCATTTTCTGCTTGCGCTGCTAGAGGACAAGGGCGAGGCTGGCCGTTTGCTGAAGGAAGCCGGCGCTACCAGCAAAGACCTAGAGCAGGCCGTCCATGATTTACATGGCGGTGAAAAAATCAACGATGCCAATGCCGAAGAACAACGACAAGCGTTAGACAAATACACCACGGACTATACCGAGCGCGCCCGCCAAGGCAAGTTGGATCCGGTTATCGGTCGAGATGATGAGATTCGGCGCACTATTCAGGTTTTGCTGCGCCGCAGTAAAAATAATCCGGTGTTAATCGGTGAACCTGGGGTGGGGAAAACCGCTATCGTCGAGGGACTTGCACTGCGTATGGTCAATGGGGAAGTTCCAGAATCCCTGCGTGATAAACGTCTTTTGGGACTGGATTTGGGTGCCTTGATTGCTGGCGCCAAGTTCCGGGGGGAGTTCGAGGAGCGGCTGAAAGCGCTACTCAACGATCTGGAGAAAAGTGAAGGGAACATCATTCTTTTCATTGATGAAATTCATACCTTAGTGGGAGCGGGCAAGGCTGAGGGTTCCATGGATGCTGGGAACATGCTCAAACCCGCCTTGGCTCGTGGCGAACTCCATTGCATTGGTGCCACCACCTTGGACGAATATCGTAAATACATTGAAAAAGACGCGGCGCTGGAACGGCGTTTTCAGCGGGTATTGGTGGATGAACCCAGTGTCGAAGACAGTATTGCTATCTTACGCGGCCTGAAGGAACGCTATGAAGCGCATCATGGGGTACGTATTACGGACCCGGCATTGGTGGCGGCCGCACAACTGTCCCATCGCTACATTCCCGATCGAAATCTGCCCGATAAAGCCATTGATCTCATGGATGAAGCGGCATCGCGCATCAAAATGGAAATCGACTCTAAGCCGCAGGAACTGGACGAACTGGAGCGGCGCATAATTCAGTTAAATATCGAGCGCGTGGCCTTGGAAAAAGAAAAAGATGAAGCCAGCCGTAAACGCTTGGAAACTTTACAGACTCAAATCAGCGAGCTGGATCGCAAATATCAGGAATTAGAAGAAGTTTGGAAAGGCGAAAAACTGGCTATTGAAGGCACTTCGCAGATTCAGAAAGAACTGGATCGCACCCGCGTTGATCTGGACACGGCGCGTCGCGCCAATGATCTGGAGCGCATGGCGGAACTGCAATATAGCGTTATTCCTGCACTGGAGGCGCGTCTCATGGCAGCGGAAACCCAGAGTGCAGAAGTGACTCCCAGTAAGCCTACGCTATTACGGACTGAAGTCGGTGAAGAAGAAATTGCCGAAGTCGTGGCCCGCTGGACCGGTATTCCTGTATCCAAAATGCTCGAAGGCGAAAAAGAAAAATTACTGAAAATGGAAGAGCGGTTGCAGGCTCGCGTTGTGGGCCAAAGTGAAGCCGTGGCGGCGGTATCCAATGCGATCCGCCGCTCGCGCGCGGGACTTTCGGACCCCAGACGGCCGAACGGTTCGTTTATTTTCTTGGGGCCGACCGGCGTCGGTAAAACCGAACTCACCAAAGCTTTGGCGGAGTTTCTCTTCGATAGTGAGGATTTGCTGGTGCGTATAGATATGAGTGAATTCATGGAGAAACATTCCGTGGCACGACTCATCGGCGCACCTCCAGGATATGTGGGTTACGAGGAGGGTGGATACCTCACGGAAGCTGTGCGCCGTAAGCCATACTCTGTGGTTTTACTGGATGAAATTGAAAAGGCGCATCCCGACGTATTTAACGTTCTTCTCCAAGTTCTCGATGATGGTCGACTGACAGATGGCCAGGGTCGGACGGTGGATTTTCGCAATACCGTGATTGTCATGACCTCTAATCTGGGTTCGGAGCGTATTCAGGAATTTGCGCGCAGCGGTGATTATGCGGGGATGCGTGTTGCCGTGATGGATGTCGTACAAGATCACTTTCGGCCGGAATTTCTCAATCGTATTGACGAACTCGTCATTTTCCATCCCTTGACGGCGGCAGAGTTGCGAGAAATTACTGGGTTGCAGATGGGCGCCTTGCGTGCGCGCCTCAAAGAACGGGATATGGATTTGCTGCTCAGCGATGCCGCATTAGATCGTCTGGCCGCTGTGGGCTACGATCCCATTTATGGAGCCCGCCCCCTGAAGCGCGTTATTCAGCGGGAAATCGAGAACCCACTGGCGCAAAAATTACTCCGGGGCGATTTCAACCCCGGTGAAATCATTGAAGTGATCCTCGATGGGGATGATTTCAGTTTTGTGGGTCGCCGGCTGCACTAAAGCTGCAGCTTACCGACCATCATTTCGGAGCACCCAGTTTTTGGAGGGTGCTTTCATCTTCCAACGTGCTGATGTCCTGGGTGACTTCCTCACCTCGGGCAATAGCGCGAAGGATGCGCCGCATAATTTTTCCGGAGCGCGTCTTCGGTAATGAATCGGTAAAACGAATATCGTCGGGCCGAGCGATAGCTCCAATCAGTTCAGTAACCTGTATGCGTAGCGCCGCGCTGAGTTCGTCCCGATCTTCCCCCTGATATTGATGTTTCAGTATAACAAAAGCACAAATGGCCTCGCCTTTGATTTCATGAGGAATACCAACCACGGCTGCTTCCGCTACTGCAGCGTGGGCCACCAGCGCTGATTCTACTTCTGCCGTCCCAAGACGATGTCCAGAGACATTCAGCACATCGTCAATCCGTCCCATGACCCAGAAATAGCCATCCTCATCGCGACGCGCACTGTCTCCGGCAACGTAATAGCGGTTATCAAACTTGGCCCAGTAGCTTTCAATATAACGCGCTGGATTTCCCCATACGCCGCAAAGCATACCCGGCCAAGGACGGTCTATAACCAAATAGCCTCCGGCGTTGGGCGCCGTCACCGGATCACCCTCTTCATCGACTATACGGGCACTGATACCCGGCAAGGGCAGGGCACAGGAGCCTGGCTTGTTGGCCGTTACTCCAGGGATGGGGGCGATCATGTGACCACCGGTTTCCGTTTGCCACCAGGTATCGACAATCGGGCAGCGGCCCCCGCCAATGTGTTCGTAGTACCACATCCAAGCTTCGGGATTCATGGGCTCACCCACCGTGCCCAACAAGCGCAAACTGGACAGGTCGTGTTTGGCGGGCCATTCATCACCCATTTTCATAAAAGCGCGCACGGCGGTTGGCGCCGTATAGAGAATATTGACATTATGTCGGGCAATCATGCTCCAGAAGCGGTCGGGCTGAGGGTGCATCGGCGCGCCCTCGTAAAGAAAGATCGTAGCACCATTGGCGAGAGGCCCATAAACGACATAACTATGCCCGGTAACCCAGCCAATATCCGCCGTACACCAATACACATCCTCCGGCTTCACATCAAAAACCCAGCGCGTCGTCAGAAATGCCCAAAGCAGATAGCCGGCACTGCTGTGAAAAACCCCCTTCGGCTTGCCCGTGCTCCCGGAGGTATAGAGAATGAACAAAGGATCATGCGCGGGCATAGAGCGGGCAGGGCAAGTTGCAGGCAGGCCGGCGACCGCATCTTCCCACCAGATGTCCCGTCCATCTTGCATGTCTATATCCGCACCAGTGCGCCGCAGGACAATAACGCGTCTCACGGAATGGGCGTGTTCCCGCAATAGCGCTTGATCGGCGTGATGCTTCAGGGGAACTTTTTTGCCCGCGCGCCAAGCACCGTCTGCCGTAATGAGCAAAACGGCTTGCGTATCTTCCAGTCGATCTTTAAGGGCTTCTGCCGAAAAACCCCCAAAAATCACGGTATGAATGGCACCAATGCGTGCGCAAGCCAGCATGGCCACAATGGCTTCCGGCACCATCGGCATGTAAATCGCCACGCGATCGCCTTTCTCAATGCCTTGATGGAGAAGGGCGTTAGCAAAAATGCTGCATTCACGATGCAGTTGCGCATAAGTCAGGGTCCGCACAGTGCCATCTTCCCCTTCCCAGATGAGCGCAGCTTTGTGACGATTGGGTCCCGTCAGGTGTCGGTCTAGGCAGTTATAAGCAACATTCAGTTCACCATCGACAAACCACCGAAAAAAAGGCGCTTCTGTATCATCCAGCACTTTTGTGAACGGTTTCGTCCAATCCAGATACTGGGAAGCGAGATCTCCCCAGAAGGATTCGGGCGCGCTGGCTGCCTGTTGGCAAAGTTCAGCAAACTGCGCAGGGCTTAGGTTGGCGTGGGCAGAAAAGTCTTCCGGAACCGCAAATACCCGGTTTTCACTCAGGGTGGAGTCAATCGCATGGGTCATAAGTCACTCGGCACTTCGGTTATGTGGTCGTGTAAAGTCTGCATTTAAAAATAGCACCGCCAATCTGGGTTGACTACCATACGGCTTGGGCAGTCACACCGTAACAGCGGTTTCTTGGACCGTATTACCTTCCAGAACATAGAGTTCGGCTTTGGTAAGCGCTGCCGGACTGCCAAAGAGCACCAGCACATCGCCGGGCTTAAGCACCGTATCCGGCGCCGGCTCTCGACCGCGAATACCGTGGCGACGCACCGCCACCACAGAGACTCCGAAACTGGTTAAATTCAGCTCCCGAAGACTCAGTTGCAGGGCAAAAGCTGTTTCGCCCAACGGTATGGAAGCAAGACGGGGTGAGGCCTGATCTTCACCAGGCTCCGAACTCCCCCAATAGGAACCCCGAAAAAACTGGTAACGCTCCTGACGAAAGCGTCTTACGCGCCGCAATACGGTACTGATCGGCAAACCTAGGAGTAAGAGCGACTGGGAAGCGAGCATGAGTGCGCCCTCGTTCACTTCAGACACAATTTCATCTGCGCCTGCGGATTCCAGTTTTTCGAGCTGACTATCATCATGGGCACGCACCACTACCGGAAGTTCAGGCCGTAGTTCCTTGATTATAGACAGGACGCGTAGACTTGCGGCGATATTCCCGTAAGTGATGACTACCGCTCGCGCGGCCTGTATGCCCGCTGCCTGCAATACGTCGCGACGACTGGCATCCCCATAGAAAATCGACTCACCCGCAGACTGAGCCTGGCGCACACGGACAGGGTCCAGATCCAAAGCCACGAAAGCAATGTTTTCCTCCTCCAGCACGCGGCCAACACTTTGGCCCACCCGACCGTAACCGCAAAGCACCACATGACTCTGAAAATTAACCGCCTGAATTTCACTGATTTGCTGTTCGTGATGCCCGCGATAACTCCGCACCACTTTGCGAGCCAACCAGCCATTACGTTCCACCAGAATCGGCGCCAACATCATGGACAGTAGCATACCGCCCAAAACCGGTTGCAAAACGTGATTCGGTAATAAGCGATACTGGTTCGCCAAGGCCAGCAGCACAAAGCCAAATTCACCCGCTTGCGCTAAAACAATGGCCGAACGCAAGGCCACCCCCGGTTCGGACCCAAATAAACGACTGAGCCCCCAAACAATAAAGCCTTTCAGAAAAACGAGTAGGACGAGTACCACCAGCACCCAGCCAAGGTTGGCCCACCAAGCTGGCAAATCCACCAACATACCAATGGTGACAAAAAACAAACCCAACAGAATATCGCGAAATGGTGCAATATCGGCTTCTACCTGATAACGAAAAGCCGTTTCTGAAATCAACATGCCCGCAACAAATGCACCCAGCGCCAAAGAAAGCCCGGCCTGCTCAGTTATCCAAGCTAAGGCTAGGGTAATCAGCAAGACGTTGAGCATGAATAATTCGGTGGATTTACGATTGGCAATAAATTGAAACCAAGGACGCATTATCGGACGACCAATCACCAGCAGAATCAGGAGCACAATGGCGGCCTTCAGGCCGGCTATCGCCAGATCATGCGGAAGATTCCGGGTAGAGCCCGCCAGTGCCGGTATGAGTACCAGTAGTGGCACCACAGCCAGATCCTGAAATAGCAGCACGCTGACGGCAATACGCCCATGTCGGGTTTGCATTTCCATCTTATCGGCGAGAGCGCGCACCACCATGGCCGTTGAGGACATGGCGAGAATGCCGCCCAAAATCACCCCGGTTTTCCAAGACAAGGGAATGACTAGGGCGATGCCGACAAAAGCGAGGCTGGTCAGTACTACTTGCGCAGAGCCTAGGCCAAATACCAGACGTCGCATACTTAAAAACTGGGATAGACTAAATTCGAGGCCGATACTAAACATCAAAAAAACCACGCCGAAAGCCGCCAGTTGCCGAGTGCTCGCCAGATCGGGGACTACCGCCAGCGCGTGGGGGCCGAGAATAATGCCAGTCAGGAGATAAGCAAAAACGGCTGGCAAGCGCAGGAAGCGCAGAATGCCCACCAGCAGCACCCCGGTAGCCAAGAGCAAAATAATCGTCAACAGGCCGTGGTCTTGCATATTCCTCCTCTGAAAGCGGCCTTACCGCCGCGATTTGCTGGGTGTGATTAGCGCGACTATTGGATCTTAGGATTGTCCCCAGAAGGGAATCAGAGCCTTTGGTTAGTGAGGCGTGTTCTTTCTGTTATCATATCGGGAAAAGGAGAATCACGCATGTATATTGTCACTGGTGGGGCCGGATTTATCGGCGCCAATATTGTTCAGGGCCTGAATCAACAGGGTATTACCGACATTCTGGTGGTCGACCACCTGACGAGCGCTGACAAGTTTCTGAACCTCACAGATCTTGAGATCGCCGATTACATGGAAGCTGAGCGTCTGCTGGAACTCATAGAAAGCGATGGGCTGAAAGGTGTAGAGGCCATTTTTCATCAAGGCGCCTGCTCAGACACGATGGCGACCGATGGCCGTTATGTCATGGAAAACAACTATGCCTTCAGCAAAGCACTGCTCCATTGGTGCCAGCGCCACAGCGTCCCTTTTCTTTATGCCTCCAGCGCCTCTGTATATGGCATGACCGGCAGCTTCAAAGAGGAACGCTCGGCAGAGTCCCCGCTGAATATCTATGGTTTCAGCAAGTTTCAATTTGACCAATACTTACGGCGGATGTGGAACGAATTGCGGGCACCGGTGCATGGCTTCCGTTATTTTAATGTGTATGGTCCGCGTGAGTTTCACAAAAATCGTATGGCCTCTGTTGCCCTGCATTTCTATCGCCAATACCAATTAGATAGGCATGTGCATCTGTTTGCGGGCAGCAGTGGCTATGAAAACGGCGAACAGCGCCGAGATTTTATTCATGTGGATGATGTGTTAGCGGTGAATATGCACTTTCTGGATCACCCACGCAGTGGGATCTATAACGTAGGAACCGGACTAGCCCAGAGCTTTAATGATGTGGCGGTGACGGCGGTGAACACCCTGCGTCGTAGGGCAGGGGAGGCCATGCAAGATCTCCACAGCTTGCAGAAAGCCCAGATTATTCGTTATATCAGCATGCCGGAGGCCCTGCATGGCAAATATCAAAGCTTTACTCAGGCTGATATTAGCAAGTTGCGTGAAGCCGGATATAGCAAACCCTTTCTTACGGTAGAGCAAGGCGTCGAACGCTATGTAGATTGGCTTGAGAAGCGATCCTCTTGATGGATAATCGTGTTTTAATTACCGGTGTTGCTGGTTTTATTGGATTTCATCTGGCCCGCCGACTGCTTGCGGACGGCTGGACCGTACACGGAATCGACAATCTCAATGACTATTATGACCCAGGTCTAAAGCGAGATCGTCTTGCCCAACTCGATGGTCACCCGGCTTTTTGCTTTCAAAAACTCGATCTTGCCGACCGTTCTGGAATGGAAGCGCTGTTCCGTGGGCCCCGTTTTAACGTCGTGGTTCAACTCGCTGCTCAGGCGGGCGTTCGCTACTCCCTGAAAGCTCCGCATAGTTATGTAGAAAGTAATATCACCGGACTTCTCCACGTTCTGGAAGGTTGCCGAAGTCAGGGAGTAGGGCATCTGTTATTCGCCTCCTCCAGCTCGGTTTATGGTGCCAATAGCCGTCTTCCATATAGTGTGCAGGACCCGGTAGATCACCCAGTCAGTCTTTATGCTGCGACCAAACGGGCCGGCGAACTGATGGCGCACAGTTATGCCCATTTGTATGGTATTCCCAGCACCGGGCTGCGTTTTTTTACCGTGTACGGGCCTTGGGGTCGCCCGGATATGGCGTATTTCAGTTTCACCCAGAAGATCCTTGCGGGCGAAAGCATTCCTGTTTTCAATCATGGCAAAATGCAGCGGGATTTCACCTACATCGACGACATCATAGAAGGGGTTGTTCGTCTGATGACGAAAATTCCTGCGGCTCAGGCCAACTGGCCCGCTGAGCCAGCCAGCAGCGCAGCGCCTTTTCAGATAATGAATATTGGCAATCATACCCCCGTCCCCTTACTGGAGTTTATTCAGATACTAGAGGAATGCATTGGGAAAAAAGCCAAAATCGAATGGTTACCCATGCAGGATGGTGATGTGGTCGCAACCTATGCCGATGTGACCGCCTTGCACGCAAGTGTCGGCTTTGCGCCAAACACATCTCTGCGTGATGGTTTGCAGGAGTTTGTAGCTTGGTATCGCCGATACTACGGATAATCGCTTTCTGGTAACCCTTAAAGAGAAATCATGAGCCTAAATATTCACCAGCCCATACGTCTGCGTAACCGCACGGAATTCCTCTGGCGCCAAGTCCGTTACACCGCTGCCGGACTCGTGTTTATGGGCTGCTCTTTAGGTATAGGGATACTAGGTTATCATTTTTTGGCAAAAATCGACTGGATAGACAGTCTCTTAAATGCCAGCATGATTCTGAGCGGCATGGGCCCCGTTTCCAGTTTGCACGGAGATACAGCAAAGCTTTTCGCTAGTGCCTTTGCCCTATATTCCGGGATCGTTTATCTCGGAGTTTCCGCTGTACTTTTATATCCCTTGGTAGAGCGACTCCTGAAGATTCTGCATCTCCAGGCAATCAACTCCGCTTCTGGTAGAACTGAAAAGTCAGCTTCGGAATCGGATTAACCTAATACAATGGCTTAACTTTTAGAACCAAACCTTAACCAGCGTTTTTCTTCATAATCATAAAGTTGACAAGACTTAAAGATCTGCCGCACCGCACGGAAACTGAAGCGCATCTCATGAATATAGTCACTATATTCTCTGCGTAAATCTTCATAAGCTGCCTGAAGGTGATAAAAAGGAATACGTGGGTCTACATGATGGGGTGCATGTATCAGGATATTATGAATTAGAAACTCGCTGACTTTCGAGCAGCGCACGACCGTACTACAATAAAGTTGGCCAACACTTTGACTCCATTCTTCTTTCTCTATAAAAAAGGGAATGTCTGGATGGGTATGATGCAGAAACACAAAAATGGCGATGTAATAATTAAAAACAAGAAAGGGTAAGAGCACTGCGGCAATAAAGCCCAGCGGTCCCGCCAGCCACCAAGACAGGGCTGAGAACCCGATTAAAAATGCCAAGGTGAGCATTTTACTCCAAAAAAATGCCCGAGCATTTTTGGCGTCGGCATGATACCGCACCATACCCGGCCACCACACCCGGAGCAAATAATGGAGCGCGCAAGTATACGGACTGCGTTCCAGACGATATATCCATTTTTGCAATAATGACTTACGGTGGTACTCAGCAAGCGTCGCTGGTCGCCAGATCCAATCAATGGGCGTCAAGCTGGTAAAGCCATGATGCACGCGATTGTGGCCGAAAGCCCAAAGACGATACATATTGAGAGAGGGCAGCATAAATATCGTGCCCATGACTTCCGCTACGCGCTTATTCTCGAAGAGCGCACCATGCGCTGCGTCATGCGCCCAGACAAACATGAAAGCCACGGCTGAACCCGCAACCAAGCCCAAAAGTAACTGAGCCCACCAGACGGGCAATAGAAATATAGCGATGATAGCAGTCAGATAGAGCGCAAGATCAAAAATATAGGATAAAACCGCCTTGCTCGTCTGGCGGTGATAGCATTCGGGACGAATGGCGTTGCGTAAAGTCTGCAACTTGACGGTCCGCAGGTTTTCGTAATCACTGGTTTTTGAGATGAAAGCCATGAGCATGCTCCCTGAATTCAATGGATGGCATTATTAGTACTATATCATCTTATTATATTTAAATACACGGTGCAGGCCAAATCCAACCCAACAAAGCTATAGAAACGGGCTTAGGGCACCATGCACGCATCTGTGTTTGGCATGTGAAAAATTAGTGCTAACATGGAGGGGTCATTCGCACTATGCATATGGAGCTTCTGACGCTGTCATCGTGCTAACCCTACAGTATGGAGAGATAAAGAAATGTTAGATATCGCTAAAATTAAGCCTATTGCCCGTATCGTTCTGGTAGCTGGCGCCATCGCTCTAGCTTCTGCCTGTGCCAAGAAAGAAGACACCAGTGCTGCTACCGACAGCAGCGCCGCCACCACGACTACCGAATCTGCCGCTCCGGCTGCAACCACCAGCACCGATAGCAGCTCTGCTACCACCACCGACAGCAGCGCCGCTGCCGCACCGATGGAGTCTGCTGCACCTGATAGCAGTGCTGCCGCCGCGACCAGCAGCGATTCGTCGGATGCTGCGAGCAGCGATAGCTCCGGTTCTTCTACCGACTAAGTCATTACCTAGGTAGCCCAGAATCAGAATAAGGGAGGAGGCGTATCATGATGAATCTACGTAATTACAGTCCCGTCATGCGTCTTCTGGTGCTTGCTGGCGTGATCACTCTCGCTGCGGCATGCGCCAAGAAGGAAGACTCCACCAATGCAACGAGTGATGGCTCTGCAACCAGCTCAGCAATGAGTGGTGACCAGAGTTCCGGGTCTACCCAAAGTGATAACAACACGGGAGCTACCACCTCGCCATCCAGTTTTGATGGACAGGGGAGGGTCGGCCATTTTGTAAAAGTGGCAGCGTCTAGCGTCGCCATGAATACAGACCAGATGGCAAAAGCCAAGTCATTGGCAGAAGCCAAAGGCTGTTTTGCTTGTCATCAGGTTGCTGTCAAAGTAGTGGGCCCCGCGTTTGCTTGGGTCGCCTATAAGTACAAGGGCGATCCCAAAGCCGTTGCTACCCTGAGTCACGCTATCGAACATGGCGTCTCCGGAGTATGGGGTGGAATGCCTATGCCAGCCCAAAGTGTGACGCCTGCACAAGCCAAGGAATTGGCTTCGTGGGTGTTGGCACAAAAGCCGGTGGCTCCGCCTAAAACCGCCTGAGTCAGAAGTTTGGTTCAGAAAGCCCCCGCCTTGCGGGGGTTTTTTATATAGAGAAAATAGTGCAGAAAAACATTAAAAAATTCAGTTGGATTGCCAGCACATACTATGCAGAGGGTCTACCGTACTCTCTGGTACAGCAGGTTTCCGTTCAATTTTTTACTTATGCTGGTGCAAGTTTACAAGTTATTGGTTTATTATCATTTTTTGGCCTTCCATGGAATCTAAAGCTCTTTTGGAGCCCGCTCATCGATCTTTTTGGCAACAAAAAGCGCTGGCTGGTCGTTATGGAATTGATTCTTGGCGTAGTAGCCGCTTTGCTGATCTGGCCCGCACAATATCTGAATCTTGGCTTGGCCGCAAAAATTTTTGTACTCATGGCTTTTATGTCGGCAACCCATGACATGTCCGTCGACGGCTATTATATTCAAACTTTAGATAAGGCCAGTCAGGCCGCCTTTTCAGGATTGCGCGTTGCTGCTTATCGAGTCGCGATGTTGGTTGGTAATGGTTTTCTGGTCATACTCGCTGGATGGGCTTCTTGGACTATCTGCTTTTTGACGGCGGCGGGGATGATGTGGGGACTGGCGGCTTTTCATCACCACGTATTGCCTTCACCACCAACAGGAAAAGACTATCAAGGCCAGCGCTGGCAAGCCGTTCGTGAAGCATTTCAAAGCTATCTACAACAACCGGGTATTGTGTGGGCCTTGGCATTTATTCTGCTCTTTCGTGCCGGGGATGCCATGATGTTTGCAATGGTCACGCCATTTTTGAATCACCTAGGATATGGTCTGATCGCACGCGGTATTCTCACAGGTACGGTGGGTACGGTGACGGGTATTGGTGGGGCATTACTCGGTGGACTGATTATTTCTCGTTGGGGATTGCGACGCGCTTTATTCCCTCTGACTTTTATTCAATCCTTAGCCATACCCGCATATGCATGGCTCGCCTGGGCGATGCCTTCTATCTGGTGGGTAGGTGTCACTATTGCCTTTGAACAAGCTGCAGCGGGGCTGGGTACCGCCGTTTTGATGGTATTTTTGATGCAGCGTTGTCAGGATCATTATCAAGCGACCCATTTTGCCATAGGTTCGGCGCTCATGTCCGTGGCCGCAACCATAGTCGGTGGCTTCAGCGGATATCTTGCCGCAGAAGTCGGATTTACGGAATTTTTTCTTCTCGCTTTTGCAGCAGCGCTACCCAGTCTTATTCTTGCTTTGCTGATGCCATTGCGACTTTTTAAGGAATCGCCGAAGGATATCAGCATCTAACCAACATCACGGTCGCCGAACTGCGGGCAGGGATCGCGCTAATATCCGCTGGGAAACGTCGGGAAAACCTGCATGAACAATTGGAAAAGCGATTGTTGCCGATGTTCGCTAATCAGATGCTATCGTTCGATATGACTTGCACCAAGGCTTATGCCGAGCTGCTGTTAGATTTTCCGGTAACTTCTCGCCATGGGATTTCTAGGATGATTTGCAGAACATTCCCGTATTGCTTGATTCGTATAGTTTCGCGGCGCTCCATAGCAGATTCCTTTTCATGATAAAGAATCCTCTTATATAGCCAATGACCATTTTTTTGCGCTGGTTCGCATAATACTTATTATGTTAAATATATTGTTTCGGTATTGGGGAGTGGTACTGACAGCCAAACAGCAACCTCGCTGCCGCGACACCTCACCCGCCGCAACCCAGTACCGTATAAAACGTTCCATCAAGCGATGCACCCCGTCGATTTGCCCCAAAGGTTGCGCCACCTCATCCGGTGTGAGCACTGCAGATATGCGTTCAAGACCAGCCTTGCCGGTGCACTACAGTGTAGTTAAACTGCACGTATGAGCATACTTCACTTCGAGTGGGATGATCGGAAAGCTGCCGCTAATGCAAAAAAGCATGGCGTGAGATTCGAGGAGGCCAAATCTGTCTTCGTTGATGAGCGCGCCAAGCTGATTGACGATCCCGACCATTCAGAAGCTGAAGACCGCTTCGTTATTCTTGGCCTGAGCAGCTCAATTCGTCTGCTTCTGGTTTGTCACTGCTATCGGGGTGAAGGCAATGTCATTCGCATTATCTCCGCTCGCAAGGCAACGGCTAAGGAATCCAGAAATTATCCATAGAGGTGTCATATGCGAGAAGAATACGATTTCTCCGCTGCAAGGAAAAACCCCTATGCAGCACAGCTCAAAAAACAAATTACCATTCGACTCGATGAGGAGTCAATTTCATACTTTAAGACAATCTCCGAGGAGGTTGGCATTCCGTACCAAAGCCTCATAAACCTATATTTGCGCGATTGTGCAGCTTCTCATCGCAAGCTCAAACTCAATTGGAAATAGCATTTTTCATTGAGGAAGTGCTATAGGCCTTGTCGCATGATGACCTTCTTGAGGTTCGAGCCCATCCGAATACAAGCCAGCATCCGACCCAACGTATGCTGGTGGTTCGGATTCGCCCCCCCCCCCCGGTGTCAGGCTGCTAGACAGATTCTATACGGCGCAGTCGAATTAACGTTATCTCGCGCATGAAACGGAAATCTATGTGCTTCGTATCTGGCATTACCGGGAAGATCACTTCTAATAAAACAGTCAAGCCGTTGGCCAGCGGCTCACTCGGACGCTCAGCATTCTGCGAGATGGCCGTGTCGTTTTTAACATCGCCGGAAATTAGGCCTTTTAGGAGAACATTATGATTACTTGTTATCTTCGCTATGTGGTAGATCCTTTCAAGCTCAAGGAGTTTGAGGCTTACGGAAAGATGTGGATTCCATTGGTTGAGAAGTTCGGCGGCAAGCATCACGGCTACTTCCTGCCCCACGAAGGCGCTAATAATATCGCTCTTGCCTTATTTTCGTTTCCTTCGCTGGCGGCCTATGAAACGTATCGCTCAAAAGCCGCCAGTGACCCAGAATGTCAAGCCGCTATGCGTTATTACGAAGAAACGCGGTGTTTCTTTAGCTATGAGCGCTCTTTCATGCGGCCGGTCTTCGAGTAGCTACATATTAGGGCACTAGAAATCAGTATGCGAAGCGTACCATGGTGAACTTACGCTCTCCAACTGTGGTCACAACCATAACGATAGTGGGAAATCTTACTTGAGGGAGCGCAATGAAGATCTATTCTATTTCTGGTAAGGGGGCACCTTGGTGGGTGCGACTACTTACCGTCATGATCGGTATAGTGTTACTGGTCGGCTTATTCTTTTTTGCCATATTCGCGGTGGTGATTGCGGCGATTCTGGGGGCTGGCGGTATGCTGTATTTATGGTGGCAGCGTCGCAAACTTCGTAAAGATCAAACCGCCGACATCATTGTAACGGACTACCGGGAGATTCACCGGCATCGCTCGCCCTTTGACAGAGATCAATAGGTAGCGGTCGTGAAACACCTGCGCTTTCAGAAAATCATGGTAAACTCTGCTCGACGATACTGACCACAGCAGACGGTTAGGCGTGCAGGAGGATTTCTGAAAAAAGTAGAGACGGCATTTCACACAAGTGCTCTGCCTAGGGGCCGTCTAGCACCAGTTTTGCTGATTGTGGGCACATTTTTGTTGGGCTGCGCAACCAGCGCACTTGCCGATGATATTCAGTTTATCGTTCACGGTGTCTCTGGACCGCTTGCCGAAAAACTCGATAACGCCCTCCCTCCCCTCACTATCACCGTGAAAAATGATCGTCTGGAAGAAACGGAGATGGCCGCGAGCCTTCGCCTCAAAGACGCGCTGGAGGCCTATGGATATTATGGTGCGCAGTGGCAACAGCGTTATGAAAAAAGTGGACCCAAAAAATATTTGATCATTTTTTCAATAAAACTGGGTAATCCTATAAAAGTCAGAAATATTGATTTAAAAAAAACAGGTTCTGGTAGCGAAATTTCATCCGTCAAAAAATTATACGATCAATTCCCTATTCATCCGCAAGATGTTTTGGATCAAATGGCCTATGAAGAATGGAAAGGCCGCGTAATATCGCTTCTCAATGCTCGGGGATATGCTAATGCAATTTATACTAAGCACGAAATACTCATCGACCGAGATCACTTCTGGGCCGACATTTATTTATGGCTAAATACAGGACCACGATATAAATTTGGAAATATTAAAATACAAGGTGCAGAAAACTATCCCCGATGGTTTATCGGGCGATATTTATCCTTCAAACCCGGCGACTGGTATTCGCCCAAGTCACTGTCCGTCACCCAGAGCAATTTGCGCAATGCCGATAGATTTTCGGACATATCTGTCCAAAGCCAAGTAGATAAGGCCGTAAATGACACGATACCGGTCAGCATTCATCTCAAAAGCATGCCCACCCAGCATCTCAAGGTTGGCGCGGGTTACAGCACAGATATTGGCCCTAATGCGGCACTGATTTATGATAATTATGATGCTTTTAATGCGGCGCAACATGTGCGAGTTTCGCTTCTAGTTGCACAACTAAATCGTAATGCCAGCCTCACCTACAACTGGCCAGTTGGCAAAAATGTCGGTTCGCAATATGTTGCCCAGGGTAGTTACCAAAATCAGACACTGACCGCTTACGATAGTAATGAAATTCTCGCGAGCTTCGGCAGGCAGTGGTCTTTGCGTGATAACAACAGCCGTAATCGTGTCGGCACACTAGAAGCACTCGTAAATTTTGAGCAGGCAAATTATACCGTTGCCGGAGGGGTCAACAACAGCTTTTACATCTACCCTTCCCTGCAATATAGCGTTCAGAATTTTCGTAATCTTTTACGCCCAATATCCGGGTATTCATTGGTTGCTCGAGCAGAGGGGGCCAGCAAGGTTTGGGGCAGTACGGCCAATTTTGTGCGTTTTAGTGCGCGGGGTGCTTGGCATGCTCGGATAGACCAAAAATGGGTTTTGGGAGCGCGTGCCAAGCTCGGCGCGATGTGGTTGAATGGTTCGATCAGTGATTTACCCCCTAATTTACGGTTTTTCGCCGGTGGCCAAAACAGCCTGCCGGGCTATGCCTATCAATCGCAAGGGCCTGTGGACAGCGAAAATGAGGTAGAGGGAGGCCGCCTGCTGGCGGTAGCAGGTTTTGATATCCAGCATTTTGTGAGCAAAGACTGGGCAGTAGTCGCCTTTTATGATGCGGGAAACGCCTTCAATCAATTTTCTGAATTCCGCGTATTGCAAGATGTCGGCCTCGGATTTCGTTGGTATTCGCCGGTAGGACCGGTTCGCTTCGATTTGGCACACCCCTTGGTGAATCCGCAAACACCGGCCATTCGGATCGCATTTTCGGTAGGATTTAGCTTGTGATTCGGCTCCGTACAGTTTTTTTAATGGGGTTACTCACTATAGTGGTGATCTTTTTTGCGGGAACCACTTGGTTGTTTAATACCACAAGTGGTGCTCGTTGGGTCCTCTCGCAAATCCCCCATTTAAGCGTCCAGCAGGTGCAAGGAAGTCTTTCTGGACAATTACAACTCACGAATATGACATGGAAAAACGCCAGCACCCAATTCACCGCCCAAGATCTACGTTGGCAGTTTTATCCCAGTCATTTATTGGTGGGATCGCTGGATATCGGCAATTTGCAACTCTCGCAAGGGGTTTTGCATCTGCCGCAGCCCTCCCAACAGCCCTCCCCTATTGATTTAACGTGGCCCAGCCTCCCCCTGTGGACACGTTTTTTGTCTATTCGCTTGAGTGCGGTCCACATGGATCAATTTCAGGTCTGGCAAGGCAAAAAATCGGCGATGATACTGACGTCGGCTGACATTAAAAAATTGGCTTGGCAACATGGAAATCTTCATATTGAGCAGCTCAAAGCCCAACTGCCGTCAGGCCTACTCCAGATGACAGCATTATTGCAAATGGAGCGTCGCCATCTGCAAACTCAGGGTAGCTGGACGCAAGGTCAAAACCAAAAAACACTACGCATCCAGTGGCATACGGATTTACAGGGGCACTCTCAAACCGCATTGGGTGGGCCACTACAAATAGACGTATTACAAAATGGCGAAACCAGTCAATTGGCGAGTACTATTCAAATAGCGCCACGGCAAATTCTTCTGAATAAGCTGATAGTTCGTAATCCAGCCCTGAGTAAACCCGTCACTGGTCATTGGCAATTGGATTTACCCGCAAACAGCGCCGGGAATTTTAGCCTGCATGGCGGTTTCGAAAATATCTTCATCAAATCCCTCCCCGCTACCTTACCTGTGGGCGCCTTGTCGTTACGACTTCAGCTCACGGGCACCACCCAACAATATCACGGTCAGCTTGCTCTACAGGGCACATCTCAACTGGGTGTTATTGATGGTGCCCTGCACGGAAATACCAACGGCCTGACATATCAGTATGCAGGACAACTGCTGGGCGCCAAGCTCCTCCCCGCGCATCTAAGCGTAGACTGGAAACCACAACTTAAAGTGCAGGGTCAATTACGCCTGCGGAATTTATCGATCCAGCGCATCCAGAAGCAAATGCCCGGTCAGTTATCCGGGGACTTGCAGTTTTCGGCAGCGTCACAAAAAAAGATCCTGCATAGTCAAGTACAACTGACGTTATTACCCAGCCAGATCTATCGACAATCTCTGCAAGGAAAAGCGGAAGTCACCGTTAGCGGCCGTCAATGGAATTTACAACAAGCCCATTTTTATGGACCGGGGGTGAATCTCAAAGCATCTGGCAACGTCCAGCAGCGGCTGAATTTTTCTTTACACGTCGCCAACTGGCAGGGATTAGTGCCGGGCACCACAGGTACAACCAATCTCCAAGGTTGGCTCGCCCAAACTCATGCACAGTGGTACGGAAATATCCGCGCGGAGGGTCAGCATCTCCGCTACCGTGGCCTCCATGTAGCCACATTAAAAGCTGCAGGCGGACTGGCTGCAGCCAACGCCTTGCATGCGACCCTAGATGCTCAAGGACTGGAATACCAACACCATCTTCTGAATGTACAGGCTACAGCGCAGGGTTTACTCACCCGCTTCGCTCTGGGGTTGCATGGCCAATGGCAAGACAGCACATTTTCTCTGGAAGGCTTGGTCAGTCACCCAGGGTCTGCTTGGAGTATGCAACTGCAGCAGACCAACCTGCATAGCGCGGCGTTGGGCATCTGGCAGCTCCAACATCCCGCAACCATTGCCTGGCAGCACCAAACGGCTCAAGTCACCCCCGTGCTCTTCACAGACGCCCATGGCGCTGCAATCTCGGCGCAAGGGCACTACAATCTCGCGAATCATGCCGCCGCCCTCAACGTCGGTTTGCAATCCATACCCTTGGATTTTCATACGCATACCGATGACGCCTCCCTCGAAGGCTATTTAAACGCGGATCTACAGGCACACTGCAACGGCCAGTGCCAAGCCGCAGGCCATTGGGATTTTCAGAAGACCCAAATGCACTGGAAAACCGATGCGATACCGCATTCGCTAGAGCTCCAGCAATTTACGGGACAACTGCAGTGGTCTCCCAAAAATCTGATTCTGCAATCAAACCTCACCCTCCAAAACGATTGGGGGCATGCGCAAATCAGCCTCCATAGCCCCGCGACGCTCACCCTACCCTGGCATTGGAATCCTCAAACACCCCTCAATGCGGATATCCAAGCTACTCTAGGTGCACCATTATTTGCCGCCCTGCCGGTGGGCACACTCAAATTTCGGCCGCAAGGAGAAGGCACCCTTCAGGGCCAACTATCAGGAACCTGGGCAAAACCCCTGTGGCACGGCAATGCGGACTTAAAAGGCCTGGGTGTGTACATCCCTCAAGCAGGGCTAGATCTTCAGGATGTGGGCGTCCATCTGACGGGTAACGGTAATGAACTACACATTCAACAATTACGGGCGACTTCCGGCACTGGGCAGCTCAGCGGGAATGGGGTCGTTCATCTGGAGCCCGAAACCACTTTCCATCTCCATGTGACAGGCAGTCAGTTTACTGCATTGAATTTACCCCAGGTGCAGGCAGCGGTCAGTCCCGATTTACAAATTACAGGTACGCCCAAAAATATTGCTATTGGCGGCACTATTCACACCAATCGCCTGCGCATTCTGGGTACAGATTTCAGTGGTCCGAAGCCCTCCAGCGATGTGGTATTCGTGAAAAATATCCATCAGCGTGTGGGCCCCGCCCTGTCGGTCAACTTAGGGGTAACTTTGGGTAATGATGCCAAAGTCCTCATCAGCGGTTTGCGTGCCAAACTGGAGGGCAAGCTCGATGTCAAAATGGATAACGGCCAGAGTCCACAGGTTCTCGGTATACTCAGGATGGTCGATGGCCACTATGCCATTTATGGACATACTCTGGACTTTGAACACGGCTCCATCCATTTTGAGGGCGCAGCCAGTCAGGCAAACCTCGACGTGCTGGCCATCCGCACCATCAAAAATTCCAACAGCTTTGCTGTCGACAACACCCCCGTAAAAGCCGGCGTGCAGATCACCGGCACCTTGCAAGTACCGCAAGTGACGCTCTACTCGACCCCCTCCATGTCGCAGGCCGATATTCTCTCGTATCTGGTCCTCGGCACCCCTTCCAGCAGCCTCGGCAACCAAGACGAGTTGCTTTCCGCCGCCGCTGGCACCCTCTTCTCCGCCAGCCGAGCTGCAATTTTTGGCAATAGCCTCAGCAACACCGGCATTGATGTGGGCGTAACCTCTAATGGCACATCGGGACTATCGGGGGCCATAGTGACGCTGGGACATTACCTCACCCCAGATTTATATTTGAGTGTCGGTCAGTCAGTCATGGGCAATGGAACCATCGCCCGTCTCCGCTATAACGTCACCAAAAACATCGAATTACAAACAGAAAGCGGCACGCAAAACGGTGCTAATATTTTTTACAGAATTGATTTCTAGTCACGGTGGAACGATGTTAACTAGGCCAAAGCAACAATCAGAAATCGCGCTGATAGGCGGCGGGGTCATCGGTTTATTGACCGCCGTAGAACTTGCGGAAGCCGGATTTCAGGTCAGCCTGTTTGATCAAGGAAAAGTGGGGCAAGAGGCGTCTTGGGCTGGAGGCGGCATTTTGAGCCCCCTATATCCCTGGAATTACCCCCCAGAACTCTTAAAGCTGGCTTTTTATAGTATGTCGCGCTATCCGGCTCTGATGACGAGGCTCTCTGCACAAACCGGTATAGACCCCGAATGGATGTTATCGGGTCTATCCATCCTGCACACCTCCGCCAATCCCATACCTGACCAAGCCCTTACCTGGGCGGAATCCTGGGGGCTCACCTGGACACGACAAAGCACCGACAAAGGCGAGGCACTTTGGTGCCCAGAAGTGGCGCAAGTGCGTAATCCCCGCTTTCTGACCCTGTTAGTGGAACGTTGTCGACAGCTCGGGGTGACTTTTCATGAAGACATCACTGTTACCGGATTTCAGCAAGATCGTGACCGACTTCGTGGCCTCCAAACAACGCAGGGATTCTTCCCCACCACCCAAGCCATCGTCACCGCCGGAGCTTGGGCCGGAAAACTGCTGGAGGCCATCGGAATTTCGCTCCCCATTTATCCAGTACGCGGACAAATGCTCTTGCTCCAAACCAATCTAGGCACCCTAAACACCATGGTCATGAAAGATCATCGTTATCTGGTACCACGACGTGATGGACTTATCTTAGTTGGCAGCACCAGTGAAACTGTGGACTTTGACAAATCGGTGACCGCTGAAGCTCGGGAGGCGCTGTGGAATTTTGCCGCCGAGATGCTCCCCGGGCTGACACCCGCTCATCTGCTTCGCCAATGGTCAGGACTGCGCCCCGGTAGCGCCGACAGCATACCCTATATTGGCCCCCTCCCCGGCTGGCATGGCTTGTGGGTGGCCGCCGGGCATTTTCGCTACGGCATCACCAACGCGCCCGCTACCGCAGAAATTCTCGTGGCTATGCTGACGAATTCAACGCCACCCCTAGATATTTCTCCTTATCAAGTGATCTGGGACAATGGAAATGTTTGGGTCTTTCCCTAGCAATCTGATAGCGCTACAATTATATCGAGTTCAGAATTATAGAGAGACTATCCATGGACGAAAACAACTGGGATAAGCAACGTGTTCTTGAAGTGCTGCGAGACGCCGGCTTGAACCCTACCAGCCAACGCGTAGAAATCGGTTACGCGCTTTTTTCATCTTGCGCGCACCTTTCTGCAGAAGAAATCATGCAACGCGTCAACGCCGATTATCCCGTCGTTTCCAAGGCCACGGTTTATAACACCTTAGGATTATTTGCAGATCATGCACTGGTCCGCGAAGTCATCGTCGAGCCCGGAAAAGTTTTTTACGACCCCAACGTTTCCACGCACCATCATTTTTACTATGTCGACTCCGGCGAACTGCAGGATATCCCGGCTTCTGCGCTTCAGATCAGCCAATTACCTGAGATTCCAATGCATACTGAAGTCGAAAAAGTGGAAGTGGTTATCCGCCTCCGCCAGCAAGCTGGGCACTAGTAAAGTGAGCTCATCAGCAGATGGGCTTCGGGGATAACACCATGTAGTCTGCTTGAGGCAGGACGTTTTTCCTCAAGTTTCAAATTCCTCGTCATTTCTAAGGATGAGGATAGATCCGAAATATTTCGGATTGTATTTATCTGTATTTACAGATACCATATGCGCATCAAAATTCTTGGGTTGTTAGCTCAGTTGGTAGAGCAGCTGACTCTTAATCAGCGGGTCGTGGGTTCGATCCCCTCACAACCCACCATATAAAACAGGCACTTAGCGCAATTTGCTAGGTGCCTTAATTTTTACAGGCTAACCGTGGGCTAACCTCAGGAGAAAAAATGGGCTGGTGCTGATTACAACTTTATCAGCTTCCTGATTTCGCGCTCTTGCCGATCATATTCACGGATCAGCGCCAGAACTGCACGCACTTCCCGCCGGGCAGCACGCACCCCGGTATTTCGGGAATTAGCGGCGCTCTTAGCTTTCCCGGCTTCGGTTACTGGTCCGGTGGACTTTTCCCACGGTCGCCATTGCTGGATCATCTCTGCCTGCCGTGCCCTGCGCTCCGGGGTCCACCCGTTCGATACGCTCATGGGTAATCTCCTTTAGTTCGTTGTCAGGATTGGATTTTACAGGACCGTGCGCGGGTGTCCCGTTGTTGACCTGCATCGGTCCAGCGCTCTGGTTAATCTGCTGCTTGCCCACAAAAACAGCGGGGTTCTTGAGGGTCGCCAGTGCTTCAGCAGACTGTATGCATTGCCTTTGCGCTCGGAGTGAAGCATTTAGACATAATTTCACCAGATGCCCGCCTCTGGTCCGGGTGATCCGCACCGCTGGGAATCGTTTCTGCAATTCTCGTAGACGCTTCATGACCCGGCCTCACTGCTAAAACGGCACCCTGAGCCACGACAGCAAGGGCAGGTGCTACTAATCATAAATGACCGGCCGTCATCAAAGTGCGGTCGAGTTTTGGCCGTGGAATCGGCCGCTACAGGTCCAGCCCTCGACAATAGCAGCGCCAGCAATTCGGCTTTCTGCTCTCGGATAAACGGGATCAACCGGGCGAGGGTGCCTCGGAACTTGAGGCGGCCCCCCTCTGCCCAGACGGTGCCACCGGCCTGCTCGATTTCAACCAGTAATGCGGCGGCGATCACACTTCACTGTCAAGAAAATTATTTTCAGATTCGCCAGATGGCACACTATTTAACCTTACACAAGGTGTTAGCAGCCTCATATTCCGCGACAGCGTTACCGAATCGTTCCCGCGCTGTGGCAGCGAGCCATTTTAACGGTTTGACGCCATCGGCCATTGACGGCGACTTTTTCTTGCTTGGTGGTGCGATGATAGCTCCCCAGATGTTAGGGATTACGATCCAGTCGTCCAGCAACTTAGGACGGACTCCGCACCGTGCCCCGATCAGAGCGCCAAGGCTTACTAGCAGGCTGATAGCGATGAACTCAGGCGGTGCGGCTTTGCGGTGCGCGGCATCCAGCACATACCCGGCAAGGGGCGCGGGGAGGAGCGCCTCAACATCCATCTGCGGTACTAGTGGCAATCCTGAACCGATAAACTCAGGATTAGGCCATTCTGCGTCGATAGCAGCGGCTTCGGCTAGGTCATCCCATTGCGTACTCATTGGACACCTCCAGCGGCACGCAAGGCGTCGTCTATACGCTCCTCGGCCAGCGCCAGCCGATCCAGTGAATCAAGGCCATAACGCGCTCCTTCTCTGCGCTTCCTTCATTAAATAAGTGCCATGCTCAAGCCGGTGAAGGGTTCCGGCCTTTCGGGGATCAGCCTAGGGCATGGCGGTAAAACTTATGCTGCGTCCCCTTGCTGGTGCTGTAACAGGTCCAGCAGATACTCAGGGGCGAGGTCTGCGCCATTTGGCCATGTCACGGTATGAAACAGGTTGTGGACCTTTACCCGGCTGAACAGGTCATCATCCCGTAATGCGTCGAATATCGGGCCGATCAGTTCTCGGGATAGGTCCACATCGCCTTCCTGTCCGTTGTTGAATCGGATGTGCAGGCGATGACCGGGAAGCGCTTTAACTTCGGTGATATGTAGCATGGCGATTACTCCAAAGGCTCAATAGGGTTAATAGGTTCTTTCCGGCTGGCGTGTTCCCAATTGGCGGCCAGTTCGTCTAGGTGTCTAGTGCGCCAATCCTCTACCAGTTGCAGCGGCAGGCTTCCGGCTAATACAGTGCCGTCCAGTCCGATCTCAGCCTCTTGCCCGGCATAGTAAGCATGGAAGTGGGGCGGCAGATGATCCCGCCAAAACATCGCTAAAACGATACCGTAAAAGCGGCTGATCTCAGGCATGTTTACGCCCTTTCTTCAATGGCACAACCTCAGCAGTCTTTTTGACGCCAGCAGCCACGAGAATGGCATCGGTGCCTTTCTGCCAAGCATCGGCAACGGGGTCTTGTGCCAGTCGTGCATAGACAGCGGTAGTTTGCTGTGAGTGGTGCCCCAGTCCCTTCCCGATAACGGAGATGCTGACACCGGCATCAATTTGGAAGGACGCCAACGAACGACGCAAATCATGCAAGCGTAAATCCTCGATGCCTGCCCGT
>JBAYRF010000011.1:0-79679 GCA_041676785.1 Acidithiobacillus sp. | reverse complement strand
AGCAGTTACTAAGGGGGTCAGTCCTTAAGAGACTTGGAGCACGGCATGGCCACGTTCCAGCAAGGTAGGGCATAAAACCAAGTACTGTCTGGGGGTGCACGGGAGCTACTTCTTAACCTTTTTTAACTTTGGTAAGGGGGGCACCTATGCGCTCGTTAGGACATCAAATCGTTGCAGATTTTTATCACTGTGACGGCAGTACCTTGTCTGATGTAGATTTTGTTACGGATGCCATGCTTGAGGCCGCTCGTCGTGCCAACTGCACCATCGTGACGCAAACTTTTCACCACTTCTCGCCTTACGGGGTGAGCGGCGCGGTTATTGTCGCCGAATCTCACTTGGCCATTCATACTTGGCCGGAATATGGTTACGCTGCAGTGGATGTATTTACCTGTGGCGATATCATTCAGCCCGAAGATGCCTTGAACTATCTCAAGGAAGCTTTCGGGGCCGGACAGGTCTCCACTATGGAGATGAAGCGTGGGCAAGTGGATATGATGGGCGTTCCTGCTCATGAGTTACGCGTCAAGCCGGTTCTCTGCGCTTGAAATAACGCATAGTTGTGAACGGCGGACCTTCAATTTGGAGGCCCGCCTTTTCTTTTGTGGGTTTCTTGCGCAAAATCCTTACGGGAACCCACTATCCGGTCACAAAGAGAGGCGGTTATGAGCACAGAACTTTGGTACACCGAGCGCTACGAAGAGCACGGCGCGGCATTGAGCCTAAAAATCCGTGAAGTACTACACCGTGAACAAAGTCCTTATCAGACTATCGAAATTTTTGAAACCGAAAATTTCGGCACCCTCATGACCCTCGACGGCTTGGTAATGGTCACTGATCGGGACAATTACCTATATCACGAGATGATGAGCCACCCGGCGCTGTTCATTCATCCCGCGCCAAAACGGGTCTTAATTATCGGTGGCGGCGACTGTGGAACCCTACGCGAAGTTCTACGCCATCATGAAGTGGAAGAAGCAACGCAAGTCGAACTGGATGAGCGCGTCACCCGAGTCGCTGAACGTTTCTTTCCCGAACTCTGCGAAAAAAATGGGGACGCACGCGCGCACTTTCAATTTACGGATGGCATTGCATGGATCAACGAAGCGCAAGCCGGCCGCTATGATGTCATCATTGTCGATTCTACCGATCCGGTAGGTCCCGCCGCCGGGCTGTTTGCCACCGAGTTCTATACCGCCTGTCACCACGCCCTAGCCGATCAAGGCGTTCTGGTCGCCCAATCCGAGTCACCACTCCTTCACGCCGAACTCATCCGTCAGTGCCAAAGCCGAATGTCCGAGGCCGGTTTTGCTGCCGTGAACAGCATTTATTTCCCGCAGTTCTGCTATCCATCAGGGTGGTGGAGCGGTACCTTGGGGCGCAAGGGATTGGGCATGGATGCCTTTCGGTCCGACGAGGCCAAGGCCTTCACCGGCACCCACTACTACCATGCGGGCATGCAGCAGGCGGCACAAGTTGCTCCTGCTTTTTTGCTCGGCTGAGGTCCAGCGAATCTCGTCACTTATCCCGGTCCTGGCCCAACATGGAGACGCCGGGGGCAGTAGTTCCAAAGATGCAAGGCGGGAGTTTCGTGCTCCCAGCCGAGCCGGGAAATACTACCGGGGTCGAGATGCAAATGATCCCCGAAACTAAGATCCAGACCTAACCAGCGGGCTGCCAAGGCGCGCAGAATGTGGCCATGAGCGAAGCAAAGCACATGTCTATGACCTGTAACCGCCCACTCCTTCAGCAGCCGATCACAGCGGGCGCCTACTTCTTCCGGACTTTCACCCTCGGGACCGCCGCAACGAAAAATACTCCATTCGGGATTTTCACGATGAATTTCTGCCGTGGTTTTTCCTTCGTAACGCCCATAACGCCACTCCATGAGATCCTCATGGATTTGGGGATTTGCAAAACCGGCAAGAATAGCGGTGTGATGGGCGCGAATCAGCGGACTGCTGTAAATGCCATCAAAATGACCTTGATTAACGAAAGATTGCCATAACGCTTCGGCGTCAGCCCGACCTTCCGGGGTCAGACCAATATCGGTGACCGAAGTGTGCTTGCCTTGGTCCGCCCACTCGGTCATCCCGTGCCGTACCAGAGTGATAGTTTCCAGATGCATAACGGCTCTCCGTTGCTCAGATATCTGCTTCTAACTATAGAAGCTTCGTAGCCGAGATGCTGCTGCGTAACGACAAATATCGCGCAACCAGAGGTGGTATGGCGTTTTTTGGGGAGACTTGCATGAATACGGATAGGGCCTTATCTTGAACATGGTTATTTTCTAATGATGCGTAAAGGGGTGAATGATGAGCAAAAGTGCCAGCGAGTTAGTTCAGGAAGCCAAAGCAGAAATCCGTGAAATGGATTTGCATGCTGCGAACGAAAAACACGACGGCGATCTGGTTATTGTTGTGGATGTGCGCGAGGAAGCAGAATTTAAAGCGGGTCATATTCCGGGCGCCCACCATATCTCCCGGGGAGTGCTGGAATTCAAAACTGACGCCCATCCGGCATTGAAAGATAAAAATGCGGAAATCTTGGTGTATTGTAAGACGGGCGGACGCGCAGCGCTGGCGGCCCATCAACTCAAGAAAATGGGATACAGCAATGTCCATTCGATCAAAGGCGGCATGGACGCATGGATCGGCGCACAGCATCCCGTCCACAAGCCCTGATTGGGCGCTGGATACTGTCTCGATATAACGAAAAACGTCCGAACAGTTGGCTGGTTCGGACGCTCATCGGATTCAGCATTGGTATCGTTGCCGTAACTCTCAGTGGCTGTCTACCCTTGATGGCTGCCAGCGCGGCTGGGACCGTGGTGTATTACAATATGCCCCATCATAAGTAGTCTCTGGTACATCATTTTGTAGAGCGCAAATTGATGGAACCTGAATCAATAATGCACTTTCCGTATCAGGAAAAGTCTGCGTCTGTTAAGAAGCTTAAAGATGAAAGACATTTCAATGACCACTGAAATAATCTCGGCATCACTATTCTTCGCTGTCCTCTTCATCCGCCGCCCCATTTTCCTTGAATGCAGCGGGATCGAGATGATAACGGCGCAACAGACGATAAAATTCGGTCCTATTTCGCTGCGCCAGTTGCGCAGCTTGGCTGACATTACCCCGGGTCATGCGCATAATTTGAATCAAATAATTCATTTCAAAACGGCCCTTGGCATCCGCCAGAGGCATCACCTCACCCTCTTTATCACGCAGGGCATGACGAATCAGAGGAGCACCAATACGGGGCGTGGTAGAAAGCACTACCGCCTGCTCAATCACATTGGCAAGCTGACGAACGTTGCCGGGCCAAGAGGCCGCCACCAGCAATTCCATGGCTTCTGGGGCAATGCCTCGCACATCCTTACGATTTTTGGCCGCCGTATCGCGCAGAAAAAATTCGGCGAGTAAAGGAATATCCTCGGGGCGTTCAGCCAGAGCGGGCAATTCTAGAGTGACTACGCAGAGACGATAGTAGAGATCATCACGAAAACGGCGTTCGGCCATTTCTTTTTCCAGATCGCGGTGACTCGCAGAAATAATGCGTACATCCACAGCGATACTTTCCGTTGCACCCACCGGCCGAATCACGCGCTCCTGCAAAGCACGCAGCAATTTAACCTGCAGCGAAAGTGGCATATCACCGATTTCATCGAGAAAAAGGGTTCCTCCTTCTGCGGCCTGAAATAACCCCTGATGATTATTGGCAGCACCGGTAAACGCCCCTTTTTTATGCCCAAACAGTTCGGATTCCAGCAATTGCTCAGGGAAAGCCGCACAATTCAGTGCAATAAAAGGCTTGCTACGGCGAGGACTGGCCTGATGAATAGCTTGGGCCAGCAGCTCTTTTCCCGTTCCGCTAGCGCCATGCACAAAAACGCTGGCATCCGAGGCCGCCACGAGCCGAGCCTGATCCAGAACGGATTGCATTTTTGGGCTACGTGTCAATATTCGATCCCAACTCGTGTCTTTGCCTTTTTTGCCTGAAGAAGGCAGCACCGCAGCCGTCAAGCTGAAGGCGCGCTCTACCTGAGCCATCAGATCTTTTCCGTCAAAAGGCTTCGTCAGAAAAGCAAATACACCCTGATCCGCTGCCAGCAAAGCATCGGGAATAGAGCCATGCGCTGTCAGAATAATGACTGGCAAAGTCGGATATTCGCGGCGGATAGCATCCAGTAGCGCCATACCGTCCATCTGATCCATCTTGAGATCCGTAATCACCAGACTGGGATGCTCCATCGCCAGCACGGAGAGTGCTTCATTACCGTTAGCGGCGGTACTCACAGCGTATCCCGCCGTTTTCATACGCAACGACAACAAGCGCAACAGATCGGCATCGTCATCGACCAGCAGGATTTTACCCTTATCCATAATCATTCAGCGTCCTTGCGGAAAACGAGCATTTTTTTCGATCTGCACCAGCTCGTTCAGCTTGCGACGCAAATCGGCTTCGCGCTGCTGTGATTGAAGCAAGCGGTTTTGTAAATCGTTCACCTTACTTTCAAGCTTTTGATATCCGGGATCACCGGCGCGGGCATCCGCGAGCTGTTTACCTAGGGAGGCCGCTTCTGCTTTTTCGGAAATGCAGGGCGCAGTCACCGGAACCATTTTTTCCAATGCGGCAATCTGCGCATGCAGAGCTGCCAGAGTTACGGTTTTGACGACTTGCTCACCGGGCTGGAGAATCACTGCGTCAGGAGGCAGGTGCGTGGTCGGGGTTGTGGCGCAGCCCGTCAGCATCAGGGGAATGAACAACATGAGAAAGGCCTTGTTCCGCACACGGCAAACGTAACCGGAACCAAGCCCCTGGCGTTTCTTTATCCAACAATTCAAGACATCCCCCATAA
Organism: Acidithiobacillus sp.; assembly: GCA_041676785.1. GTDB lineage: Bacteria > Pseudomonadota > Gammaproteobacteria > Acidithiobacillales > Acidithiobacillaceae > Acidithiobacillus. The sequence continues at coordinate 74,818 of JBAYRF010000011.1, read as the reverse complement.
CTCAAAACATATTCTCTAGCAATCGCCAACCCTAGGCCACTTCCTTCAATTTTTCCGGAGTCAGATGCCTCCCCCCGATACAAAATATCAAAAATCTTTTCGCGCTCCGCAGCAGCCACTCCAGGACCTTCGTCCTGTACATCCAGTACCGCATCCTCGCCTTCTACCTGCAAATACACGCGTATCGTACCGTTTTGTGGAGAAAATTTCACGGCATTTGATATTAAGTTGTCACAAATAGTGCGTAAGCGATCGGTATGTCCCTGCACCTTCACCTCGGCAAGCTCGGTAGTTAGGTGTAGAGACTGGCTTCGTAAACTGGGTTTATAGCTCAACAAGAGATCTTGTACTACCTGCGTCAGGGAAACATCCTGCACCATGCCTGCGCCGACCGGTCCTTCTGCCAGACTGAATCGCAACAAATCTTCAATAAGCCTTTGCAGACGCAGACTGTTGTCGCGCACAATATGCACTATTTCCTGCTGTTCGGTACCTAAGTTTTGCCCGAGATCCTCTTGCAGCAACTCTGCGCCTTCACGAATAGCCGTCAAGGGCGTTTTCAGCTCGTGGGAAAGCTGCTGAAGAAAATGCAGCTTGGCAGCCTCCAACGCGTTCAAGCGATTGCGTAACCATTCTAAACGGTCACCCAGATTGGCGATATCTTTCGGTCCCTGTACCGCAATGGGCGTTTCCAGATCGCCATCTCCCAGACCGGAAACCGCCTGATCCAAGCGCCGTACGGGGCGAGTAATCAGGATAATGAACAGGATGGCCACCGCAATGGAAAGCGGCAATACCAACAGAACCTCCATGATGGTCAGCCGTTTGATAGCCAAAGCCCGAGTGCCGAGCTTGCCCACCTCGGTACTGATCCCCTCATTAACATCACTCTGCAAACGCTGCGCCTCACCACTAGCACGACTAAAATCACTTTCCAGAGCACTGCGATTCCCTTCCAAAGAGACTAATGGCAAAAGCTGACGCGCCCGGGTGAGGTTTTCTTCGAGCCGGTGTAGACGCTGTTTATCGACTGGCGAGGGTCCGGCAGCGGCAAATCGATCACTGGATTTTTGGTACTCCGCAAAACTCTGATCATACAAAACCAGTAGGGCCTGATCCTGCAGAACCGTATATTGCAAACCGTAGCGCTCCATGGAACGTACCGCGTTATTCATGCGATTGGCCGCATCGCTCATGGCTACCGCGCGCAAAATGCTAACCTGACCCTGCTCGGCAAAGTGCGCGATAGAGATGGTGACACTGACGATCACCAAGACCAGCGGCACAATAGCGAGGCCGAAGCCAAACACCACCAGTTTGGAAATAGAACTTGGACGAAGGGCCATAGGCCGCCGCACTCCTCAAAAGTAAACTAGTGACAGCGTAGATTTGTGTCGCGCAAAGCGCAAGAAGATCAGAAAAACCTAAAATTCTTTAATATGTAATCTCTATTGTCGAGCAAAACATTAGAATTACAACCTACTGTTAGGATCTGCTAGGCTTCGATCCACAACTCAATCAGGCATAAGAAAAGTTTTCTCACCTGAGTATGAAAGATAAATTTTATGTAAAACATAACATTATAAATCGTCGCAAAAATCTTAAAATTATATTTAACCTCAAAGAGGAGCGTCCATGCGATACAAATCCCTCACACCCCTTATTGTAACCACTTTAGGCGCCTTACCGGTCTTGGCCAACGCGGCAGCACCCATGACGATAGAGATCCATCTACCAGCCTTAAAACAAAATTCAGGCTCCGGTGCAGGCCGTCAACAGCTAGCGCTTAATTCAGCCAATTTGGCAGTTGCTGGTGATAATACTGCAAAGCTGCTGGATCATATTCCGGGTGGCGACTTTTCAGCGGCGGGTGGGGTGTCTGCTCTACCCGTACTCAACGGCTTTAGCGATAACCAATTATTAGTTCAAGTGAATGGTTTCAGTACTCCGAATGCTTGTGCCAACCACATGAATCCCCCACTATCTTACCTATCTCCCTCAGCCATCGGTCGGATCACAGTCTACCCCACCGTGGTTCCAGCAAATATTGGTGGTAATGCTATTGGTGGAGCCATCATCATAGATGCCCCACAACCCGTTTTTGCAAATCCTGGCAGCGTATTCCTAAGCAGCGGCAGTTTTGGCGGTTTTTTTCAAAGCAATGGGGATATTTTCGGGGTCAATCTCAACGCCATAGCTGCCACCCGACATTTTAGTATCCGCTATAGCGGCTCCTATTCTCACGGTAATAATTATAAGGCAGCACGCGCTTTCAAACCGGTTACCTACGGTATTGCCGGTGATGTGGTGGCCTCCTCTCTTTACGAAGCGGAATATCAGAACCTCAATGCCGCCTATCGCTGGAACCACCAATTATTGGAACTTGGCGTGCAATATCAGAACATTCCCTACCAAGGGTTTCCCAGTGCACGCATGGACATGACTGGTAATCATAGTACCCGTTTGAATCTTCATTACCAGACGAAACTGCATTGGGGTGAACTGGAACTGCGTGCTTATAATCAGGTCGTGCAACACAGCATGAACTTTCTAAACGACAAGATGTTGGGCGCCATGATGGATATGCCCATGAACACCCAAGGCGTAAATAATGGCATAAAAGTAAAATTCACGCTGCCAACCATTAATAACAACCGGATACAGCTGGGCGCCAGCTACAATCATGAACACCTCAATGATCAATGGCCACCAGTAACGTCCCGGATGAGCATGATGGGACCCAATACTTTTCTGAATATCAATAACGGTCGACGAGATCGCTACGATATTTTCACGGGCTGGAAGCGTCACTGGAATTCGCAATGGAGCAGCGACGTAGCAATGAGACTGGATATTGTCGACATGAACACGGGAGCTGTACAAGGCTATAACCCTATGATGTACGGCAGCCCGAGCAATCCAACTTCGCTCGCCGGTCGCTTTAACGACGCAGATCGGAGGCGAAGCAATAGCAACTGGAATACTTCGATTATTCTTCATTATGTACCAGGAACTCACAGCGATTATACGCTGGGATTGGCCCGCAAGTCCCAGTCACCGAGTCTCTACGAGCTTTATACTTGGTCTGGCAACCCTATGGCCATGAATATGATAGGCTGGTTCAACGATGGCAATGGTTATATCGGCAACCTGAACCTGCAGCCGGAAACGGCTAACACGCTCAGTTTCGATGCGAATTTTCATGCCGCCAACCCACAAGTGTGGCAGCTTAAAATTCAGCCATACTACACTTACATTCCGAATTATATTGGAGCACTGCGCTGCCCAACGAACCTCGGCGGTGCCTGCACTGTCGCTAATCAGCATGCAACATCTGGATTTGTGTATCTGCAATTCACCAATCAGAAAGCGGCGCTTTGGGGAATCAATCTCAGTGCCAAACTGCGTCTAGCGCAGACGGATCACTTCGGAATGTTTACGTTGGATACCAAAGCCGCTTATGTTCACGGCGAGAATTTGAGTACCCATACGCCGCTTTACCACATGATGCCCGCTAATTTACGGCTAGCTCTGCATCAGGAATGGGGGTCTTGGCGCAACACCATCGAAGAGCAGCTTGTCGCACCCAAAAATCGCGTAGATCCCTTGCGCAACGAACCGCATACCAGCGGTTATGGTCTATTCAACTTGCGAACCAGTTATCATTTTGGCCATTGGCAGGCGAGCCTTGCCCTAGAAAATGTTTTTAATCAATACTATGAACAACCACTGGGCGGCTTGTATCTCGGACAGCGGCCCATGATTTATGGCATTACACTTCCCGGCCCGGGCCGTTCAGTGAATATGAATGTGAATTACACATTTTGATGGCCACAGCCTTCTTGCGCTGTCACGGAGTACATACAAAAAAACCCGGAGTAAAAACCCCGGGTTGAGCGTAATATGTCGACCACGCCGTAATGGCGGGGTCAAATATTACTTAGGCTGCGGGTGCAGCCTTCTTTTCGACTTCAGGCTTCTTCATTTCAACTTTTTTAACCATCTTTTTGGGTTCGGCCTTTTTCACCATCTTGTGCTCAATCTTCTTGTGTTCAGCTTTTTTCACCATCTTGTGCTCAGGGGCTTTGTGCTCCATGGTCTTTACTGGGGCTTTGGCAGTAGCTTCAGCAGGTGCTTCGGTCGTGGCGAAAGCAGCGGTGGCAGTCAAAAAAGACAGAGCAGCAGTCAGGGCAACAATTTTCTTCATAAATAAGCTCTCCTCAAAAGGTGGTTCCAGTTTCCGCATGAAGCGGTGCTGTTTTCAGCAGCGCAACCTCTATAGCACGACTCGTGCCATGAATATAATGTATTGTAATTATTGAACTAAATATCGGAATATCCAAACAGGGCTGCGATAAATCATTCACGGCTGGCAAATCCGTCACCTTGCAGCGACAGGTGTGCATGAATTTGCAATAAAATGATGATCTGACTTCGTTCCTGCCTGTCGTCCGCCAACGACGAAAAGCATGAAAGCTTATAAAACGCTTGGGAATGAATCACCCGGAGGACACCTGCAGGTATCCTCCAGTTTCAAACATAGATGCTCAGGGCGCCGGAGGAACAAAACCTTCAGGCTGCTGCGCACCATCACCAAAGAAATAAGCATCCATTTGTTTTTCCAAGAAAGTCCGTGATTTTGGATCAATGGGAGAAAGTCGATATTCATTAATCAGCATGGTCTGGTGCTTGAGCCAACCCTGCCAGGCTTCCTTGGAAACTTCCTGATAAATACGCGCGCCCAGAGGACCCGGATAAGGTGGGCGATCCAATCCTTCGGCCTCATGACCAAGTTTTACACATTGTACCATTCGTGACATAACTGATTTTCCTCGTTCATTTTCACAACAGATGGGATTGTGGCTCCATAATACCTGAACTTGTCGCTTGGGAATAAGGCTGGCCCTGCTTGACTAACCTGTCTAGGCTCGCTGGGCATGCAAAATCTGGCGGATCGGGGAGGGCAGCCCCGTCTTCAGCGCATCTTCAAGGAGATACCAGTGCCCCGCTGGTATCGCTTGATCTGCTACCCGGTTCTCCCGTACTCGCAAATTTACACAACGGAAGTACAACTGAAAATGAGTAAATACATGCCTCTGCACTGGTTTTATAGTTTGTACCTCCACGCTGAGGCCAAAATCTTGCAAACAAATCTGCTCCATCTGTGCGTGTAAAATAGGACTATCCACTAGATCTTCTTCCACATTTTTACATGAAGTCGGCGTCAGATGGTTTACCTGCGGCAAACACCAGAGGCCACCCCAAATACCCGAATTGGGGCGCTTTTCGAGCAAAATCTGGCCGGCTTCATCCTCAATCAGTAAAAAGAAAGCGCAGCGCTGTGGCTTTGGGGTTTTGCCCGATACTAATGGTAAACAATCTGTTAAGCCTTGGTCATAGGCTCGACAGATGCTGGAGAGTGGACACATCTCACAGCGAGGCCGACGCGGAGTACAAATCATGGCACCCAGATCTTGAATAGCTTGGTTATAGTCATGAGCTTTAGGCGGTGTCTGCAGCGTGGCAATAGACCAGAGCTGGCGTAGGGTGGCTGTGGCTTTAGGATCTGTTTGAATTGCTTGAGTGCGAATAAGCACCCGTCGGGCATTAGCGTCCAGAATCGCCTGCTGCTGATCAAAAGCACTGGCTAGGATAGCGGCCGCAGTACTCCGTCCTACCCCGGGCAGGGATTCCGCAGCCACAAGATTGTCCGGAAAAAAACCGCCGAATTCACGAAGTACCATTTGCGCCGTTCGCTGCGCGTTGCGGGCTCGGGCGTAATATCCCAGACCACTCCAGAGCGCCAGCACCTGATCTTGAGGCGCATTGGCCAGTGCTTCCCAACTCGGCAAGACTTCCAGAAAACGCTGGTAGTAAGGCTTAACGCTCTCCACTTGGGTTTGCTGCAGCATAATTTCCGCCAACCACAGACGGTAACTATCCCGGGTTTGCCGCCAAGGCAAGTCATGGCGACCATACTGGGCATACCATTCCAACAGGGGTTCGGCGAGGAGAATCATGGCTGCTCTGGGATCTTGTTGGGTGAATTGTTGCTCCTGATAACAACTTGCTGCGCCCTGATCTGGCCCCAGACCAACTGGCCCAGACGCAGCGATCCCGTCACCGGCCAGAGCGCCGGAAGGCTCGGCAAAATAGGTGCCGGACCCGGTGTTGGGGCAGGCAGGTAATGATTGAGATCAAGACGCTGCATCTGCAAACTCAAGCGTATCGCCAGCGGTTTCCAGGTTCCCGAGATTTGTCCCGACCACGGACTACTATCGAGCATGCCGTGGGTGATTATCCAGGTGAACTGGTTTTTATTCATCGCTATAGATCCCGTAGCGGACAACAGACGCGGCACGTCCGGATCTTGCAGTTGCGGGAGAACCACTCCCCAGCGCCGCGCCAATTGGGGCAGATGCTGCACCATCAAGCGATAGGCAAATTCCCCCTTGCGTTTGCTCCAGGAAAACTCTGCCGTATGCAGTGTGAGCGCCAGATTCTCACCCACATTCAGCACCACATTGCCTACACGGAGTTGAGAACGCGCAAGATCCACTCGAATTTTCTCTACGCTACCTCGAAGAGGACGCTGTGGACTTTCCTGCCAGTACAGACGCAATAACGGCAGATCAACGTGATTCTGCCGATATTCCAGCGCTGGAATATTCAGCGTGAAGGCCTCTGGTAATGGCTTGCTACCGACCTGTAGACGGAATTGCTGTACCGACAACGCGGCTCTCTTGTGAATAACAGCGCCCAGATGCCAGGTTCCGCGCTGTGCGCCCCATTCCCAGAGACCGGAGAGCCTTGTAGGCCCCGATGCGAGCACCTGGCCATAAATAGCCGTGATGGTAAGCGGGTGACCGGCAAGATTCTCCCAATGTACGGTCCCGTCACGAACCCGCGTGTTTCCAGGCAGTATAAGCGTTGGACCCACCGTACTGAACGCTACGGAATGACTGCTTGAATTCGGCGCAGGGCCATACCAAACCGGCTGATCCACAAACAATTGCTGCAACTGCAAGCGGCCCTGTAGCAGGAGCCGCCAGTCCAGCCCCAGCATCAAGCGCCGCACCTGTAATTGCGGTTTGGCTTGGGTGCCTATTCGCAATCCATACAAGTCAATCTGTAATTGCTGTCGACCCCAGTAAATACGGGGATTGGCGGCTAAAGAGAGTGGTTGTTGTAGGCTGGCACTGAGCAGTTCTTCGCTGAGCAGTCGCGGACCGCCTATCCACCAGAACAACCCGATACTGCAGAGGAATACCACCAGAAGTATCGTCAACACCGCCAGCACATGGCGCCATGCTGGCCTAGCTATGTTCGGCCCCCACTAGAAACTCCCCAGACAAAGCGCGTACGGCAAGCCTCTCTGCTTCGGAGATATTCGTCTGCCGGATGACTTCTTTCACTTCTGGAATCGCACCCGGATACATGCTGAATTCGCGCAAACCCAATCCCAGCAGTAGCGCCGTAAAAGCAGGGTTCGCCGCCATTTCACCGCACATGGCGACAGGAATTCCCTTCGCCCGACCCGCAGCAATAGTGCTCTGAATCATGGTCAACACACCCACATGCAGAGGATCGAAAAGATCGTTAACGTCATCATCACCCCGGTCAACCGCCAAGGCGTACTGGATAAGATCATTGGTTCCAATGGAGAAAAAATCGGCTCGCCCAGCAAAATAACTGGCTGCCATGGCGACGGCGGGCACTTCCACCATAATCCCGAGCGGCATATCGAGATCACAAGGATGGCCTTCAGCGCGTAACTCCGCCTGCAATTCACAAACCAGAGCCCGCGTTTGCAGCAGTTGGCTCATACTACTGAGCATCGGCAACATCAGTCTTACTGGTCCCCGTGCCGAAGCCCGCAGAATGGCGCGCAAATGTGGCCTAAACCATTCTGGACGACGCAGACAGAGGCGTAGCCCTCGCAAACCCAGTGCTGGATTGAGCGCATTATGTAGATTCGCATCATCATCACTCAACCCTTTGTCGGCACCAATATCCAGTGAACGAATGGTAACGGGCGCACCAGCCATTTGCTCCACGACGCTGGCAAAAGCCTGAAACTGCTCTTCCTCATCAGGGATATCCGGACGATTCATAAACAGAAATTCGCTCCGGTAGAGACCCACTCCCTCAGCATTAGTGCGTTGCACCATGCTGGTATCGTCGGGCAACTCAATATTGGCACGCAGATGAATCAGCACGCCATCGGCGGTAATCGCTGGCAAGTCACGTTGTTCCTCCAGTAAACGCCGACGGCGCTGGCGCTGTTTCTGCAGTGCCTGATACTGGCGCAACACCAGCGCGTCGGGAGCCACGAGGAGAATACCCTGATCGCCATCGACAATAACCGTATCGCCACTGCGCAATAGTCGCGTCGCTGAGTGAGTACCGACTACTGCGGGCAGGCCCAGACTCCGAGCGAGAATGGCAGCATGCGAGTTGGCAGCACCAAAATCCGTCACCCAAGCCAGAACCTTATCTTTTTTCATGAGCACGGTATCCGCCGGGCTGAACTCCTCGGCAATGATAATCTGACCCTCGGCACTTTGCAGGACTGGCGTTCTGACGCCAATCAGATTACGCAACACCCGATCCGTCACTTGAATGATGTCTTCTCGCTTGGCCCGCAGATAGGGGTCTTCCATGCGATCAAAAATTTCGAGGAGACGCTCGCGTTCCAACTGTATGGCCCAGGCCGCATTACGATGCTCCTCACGGATGGAGCGCAGCGGCCTCTCGCGCAAGGCAGGATCATCCAGCATCAAAAGATGGGCATCAATGAATAGCCGGGTGTCTTGTGGCGCATCGGTGGGGATCACTTCGCGCACCGCAAAAAGCTCATCGCGAGCGCTGCTTAACGCCGCTCTGAGACGTAGCACCTCTGGTTCCAATTGATCCTGGGCCAGCAGATGCTCGGGAATATCCAGAGTGGTGGATTCCAATACCAGCGCCGTACCGATGGCAATGCCTCCGGACGCACTGATACCAGCCAGTTCAAAGCTCATGCGTCTTCTCCAAAACGACTGGTCGCCAACGCCAGCAAGGCGTTAGCACAAGCTTCTTCCTCTTCACCTTCCGTTTCCAGGATTAACACGGTCCCCTGCGCGGCGGCCAACGTCATCAGGCCCATGATACTCTTGCCATTGACGCGCTGCCCATTACGCTCCAGCCAGACTGCGCAGGGGTAACGCGCCGAAAGGCTGACAAATTTCGCAGAGGGCCGGGCATGCAGACCGAGTTGGTTAATAATGGGATAGTCAACGCGCACGGTCACAAAGAAGCTCCTCGCATGTGGGGAATAGGATGACCGTTCAGAGCATACCGCGCGACATTAGTCAGAACCAGAGTATTCCGAAATGTAAAAATGGATTCTTAGGACGAGCGCTGGCTCACTCGCTGCGCAAGAATATCTACAACACCCTGCACACCACCTTCTAAAGCCCCGTCACGAGCGGCAGCGAGACCATCACCACGCCGTGATAAGGCGCGCAGCAGCATCGGGAGGCTAAGACCACTGATTGCCGCCACCTGCCCATCCGGTAGAATTGCGGGGATCAAATTAGCGGGAGTGGCACCATAAAGATCATTAAGAATCAGCATCGCGTCACTTTCAGACAGTCGCTCTACCAGTCGCCACAAGCGCTGGCGCCCAAGTTCTGGAGATTCATCTGCAGAAATTTCCAGAGATTCTACGGCCACCGGCACCGTTCCAAAAATGTGCTGGAGCACGTCCATATACGCGCTTCCCATCCCGGTATGCGTCAGCAAAACAATATGAATCATGTCAACGTCTCGGTGATGTTCAGTTCACGGTGCTGGATAAGAATACGTTGTCCCTCTTCAGCTAAATGTCGCGCCAGAGTTTCCACCATGTACACACTCCGATGTTGACCGCCCGTGCAGCCGAGAGATACGGTCACATAATTTCGATGCTCTGTGGCAAAGGCGGGCAACCAACCTTGCAAAAAAGTTCGCAAGGACTCAAAAGCGGATTGCCCCTCAGGGGAACTGCCCAAAAACTCTTGCACCGGAAGATCACGTCCCGTCAAGGGCCGCAACGCTGGATCATAATAGGGATTAGGCAGGGCGCGCAGATCGAAGACAAAATCCGAATCGAGTGGCAGCCCCTTTTTAAAGGCGAAAGACTGCAGAAGAAGTACCAGCCCGCCATATTGTCGGGAAGCCAGACCCCAAGCCTGAACCCGCAGGCGGAGTTCGTGCGTATTAATCTGAGAAGTATCGAGGCGTTTGTCCGCCACATCCGCTAATGGCTGCACCATTTCTCGCTCTCGGCGCAGCACTTTTAGCAAAGACTCTCCGGGTGTAGCAGCAACATCATCGGTCAATGGATGACGACGACGGGTTTCACTATAACGCCGGAGCAGCGCGTCCTCATCGGCTTCGAGAAACAAAATACGCGGGCGCAGTCCGCACTGTTCGCGCAAATCCTTCAGAGCTTGCGGTAAAGCGGTCAAAAACTCGCGGTTACGTACATCAATACTGACGGCCGCCAGCATGGCACTGGCTTTCCGATGCGCCAACTGCGCGCCGAAACCTACCAACAAGGTGGCGGGTAAATTATCCACGCAGTAGTAACCCTGATCTTCAAGAGCCTGCAATACGGTCGACTTTCCCGACCCCGACAGACCGCTGACGATGATAAAGTCTCGTTCGGCCATCAATCTTCTCCGACGCTTAGGCGAACCTGCTCTTCAAAGTCGGCCAGCATGTCGCCGCCCGACTCTTTGACATACTGACTGCGGGCCGCCGCCTCTACCAGCACGGCAAGATTACGCGCCGCCGATACCGGTATCCGCAAGCGCGTCAGCGGCGTACCCAAAATCTCCAGATTATCCACCTTACCCTGCAGACGGTCGATATCGCCGAGTTCCATGTCCAGCATATCCTGTATTTCTACAACCAGCCGTATACGTTTGGAGCGAACAATTGCCGCCGCGCCAAAAAACTCCCGGATATTGATAATGCCCAGACCACGTACTTCTAGGAAATTCAGTAGGGGAGTAGGGCAATGTCCGGTAATCACGTTGGGCGCTTCACGAATGCAGAGAACACTGTCATCCGCCACCAACCGATGGCCACGACTGACCAATTCAAGGGCCAGCTCGCTTTTGCCAATGCCAGCCTCACCCTGCAGCAACAAGCCGACACCGAGCACATCGACAAGTACGCCGTGAACTTGCTGACGGGGCGCGAGCTCCCGATGCAAATAAAGCTGCAAACGAGACAGCACCATGGTCGCACTCATGGGCGACGACATAATGGCAATATGCCGAGATTTCAAATCTTCGTAGAAAAATTCATCCAGTGACTGCCCTTCACAAATCACCAAAAGACGTAATTTTCCCGTCAAAAACTGTTCCAGTGCAACGGGGTTGGTGCGCAAAAAAGCGATCTCACAAGCGCCGGCTATTTGTACCACATGAGGACGAATAAAATTCAGGAACCCGACCAAGGCTGCACCGCCCACATCCTCTTCCGCCCACGGATCACCGTGCAAAGGAGAATCTTCATCCGGTTGGTATAAACAATGCCAACGCAACTCCATGTGGAGGTCTTCGCAAAGTCGACGCAGGCTGATTTGTCTTTCCACGCCCCCGTCTCCTCCGTAATTTAATCAGAATGGGTTAATAGCTGAAAAAAATCCTCAGCGCTCTGCGCTTGAAGCAGATCTGCTCGGACCACGTCAGAAGCGAGTCTGGCGGCCAGTGCGGAAAGAATTTCGAGATGCGCGGTCGCCGCGTGCTTAGGTACCGCAACAGCTATGAATATACGCACATTCAGGGCATCGGGTGCGGCAAAGGGAATGCCCTGCGGCGAACGCAAAGCAGCTATCGCAACCTCAGTAGCGCCCTCAATACGGGCATGGGGTAAGGCCACTCCATGCCCGATACCGGTGGAACCTTGCACCTCACGGTTCTCTAAGGCCAGTACTACATCAACAACCGAACGACCCGTTGAAATAGCCAACATACCCGCCAAGGCCCTCAACACTGCCCCGGCGTCCGTCACTGGCGGATCAATTAGAACATGCTTTGCAAGTAGGGGCAGAGTCGTCATAACGATCATTCAATCCATTTCTACAATGGCCGTTAGGCCAGCAGGATTATCGTTGCGTTTATCCTGTCGTTTTTGCCTGTAGCTGTCTATTTGTGTCTCCAGTTTTTCCGTGACCAGATCCAGAGCACGGTACATATCCACATGCTGGGCTTCCGCATGAAATACATGACCGGATGCGTAAAGCGTAACATCCGCAGTATTTTCGGGGTTTTCGTGGGGGGCGTGTTTCAGGACAGCGCGGGCGTCAATGACTTGATCAAAATGCCGATCTAATTTGCCGATTTTATCTTCTGCGTGCATCTTGAGAGCTTCTGTCAAATCCAGATGTTGTCCGGTAATAGTAATCTGCATGGCGCGCTCCTGCCTCTTACGAGGGTGAATTATGATATTTGTCCCGTTCAGGGTCCGCTTTCAGTGTAGCGCCAACTGCCTCCGCAAAAAACCCTAAATCGTGAGGTATACGGTTAAAGGCGGCGACGCTGACTGGCTGGAGGAATATTAGCAGCCTCTCGATATTTAGCCACGGTGCGCCTCGCAATCTGAATTCCCTGATCGGCAAGCACTTTGGCAATTTCTGCGTCACTCAGCGGGTGTCTGGTGTCCTCTGCTTGGGTGAGTTTAATCAGTAATGCTCGAATAGCCGTGGCCGATGCCGAACCGCCACTATCCGTACCCACATGACTGGAAAAAAAGTATTTGAATTCAAATAACCCACGCGGCGTAACCATATATTTCTGATTAGTCACCCGAGACACCGTTGACTCGTGCATTTCTACGGCATCCGCAATATGACGCAAAACCATGGGTCGCATAGACTCCGGACCATTGACGAAAAAATCTTTCTGTCTTTCGACGATGGCACGAGCCACCTTGAGAATGGTTTCCTGACGGCTTTGCAAACTTTTGATAAACCAGCGCGCTTCGTTGAGTTGATCCTGGATATATTTATGAGCTGCGTCTTTACCACCCGCCATCCCCGCGTAACGACGGTTGATTTTCAGTTTTGGCATGGCTTCCGGATTCAAGTCCACCCGCAGTCTTTTACCAGACCAGCGAACAATGACGTCAGGAATCACGTATTCGGTATTTTCACTGCCCACATCTTCGCCTGGCTTGGGATTCAGTGCCGAGATAAGCGACATCGCCGCGCGCAGCGTTTCTTCATCAACCCCTAAGGTTGTACAAAGTCGAGAATAATCGTGACGGCCCAAGGTTTGGAGATGGTCTTTGACGATACTGGCGGCGAGATCCTGAATCTCTTTTTCAATATCCAGCAACTGTCGGATTTGCAGCAGTAAGCATTCACCCAGATCACGGGCCGCCACTCCCGGCGGATCAAAATCCTGAATACGCAACAAAACCGATTGGAGCGCGTCACCGTCCACGCTCATATTGACCGCAAGTTCATCCAAACTTTCCACGAGATAACCGCGTTCATCAATGGCGTCAATAATCAGCTCGGCCATATTACGCTCATCACTGCTGAAATGGGTCATGTCCGCTTGCCAGCGGAGATAATCCTGCAGACTCTGGCTGTGGCTGTTGCGAGATTCAAAGTCGGGCATCTCTTCATTCGATCCACTACCCGAACCCGAGGTACCGAGATCAAATACATCATCCCACTGACTGTCTAAGGGTAGGTCGTTGGGCAGGGTATCTTCGGCAGCCAGATCCAACTGACGATCCTCCGCAGGTATCTCCATCGTTTCCGCCGCGCCGCCCCCTGCGGAGCCGCCAAGGTCTTCGTCAGACAGCTCTTCGTCAAGCAGCGGATTACTTTCGAGCATGCCCTGAACCTCCTGCTGGAGATCGACCGTCGACAACTGCAGCAAGCGAATAGCCTGTTGCAGTTGCGGGGTCATGGCCAGATGCTGGCCGAGCTTGAGTTCTAAGCCTTGTTTCATCGTTTTCCAGATTCAGATTTGAAACTGATCTCCCAAATACACTTGCCGGACCATGGGATCATCCACAATTTCTTGCGGGCTGCCCGCCGTGAGCACTTTACCATCATGCAGTATATAGGCACGCTCGCAAATGCCTAAGGTTTCACGGACATTATGATCCGTGATCAGAATGCCGATGCCGCGATCGCGCAAATCTTGAATCAGCTTCTGGATTTCCAGTACCGAGATGGGATCAATACCCGCAAAAGGCTCGTCCAGCAGAATAAAGCGTGGACTCATGGCCAGCGCACGGGCGATTTCCACGCGTCGCCGCTCGCCGCCGGAAAGACTATGCCCTTTCGTATCTCGGAGCAGCCCCAGATGCAATTCTGCCAGCAACTGCTCCAGACGCTCCTGGCGCTCCACTTTGCTCAACGGGAGGGTTTCCAATACCGCCAACACATTGTCGGCAGCACTCATCTGCCTAAAAACCGAGGGTTCTTGGGGAAGATATCCTAGCCCCATGCGTGCACGTTCATGCATCGGTAACGCAGTTATGTCGCGCTGCTGCATAAAAATATGGCCGCGATCTGGACGCACCAGACCCACCATCATATAAAACGTCGTCGTCTTGCCCGCTCCGTTGGGACCGAGCAGCCCCACTACTTCACCCGCCGCCACCTGTACCGAAACATCGCGCACCACCGTCCGTCGGCGATAGGACTTCACGATCGACTGCGCTTGCAGCAAATCGCTCATGGCCTCCCACCGCTGGCGGAGCGGCCCGCTGCAGCGGGGTAAAACACCGAATGTACACGTTGACCGGGTGCAGCGGTCACCGCCGTCTGCTGATTTTGGAGAAAATAAGTCACTTGTTGCCCACTGATTTCATTTTTTTCTTGCCATAAGTGGGCATCACCTTCTAGCACGATCTCACCGCTGCCCGGCTTGTAAATCAGGGTATTACCGTAGCCATGACGCTGCGCGCTGGACATGGTAAAGCTGACAGGACTACCCGTTGCTATTGCCTGCTGCACCTTACCGTTAGCCGCCAAAATAGTCAGTTTAGCGGCGTGGACGACCACATCACCTTGGGTCATGACCACATTACCAACGTAAACCGCTTGCTGCTGGGGCTTATTCTCACCATGCAAAGTGTCCGCACTAATCTGGATAGGCCCCTTGCCCAGGCCCTGCTCGGCTGCAGGCGCAGCCAATGCTCCTAGAGAAACCAACACCAGTAGTGCAGGCCAGAAACGGCCTAGAAAACGTTGTTCAGGGCACATAAACACCACGGACGTTATGCAAAATAGTTACCTCTTGGGTTTTCACTGATGCCCAGAGGCCGATTCCGGTCATCCAGTCCTGGCCCCGTTCCAGACGAACTGGATCTTGGGAGCTTATGATGCCCGTTTGCGGATCATAGTGCACCTTTTCGGTGAGAACCCGCATATCGGGCTGCAAACGACCTATTACGTTTCCCCACAGCGTAATCTGATGACTAGATCCATCTACCTGACCCTGATTTGCCCTTAAATGAAGCACCTGTCCGGGCTTGAAACGCGATAAGGCCACTTGACTGAGTCGGGTCTGATCACTGTGCGGCTCGTGATAAGCCGTCTGCGCCGTCGCCAGCAGATCCAGCACACCGGTTGCCGCATACTGGCGCATGACCACATCTTCAGCGGCCTGATCTCCTTTATGGACTTGTCCGTGCCAATCAATCTGGGGCAAGGACAGGGGATGCTTCGGCCACGACCACCACACCAATCCCGCCATGATCAACACGAGGATGCTAAAACCCAATCTGGGCAGACGCCAACCCAACATCAACAGTGTCCTTGGGCACTGGCGCGGGCAACAACGTCCGGCCAGCAGCCCTTCGCCTGCAATATGAGATCACAAAGTTCGCGAACTGCACCGCAGCCACCACGCTCTTGGCTCTGCCAATGTACCCGCTTCACGACTTCCGAATGGGCATCTGCAGGTGCAGTCGCCAGTCCTGCGCAAGTCAGTATAGGCAGATCAATCAGATCATCACCCATAAAAGCGACCGCTCCATCGTCAATACCCAGCTCCAGCTTAAGTTCGCTATAAGCAAGATGCTTGTTCTTGCATCCTTGGAACAAATGTTTGATACCGAGATCACGGGCACGGTGCGCCACCGCCGGAGAAAAACGGGCGGTGATAATGGCGACATCCACCAACTGTGCCTGAATCATTTTAATGCCGTAGCCATCGCGAACATGAAAGGCTTTGCTTTCTTTTCCATCATCATCAAAATACAGGCGTCCGTCGGTCAAGACTCCATCCACATCCAGAATCAACAAGCGAATTTTCGCAGCCCGTTCGGCCACAGCGGCTGCGGTGATTTTCAGGTCACTCATACAATACCCGCCCGCAGCAAATCGTGCATATTCAAGGCACCAATCAGCTTCTGGTGAGCGTCCGTAACCAACAACGCGCCGACGCGATAGTTTTCCATCACCGCCAGCGCCTCAGCGGCCAGCGCCTCGGCGCTAATCGTTCGTGGTGCGGCATGCGCAAGAGCCGACATGGGTTGCGCCCAAAGATCCTGACGCGCGGCAAAGGCGCGCCGCAAATCACCATCGGTGAAAATCCCCAGCACGCGATCTTCAGCATCCACCACCGCTGTCATCCCCAGTCCTTTGCTACTCATTTCTAACACGGCATCACGAAGCATGGTTTCCAAACGCACCTTGGGTAAGTTCTGGTCGCGGTGCATCACATCCTGCACCCGCAACAACAAACGCTTACCCAAGCTCCCTCCCGGATGGGAAAGCGCGAAATCATCCGCAGAAAAACCCCGGGCCTGCAGTAAAGCCATGGCAAGGGCGTCCCCCATAGCCAAGGTGGCCGTCGTTGATGCGGTAGGTGCCAGATTCAGAGGACAGGCTTCCCGCTCCACACTGCAATTGAGGTGTACAGCAGCACTACGCGCCAGAGTCGACTGGGGGTTTCCCGTCATCGCAATCAGTGGCACCGTAAGACGCTTCACAACGGGAAGAATAGCCAGCAGCTCGGCGGTTTCTCCGGAATTAGACAAAGCCAGAAGACAATCGGAACGGGTCAACATTCCGAGATCACCGTGACTACCCTCAGCCGGATGCAAAAACAGGGCGGGGCTTCCGGTACTGGCTAGGGTCGCGGCAATTTTTTTGGCGATAATACCCGATTTACCCATACCACTTACCACGACTCGCCCCGTGCAGTGGAGGAATAATTCACAGGCATGGATAAAATCGTCATCAAGCCGATCTTCTAGCGTGGCGACTGCAGCCGCTTCAAGACGCAAGACTTCCCGCCCAGTTTCCAGCAAGCGCGCTCTGTTCACCGCCAAATCTGACATCAGGAACACTCAATCCGCATGGCTGCCACCTTGTTCCTGAATGGCTTCGTAAACTTTGTGACAACGGGGATGAGCCGCCATCACTTTGTCAATATCGGCAAAAGAAGTATCCCGCAGCAAGGTCCAACATTTCATGCTCTCTGCGGCCAATGCCTGGGGATGCTGGGTATACCAGTTAGCACTACCACTGGGCGCGTTACTATGCCCTACCTGTCCTCGTGCCCACCAAAGAAGAAGTGCGAAAAGCGCTAGAGCGCCGATAATGACCAAGGTATAAACAATTTTCATAATTTTGCTGGCTGGCCTGCGTCAAGGTGAATCAAATTTCTTCGTGATATTGCTGGTTCAACAACTGTACCAAAAGACCCTCACGTTCAAGAACATCGGACATCAGAGCGGCACTCAAGGACTCCCAAAGCGACTGCAACGCGCCGAGATCCGTGCCCGCATCAAATTGAACAACGATTTCGCGCACTTTTTCGATGCTTTCCCGGGTTTGCAGACTGGTACTCAGAGCATTTTTGATCTGCTCGCGAGG
The DNA here is from genome assembly GCA_041676785.1 of Acidithiobacillus sp. Classification (GTDB taxonomy): domain Bacteria; phylum Pseudomonadota; class Gammaproteobacteria; order Acidithiobacillales; family Acidithiobacillaceae; genus Acidithiobacillus. The sequence goes on along the minus strand of JBAYRF010000011.1, from coordinate 56,931 downwards.
ATGCGGAATCCAGCTCCGATCGCTTGCATAAGAACGCAAACGCTCCCCGAATTCCAGCACCCGCTTGCGCAACTTGCCCGTCAAGCCAATCTGATGACTGCGCAAATCGCCCCAGACAGCAACATCCATCAGCGTCAACCAGTTGAGGCGCCAGCTGTCGCGCAACGTCTTATCCACAGAAACCGCAGCCTCTACGGCAATAGGATCAAATTCCATGGGCATCTTCTACACAACGGGTCTGTGCGGCGCGCCAGCGCTCGGGTGTTCCCACATCGGTCCACAATCCTCTGTACAAAGTTCCCTCCACCGCACCTGCCGCAATCCACTGCCGCAGCCAAGGCGCCAAAGGCGCCGACTGCTCGGGATAATCCCGTAACAACTCCGGGGCAATACGGGCAATGCCTGCATAAGTATGACGTTCTTCGCCTTCTAAAGCCACCATTCCCGCCGCCAGTGCAAAATCACCGTTAGGATGTTGGGCTGGGTTGGGTACGAGTATCAAGTGCGCCGGATGTCGCGACGGGGCAGACAATATGGACCAAGGAAAATCCGTACAAATATCTCCATTCACCAGAAAAAACGGGGCGTCGCCCAAAAGGGGTAATGCCCGAATCAGTGCCCCTCCCGTTTCCAACCGACCGTCCCGCTCGTCGCTGTATTGGATTCGCAAGCCTTGCCAGTCTTTTCCCAGTGCGGCCACGATCTGATCCCCAAGATGACTGATATTGATCACTACCTCGCGCACGCCGACTGCCGCCAGAGATTCCAGATGACGGACGATGAGAGCCTTACCACCGACTTCCAGAAGCGGTTTAGGAATCTGATCGGTATAAGGCCGAAGCCGCTCACCCCGCCCTGCAGCGAGAATCATGGCCTTGGTCATTCCATTTGCCTCACGGGTTCAGCCAGGGACGAAAGAGCGGCAGGTAGGAATTCAGAGTAGGGTCCACAGCTAATCCATCCAGCACATATTTCTGAAATTGGGGAAGCAAGCCCAGATAATCCTGCTTGCCATCCCGATAGGCAAGGCGGCAGAAAATCCCGAGAATTTTAAGATTGCGTTGCAAAGCCATCCATTCGACGCTGCGCAAAAATTCCTTTTCCGATGGCACCTTCTCTCTGTGCTGGAGCAGCATCTTCCGAAAACCCATAATCCACGCGCGACGTCGGTCTTGCCCCCAATCCCAGTAACGATCCCAAAGTAAAGAGGCGAGATCGTAAGTCCAAGGACCAGACACCGCATCCTGAAAATCAATCATCGCCAGCCGCTCCAGTCCACTCTGCACCATGAGGTTACGCGCGTGAAAATCCCGGTGCGTCCAAACCTCCGGCTGGTTCAGCGCACTATCCATTAACGACGCAAAAAAAGTGTGCAGCGCTTGTCGCTGGGTAACGTCCAAAACCAATCCACGGTGCCTGCCCAAATACCAGTCCGTAAATAAAGCCAACTCATCCCCTAGGCGTTGCCTTGAGAAATTCGGCAAAGGGGGGCGCGCGCATGAGGATTTTCCGGCTTGCTGCAATTGCACAATGAGCGCCAGTGACTTTTGCATCCAAAATTCCGTCGCTGCATCCGCATCCAGAATGGCTTTAAGATCAACACCACCCAGATCCTCCAGCAGCATAAAGCCTGAATGCAACTGCACAGCCATAACTTTTGGAACCGCCAGACCAGCGCGCATAAAACGATGCTGCACCCGCAAAAAGGGTAAGACATCTTCGGGCGGGGGCGCATGCATAAATAATTGCTGATTTGGCAGACGCCAGTAGCGCCGGCCACTGGCGTCGCCAGGGATGGGGTCGGTCTGGTCTGGGTCTGCGCCCCTTTCCCGCAACCAGCGACGTGCTGCAGGAGATAGCAATGAAAGCATATTAGTATGCATCGACCTATTTTTTGAAAGGAAAGATTGCGACATAAAAGCATTTTGTGCGATTTTAGGCCCCTATGAAAAGCCCTCTGCAACATCTCAGCGCAACTCGGCCCCGATTGTTGGGTGCGGGTCGATTTTCTCCCAGACATCGCCTATGGGTAGCCCTGCTGACTGCGCTACTCAGCCCGAGCCTAGCGATGGCCGCTGCCGTGGAAACTCCCATCACGCTGTATGCAGATCAGGTGAACGGGCTGGGTAGCGGCCATTGGACCGCACAAGGTCATGTCGAAGTGCTCTACGGAGACCGACGAATTTATGCCGATACGGTTCACTACGATCAAGCCAAGGATGAAATTCTTGCCGATGGGCATGTGCGCATGGTCAGCCCTGGCTTGGTCACCGCCGCACCCCAAGCCATCATGCATCTGCAAGCTCACCAAGGGATCGTTGTGCATCCGCGCTACCTCATCGAAGCGGAGCAAGGACATGGTCACGCGGAAAGTGGCCGAGAACTGAGCAAAGGCCATTATCAGATGAACGAGGCCTGTTATACCACCTGTCACGGTAAAGTACCTGCTTGGCAGCTATGGAGCAGCAAAATTGATCTCAACCAGAACGATAGCTATATTTCAACCCGCAATACCACGCTTAATGTCGTCGGATTACCGATTTTATGGATGCCTTATTTCAGCTTTCCCCTCAAACGTCATTCGGGATTCCTAGCCCCCAGCCTAGGCAGCTCCACGATCAACGGATTTTCTCTAGGCGTACCTTATTACTTTGATATTTCCAACAATATGGATGACACCTTCACACTCAATTACTTCGCCCGACGCGGAGTGATGCTGCAAAATGAATTCCGCTACCTAGAGCCCAACTATAGCGGCAAACTCTATGTGGACCTGCTACCTTCTGATCAGCTCACCCATAAAAATGTCTGGGCGCTTTCTTGGCAGCATAACCAGAATCTCGGCGACGGCTTCAGTTTCAATGTGAATTACAACCATGTCAGCTACAAAAACTTTTTGTCCGACTTTGGCAACTCTGCAGGCTTCGGTAGTAGCTTTATTGGCGGCATCGGCAACGCACCTTACATCACGTCCACCGGCGGCATTTACTACAACAACGCGCACATCAGTGCGGGGGCGATGTTACAGGGTTACCAAGAACTCACGCCCAATGGTGTCGCACCTTATTCCCAACTGCCGCGCCTTTACGCCGATGGTTATTGGCGAGTAGGACGTAGCGGCTATTTCGACTGGCACAGTAGTTTCAATTATTTTTCGGCTTCTACGGGTCCCGTTGGCCAACGTCTTGACCTGACGCCGACTCTCGGCTGGCGCTTCAGTCGCGGCTGGGGCTTTCTTGAGCCTCAGGCCCGCGTGTACTACAGCCACTATCAGATTCAGCGGAATGCGCCCTACGCCCGCGCCATCAACCGGACTTTGCCCGCGCTCAGCCTCAAGGGTGGGCTGAATTTTGTCCGCTATGGCGAAAACGGGAGTACCGCACTGCTACAACCGATTTTCAAATACACCTACATTCCCCTGCAGGCCCAAAACGATATTCCTGTTTTTGATGCCAGCCAGCCCTATCAGAGCTTTCCCATGATTTTTGAGGATAATTCCCTCTACACCGGGAGTGACCGTATCAACGCGGCCAATCAAGTCGCCTATGGTCTACGAGGTTCCTGGCTGAATCCTCATGGAAGACAGATATGGCAAGCTGCAATTGGCCAGATCCGCTACTTTAACAACGAGCAAATCAATTTGGCTGGCGATATTGTGCCCCAAAATATGCAATCCAATTATTTTTTTCAGGGCCAATTTTCGCCCCTTGCCACCGTCAATCTGCTCGCCAGTTCGCAGGTAAATCCTCAGCACGGACAATTGGAGCGCCTCAATATGCGCGCTCAGTGGCTGCCCGGTCCGCAACGCGTTATCAATCTGGACTACCGCTTTACCCGAGATTTTGTCGACCAAGCTGGCATTTCCGGTGCTTGGCCCGTCTTTCGGAACTGGCAGCTACTGGGAAGCTATCAGTATGATGTCACCGATAAAAAGCCTCTGGAGGAGCTCGCAGGGATCGGCTATGATGGCGGCTGCTGGGCGGCCCATATGATGGTTTATCATCAGATCCTGCTTGGTGGGCAGTCTAATAACGCTATTTATTTCGAGATCGTGTTGCGTGGCCTGACCACCATCGGCAACGCCTCAAACGGTTTGCTCAGCCAGTATGTGCCGGGCGCCAGCATGGAGTTTTGATGTCCTTCAAACGTCGTCCTATTATTTTTGCCCTGGGCTTGTTGCTCGGGACCGCGCCAGCACTCAGTTGGGCCAGTACGCCTTTTCTGAATCGGGATACCCTGCTCGCTACCGTTCCGACGCCAGCGAACAGCCACCCCGCCGCCACCCACATCTACTCGGAAAACTCTACCGTTGCACCGGTCAATGCCGCATTACCGGACAACACAGAAAATTTGGATAAAATCATTGCGGTCGTCAACGATAATATTATCACCTCCATGCAGCTCGAACAGCGCGTCGGTGCGGTGCGCGCCCGCCTGCAACAGACTGACCCCAAGGCCCTGCCTTCCACCGAAACGCTCCGTCGCCAAGTCTTGCAGCAAATGATTCTCCAAGACGTCGAACTGCAGCTCGCCCAGAGAGCCCACGTCAAGGTGGATAAAAACGCGCTGGATCAAGCGGTCAATAACTTGGCCCAAGCCAACCACATGACCCCAGATCAATTACGCGAGGCGCTGACCAATCAGGGACAATCTTGGGAAAGCTTCACCAACAACCTGAAGGACCGCATTATCGTCGACCGGCTCATGCAGCAGGAAGTGGAAAGCCGGGTTCATATCGGCCCTGACGAAGTAAAAACCTTCGCCAGTCAGCTCAAGGAAATGGGTGGCGTCAGCTTCAACCTGCAGCAGATATTTATCCCGCTGCCCAGCAACCCCACTCCCGAAGCTATTAGCGCCGCTCGCCAACAAGCGGCACAGGTACGGAGCCACCTCGTCGATGGTGAGAGCTTCTCGCGCTTAGCGGCGCAGGTCAGCAGTGGTCGTGATGCCTTACAGGGCGGACACCTTGGCTGGGTTAAAGCCGGAGAACTGCCTCCATCCGTGACGCAGACCCTGCTGACCCTGAAATCCGGGGATATTAGCCCTATTATTACCGGCCCCACCGGTTTTCACATTTTCAAACTGCTTGAAGAAAAGCACGAACAACCCACCGTCACTGAAGTAAAAACGGCAGCGATCGTCTTGCGAGCAGGTAACGGCCTGCAATTGCAAGAGGCAGAAGCGCGGGCTCAGGATATACAGCAAGCCTTGCAGAATGGCAGCCTTTTTTCCGAACTTGCGCGTAACTACAGCCAAGATCCCAGTACCGCCGCACGCGGGGGCGAGATGGGATGGGTAACCCCTGGGCAACTTCCAGACAACTTAGAGCGCACGCTCTTAACACTCCAACCCGGAGCAGTCAGCAGTCCGATCCGTGAAGGAGACGCTATTTATATCTTGCAGTCTCAGGGTCAACGCCAGCAGCCCGTCGAAGAAAAACAGATTATGGCGGCAGCCCGCATGCAACTGTATAACCGCATTGTGCGTGAGCGCATGGACGAATGGCAGCACCGTATTCGCGACAGTGCTTATGTAGAAATTCTCGAGCCGAGCCTACGCGGCAGCGATGCCTGAACGATTGAACGCTATGCCTACAGGCGCGAAGACTAGCGAAGCGCGTTTCATTCGCGGTGGTCTGGCTCCTACATGGACGCTGTTCTACAAAGAAACGTTACGTTTCGGCAAAGTATGGCTGCAAACCATTGCCGCCCCGCTCATTACCACCATTCTCTACCTGGTAGTCTTTGGTCACGCCCTCGGCGGTCATATTTCCATATATCCGGGAATCAGCTACACCGCCTTCATTGTTCCCGGCCTGATGATGATGGCCGTACTGCAAAATGCTTTCGCCAATAGTTCTTCCAGCCTCATTCAGTCGAAAGTGACGGGTAACATCATCTTTCTTCTCCTCAGTCCGCTCAGCCCAACAGAAATATTTGTGGCCATGGTGGCAGCCTCGGTGTTTCGGGGTGCCTTGGTCGGCCTCGCTATTTTCGCTCTAGCACTCCTTTACCTGCATATCCCGGTGCTGCATCCGCTGTGGATTTTGGTTTTTGCGATTCTTGGCGCGAGTGGCATGGGCTCACTGGGTCTTATCGCGGGACTCTGGGCTGAAAAATTCGATCAGATCGCCGGTTTTCAAAATTTTATCATTATGCCCCTGACCTTTCTCGCTGGGGTGTTCTACTCCGTCCAATCCCTTCCCGGGTTTTGGCGACAAGTGTCTCTGGTCAATCCCTTTTTTTATATTATTGATGGATTTCGCTACGGCTTTTTTGCCGACTCCGACGTGAGCGTTTGGGCAAGTCTGGGGGTGAGCCTCGCTTTTGCCGGCATTACCGGCTTTTTTGCTTGGCGATTACTCGAACAAGGCTACAAATTACGCCAGTAATGATTGTAGTGGGATCACAAAACCGCTTTTATGGGATACACTAGCCACCATGAACGCCAACATGATCAAATCACTTATCCAGCAACAACTCCCCGATGCTTTGGTAGAGGTCCTCGGCGATGATGGTGCGCACTTTGAAGCACTGGTTGTCTCCGCCTCTTTCGTCGGAATTTCACCCGTCAAACAACACCAACTGGTTTATGCTGCGTTGGGTGAGCGGATGCGCGAGGAAATACACGCGCTTTCGCTACGCACCCTGACTCCCGAGCAAGCCCAGCAGCTTCGTCACTCTGCGACCCACTAATCGCTACTTTCACGCCTGACATTTAACGAGGATTATCATGGCTACGATTCAAGAACTTATTCAGGAACAAGTCCAGAAACACCCCGTCGTACTCTACATGAAGGGTAATCCCCGTACCCCCCAGTGTGGATTTTCGGCGCGTGCTGTTCAACTGCTCCAGCAGTCCGGCGTCAAAGAACTTTTCACGGTAGATGTTCTTGCCGACCCCCAAATCCGCGACGGTATCAAGCAGTTCTCTAATTGGCCCACCATTCCCCAACTGTATATTCAAGGCGAATTCGTGGGTGGTTCCGACATCATGTCCGATCTTTACCAGCAGGGTGAGCTCAAGAAGCTGGTAGACAAGGCTCAGGCTTCCTAAAGGAACACATTCGGCTTTATGGACAAATTGCTGCTACGTGGTAATGGCCCCCTGCGTGGCGAACTGCGAATTTCTGGGGCCAAAAATGCCGCTTTGCCTTGCCTCGCCGCCACCCTGCTCGCACGCGAACCCGTACAACTGCGGAATATTCCGCATCTTCGAGACATTACCACCACGCTGGAACTCCTGAGCACGCTCGGTGCGCGTGTACTCGTAGATGGCCAGCTCGGCATTGAAGTGGACCCTCGACCGGTACATTCCGTAGTGGCTCCCTACGAGCTGGTGAAAACCATGCGCGCCTCTATTCTCGTGCTGGGGCCGCTCTTGGCGCGGCATGGCTCCGCCGAAGTAAGCTTGCCCGGCGGTTGCGCCATCGGCAGTCGCCCAGTCAGTGTTCATCTCAGCGGCTTGCAGGCCTTGGGTGCAGAAATCAGCGTCGAGAATGGATTTGTCAAAGCCCGCGCCAGCCGCTTGCGCGGAGCGCGCATCGTCATGGAAATCGTATCCGTCACCGGCACTGAAAATCTGCTCATGGCGGCGACACTGGCCGAAGGGCACACCACCCTGGAAAACGCCGCCCGTGAGCCGGAAATCATTGATCTCGCTCACTGCCTCAACGCTATGGGTGCGCGAATTTCTGGGGCAGGAACTTCGATCATTGAAATCGAGGGCGTCAAGGAATTACACGGCGCTGAACACTCGGTCGTTGCTGACCGCATCGAAACTGGTACTTACCTAGTGGCGGCCGCGATGGCAGGCGGTGATGTCTGCCTGAAACGCACCGATGCCAAACTGCTGGAAAGCGTGATTCTCAAATTACGGGAAGCCGGCGCGGAAGTAACGACGGGCGCGGACCTGATTCGTTTACGCATGCACAAACGTCCGCGAGCCGTGGACTTGCGAACCGCACCCTTTCCAGCATTTCCTACCGATATGCAGGCGCAGTTTATGGCCCTTAATTGCATTGCCGAAGGCAGCGGGGTTATAACCGAAACGATTTTCGAGAACCGCTTTATGCACGTATCCGAGTTGCAACGCTTGGGTGCGGATATTACGGCCGATGGTAAAACCGCCGTAGTGCGAGGCGTACCGCACCTGCGCGGAGCACCGGTTATGGCTACGGATCTGCGCGCCTCAGCTTGTCTGGTGCTCGCAGGGCTGGTGGCGGAGGGCGAAACCCTGATTGATCGGATTTATCACTTGGATCGAGGTTATGAAGTGATCGAAGAAAAACTCAGCGCCCTTGGCGCCAATATCCGTCGCATCAGTAATAGCGGTAACAGGAGCGCTTCATGAGTCACGCAATCACCATCGCCCTTTCCAAGGGACGCATCCTGCAAGAGGCTATCCCCCTATTTGCGGGCGCGGGCATTGAGTTGGCGGAAGACCCTGAAGAATCGCGCAAACTCATCATTCCTAGTACCGATCCCAACATTCGCTTTCTGGTCATCCGCGCCAGCGATGTGCCCACCTATGTCACCTGGGGCGCAGCCGATGTGGGTATTGCCGGAAAGGATGTGCTACTTGAGCAAGAGGGCCTGGATTTATACGAACCCTTAGATTTGCGTATCGGTATTTGTCGCATGTCGGTGGCGGAGCCTGCCGCGTTGGCAGCCACAGACACCCCGCAAAATTGGGAACGAGTACGCATCGCTACCAAATATCCCCATATCACCCGCAATTACTTCCATAGTCGCGGTGTACAAACCGAAATCATCAAACTCTATGGCAGCATGGAACTCGCGCCACTGGTAGGACTGGCCGATCGTATTGTGGATCTGGTTTCAAGCGGTCGCACCCTGCTCGAAAATGGCTTGGTAGAAGTCGAAGAAATCATGCCCATTTCCAGCCGGCTGGTAGTCAATCGCGCCGCCATGAAGCTCAAACGCCGCGCCATCGAAAATCTCATCTATCAACTGGAGGCACAGGTCAATTCATGAACCGTCTCGATACTCGCGATCCCGATTTTGCTCGTCGTTTTCATGCGTTGCATGATTGGGATGCCAATCTTGATCCACAAATCGAGGGGCGCGTACGTGAGATTGTAACCGCCGTCAGGGATCGCGGTGATGCCGCCTTACGTGAATATACGCAGCAATTTGATGGTGTTAGCAGTCGCACGGCTGCCGACCTAGAAATCCCTCGCAGCGCTTGGGAGATCGCGTTGAATAGTCTTCAGCCTCTACAACGCGAAGCACTCGAAACCGCAGCGCAACGCATCCGCGATTACCATGAACACCAGCGCAGTGAAAGCTGGAGCTTCACCGAGGCCGACGGCACGCGGCTTGGGCAAAGAATACTGCCCCTATCCCGAGTTGGTATCTATGTGCCGGGCGGCAAAGCGGCTTATCCCAGTTCGGTACTGATGAACGCCATACCCGCGCATGTCGCCGGGGTCAAAGAAATTATCATGACCGTTCCCACTCCGCAGGGGCAGGTTAATCCTTGGGTGCTCGCGGCAGCAGCCATCGCCGGAGTCGATCGCGTGTTCTCCGTGGGGGGGGCGCAGGCTATTGCAGCACTGGCTTATGGCACGGAAACCGTACCCGCTGTCGACAAAATTGTCGGGCCTGGCAACATTTATGTCGCTACAGCCAAACGTATGGTTTTTGGTCGGGTCGGCATTGATATGATTGCTGGCCCCAGTGAAATTCTGGTGCTCAGTGATGGCTCCGCGTCCCCAGAATGGCTGGCTTGGGACCTACTCTCCCAAGCCGAGCACGATGAAATCGCGCAAAGCATATTGATCAGTTGGGATGACGCGCACATTGCGGCGGTGATCGCGGCAGTCGACCAGGCGCTGACCGAACTGGATCGAGCGCCTATTGCCCGCAAAAGCTGGACCGATCGTGGAGCCATAATCCGCGTCCGTGATCGTGCCGAGGCCTGCGCCATCGCCGATAGTATTGCCCCCGAGCACTTGGAGCTGGCCGTCGCCGACCCTGAAAGCTGGCTTCCCGATATTCACAATGCCGGTGCTATTTTCATGGGCATTCACAGTTGTGAAGCGCTCGGTGATTATGTGGCTGGCCCCAACCACGTCCTGCCCACGGGTGGCAGCGCCCGCTTTTCTTCGCCGCTCGGCGTTTATGATTTCGTCAAACGGAGCAGTCTGATTCACAGCAGTGCCACTGGCGCAGCGACGCTCGGCCGCCTTGCGGAACGTCTGGCCCTAGGTGAGGGACTCACTGCGCATGCCCGCTCGGCTGCCTGCCGCGTTCCTGATCAATCATCATGAATACGCATCGCTCACTGATGGAAAGCCTGCTGCGTCCAGAGCTTCTGGCTAGCCAAGCTTATGCCGTCGCCCCCAGCGCTGGACTCATTAAACTCGACGCCATGGAAAATCCCTATGGGCTTCCAGAAAGCCTACGCCAGCAGTGGCTAGAGGTATTGTCCGACGCTCCGCTCAACCGCTACCCTGACGCGCATCCTGCTGAGCTGCTTGCCGCTTTAAAAAAACACCTCGGTTTAGCAGAAGATCTGGCGCTGATGCTCGGTAACGGTTCCGATGAGTTGATTCAGATTCTCATCACCGCTGTCGCGGGTGCCCAGCGACCTATCATGGCGGTAGATCCCAGTTTCGTCATGTATCGTCTGCTCGCTCAGCAGCTCGGACTGCCTTTTTGCGGAGTGCCTCTGGACACGGAATTCCGTCTGGACTTACCCGCTATGCTTCAGGCTATTGAAGTCCAACAGCCTGCCATCATTTTCTTGGACTGGCCCAACAATCCCAGTGGCAGCCTCTTTCCCGAAGCCGATCTGGAGATCATCATTCGCGCTGCGCCGGGGCTGGTGGTTATCGACGAGGCTTATCACGCCTTCAGTCAAACCACTTTTGTGGATCGGCTTGGAAAATATCCCAACCTGCTCCTGCTCCGCACTCTCTCCAAGGAAGGCTTGGCGGGGTTGCGTCTCGGCATGCTGGCGGGTACTAGCGACTGGATTCAGGAACTCGACAAACTGCGCTTACCCTATAACATCAACATTCTCACCCAGCGTAGTGCGCTGTTTTATCTCAAACACATAACATTACTGGAAGCCCAGGCCAGCGTTTTGCGTGAAGAAAGAGAGCGCCTATACAGTGCCATCTCCGCCTTGCAACTGGCGATATGGCCAAGCGCTGCCAATTTCCTGATTTTTCGCATTCCGGGACGGGCTACCGAAATTTTTAACGGCCTACGCAACGGCGGCATTCTGGTCAAAGCCTTTACAGGCCACCCCCGCCTCAGCGACTATCTACGGGTCAGTGTCGGTACACCCATCGAAAATGATCGTTTTCTCTCCACACTGGAGTCATTACTGTGAAGCCGCGTCAAGCCGAAGTCGAAAGAAACACTCTGGAAACCCAGATTCGCGTGCAACTCAATCTGGACGGATCGGGTCAGGCGGATCTGCACACCGGCATACCCTTTCTGGATCACATGATTCATCAGATTGTCCGGCACGGACTTTTTGACCTCAGCATTCACGCCCATGGCGACCTAGAGATTGATGCGCACCACAGCGTCGAAGACATTGGCATCACTCTCGGTCAGGCTTTTGCTCGGGCCATTGGTGACAAGTCGGGCATTCAACGTTATGGGCATGCCTATGTGCCTCTCGACGAGGCGCTGTCGCGGGTCGTGGTAGATCTTTCGGGTCGTCCGGGTCTGGTCTTTGCTGTGGAGTTTCCTCGCGCTCAGGTGGGCGGCTTTGATGTAGATCTTTTTCATGAGTTCTTTCAGGGCTTCGTGAACCATGCACTCGTTACCCTACATCTGGATTCCCTGCGCGGGAAAAATACCCACCACATTGCCGAAACCCTGTTCAAGGCCTGTGGTCGCGCACTACGTATGGCGGTCACACCCGACCCGCGCATGGCGGGAACCGTGCCCAGTACCAAAGGAACCCTGAGCATATGATCGGCACCCGCGTTGGTATTGTCGATTATGGCATGGGCAATTTGTACTCTGTTGCCAAAGCCGTAGAGTTTCTGGGAGGGAAAGCCGTGGTCAGTGACAAGGTCAGCGAACTGGCCACCACCGACCGCATCATCTTTCCCGGAGTGGGCGCTTTCGGTGATTGTATGGCAGCCCTCGAAGCCCGAGATCTCAGCGACTTTGTGCGTGTCGCCGCCCAGACCCGGCCCTTCCTCGGTATTTGTCTGGGCATGCAAATGCTGATGGAAAGTAGTGTCGAACACGGTGAACATCCTGGCTTGGGGCTGCTACCGGGGCGAGTGATTCCTTTTCCCGAAGATGCACTGTCGTTGCCCGACGGTCGTCATCTCAAAATTCCGCACATGGGCTGGAATGAATTACATCAACTGGTGGAGCATCCACTTTTTGCCGGTGTGCCACAAAATGCGTGGTTTTATTTTGTGCACTCATTTTATGTGGAACCCTCAGCTCCAGAAGTGCTGGCGGCCTTCAGCGACTATGCTTTTCCATTTTGTGCGGCAGTTGCTGCAGACAATCTTTTTGCGCTGCAGTGCCATCCGGAAAAAAGCGGTACGGCAGGGCTTCGCTTGCTCGGCAATTTTTTGACTTGGGATGGGGACTGTGGCTCCAACTGTGCTATCTAGTACGATGTTCCTGAAATATTTTGTGCGGAGGATGTGGTCATGTTGTTAATTCCAGCCATCGATCTTAAGGGCGGGAGTTGTGTACGCTTACGACAAGGACGAATGGAAGATAATACCGTATTTTCCGATGATCCCGTCGCCACGGCGCAGCGCTGGGTGGATGGTGGCGCCCAGCGTCTCCACATAGTGGATCTGGACGGCGCCGTGCAGGGTGAACCGATCAATGCTCAGGCGATTGCAGCCATTTGCGCACGTTTTCCGGATCTCGAAATCCAGATCGGTGGCGGTATCCGCACTGAGGAACAAATCGAAACCTACATTCAGGCGGGCGTCCGTTACGTCATCATCGGCACCCAGGCCGTCAAAGCACCGGGTTTTGTTCGTGACGCAGTGGTCAGCTTTCCGGGTCACATCATGGTCGGCATCGACGCCCGCGACGGCAAAGTGGCCACCGAAGGATGGTCCAAGCTCTCTCGCCACGACCCTATTGATCTCGCCCAGCATTTCGCGGCGGATGGCATAGAAGCCATTATCTACACAGATATCAGCCGCGACGGCATGCTCAGTGGGCCAAACATTGCGGCCACGGTCGCTCTGGCTCAGGCCGTACCGATACCGGTTATTGCCTCGGGCGGCATTGCCGATCTCGAACAAGTTCTGGCTCTCAAAGCCCACGAAGAGGATGGCATTACCGGGGCTATCACCGGCCGCGCCATTTATGAAGGCACCCTGGATTTCGCCGGGGCTCGCGCCCAAGCCGAGGCCTAAGACGATGCTCGCTAAACGCATCATTCCCTGCCTCGATATCGACCATGGTCGGGTTGTGAAAGGCGTCCAATTTGTCGCTTTGCGTGACGCCGGCGACCCCGTGGAGGTCGCCAAACGCTATAACGACGAGGGCGCAGACGAGCTCACTTTCCTCGATATTTCGGCAAGCTATGAAAATCGCGGCACGCTGGCCGATGTAGTATCCGCCGTCGCTGCGCAGGTATTTATTCCTCTTACCGTCGGTGGCGGAGTACGCAACGTCGAAGACATCCGTAATTTATTGTTGGCGGGGGCCGATAAAGTCAGCATCAATAGCGCTGCCGTCAATGAACCGGAACTCGTACGCAACTCCGCACGACGCTTCGGAAACTCCTGCATTGTAGTCGCCATTGATGCCAAACGCGTCGACGATCACTGGGAAGTATTCACCCACGGTGGACGCCGCAGTACGGGTCTGAACGCCATGGATTGGGCTATGCGCATGGCAGACTATGGCGCTGGAGAAATACTCCTCACCAGCATGGACCGGGACGGAACGGGTAAGGGCTTTGATCTGGAACTCACCCGCGCTATTAGCGATGCCGTTCCGGTTCCAGTCATTGCCTCTGGCGGCGTCGGCAGTATTGCGCACTTTGCCGAAGGCGTTCAGCAGGGGCACGCCGACGCCGTATTGGCCGCCAGCGTCTTTCACTTCGGCCAGTTTCGAATCGCCGAGGTCAAGGCTGAAATGATAAAAGCGGGTATTCCGATTCGAGAAACCCACGCCTAGCCGCTGGCTTGCATCCATCGGGCGGGTCCTTGCGTAATAATTACGGACAAAACAAATCCCTCGGGGGCTTAGAAGATCAGTGATGAGTGAAAATCCACACAATGCCTTACTTGCAGCCGTTCGCTGGAACAGCGATGGTCTGGTGCCAGCCGTGGCGCAGGACGCGCGCACCGGTCAAGTGCTTATGCTCGCCTGGATGAATGCAGAAGCCATCATGGCCACCCTACGCGACGGCCTCGGTACCTATTGGTCGCGCTCCCGACAAGCATTATGGCGGAAAGGGGAAACTTCCGGTCATTATCAACATCTCGTAGATTTGCGCCTCGACTGCGATGGTGACACCCTCCTGATGCGTGTTATTCAGGATGGTCCCGCCTGCCATACTGGCGAAACCACCTGTTTTTTTCAGGGCAAACCCAGTGCAGAAGGTTGGCAGCATCAGCCACCGCCTCCTGGGAGTATCCTGGATAGCCTGCAGAGCACACTCCAACAGCGGCGACAGGCTGATCCCGGCCAGTCCTATGTGGCGCAACTGCTCCAAGGCGGACAAGACCGTATCCTCAAAAAAGTCGGTGAAGAAGCCACCGAATTTGTCATTGCCTGCAAAAATCGTGATAAGAAACCGATTATTGCTGAAGCAGCAGACCTGCTTTTCCATATGATGGTCGCCCTAGAGGAACAGGAATTGCATATTGATGACGTCCTCAACGAGCTGGCAAAACGTGAGGGTGTTTCTGGCCTTGAGGAAAAAGCGGCTCGGCACACTTCACCTTGACGCAACAGATTTTTTTTCCTATGGTCAAAGAGTTATGTAGCAGTGCAGATGTCCCTTCGGGACAAGGAGCGCGGTGATGGGTGGTATTTTTAGTATCTGGCATTTGATTATTATTTTGTTGATTGTGGTGGCTCTTTTCGGCACTGCAAAACTGCGTAATGTGGGTTCTGACTTGGGTTCTGCCATCAAAAGCTTCCGGTCCGCCGTCAAGGAGGATGAGGAAACCAAGGATGCCAGCATTGGGCATACCATAGAAGCTAATGCGCAACCTGCAAAAGAACAAGAAACGGTCAATCGCTGAGCATTTATGTTTGACTTCAGCTTTGGCGAACTGGCGCTTTTGGGCATAATTGCGTTGCTCGTGGTAGGGCCTGAAAAAATGCCCGAATTGGCGCGCACTGCCGGTAAATGGTATGGCGCTATGCGACGTACCATGACTGGCCTGCGCTCGGAAGTAGAGCAGCAGCTTTTGTTGGATGATCTGCGCAAGGAAGCCGAAAAGTTGCGAGATTATGCTAACGAGGAGTTGCTGCCAGGAGATATTACCAGCTCTTTGACGTTGAAAGAGACTGGGGCCAGCGCCGCAAAGCCCGAGCCAGCGACTCGGCAGCCAACGCAGGGGGAGTTAGAAATCGACTCCGTAACGCCACCTATTACGCAAGCCAGTGACTTGCCCGGTCCCGAGGATCGCGTGCATTGATCCTGTTATTACCTATTCGTGGGGCTTGCTCTTTACTGTTTTTTTGTTAATCCGACTATTCACCAACAACTGAGTGCCGCCTGAGGATATTTGTTAAGTATGGAAAAATTGGCGGAGAACACTTTTATCGGCCATCTGCTGGAATTACGTCGTCGCGTATTGTTTGCTGTTATTGCCGTTTTTGTCGGATTCCTGATTTCCTATCCCTTTTCCAAAACCATTTACAATATTCTTGCCGCCCCCCTGATAGCGGTACTGCCCAAGGGTAGTCACCTGATTTACACCAGTCTACCCGAAGTATTTCTGACGTATATACAGCTCTCGCTGATCTCTGGATTTGTCCTCGCGCTTCCGGTAGTTCTTTATCAATTTTGGGCATTTCTCGCGCCCGGATTGTACGAACATGAACGCAAGGCCTTTTTCCCCCTTATTTTTGCCTCCATTTTTCTGTTCGTGGGCGGCATGCTGTTTGCGTACTTTGTGGTGTTCCCCAATGCTTTTCGTTTTTTTACCAGCTTTTCTGGTGCGGACATTACCGCCATGCCAAAGGTCGACAGCTACCTCTCGCTGATCGTCAAGTTTTCCTTGGCCTTTGGACTCGCCTTCCAGATACCGATCCTGATCGTCGTACTGGTACGCATCGGTGTACTACAGGTGGCCACACTTCGTCGCAGTCGCCGTTACGCCTTCTTAATCTGCGCTATTGCCTCTGCGGTACTCAGCCCACCCGATGTGATGTCCATGGTGCTGCTGCTCATCCCCATGTATATGCTTTTTGAAATCGGCCTATTCTTCGCCGCACGGTTGCCGGCACCCCGACCCCGCGAAGATCTCGATGAAAGCGAAGCGCCGGATACTTCTGCACACAGCACAGCGGATGAGATGGATGCTGCCGAGGAGAGTTTCCGGAATAAGGATGAGGATTGATGGTAGCGGCGTCCTTCAGTCAGACTCAGCTACAAAACGCAGCGCCGCCGAGTTGAGGCAATAGCGCAAGCCCGTCGGTGCCGGACCATCGGGGAACACATGCCCAAGGTGACTATCACATCGCGCGCAACGAATCTCCGTGCGAATCCGTCCATAGCGGGTGTCTCGCAATTCGCGAATATGATCCGGCGCGTAAGGCTCCCAAAAGCTGGGCCAGCCCGTACCAGACTCAAATTTGCTGGAAGATCGAAAAAGCGGCAGGCTGCATAGGACACAAACATAAGCACCCGGCTCTTTTTCATGGAGCAAACCACCGCAGAAAGGGGGCTCCGTACCATGTTCAAAAAGCACATGACGCACTTCAGCAGACAGGTCTTTGGCCATTTCCGCGCGCGTTTCTGCATCAATAGGGGTTAAATCAAATCCAGCAGAAGAAAGTGGCATCGCTTAGGACTCCTGTTTACGTAAATATTCCGGAAAACGTTGATGCAACTTATCGACCTTGGGCTGGGCTACCGCACAAATATAAGGTTGACTCGGGTTGCGCCGTGCATAGTCCTGATGATAGCCCTCTGCTGGATAAAATTCGCGCAAAAGCACCACCTGCGTGACAATGGGTTGACTAAATACCCTCGCCTGATTCAGCTCCGCAATATAATGATGGGCGAAATCCGCCTGTGCCTGATTCACTGCAAATATAGCGGATCGATACTGGCTTCCTACATCATTACCCTGCCGGTCCAGTTGGGTCGGGTCATGAGCCACCCCAAAAAACACCTGTAATAATCGACCAAAAGAGAGCTTTTGAGGATCAAAGTCAATTTGCACGGCCTCAGCGTGATCCGTTATTCCTGTACACACGGCCTGATAATTCGCCGTTTCTTTCGCGCCTCCCGTGTAACCGGAAACGACACTACGGACTCCGTCCATAGCTCGATAAACCGCTTCCGTGCACCAGAAACAACCACCCGCTAACACGGCGATACCGGGTACATCTGCGGACGGATCGTTGTACTGCGGAAAAGGAATAGATAATGCCGCCATAATAAGCTCCTTCGAAACCAAAGGTACTTGACCACTAGAACTATTGCCACGAGCATACCTGCAAATTATCGGCATACCAATTTTACGCATCAGGAGTCATCACCATGAGCCAGCATGGTTTACACAGCCATCCACCCCACGAAGAAGCCGTGCACCACACTCAGTACCAAAGAGATGCGACTATGGCTCGTATTTGTTAGGATTCGTGACTTCAATCACGCAGCTTATCCGCACAGTGAGGCATAGGGCATGCAGCAAAAGGGCAAAATACACAGCAAAACCAGGTTTCAGGCTTTTCTGACTAGCGGCAGGCGCCACAGCACATTACTGGCTACGGGTCTGTTACTGGCGGGCTGTGCTACCCAAAATACGCCCAGCCTTCACAGCGCTGAGCAGTTAGTCAACAAGAACTTTCACCATCAGGTTCATGTCACCAAGGTTTTCCCTGGTCCTGTTCACAGCCTGACGGGTATTGTCGTCGAAACCGATCAGCATCAACAGGGTATTCTCTGGATGCTGGCGAAGCGTTACCTCCTGCTTGGTCCGGTCGTCGATGGAAAGCAGGAAAACATCACGCCTTCTTACGCAAAAAAATACCTGCCACAACCGGTAAAAGTACCGGCGACGCACATCGCGCCCGCTGCCATGGCAGCACCCGGCTTCACCATTGGTCACGCTGGCCCACTGATTGCCGTGTTCATGGACCCCAACTGCATTTTCTGCCACCTTCTCTGGGAGGCCTTACAACAGCCGGTGGCGGATGGAAAAATCCGAGTCAAGGTGATACCCGTGGGCTTTCTGAAGCCTTCCAGCCCAGCCAAGGCCGCAACTATTCTTGCCGCCAAACATCCGGCCCAGGCTTGGGCTAACAACGAAAAAAACTTTAACGTCCATACCGAAGAGGGTAGCACCCACCCCCTCGCGACCCTTCCGCCCGCAGACATGGCCGCCGTGCATGCCAATACCGCATTACTTCGCCAAAGCGGCGAAGAAGCAACACCGGCCTTACTGTTCTGCACGAAAGAAAAAAATGGCTTGCAGTTGCGCATGAAGCACGGGATTGATGTCCATCAGATTCCGAATTTCATCCAAAATCTGGGGGGCAGTGTTGGTGCTTCGGGTTGCGTACCGCCTGCCTGAAGCTTTTGCCGGCGGTGCCGTTAACGGGTCTCCCATCGCCAAGCGTCAGCGATGATCTGGTGCAGATCATCGTAACGCGGTTGCCAACCCAATTGCTCGCGAATGCGTCGAGAATCTGCCACCAGTCGAGCCGGATCACCAGCGCGGCGCGCTTCATCCACGCAAGCAATAGGGCGGCCAGTAACTTGGCGAGCGACATCAATGACTTCCTGAACTGAAAAGCCATTACCATTGCCCAGATTAAAGGCGGCACTAGGCCCTCCCGCGCGCAGATGTTCTAAGGCTAACCAGTGTGCTTCCGCCAAATCCGTCACATGAATATAATCCCGAATACAGGTACCGTCGGGGGTATCATAATCTTTACCAAATATCTTGATATGTGGGCGTCGTCCGGAAGCCGTCTGCAATACCAGTGGAATAAGATGCGTCTCCGGATCGTGACGCTCCCCCATTTCCCCTTCGGGATCTGCACCGGCAGCATTAAAATAACGCAAACACACCGATTTTAGACCATAGGCCCGATCATAATCTGCAAGAGCCTGTTCTACCATCCATTTACTCTGACCATATGGGTTAATGGGTTCTTTGGGATGTATTTCATCTATGGGCGTATATTTTGGCTCACCAAAAATAGCGGCTGTGGATGAAAAAATGAAATTTTTTATTCCTAAAATAACCATCACGTTAAGCAAGTTAAGCGTATTACTCAGATTATTTTGATAATATTTTGCGGGTTCCTGAACCGACTCACCTACCTGAATATAGGAAGCGAAATGCATCACCGCATCAAAACGTTGTCCAGCACAGATCCGAGTAAGTAACACCGTGTCGGCAATATCACCATGAATGAATGCAGCGCCCTGCACCGCATCGCGATATCCCCCAGACAAATTATCTAGAACAATGACCTCTGCGCCGCCCTGCAGCAATCGTTTGACCATATGACTACCAATATAACCTGCACCACCAACGACCAAAACCTTCATGATTTAACCACCTCATTTGTCCCTAATTGTCGTTCCCAGTCATCCAGCAAATCTTGCAGACTCTGGGTCATGGAAATTTCCGGCTGCCAACCGGTATCCCGATGCAAACGCGCATAACTGGCCAGCATCCGACGCTGCTCGGCAGGTCGCATTCGTGCCACATCTTGCTCAATGCGTGCCGTTACCCCCGCGAGACCCAACAATTCCTCCAGCAAACTGCGAATCCGATATTCACGACCCGAGCAGACATTATAAATACCGCCATTCTGACCGCGCTCAAGGAGCAGCACATAAGCCCGTACCACATCGCGCACATCCGTAAAATCGCGGGTGACATCAATATCCCCTACTTGGAGTAGCGGAGTCCGACGTTCTAGGCGAATTTCCATGACCTGCTTGGCAAAATCTGCGATAGCAAAGCGCGCGCTCTGGCCGGGACCAATATGATTAAAGGGCCGTACCATGAGCAACTCAAAATCCGCAGATTGACTCCACTGATAGCACAAAGCTTCTGCCGCCACCTTACTCACTGCATAAGGATTGCGCGGGCGTAGCGGGTAATCTTCTTGCACCGGCAAATCCTGCTCGGCAACTTGACCATAAGTATCTCCAGAACCGACAAAAAGCAGGCGCCCCTGGAAATCCGCCGCTTTGAGAGCCTCCAATAAATTCAAAGTACCGTACAAGTTGGTATCGAAAGTCTCCCGAGGATTCTCAAAAGAAGCGGGAACAAAACTCTGGGCGGCTAAATGAATAACGGCATCGGGCCGAATCGCCGCGACCGCATCCACTAATGCCAACCGGTCCCGCAAATCAATAGACTCTGGCAAACTTTCACAAGGTAGCAACGCCTGCACATAGCGGCCAACGAATCCGCGCGCCCCGGTCAATAGAACGGTCATATTTGGGGAACCCCGATTTATCGTTATGGACAAGAAAAGATTCTAGCGATAAAAGACCAACTCCGGCAAACTCAATCCGTAATTTCCAAGCGGCAGTGGCATACCCACAACGGATTTTACAAAATACTTTCTACCCCTTTTATTCTAAAGGATTTTTATGCACACATCCTTTTACAACCTCGGAATTTACTATGCCATCCTCTTCTTCGGGCTACTGCTCTGCGTATACTTAGGTTTCAAGCTAGGTAGATTCAGCCATGCGCATGGGGCATCCAGCACCATCAATGGTGCGGTATTTGGACTACTGGGGTTGTTGCTGGCTTTTTCTTTTTCGGGCGCGGCTGAACGCTTCGAGCATCGACGCGAATTGATTACCCAAGAAGCTAATGCGGTAGGCACCGCCTACTTGCGCTTAGACCTCCTCCCATCCACGTCGCGAAATGACCTACGTAAGGACATGCAACAATACCTCCAAGCACGACTGGATACTTATCAGGCGGGGATAGGTTCTCCTGCCGCCGAGACTGCCTACAAGAACAGCCTGTTCTTGCAGGAAAAAATCTGGACCACGGCCACCCAAGCCGCTCAAAAAACGGGTAATACCGCGACTTTGAGTCTTATCAGTCGCGCTCTCAATAGCATGTTTGATATCACCACAACGCGCCTCGCCGCAACACGCGATCACCCGCCGGCCATCATCAACATCATGTTGTTTGCGCTCACCTGGATTGCCGCCCTCCTCGCGGGCTTCGGGATGACCGAACAAAAGCGCATTCTTTGGTTGCAGGTCGTCATTTTTGCCGCCGCACTCACGGGTACTATTTTTGTCATTAATGACTTGGAATATCCGCGCCTGGGATTCATTCGTGTGGATGCCGCCGATCAGCTCCTCGTAGAAACCTTGCAGGGAATGCAACCAGCCCAATCGACCGAATAATATTACGGATCAGAGCGCTGTGATCTCGAAAATGGGGAAAAATGTCGCCAACCGGCCCTTTATAAGCTACGGCGTGCGTACCGAAGTAGACCAGTGGCGCAGCATCCTCAACCCGCAGACTGGCAGGGGTTTCGAGCTTTATGGCTGTTCCCATGCTCACGCCTCCTGTTGGACATGCTTGATGCTGTAAAGCATCAGTTATCGCTAGAAAAAAGCAAAGGATTCTCTGGATGTTAGCGTGTTTTGTGAATAATCAGCATTGAATTATATTCATAATCAACGCTATACAGAGAATATGAAGCAAATTAAAAATAAAATCCATAGATTATTGAGGGCGTTGGCGGAGTCATGACCCCTCTTGTCCAAGTAACGGGAGGATTTTTGCCATGCGCTGCGAAGTGATCATTCCGGGAATAAAAAAGTATTTCTTGCCGGGAACCAGTTCCAGACCCACGGCGGGGGTTCCCATCACGTTCTTTTTGATGACCGCGCTCTCCGTGTTCTGCTTGACCTCTTCGACATACCGTTTGGGCACATGATAGGGGATCAGATAACCACCCGCGTCCGCCTTGAAGTCGTAGTGCGCTTCGTTATACGCCAGTGTAGCGGCAGGATTTCTGGCCGCTAGGAGTGCTCCGCCAAGTTGAGCACTGGTTGCGGAGAAATCCGCAATCGGTACCCAGTGGATACGTACTTGAGAAAAATAGGGTTTGAGTGCCACCCATTGCCGGGCGCACATGGGACAGTTCGCATCAAAAACGATGACCATGCGCTTTTTACTGTCGGCAGGGCCGGTATTGATGCCTGGGAGCGCCGAGGTTTCCACAAAAAACTGTTTCAGGACTGTCATGGCAGACGCTTTTGCGGCTGAAGGAATCGACTCGCTCTTTTTTTTTACCTGCACTACCAATGTCTTATGTGGGCAGTTATCCAACATTCGATGTCCGTCGGTAATCTTGCAGGTTCGCCACCGATTGAGATTATAGATTCGGACTTGATAGTTATCGGGCATAAAGTTGCCTGTACCCAAAGCACTACGAATATTGCGTGAAAAACTGGCTTCCAGTCGTGGCAAATAGGCTAAATATTTTTTTTCTTTATAGAACACGGCCAGGACGTTAGGAACGTAACGAATATTAACGCCAGGGGCAACGAATCCTTTTCCTCCATAAGTCGCAAACGCGCTCAAATAGGCTTGGTGTTTTTTGAGGTCTGCTATAAGAAGAATATAACCACGGTTGGACGCGCCAGTTCCAGTATACAAATTCGATTGTCTGTCACGTTTATAAACATTGCTTGAATTCCAAGATAGCGCTTGTCCAAGAGGATAGGTTGCCTGCTTGAAGTTTTTTGGTCCGACACCTGGTCCGATACGATAGCGCGAGAGCCAGTTTCTCACATATATCTGATTTCCAGAAAAACTCTGAAGGAGGCTTTGCACGGCGGGTATGCTGGCATATCTGTTAACATTATAACTTTTTGATGCTTCGCTGCGCAACGGAAGCAGCAATGTCCCTGCGGCAATCAGAGCCAATATCATTTTTGTTGGCATAGGTCATACTCCTTTAATGCGCCACTTACCAAATCTTCTAGAATATGATTGGCATCCTGTGTAAATCGTGAGTAAGGGTTATCCTGTCCAGCTTGATAGAGTCTGTTACTTATATTTTGCCAATTTATTTTTCCATATTTTCCGTGTATGAGATTGTATATATTCCCTTGATTGTAAAACCAATCAAAAATCGCAGACTGTGTTCTCGATGGTAATTCATAGAAGTTGTCTCCCGTAATTTGTTTGAATTGCATCGCAAGCCTCTTCAAATATACAGGAAACACCAGAGAAATCAGCTTCTTCGATTCAGCAGTGCTAATATGCGGTTTGATTTTTTTAATGTTTTCATAGGCCTGGCATGCTTGACCGGTTCCGAGCAAAGGCTCTAACAGTTTATACAAGCTCGGATGAGATTTCGGGGTTATTCCCCAATTCGTAAGGCTCTGCGCATTATGCTGCCCCATATCCACACCAGCACTCAGCGTAATGCCGCTGTAACAGGCCTCATTAGGCACGCAGCTTCCACTGGGTGTGTAGTGAAAGTTGCATGGAACATCAATATGTTTCCAGTCATGCTTACTGTTAAGCTCATGGTTTTCCCAATAAGAATTCTTTACCCGATCTTTGGGGGATTTGCAGCCATGTTTCTTTAAGATGCAATCGTTTTTCTGCTCATACCACTTGATGAATTCCTTCCCGGTCATTCCTTTTGGCACACTGATGCACGCCCCTCCGGAGCACACTCTCGGAGGAATCAGATAGTGTAGAAGACTGGTAGGTGACGAGGAATAGTTGGGGAGGGAAGAACCGTTTGCGGGAAGGCCGCTAGGATCAGCGGCCGATGGACATCCGACTCAATAACCATAGAATCGGAGTGCTGTTGTTCGGGAATCTGTTATAATTCATAGATCGCCAGATGCCGAGGGATCCTTGGAGAATGCTATCCACAATACGCAGGTTAATCAGAAGAGTAACCCCAATGAACGAACCCCAAAACAAGCTGTTGACACTGGCACGCATTCTCTTGGAAGAGGACTTTCCCGAGTTTCACTCCGTGCAGGAACTTATGGTGAGCAATCCGGAAAAATTTCTGGAAACCGATTACGGCGACCTGTTCGAGTCCGAAGAAGAAATACGCACGACCGACCCCAAGGTTCTTTCCCTCGGCGCCACCGTCCGTCTGCTGATCAGGTTTGCGGACGCGCATCGCTACTCATTTTGGTTGGACTGGACCGGAGAGGAGAACGAGGGGGATTTCGAGTTATGGGTGGCTGCGCGTGTCCATGCTTTCGGCCTGGGCTCCATGGATCTGACTTTCGTCGATGACTGGCGCGACCAGATCGATTGGGACCAGATCGAGCGAGGAGATTTCATCCGCCAAAAGTTCACCCTCTTGGGGGAGCATCTGGTGTCCATCGGGCTGGATCTGATTTTTTTGAGTACCGGGGAAGACGCATACCACCCGTTCGTCGTGCGTTTAGAGGATGCAAAGCGTTTCCCTCCGTTTACCGATGCGGATTCCGATGCCCTAGGTTGGTTTTATATCAAGCGCTGGGATAATCCTTCCCTCTAAGTCAGGCGATGCGCACGGCAAAGCCAGAGCCAAGCAGCAGGAGAATGACGGAAATCCAAAAAATCCGGCGGGACCGCTGCGCTGATCGGGACATCATTTATGCCGGATGGTCCGGTAACAAGTTGAAAGCGTTGTTTTCGGGATATTCGCCCTTAAATTTTGCAAGGGCCTGATCAAGCAGGGGGATTTCCGGCCAGGGCAAGGACGTGCGCGGCAGGACCGCCACCGGCGTATTCATCAGCGGATGGGTGAAGGACGCCGGATTCTCCAGCCCCACCCATTCCCGAAAGCGCAGGAAGGCCAGAATCTCGTAGGGAAAGAGCCATAGGGATTCAATAGCAAACGGAGCTATAGCATCCGGTTCGGCGCTTTGGGTATTCCGGACATGATGATCCGCCATGTCGGTGACGAGTCTTTGCACTAGGTCGAGGTCGGTACTGCGCCAGTGCTCCAGGGCTGCGGCATAGGCGGGCATGGCTTCGTCTTCGGCAAAGTAGTAGGTCTCCCTGTCGATGGGACAGTCAAAATAGTCCGCCGCCAGTAACATGAGGAAATAGAATTGGGTATCATCCTGCGTGCCGTCTTCGCGCAGATTGAGAAACAGGTTGCCCATCCCCCGATGCATGGCCTGAAACAGCACCCGAGCCTCTTCCTGCCAGCCGGCCACTGCGGTTAAACCGACCATCAATGCGGCTTTAGACAAGAGAGCGGAAGACATGCGTGGCTCTGTTTCTGCCAGGGTGGCCGACACCAGCATGCTCGACAGGCCATAGCGCGCGGCGCTGGCCAGGAGATCCCAGCGCAGTATCCCTTGAGACAGGGCGGCGTGCAGGAAAGGCATCAGGTGATCGTGCTCAAGATACCCACAATAATCGTCGAGATGTATGACATCTTTCTTGCCGTCCACATAGGATTGCAATCTGGCGTTATCGCTATTCAGCTCTTCATCATGCTCTATCATCCATCCTGCAATCCATTTACGCGCCTTTTTATCCTGCCGCTTGAAGAGCGCGGGAAGATCAATGTACTGATTTTTCATCCGGGTATCCTTTTACAGGGTAGTGCTTTCAATATACTACGATTTTCCGCTCGGCGGCCAATCTTTCTCTGGCGCCAGTCGGGCTGTTACCGTCCCGTCATCGCCCTGTTGCAGATGGACCCCCTGCACCTTGTAGGTGAGTTTGTTTTGATCTCCCGCATCTTTGATCCATTTTTCCGCTTCCTTCGCCTGTGCCGTGGTGGTCCTTGGTGCGTATCGTCCAGCTTTTGCGCGCTTAAGGCGTTCTTCGGTATATGCCGCGCCGCCCGCTTTCTGTTTTTCGGAAAGACCGGGCACTTTGTCACCTCGGGTTGTTTTCACCTCGATGACTTTGACGGTTCCGGTTTTAGGTTGCTCAGGGGTGTTCGCAGCCAGTGCAGGGGCTTAATACTGGCAAGTGAATTAGACTGCAGTTAGCGTGTGTATTATATATACACAGCGTTTGGGTACTGCTACTATTTTCCAGTCTTTAGGAGGAATTGGGGGTAGTAATCGTGAATAGCACCCTAAAAGAAACCGTGATCAATATCCGCGCGCCCGCAGCACGCCGAACCCTCATAGATCATGGCGCCGAAATCGCGGGGAAAACTCGCACGGATTTCATGCTGGATGCTGCCTGCGAAAAGGCGGAAGAACTCCTGCTGGACCGGACACTCTTTGTGGTGGATACCGACCGATTTGAACGATTCCAGCAATTACTGGATGCGCCCGTGAATCGGGAAGCCTTTGATCGTTTGATGCGCCGCAAGGCTCCATGGGAATAAGCGAATCGCTCACCTCTCCACAACCACTCAACGACAGCCATCAGACCGATGTGTTTCGTTGTGCGGAACCTGAACTCACACGGTGGCTACAGAATCGCGCCTTGCGCAATCAATACAGTGGTGCGTCGCGGTGTTTTGTAGTCGCGAACCAAAAACAAGAAGTCGTAGGTTACTATGCACTCGCAACCGGTTCCGTTCTACGAGAATCAGCACCGGGGCAGATACGCCGAAACATGCCGGACCCTATCCCCGTCGTCATTCTCGGACGATTAGCCGTCGATGAACGTTGGACAGGACACGGTATCGGTAGCGGGCTCCTGAGGGATGCCCTTCTCAGAACCGCACGCTTGGCACACGATGTCGGTATCCGGGCGATGCTTTGCCACACCATGAGTGAACCGTCCAAGCAGTTTTATCTGAAACAGGGATTTTTGGAATCCGAACTGGATGGCACCACGCTTCTATATCCGTTGATTGCAAGCCTATACATTTAACCGTTGGCTCGGCTTGAGATGCACTTGATTGTGGGAGTTCAACAAAGTGAGCAACTATGCCGCAGCGGGACATCCATTAAATCCTGCAACATTCCGGATTCCATAGAAGGTCGCCCAGATGGGTTACCCTTGCGTTGCAGCGACTGGGTCGTTTCTAGGCCGGACTTCATCCCTCGGCGCTATTAGCTTCCGGTCGCCGGCGTTGATGGAGGATTCATGGGCAGAATTTTACGCGGTATCTTATGTGCCTTGTAGCCCATGGTGGCGAGCATTTGCAGGGCTTCCTTCCAATAGGGGTATTGCCATTTCCACATGGAGTAGCCAGACCAATGCGGATTAAACATACCTTTTTGTTGTAAGATAGCATTAGCCAGTCCCTGCAAGTCATGATCGTACCCATGATGTAAAAGATATATTATGTAACCGAAGCGTCCTGCTGCTACCGCACATTCGCCTGGGCTCAGCGCGCCGATAAAATTGACGTTGGCCCCACGCTGCACGAGCAGTTTCATATTGGCCGTGCGCTGGTAATCAATCGCGTTCTCCAGCGCCGAGGTTCCTTGACAATCCGCGCAGTAATAATTGGGATTGCCATCATGATCCAGCAGGATCGGTAATATCTTGGGATCGCTGCCACCGGCGGCGAGCCAGGTCGGTGCTTGACCATACGCCATCGGCTGATTCGGGTTGGCCCCATTCTTTAGGAGAGCCCGCATACCGCTGTAGTTGTGACAGGACATCGCCCAAATGAGAGGAGAAATGCCACCCTTTCCACGATAATTCACATCGGCGCCGGAGTGAACCAGATGAGTAATCTCAGAAGCATCCCCCTTACAGGCTGCATTGGCCAGTGCGGCAGCTTTTGAATTAGAAAAAATCTCTTGCGCCGTCATGCCATGCAAACGAAACGAAGTCGCATCGGATGCCGTGATGAGCAGAAAGAAAAGCGTTATAGCCATAACAGCGATAACAGCGATTCGTTTGTTGACCGTCATGAGGTTTTCCTCTTTGGACAAATGAGTTGGGTCAATTCGTAGTTGAGCGCATGAACCACCCTATCCGCTTTGTAGCGAAGATAAATGACTGACTTCAGCCTTGGAGCCGAATTTAGAGAGACAACGGTGATTCACGACCCGCACTCGCCATTTATGCTGAAACGGCAGCAGATACAAACACCGCAATCTGGCCCCGCCCAATGTGTTCTCGTGGGGTCACGGTGACGATCTGAGATTAAGACGTTATAGCTTACTGATCGTCTTGATGCGCGTTAAAGTTGCTGATACTTTATTAATAACTATATAAATCATTATGTTATAAAATAATGCTTGAGGGTCACTTACTTTCGTATTTTTTCTTTTTAGCTGCTGCTATAGATAGTCCCCTGCCAACATGCACCTCAGGGAATCATCAGCCACCATGCTCACAAGCCCCTATATAATGCCCGGCTAACGTCTCGCTGACTGGGACGCTATAGCCATCCGCACTTCCCTGTCCAATAGACGTGGATCGGAAAGCACGTCCCGAATCGCTTACCGCCATACGAACCTTCATGTGCATCTGTACAGCAACACCTTGAGATTGCGTTGACGCACAGGTCTCGTGAAAAACCACTGACCCGCCACTGTCGATCATCGGCACTCCGGTAGTCTTACAGGTCGATCCCTGCTCGGACATCATCCAAGAGGTAAAGGCTTGGCCGTGATTGCAAACGGTAAAGGTATCCTGGATTCCTCGTCCGTTGACAACGAGCGTCTCTTTCCATTCGCCGCGTTTCATGTGCGGGAGATCCTGTGCCAGCGCCCCCGTTGAAAATACCGCCACACCCGCTATCAGTACTATTTGACGAATATCCATATTTTCTCCGAAACTAGGCTCAACAAATATAATTTGGCCAACATTTTGTCGCACAATGGAAGGACCTGTCCAGCAACCACGAAATTAGGGAGGATATCTATGCGCTTTAAGGGAAAATGGCTACTAGGCAGTGTGGCCGCGTTGACGATACTGTCTGTACTGCTGATCAACGAGGTGTCAGCGCATACGCGTTCCGTGACGGCAGAAGGTTACCATGGAGCTTACGGATTTCGTCCTGGCGAATGGCAAATGACCACGATTACCTCGGGCCCTTTGCTCGGCACCTCCCGCAGTACCTCTGTGCGGTGTTCCCATAGTCTTTATCAACCACAGGATACGGCCAATGTCACACTCTCCATCCCCGGTTCTCCCCTTGGGACGGTGCATTGTGTGACTACGCACCCTTCCCAGCATGAGACCTTGCGGAATTGCAGGACGATTACCGACGAGATGGAAAATGGTAGGCCATACAAGGAGGTGATGATTAATCACATGCGGTACACCGGAGAAGGCAGGCATTTTCAAATGCAGGGACACGGCAGTCTGGTCAATGACGGAAAATTGTTTGAAACCTATACGATGCACGGCAAATGGCTCAGCGAAGCCTGCCTGGCCCATCCACCGGCGCCAACGGAGCAAACACTCCAGTCCTCAAAACAAATGCAAGCCCTTCAAGCATTATCAGCGAAGGCGATGGCCGCAATGGCCCAGGTTAAACAAAGCCTACCGGCAGGGGCTTTAAAATAACAGCGTGCATACGATAGTGGCTCACTCACAGCCGCAATCCGCTTCCCAGCGCAAAATGTGATTACCCGGAACCAGTTCAAGCAACTGGGGCATGACCGCATTCACCGTTTCCGGCTCGTCGAAAAACTCCAGAACCAAGGGCAAATGCACATTCAGGCGCAGGACATCGTCGGCGTGGACAACGCCCTTGCTGCCAAAGCCAGCAATACCCCGGAATGCCGTTACTCCGTGCACTTTATATTGATCATGAAGCATGCGGAAGATTTCCTCCATCAGATTATGGCCGCCATGCTTATCTCCCTCTTTAATATAAATCCGCACTACGGATACAGTCGTCATAATTCACCTCTCAGATACTGCGGGACACCCAGGCACCGGCAAATGCCGCTGCTACGCAGAGAAACAATGAAGAAAACATATACAGCAACCCCTTGATTGCTTCACCATTTTCAAAAAGAACCAAGGTTTCCAACGAAAATGTTGAAAAAGTAGTGTAGGCACCGAGGCCACCGGTAAGCATACCGGTACGCAATTCTGGACTCAGAGAAATACGTTCCAAAGTCTCAAAAAATAGAAAACCCATAATAAAACAACCCATCACATTGATACTTAAAGTAGCCCAGGGGAACCCGCGTCCAAAGACGGTCTGCACGAGGAGACTTTGGCCATATCGCGCCCAGGCACCCAATACTGCAAATATCGCAATGAAGCCAAAGGTGGCAAACATTATTACTCCTTAAATAACTAACTATAGAAAACACTGGCAAGAATAACGATCAGCAATACTCCAATATAAGCCAGGTAAGCGTTGAGTGATCCATTCTGCAAGGCGAGTCCAATGCGATCACTCAAGAACTGAACAAAACGCACGACAGGCTGGAACAACCAGGGACCAAATACGGGTGCCTGACTGTAATTAAAGCGTACTTCATGGACAAAATAATCGCGGTCCGTATGGCTCTTTTTAGTATTGGTGATGGGTCGGTAGACAAAACTATAAAACTCACGCAAAGCGTTGGAGAACGCCAGCGCAGTAATCGCATTTTCTGACGGAATCTCCCGCAGTCCATGACCCCAGACGGGGACTCGGCGTCGACCTTGGCGCAGCAGACTCCACCCTAATAATCCCAGAGGAATCAGTGACAACAATAAACCCATGAGGAGTAGTAAGGGGGGGGAAATAAACGCGAAATGGAATTTCAGAGGAATCAATATAGGGCCATGCACCATCGCGGCCAATGCAGCGGGCACCGCCGGCCAAGCGTCATTGGCGAGTAAAGACAGCGTCCAAGGCAGTGCCGCTGCATAGGCCAGTACGAGTAAACCGAGTCCCAATATGGGCCAGCGTCCAGTCACCGGAGCAGCATTTTGAGCACGGCCGAGCAAACCAAGCCCAAAAACTTTGACCATAGTCGCCAGTGCGATGGCGGCGGTCAACGCTAATCCGGCGCCGCCCAGCGCCAAGGTCACCCGTGCCGCCGAAGAAGTGAGATGAAAATCCTGAAATACTGTCTGGAACAGATACCACTCTCCCACAAACCCCGCCGTAGGCGGCATAGCGGCGAGACTCATGGCACCTAGTGCAGCACCGATACCCAATGTCCAGGGTGCTTGGGACAACACCCGGCTTTGGGTAATTTGGTAATCACCGCGTACACTTGCGACTCGATCCGCAGTCAGCATCATGCTGCCCTTGGCGAGACTATGGCCACCGAGATGAATGAGTCCGACGGTCCATGCGAGGGTGCTCAACAGGCTCAAGCCATCCGCTCGAAATAGGGCAGCAGCACCCAAGGCAACCACCGCCAGCCCGGCATTTTCTGCCGTTGAAAAAGCCAACAAACGACGCCAGTCTTCTTGCTGAAACGCGTATAAAATGGCGAGTATAGAGGAAACCGTACCCAGCGCTACCAAGAGAATGCCCGTACTCGTCGCCGCATTCATCGGTAACCAATCCAAGATAGCGCGACCCAGTGCAAAGTACGCCACATTGAGCACAATACCCGAAAGTAGAGCACCAGAAGCGCCGCTACCGCTGCCGTAGGCACTAGGATACCACTCGTAAAAAGGCAGGATGCCGAGTTTGGCACCAAAGCCCATAATAAAGAGGATCGCAATACCAAAAGCCGCTGCCTGATAATCCGCCCAACTCCCTGCCCAACTCGAAAACTGCGTATTACGGGCACCCAGCAGAAGTAAACAGAGCAGCAATGCCACGGCACCGATTTCCAGAAGAGCCAACATATAGAGACTGGCTTTGCCGCTGCGTTGGGACGTTTGTAAACCATCGGCGAGGAGCATAATGGCTCCACCAAAACTCAAAAACTCCCAAGCAATCAAAAAAGCAATACCTTCTTGCAAGCCAGCGATGCCTAAGCTGCCCAGTAGAGCGACGGCCGCGCCCACCATCCACACGGCCCTATTATGTGCGCGGCTAGGTGAAAGAAAGGCCGCTAGAGCCGCGAGTCCACCCCAGAAAACCAACCAGGCTGCAGCCGGTTGCAAATACCAACTGACCGGAATAGCACCCAATGACCAGAGTGACCCTGTTGCCGAACCGCCTGGCAGACTCAAAGCACTACCCACCACCACCGCCAGCGTACCGAAAATAAGACTGATACGTGCGAGTACGGCAAGTCGCAAAACGCCCCAAACTATCGTCAGAATGAACAGCAGTGCCGCCAGTCCAAAACTATCCAGCACCATATTGACCTCCTGCCACATATTGCGGCATACGCTCCAGAAGAAGGAGCAGCGCATGAATAAGTGCCGCTGGGTTTGGTGGACAGCCCGGTAACCAGACATCGACGGGGAGAATACTTTCCAGACCGGAAGCGCCCGCATAACCTGCATCCATCGGTGCACCAGACACGGCACAGGTCCCACTCGCCATGACCATGCGCGGCTCAGGCATCGCCTCCCAAGTGGCCAGCAGTGGCGCGTGCATCGTCGCCGTCACCGGACCTGTCACCATCAACAGATCGGCAAAGCGCGGTGAGGGCGTAAAGAAAATACCCAAACGATGCAGATTATAAAAGGGGTTATCCAAGGCACTGATCTCAGATTCGCAAGCATTACATGAACCTGCATCCACATGCCGAATATGTAAGCTGCGCCGCTGGCTGCGGGCAACCCGCCTGCCGAGTTCCTTAGCATCCACCGATTCCAAGGCCGTAGACCAAATGAGGTCTGTGCGGCTGCGCACCCCAAAGGCCCAGTCGTAAGAGCTCTGCATAGCCCCTTCCGGGCATTCTTCTACGCAGCTCTGGCAAACAATGCAGCGCCCATAATCAATCACCGGTTCGCGCTCACGCATCTGAATGGCTCCGGTCGGACAACTGTTCGCGCAGGCGTCGCAACCACTACGACAGACTTTGAGATCTAGTCGCGGCATACCGACGACACCTTGCTGTCCATCCACTCCACGGGTCGGCCAACGGGTGGCCGCCTTACCTGCTTTGAGTCCTGTCCACGTCCACAATGGCATTGACTGCCCTCCTAACGGTCGCAACCGGCAATGGTAAGACCAAAACTCGCCTCATTGATGGCGTAATCCATCATGTTGGTACCATGCACCGTCAGCGGAAAAACCCGCCAGTTCGAAAACGATGGTGATTTGATTTTAACCCGTGCCAATTGGCCATCGCGGATTCGCACTACATACATCAGCGCACCCCGAGGTGTTTCTGCCCAACCCAAACCCAGTTGTTGCCCAGAAGGAATCCTATAATCCGCGCGCACGGGACCCGCCTTGAGTCGTCCAGAGGCCTGAACCAGCAGAGCGATCGCTTCGCGTAAAGACTCGGCACGGACTTCACTGCGCGCCATGGCATCCCCCTTTTCACGCACGGGAACATTAAAACGCAATTTGGCATAAGCCGCGTAGGGATGGTCGCGGCGCAAATCGCGGTCGAGGCCCGAAGCGCGGGCTACGGGTCCCGTTGCCCCCTCATCCAGAGCTGCAGTTTTGGTCAATATACCGGTACCCATCAGACGATCCAGATGGGTAGCAGTCTCCTGCAAGCGATTCAGATAGGCCTCACCCTCGTCAATGATGGGCTCTAGGGTACTGGCCAGATGTTCGGCAGCCAAGTCTCGACGTAGCCCACCCACAGCCAACAGACTCCGCAAAAAACGTGAACCAGTGAGTTGTCCAGCAAGCTGCTTGACCCGTTCTTCTAGGAGAAAACCGTTAGCAGCACCAACCTTCAAGGTGGTGGTTTTGGCAAGTAAGCCGAAGTAGTGAAAATGATTGTAGAGGCGCTCTAATTCAGCAATGATCACCCGCAAGAGCTGAGCCCGGATCGGCACTTCAATTCCCCATGCACTTTCAACCGCTTGGCAATAGGCCAACGCGTGGCAGACGCTGCCCACTCCGGAAACCCGCTCTGCCAGATACACCGCCCGCTCGGCAGATTGACCCGCGAAGCGGGCTTCCATACCCCGGTGCTTAAAAAACAGACGCGGATGGTAATGCAGGATGGCTTCACCAATGTACGAAAAATGAAATTCGCCGGTTTCCACGACATCCGCGCGCACCGGTCCCCAATACAAGTCCTGCACCTGATCTCCCTGGACTTCCGGCATGGTAGGTGCGCTGTAGGCACCACGGAGTTGCCCATGACCCACCATCGCGCCTAGGGGCGGCGGAGAAACGCTAAAGCCTTCGTGGATCACGAGAGGATAAGGTTCGGGGTGGCCCGTAAAGGTCAAGCCGCCAAGATCCTGCATTTCCCGTTCATACCAACCAAGTAACGGGACCAGCGCAGTAAGAGAGGGTAACGTAGTGCTACCGCGCACTTCAAGCCACAAAAAGAGCGGATTCTGACCCCTGCTCAGCATATAGCGCACCACGCAGACGCCCTCTTCCCAATCGTGCCAAGCCATCAAAAAGCGCATCTGGCTGTTGAGACAATCCTGAGCAACCGCCAATAATTCTGTGGCGTTTACCGAACGGCGTTCAGCAGGATGAATCGTCATTTCTGTGCTCATGGTTGCACCATAAAAGCTTGCTGAAAAAAGCCCCAAAGTCCTTCCGGCCACCACAGCCCCAGCACCAATATAGGAACAAAAGCCAGCCACATGGGCAGCGTATTCCAAACAGACAGCTTCAGTGTCGGGGCTTCACCAGGTTCCGCCTCAGCACCCCAGATCATCTCTCGGAAATGATTCATGAAGGCGATAAATATTAAGATGAGCAAAATCGCCATCACCCACACCGCCCATGGATTAGGACTGAGAATACCCCCTCGCAAGATGGTCACTTCCGACAGAAACAGGCCAAACGGGGGCGCACCGGTAATCGCCACCGCACCGAGCAGCCAGAGGGCACCACTCACGGGATAATAACGGAGCACCTGTCGCATCTTACGCATGGATTTGGTGCCGTAGGCGCGCATGATATTTCCGGCGCCAAAAAACATCAGAGATTTAGTGAGTGAGTGGTTGATCATATGGTACATGGCTCCGGCAAAGGCGATGGGTCCGCCAAAACCAAAGCCAATAGCCAATACACCCATGTGTTCGAGGGATGAGTAAGCAAACAGGCGTTTGGCCCCATCCTGACGCACAATAAACATACCCGCCACGGCGAGAGAAATGACGCCTAACACCAGTAACGCCGTATGCCCTATTAAGCCATATCCGCCACTATCCACAATAGATAAAAAACGATAAATACCCAACAGGGCGATGTTCAGCAGCGCACCGGAAAGCATGGCGGAAACGGGTGCCGGACCTTCGCTGTGCGCATCGGGTAGCCAAGTATGCATGGGTGCCAGACCCACTTTAGTGCCAAAACCTACCAAAGTCAGCAGATAAGCCAATAACAGCAAAGACTCTGGCACCTTGGGGGCCATTTCGCGCAGATTCGCCCAGGTCAGGGCATAAGTCGGTCCGAATACAAAAGTCCCACCCCAGTAAAACAGGATGATGCCGAGCAGCGCCAAGGCCAGCCCCGCTGACACCACAATGAGATACTTCCAGGCCGCTTCAATACATTCCGCCTCTCTTTCGAAACCCACCAGAAAAGCGCTGACAATCGTCGTAAAATCAATGGCAATCCAGAATATACCGGGATTGTTCATTAACGGCGCGATGAGCATGGTCAGGGCGAAACCCGCCAGCAGCGCGTAAAATTTATGAAGACGCGGGTTTTCTTCAGGTAGCAGGCGCATGTAACCAATAGCGTAAATGGAGGCCAGCAAATAGACCAAACCCACACAGAACAACACCCAAGCCCCCAAGGGCGTGAGCAAAATATACTGCTCTCCGGTGACCCAACCAGCATCTGGAACCGCCACCAAAATCGTCAAGGTCAACCCAAAAACAATTACCGAAGTGCCGAGATTCAGATATTCAGCCCAACAGGGGCGGCGAATCGCCATCATCAAGACGATTGCGAGCGCGGGGGCAATCCACAGTGCAGCAATCAGCGCATTAAAATTGACCATAAACTAACCCACCAACTTTTGCAGATCGCGACTGCTGGTGGTTCCCGCGTGTACCTGAAGGAGACGTACCAGCATGCCAAAGGCCATGACAATGGTCAGCAAATCGAAAATAATGACCAGTTCCAACAGGGCCGGCATGCCGGGCACTAAGATTTGTGAGCCCAAAAATATGCCATTCTCTATGACCAGAAGGCCCAAGATATGACTGATCGCCTCAGAACGCAGAATCATCATCAAAAAACCAATCAGCTTGAGACTGAACATGCAGGTCAGTGCCAACACCGCAATGTTGTCCGTAAGATGCAGCGTGGCACCCAGTTGTCGCGACACTTCGTAGGAAAAAATAACCAGCACCGCACCCAAAATCATGCTCGAAGAGGGTTTTAGCAACGGCGTAAATTCACGCTGGATATTGAGACGTTTGATCAGCCTGAGCACGAGGTAGGGCAGCATGGTACCCCGAAAAATCGCCGTCAGTGCCGCGATGATGTAAAGCTCCGGATAATGTCCATAATAACCAATGGATGCGGAAATGATGGCGATCGTCCAGGATTCTGCCGCAAATGCATAGATATGATTCTTAAGCCAATGCGAAGCCAACATCACAAAAGATAAAACCAGCGCGAGAATCGCCAGCAGGCTGAATAAAGAGGTAGCCAGCGGATCAAGATGAAATATCAGCATGACGTCCTCCTAGAGTTGATCGGCCACAATGGCCAGCACGGCAAAAAGAAAAGAGAGGGCCAAGGGTTCTTGATAACGATAAAAGCGCAACCGCGATTGCATCGTGTCCACGGCGACCATGATCAGTCCGATAGCGCCATATTTCCCGAGAATAATGAGCAGCGCGAGGAGAACGGAGCCAAAGCTGCCGGTAGTAGAGAGCCCCCAGGGAAAGAAAAATACGTTCAGAAAAATGGTGTACAGAATGAATTGCTTCATCCAACTCGCCCATTTCAGTAGCGCGAGCAGCGGGCCCGAGTATTCCAGTATGCGAGCCTCATCAATCATATAAATTTCATACGGGATATTGGAGTGGATGGGCAAGCGATCGGTTTCCACCGTCAGCAAAATAAAAAAGGCGAATATCAGAAAAATATGGGCGGGGCTCCAATAGGCGACTGGATGCTGAGCCAGCAGATGATTCGCCACAAAAGGGAGCATGGAATGGTCCAGAAAAGTGATCCCGACAAACACGAGAATCAAAGTCGGCTCCGCCAAGATGCCGAGCATCACCGCGCGGCTAGAGCCCAAACCACCAAAGGGTTGCCCGGTATCAAGGCCCGCCAGAAAAATAAAAAAACTACCCAAAGTCAGGATCAGGCCGCCACCCAGAATGTCGCCCATATCAGAAAGCGGCAGGGGGAAATTGGTCAGTATCGGAATGAGCATGGGCACGATGAGCATGGCCGTAAATGCCATTACCGGTGCGACAAAAAATACCCAAGAGGCGGATTCGGGAATCAGCAAAGTCTTGTGAAAAAGTTTCCAGAGATCCCGATAGGGCTGGAAGATAGACGGACCCTGTCCACGCTGAACGCGCTCTTCCATGGTGACGATGAAGCCGTGCAAAAGCGGTGACAACAAGATCACCGTCAAGATCTGCCCACACTGCAGGACGATATCGTCGAGCATGTCTCTCCCTTTTTAGGTTCGCATAACATCCCAAACACCCAACTTTTCAGTTGGGATCTGTAGGAGTCATTAGCCTATAAAGGCGGTTATTGGGCGGAATCCATCGCCATAATCTGAGCTAATGTTAGGCCGAGGCGTTAGTCAGGTCAATAGACTAAAAAGCCCAGTGCCCTGAGATAAACAAAGCGGCCTGGAGCATCAGAGCGGTCCACTCTGCGCCCAACAGCCAGCGCGGCCAGAGCGATTTTTCGTGACTTTGATAGGCCCAACCAGCGGCTAGAAAAAGCGGTATATCCACATAGAGCAGGCGATAGGTAGACACCGGCCCTTGGGCGGCGCCCTGAAACCAGAGATAAGCGAGTAACACGGAAAGACTGCTCACCATGAACGCCCACTGCCGCTCACGCCACAAAATACGCAACACATAGACGGCGCAAAGCAACGTTATGGCGTTCATCAAAAAATAAACGCTGCGAGCGGGATTCAAGGCGGTCGGCTGAAGGGTCAGGGAATGCAAAAGGGGGAGATAGTCCCCACCCCAGAGTGGATAAAGCTCCAGGATATGGAGAATTTTTTGCACCGGCGAAAGGCTGCCAATATAAGGCCCATGGGCAATAACAAAGGCGAGTGGTGTTTTGAATTGCCACCACTGATAGATCATGAATACGAATAGCCCACTGCAGGCCACGAAACCCAACCCGATACTTTTCAAAGCACTTTGAAGGCGTTGAGAAGCTTCCCACTCCACCCAGTTTTGCCGGGCAATAATGAACCAGATGCCCAAGGAGAAAAATACCATCAGTGGACCGGCTGCCGTACCCATACCCGCCCATAGTGCCGCCTCCAGTTGACGCCGTTTACTCAGGGCAAGCAGTGTGGCCAGCGCCAGACAGTTCATGAGTGCCGTAGGATAAGCACTAATAAAAAAGGCGGCTGCCGGATATAGTGCATAGCTGAACGTGGCGAAGGCGGCGCCTTGAGGGGCTAACCAGTGATCAGCCAGTTGACGAAACAAAAAAATGGACAATATCCCGCAAAAAATGGCTAGGCCGATACCCAATGCGGGCATGGAAAAAGGCAATATCAGACTCAAAACTTTGATCATTGCCGGATAGAGTGGAAAAAAAATGATGTTCTGGCCGAAGGGGGCATGCGGTACATAGCTATAACCCTGGCTGGCAATATCGATGTACCACTTGGCATCCCAGTTGATCAGCGCCTGACTGATGGGGCCAGGGGCCGGATCGAGTCCCCGACTGAATAAATAATAACCCAGCCAGGTCCCCAGATAGATGCCGCAAGCGCTGAGAAATAGGGCGCGTAGTGGCCATTTATCCGGAAGACGGAGGCTTTGTGGCATCGGGAATCGCCTGAACATGCGCCCTAGCTCTGACTCATGGACGGAGAGCCGCCCTGACGTGCAAAGCTTCGCCTAGAGTAGCGTTAGCCTGCTTGGAGGAGCGCAGCATGGCCGAATCTACGGTACTTTTTTGGATTTGTAGTAGCGTAATCTGTTCGTGACTATAAATTTCATAGGCGGTCATGATGTTTTTTTGCTGAAAACTCGGCGGCAGGGCGGATTGCACGGCAGCAACATCGCTGGCTGGACAAACCAGATAAAGCGGTTCGCTACCCAGCACACGCGGTAATTCCGAAAGAGACTGTAGATGAAGGATAGGCATCGCACCGCGCCCAGCATAAAACAGAAAACTCGGCTGAAACCATTGCCAAGAAGCCAGACGATAGGGCGCTGCACCTTGCAGCTGAGCAATTTTTTGCCCCATCTCCGAGGAAGGTTTCACCGCATTCATGGGCGGCGTAATCACCAACACCAGTAATGCACTTAGTGCCACACTACCTGCACCGAGCGTCATCCAAGCGCTGGTCCAGCGCCGCCAGTAGACATACATCCCGGCGATTGCCGCCGCGACTCCGTAAGGAAAACCGATTTCTACCATGTCCGGCAGATGCGGTTCGCGCAAGGGCACAATCCACCCGCCAAAAATACTCATTGCTAGACCAAGAATGAACAATACGCTCAGAGAAAGACCCATACTCCAGCGTTGCGCTACCGCGATCCCATTCCGGATACGCGCAAAATAGGCGGCGAGCAGGATAAAAAGGGGCGGATAAGCTTCCCAAACATAATTGGGCAGCTTAGTGGCCGAAAGCGTAAAAAACCCAATCCATACAGCAGCCCAAACCACCAAGAATAAATTTTGGGGCTGTGCCACTCTGAAATGCCGTCGCGAAAGCCAAAGATCGTGGAAGACTTGGGGTAAGAATATCGACCACGGCAACATTCCCAGAAAAGTGCTGATTAAGTAGTACACCCAAAGACCACGATGACCTTGCATACTGTCGTTAAAACGCCCGATATTCTGCTGAAAAATGAACAGGCGATCCCAAACCCAATGGGTTTCAATACCGACTGCCAAATACCAGGGCAACATTATCAGCAAAAATAAAGGCACCCCAATGCTCAACCGGCCTTCCTGCCAAAGGAAAGACAATTGTCGGCGCAGCAACAAAAACAGCACGATGATCAACCCCGGCAAAAGAAAACCAATGGGGCCTTTATCTAAGGTGGCCAGAGCCATGGCCGCATAACTGATATAGAGTTCACGGCTGCGGATATCCGCATAAAGATAGGCTCGCAAATAGCTTAATAAGCCAATACTCACCATCAGAATGAGTAAAGGGTCCGGCGTGGCGCTGCGAAAAATGATCGTACTATGCAGCGCCGTCGCGGTGAGCAACCCGGCTATCAGTGCCGCAGCTTCACCATATAGACGACGCGAAGCCAAAATCAGATAGAGGATCAAGAGTCCGCCAACCAGTGCCGAACCGATACGTAATCCCGAAGAATTCATCCCCAGAACTTTAACGCCGGTCCACATCAGCCAGTAATTGAGAGCGGGCTTGTCCGGCATCAGCCGGGCATTGTAGGTGGGAACCACCAGATTGTGATTGGCAATCTGGTCTTTCAGTGACTGAGCGTAGATCGGTTCGTCAATATCCCAAAGACTGGTGTTACCCGTATCCCAAGCAAAAAAGACAAAGGTCAGCAAAAAAATTGCTAAAGCACTAACAATAAAGACGCGACTATGGCCTTGGGCTGCCCTAGTCAAAATAAGCCTTTACGCCCGTCGTACGGACAGACTACTGGCAGAATGCTGCCTCGGTAAGACCAAAGTCGTTGTAAATCGGGATAGTGGGTATGCAAGGAAGCATTTTCCAGCGGAACGGCAGCGGGTAGTATAGCCCGTCGCACCCAGATCCCGCAAAATGCCCGTGACAAAAACTCAGGAAGCGTTTAGCAAACCAGATTCCCGGTGGTGCAGGGTTTCCTTGAGAATGACAAAAAATCGCTGATAACGCGCCAGCTCATGATCCATCAGCAGCAGTTCGTTCATCATCGCATCGGGGCGATCCTCTGGGAGGCGTTGCATGATTTCCTGCCACTGACCGTTGATCAGTTTCTGCCGCTCTTCAAGGGCGCTTAGTAAATCTGCGACGGTAAGATCATTACCCGTCTGCGGGTTGTTCTGATGTTCGGCGGCTAATCCGATAAATTGGGTTGATTTCATAGAAATCCCCTTATGTTGGAGTGACGAATTTTGGTTTTTGGCAAACATAAAACGATTGACGGGGTTTGGACCGCCGCCATCCGAAAAAAGTTGCGTAATATCTCGCAATGGCAAAATCAGAATCATAAAAAAAGCCCGGACGCAGCGAACCGCCTCCGGGCTTCATCAGACGCTGAAATCAATGCGCGCCGTAAACGCTCTTTTTAGTGAAGCGACCGCGAAACACCCAGATCTGATACCAGTTATACATAATCATCACCGGCACGAATCCCGTCATGAACAGCGTGAACACCGCCATGGAATTAGCCGGATTGGAAGCGGCCTGAACCGTCCAAGTGCCGGGAACGATGTAGGGGTACATGGTGGCCCACATTGCGGCCCAGAGTAATACCACGACGCCTTCGCCCCAAAGCAGCGCAATAAAATCATGCTGCACTGAATGATTGGTCATCGACTTAAAGGCAAAAAAGAGGACGATGACAAACCAAAGTGCCCAGATCCACCAGTTAGGTCCCGTCCATTTAGCAGCTGCCCAAGGAAAAATGGCATATGACCATACCAAGGTAATGACAATAGCGATCAAGGCTAGGTAAGAAAACAAATTGGTCCAGCCTTTGGCCCGTTCATGGATAACATCACCGGGAAGAAAGCGAGCGCAGAGAAATAACCCTCCGGCGAGGCTTGCAGCGATTACGGCACCAATCCCCGTCCAGATGGAGAAAGGCGTCAGAAAGTCCATGGCACCGCCCGAGTAGTGCATAACCGGCGTGGTAAAGCCATTACTGGCAATACCGCTCATAGCCAACCCGGATTGCATGGGAAAGCCTTGTAAAACCGCACCCAGAGAAACACCCGCGAAGAAAGGTGCAGCGAGGCTGCCGAGGGCAAAGGCCCAACCCCAAAAACGCTTGCTACTGCGAGCATGAATATGAAACTCAAAGGCGATTGCCCGAGAAATAATACCCCAGAGCGCGAGCATCAGCGGGATCATCAGAAAATTGAAGGCCGAGCCATAAACCAGCGGGAAGGCTCCAAACAGTACACCGCCCGCCACCACCAGCCAGGTTTCATTACCATCCCAGAAGCCTGCCATGGAGGCCATTACCGCCCCGCGCTCTTCTTCATCCTTCGCGAAAATAGCAAAAATTCCGGCGCCAAGGTCGGCACCATCTAAAGCGATATACAGCAAAAACATGAGTCCGAGCACCAACCACCACCAAGTGGAGAGGGCAGATACGATGCGGACAATATCAGAACTAAGTTCCATGATTTTATACTCCGGTAGCTTTATGAGTATTAGAGGAGGGGATTTACTCCCCTCCTTACGCCAGGACTACCTAGCGATCGGCACGTAGCACAGGTTTGCTGGCAAAGGTCGGGGCGACGTGACCACCACCGGCATGAACATGCCCTTCTTCGTCAGTATGGCCGTGAAACAGCGTGTCCGAATGAGGAATGTCATTCACACCCTTCTGGATAACACGACTGAAGAAGTACCAGGCGCCAGACCAAACCACGAGCTCGAAGATGATATAACCCACGAACCAGACAATTTCCTGCGTCATGCTCATGTGACTAACCCCTTCATAGGTGCGCATCTGACCGTAAACCACCCAAGGTTGACGACCAATTTCACGGACCCACCAACCCGTCCAGATAGCCAAATAAGGCAGGAAACCCGAGAAAATCACACTACGCAAAAACCAAGGGTGTTTGCGCAACTCCGTCGCGTTGAGTTTGCCACGCAACCGCAACCCATTACCCCACAGCGCTACTAGGAAGAGGAAACCGCCAATAGCGACCATGACCCGGAATGCGTAGAAAGGCACCCAGACGTCTGGACGATCATTAACCGGAAACTGATCCATTCCAGTAACGACACCATTCCAGGTATGGGTTTCCAGCAAGCTCAGGACGTGAGGAATCTGGATGGAAAAGAGATTCTTTCCGGCTGCCGCGTCAGGAATGGCAATCAAATTCCAGCTGGTGTTCGGTTTGCCATCTGGCAAGTAGGTGTGAAAATGACCTTCCATGGCTGCCAATGAAGTGGGCTGCGTATCTGCCACATCCTTCCCAGCGCTATCGCCAATAAAAATTTGCAGAGGAGTCACGATGAGGAGCGCCAACAGGGTCGGTTTGAGAACCTTGACAAAAAGATCCGCGTTGCGGTTTTTCAGGATAAACCAAGCACTCACTGAGGCTAAAACGAAAAGTGCCAACTCAACAGTCGCTACCCACATGTGCGGGAAGCCCCAAATGAAATTATCGTTGAGGATTGCGTTCCACCAGTTAGTCACCTGAAAAAGCCCGTCTTTCAGCACTACCCCATTAGGCGTTTGCATCCAAGAATTAGCCACCAGAATCCACATAGCAGATAGCGAGGAAGACAAACCGACGTTAAACGTCGCAAACAGATGCATTCCCTTACTGATCTTACCCCAACCAAACACCATCAGACCGATGAAACCCGCTTCATACATGAAAGCGGTGATGGTTTCAAAACCGAGAATATTACCGAAGAAAGGACCCACGGCCTGAGAAAAGGGGCCGTAAAGAATACCAAAAGCCATTTCCATGGTCACCCCGGTGGCTACACCCGCACCGAAGTTGATAATGAAGATTTTTTCAAAAAAACGATTCAGTTTATACCAGCGCTCATCGCCACTTTTTAGCCAAGCCAGCTCCATAAAAAAGAGCAACCAAGACATACCAATCGTCATTGGCGTCCACAGGATATGCATGGTCGTGATCCAAGCAAAGTCCAGACGACTCAACAACACTGGCAGGGAATTTTCGATAACCATGAGTTTACTCCCTTTGCTATATTATGATGGTTAAAATTACACATCCGCTGTTCAGCAAATGCTGTGCCACCCCGATCCGGCCATTGAAGCGCTAATATATCAGGATGTTGTAATATAGCCTGCAGCCAACCTGTTCAAATCAACCATATTGAAGTGGTTTAAAAACCCCAATGATCGTCAAATAACCCAATATAATCATATATGCATAACTTTTTGTATCCTTTCAAGGTGCCACATTTTCTAGCGGCTCCCTGATGAGTTTGCTGCAATAACTTGTTACAGTTGGCCATCAATCAGAATTTTCTTTTAAATCGCCCCGTATCCCGAAGGGATGACTATGCCGTGTTAAGATCAGCGTCATTATGTCGGTAGCACAACATAATCCGGGCACCTCCCTGCCCCAACGCAGTC
Organism: Acidithiobacillus sp.; assembly: GCA_041676785.1. Taxonomy (GTDB): domain Bacteria; phylum Pseudomonadota; class Gammaproteobacteria; order Acidithiobacillales; family Acidithiobacillaceae; genus Acidithiobacillus. The sequence continues at coordinate 12,446 of JBAYRF010000011.1, read as the reverse complement.
GTTGGCTGTTGGATAATATGGGGCTCCGGGTGACGGCGTTGCATTATCCTGGGCTACAGCAGTGGGGGAGCATTCCTGCCCTGCTCAGCATACTGAGCAATGCCGTAGGAATTAGCTTTGGAGTACTGGTGGTGGCGGGCAACTTATCCTCTTGGCCAGAAACCCGGCGCTGGCGGGAGCTTTCCTTAACTGACCCTCTGTTCTGGCTTATAGTCAAAAGCAACTTATGACACGAGAACAATTCATTCAGACGGTCGATGCCGTGAATCGTCTGTTTACTATCGCCGTCGATCAGCCCGAGGAAGCGATTTTGGAGAGTCTCTGTGAAATTCTTCAGACACAGGTGGGAGTACCTTTGGTCTGGATTTCGGAGCAAGAATCAGAATTGGAGCGCAAAAAAATCCGGGCTGTGGCAGGACCACTGGCGAAAGACTTTCAAATTTTGCCTATGGATCATAGAAAAGGTGCTTCAGACGATCATCCCGAGCACTGGGCATGGACGGCATCGCAGTCTTTCAGTAAGCGCCACAAACTGGGCAAACACATCCAGATGAACTTTGTCTGGCCTGGTGGTCAGCGTGGCAAAATAGTCCTGCAACAGACTCGTTCTAAGGATTTCCCGGAAGAAGTGACGCAAGTTCTAAAGCAAGTAACAGCCGACTTGGAATCTTTTTTGCGACGCCAGAGTGATCAGTTGTCGCTACAACGCACACGGGTTTTACAGCAGGCGCTTCTCCGAGCGGGAGAAATTATGTTAGCGGCTGAAGACCAGCAGACACTGTTACAACAGACCTGTCAGCAACTTATTGATAGCGGGATATTTATTGCTGCCTGGGTGGCCCACCCCGCCGCTGATGAATGCATGGATGCGTTGGCTTATGCAGGCTGGAGTGCGCCTAATGCGCTGAAGCGGCGCTGGCCGATTTCCGCTGATCTGCCCGAAGGGCAAACGGTAGGGGCTAGGGCGTGGCGCGCCAATACGCTCGTGGTCCAGCAAGATTATCTCGCCGACCCGTTGATCCGACCTTGGCGGGAACAGGCCCTAGAGTATGGATGGCGCGCTGCCGCTGCATTACCGATCTATCATGACGGAGTGCAGTGGGCAATTCTGGCCGTGATTGGTGAAAAAGCGCAGATGTTTTCTGAGGAAATCTGTGATTTGTTGCGACAGGTAGCGCGACTAGTCGGTCATGGGCTGGATGAACAGGCGTTGAAACAGTCACTGGCTAAAGAAAAAATGCACCTAGCTGTGCTTGCGGCGCAGGACGCGACCATGCGCCGTTACCAAGCGGCCGTCATGAAAATTCAGTGCGATCTCTTGGACCGCACCACAATTGAAAAAATTTTTCCCGAACTGCTGCATACCTTGGTTCGAGAAACCGGTGCCGTTGCCGCCTACATCGCCCTTCCGGAAACTTTAGCGGCGCGTATCGAGAGTTATTTTCTCAACTGCCCAGATACAGCGCTAAGGGCGGCGCTAGATGCTTTTGTGAAGACACAAAATGTGGTGGAATGGCCAGCGGAAGCCACGTTGATGGGGCACCTGCTCCATCTGGAAGGCGTGCATATTCACTCTTCCGGCCAGAGCGCGCCGATGGCGGGAAGCCTCTTTGCCAAACACTATCCGCATCTTCAAGATCGAATCTCCGTAAAAATGCTCTGGCCCATAGCCAGCTCGGAAGCGCAAAAGCTGGTAGCCGTACTCGGTATTTTCAGTGCCGATCCAGGACATTTTACCGAAGCTGTGCAGCAAGTTTACGGACAACTGGCCAACAGTATCGGCCTCGCCCTGCGTCAGGATCGGAATCAGAAAGCCCTCGAAGAATCCCGGTTGAAACTGGAACAAGTCGCTTTTTATGATCCCCTAACGGGTCTTGCCAATCGCCGACTCTTGGAAAGCCAGTTGGAGCAAGCTATGGCCCGTCATCAGCGCCAAGACCATGTGATGGCGGTTTGCATGCTGGATCTGGACCAGTTTAAGCCCATCAACGACCAGTTTGGGCATGAGACAGGGGATGAGGTGCTGGTGACTCTGGGGCGACGTCTACCCGATGTACTACGCAAAAATGACATGGTCGGACGTTTCGGCGGTGATGAGTTCGTGATCCTGCTGGAAGACGTTCAGAATCAGGACGACCTCTATCAAATTCTGCGCAAGATCGAAGATGTCATAACTTCTCCGATACAATTACAAAATGGGCAGAATGTACGAGTGGGCCTGAGTATGGGCATCAGCCTATTCCCCGGAGGGGTAGAAGTGGCAACGCCCGAAGGTTTGCTGCGCCACGCCGACCGCGCACTGTATGAAAGCAAACATACGCGCGATACGCGTGATGCCTGCTGGGTATTGCACGAGTCTACTGTGGCCTTGGAGCGCGCACCGCTGGCCCAGCGACTGTTGGCTATAGGACAACTTTTAGTCCTTTATCAACCCGTCTGGAATTATCAGGTGGGTAAGGTGGCGGGCATGGAGGCCTTAGCTCGACTGCACGCCGAAGATGGCCGGATTCTGACGCCTCGGGAGTTTTTGCCGCAGTTGCGGGGTCCCCACCTTTGCCACCTGACCCAACGCATGCTGGTGCAAGCGCTGGAAGATCTAAACGCATTGGGCGAGCTGGGAGAAGATTTGTGGATATCGGTCAATATTGATCCACAATCATTGAACAAACCCTGCATTCATCAGATTCGCCAGATCATCCTCGATAGCGGCATAAATCCTAGTCGGATTGTTCTGGAAATTCTGGAGGGTAGTGACTTTCTAGAACGCAACTCCGCATTGGAATTACTCCGTCAAATTAGGGATCTGGGCGTTCGCCTCGCGCTGGATGACGTGGGTAGCGCGTATGCGTCCTTGTTACGGCTGAAAGAACTTCCGGTGGACGAAATCAAGCTGGATCAGGGATTTATTCGCACGCTGGCGCAGCGTCCCGACGATCTTCACTTTGTGCTGGCAGTCCGTGATCTGGCCCAGGGTCTGGAAGTGGATCTGGTCGTTGAAGGGGTCGAAAACGCCGCTGTACTGGACGCCATGGTGACGCTCAACATTGCTTTTCTACAAGGACGCGGCATAGCCAAACCCATGCCTTTCAGTCGCCTGCGCTCTTGGTTGAAGCGTAAACATCCCGTCTTGTTTCATCCTTCTACACTATTAGGTGTTTACGCCGCGCAAATGTCCAACCACAGCGTATTGACAAAAATGGCTCGACAAAATCCGCAATTGCTGGACGCAAAAACTCTACGCAATGAATGCTTATGCCCGATTCACGATTACCTGCAACGTCTTGGCTCCGAAGAAAATCATGCGCTGCTCCGTCAGCATCATCCTTACCACCATGAATTGAGTAGCCTGCTCCGGCAACTGGCAATAGACCCGGAACAGGCGAACTGGGTTGCTTTGAACCAATGCGAAGAGACTTTTTTACGTTTACTGAGACAAGCTTGGCAAGGAAAATCACATTGAGGCTTGCGACAGCTTGCCGCCTTGCCTAATCTTGATCAGCGCCCGTGTTTTAATCTCGCCGCACGCCAAGGAGATATCCTGTGTCTACAGCCTTGAATACTTTACCCGCCTGGCAAAAATTGCAGCAACATCGGCAAACCTGGGAAGGCGTCACCCTGCGCCAGCTTTTTCGAGAAGATCCCCAACGTGCCAGCCATTTGGCGACGGAAGCCTGCCACCTTTATCTGGACTACTCCAAGCACTTAGTTCGTCAGGAGACCCTTAGTCTGCTTTTCGAGTTGGCGCGCAGCCGCCATTTAGAGGCGCGTCGGGAGGCTATGTTTGCTGGCGATCCCATTAATTACACCGAGAATCGGGCGGCTTTCCATCCAGCACTGCGCGCACCCAAAGAGGCCGTCATGCGCACGGGTGGCGTCAACGTCGTGCCAGAAGTCCATAAGGTGCTGGAACACATGGCTGAATTTACTCAGTCTATTCATGATCAGTCGTGGCGCGGCGCATCGGGCAAGCCTATTCGACAAATCGTGAATATTGGTATTGGTGGCTCCTATCTAGGGCCAGAAATGGCTTGGAAAGCCCTCCGCGCCTATCGACATCCCGACATGCATTTGCATTTTGTGGCGAATGTCGACGGCGCGACGCTGACGGATGTGACGGCGCACCTTGATCCGGCAGAAACGCTTTTTATCATTTCGTCCAAGACTTTTACCACTCTGGAAACCATGACCAACGCGCAGGCTGCACGCCAATGGATCACCCATGCTTTGGGAGAGGCGGCGGTAGCTCGACATTTCGTCGCTGTTTCCACCAATATCGAAGCTGTGAAAGCTTTTGGTATGGATACGGCGCATATGTTTGGGTTCTGGGATTGGGTGGGTGGCCGTTACTCCATGGACTCAGCAATAGGTTTATCGACTATGTTGGGGGTAGGTGTTACGCATTTCCACGCACTTCTTGGTGGCTTTCACGCGATGGATGTGCATTTCCAAACCGCTCCCCTAGAAGAAAATCTGCCGGTCATCCTCGGATTGCTGGCGCTCTGGTATAACAATTTCTGGGATGCCCAAACCCAGGCTATTTTACCCTACGCTTATGATATGGCGCGCTTTCCCGCGTATTTGCAGCAATTACAAATGGAAAGTAACGGTAAAAGTATCAATGAAGCGGGGCAGTCGGTGCCCGTAAATACTGGAACCATCATTTGGGGTGAACCCGGTACCGATGGTCAACATTCCTTTTATCAATTAATTCATCAGGGAACACGATTAATCCCTTGCGATTTTATTGGCTTTTGTGAACCGCTCAGCCCTTTGGCCGAGCAACATGAGTTGTTGATAGCGAACTTGATCGCCCAAGCAGAAGCACTCGCTTTTGGTAAAACCGCTGAAGAGTTGCGCAGCGAAGGGGTCGCCGAAGCCCAGATACCTTTCCGCACTTTTTCTGGAAACCGACCCAGCAGCGTGCTCCTGCTTGACCGTCTCAGTCCGCACAGTCTAGGTACGCTGGTTGCCCTGTATGAACATAGCGTATTTACCCAAGGGGTTATCTGGGGAATCGACTCCTTCGATCAATGGGGTGTGGAGTTGGGTAAGGTACTCGCCCAACGTATTGTTTCCGATCTTAAGGGTACGAGCCAACATCCACATGACCCTTCGACGACCGGTCTTATGAAGCTTTATTTGCAGCGGCGCGGACACTAGTCCCGCAGCAGCACAGGTCGGGCGGGGAACTTTTACCCAACAACGGCTTTCCAATGCGTAATTATTAGCCGGATTAAAGAGCCGCCCGACAACATGAAACTACCCATTGTACTCGCCATGATGGCCGCATTTTTATGGGAAGGCAGCGCCGTTGCTGCCACTCCACCTCTACCTCCTTTACCAACACTGCCCCCACCGCCGCCCATGCCCGCACCGCAATTGACGGGTGTTCAGTCTGCCGTTCTGCTCGACATCAACAGCGGTCAGATTCTGATGGCGGAACATGATGGCAAGGCGGTCAACCCCTCCGGTTTGGTCAAGCTGATGACCGCCTATCTGATGTATCAGGCGGAGAAGCAGGGATTGGTGCGACTTGGAGAAAATGTCCACGTTTCGGATGATGCTTGGCATGCCCAAGGTTCGCGGATGTTCATCCAGCCCGGTATGCCGGTGACTATGACGCAGCTTGCGCATGGCTTATTGATTGATGGTGGGAATGATGCGGCCATTGCTATTGCGCAAACTGTTGCAGGCAGCGTCGGCGGCTTCGTCGATCTCATGAATCATGACGCCATCGCCATGGGGCTGCACCATACCCATTTTACCAATCCCGATGGATTGCCGCAGCCCGGACAGACTAGCACAGCGCTGGATATTGCGCGCTTGTCAGAGCGTCTCATCCAAACCTATCCCCAAGTGTTGCAGGTGGCGGGCAAGACGTCTTATACCTATAACCACATCACCCAGTACAACTATAATCCGCTCGCCGGACAAACGGGCGTAAACGGACTGGGCGTCGGGTTGGCGGGCAAAAACAGTTGGAACCTCGATGCCAGCGCCACTCGAAATGGACGCACCTTGGTGGCTGTGGTGCTGGGCGCGCCTTCCCGCAGTGCGGCGGGTAGCGATGCCAGCGCGCTCTTACACTATGGCTGGAATGGTTGGCAAAACGTGACGCTTTATGGGGCAGGTGCGACCGTCGGCACTATTCATAATGGTAACTGGAGTCCCGAAGTCGTTACCGCCGTGACGACCGCGCCCGTGACCGTCTCTGAACCCAAACAGCAGGGCGTGCAATTGCAGACCCGCTTCATCCCAAACACCACCCTGAAAGCCCCCTTGAACGCAGATGCTGTCATCGGGAACCTGCAAGTAAGCTGGCATGGCCATGTGCTCAAAACGGTTCCTGTAGTCAGCAAAAGTGCCGTAAAACCGGCAGACTGGTTCACCCGAATGCTCCATGAGGGGGAATCATGGTTATGATTCAGGCGATAATGATGGTCGAATTGTCAGCGTCCCGGAATGGGGGCTGATTGTGTCCAAGCGCGGAGCTTCACACCGGCGGCGGTGGGTATTCTGGACGCTGATCGTCCTCGCGTTGATCGCGATCAACGTCATCGCCGGCGTGGGCATTTGGACCTGGCGCATCTGGCGGGAGTTACCCCCGGTCGTACAACTGGAGAACTGGCATCCCCAAGAACCCCTGCGAATTTATGCCGACAACGGTCATCTCTTGCAGGTAGTGGGACCACAGTTGCGCTATGCCCTGCCCCTCCAGAAAATTCCCAAAACGCTCCAAGATGCCTTTATTTCTGCAGAGAATTCGAAGTTTTATAGTCATAATCCCATTTATTATCCGGTCAGCTTTCCAGGAATTATCCGCGCGGCATTTGTAGATTTGGTGCATATGGCGCCGGTGCAGGGGGCAAGCACCATTACCGAACAGGTAGCTCGGAATTTTTACCTGACCCCGAAAAAAACCATTACCCGCAAGGTCGCGGAGATACTGCTGGCTTACAAACTCGGCGCACGCCTGCATCGACCACAAATTTTAGATCTCTATCTTAACAAGATTTATTTGGGTGAGGGTGCCTATGGGGTACAAGCTGCGGCGGAAACCTATTATGGTAAAACGGTCCGTCAGCTCACCATCGGCGAAATGGCTACGTTGGCGGGTTTGCCAGCAGCTCCGTCAGACTTTAATCCGATTGCTTCGCCGGCCTCCGCTAAAACCCGACGTGATTATGTTCTGCACCGCATGGCGCATCTGGGTTACATCACCACCGCCCAGGAACAAGCGGCGCTGGCGGAACCTATCAAGGCGCACTATCACGCACCCGCCAGCAACATCGCGCCTTACGCCACGGATTGGGTGCGTAACTGGTTGGAGAAACATTTTGGTGCGGATTTCACCTATCGGACCGGCCTCAAGGTCTACACCAGTATCAATGCCCAAGACCAGCGCGCTGCGGATCGAGATATTGCCGTTGGCCTAGAAAACTACGCAATGGGGCTGGACAGTATGGACCCCAAAGCTTGGCATGGTCCTATCGCCCAGTTGTCGACGACGGCTCTTGAAGCCGCTCTGCAAGGGCAACGCCCGAGCCAGTTGCCGAATCACAATCCGGCCAATCTGCACTGGGGGGTGGTGGTCAAAGCGAACGCTCAGATGGCCACTGTTTCTTTTGAGGGGCGGCACCTCGTACACCTGACTTTGCGAGATGTAGCCTGGGCGCGTTCTGCGCCACGCGGCAACGCGCCCACCGCCGTGAACCAAGTGCTGCAGCCCGGTGATCTCATCTGGTTACGACGCTATGTGGTGGCCGCCACTTCGGGTACTGGCAATCCGGTTTGGGGCACTAAAGTCTGGCATGACATTCCTCATGCAGGCTGGCAGTTGGCGCAGATTCCCCATGTCCAAGGTGCGCTGGTGTCTTTATCCAGTCGTAGCGGAGCCATTCTCGCCCTGTCAGGAGGCTTCAGCTATGAACTCAGCCATTTTGATCGCGCACTTTATGCCTACCGTCAGCCGGGTTCGGGTTTCAAACCCTTCGTATATTCTTCGGCCATGGATGCCCCAACTTATTTGGCGAGTGGTCGCAAGCACTATCTCACGCCCGTCTCGTTGGTGGCTGACACGCCTTTGGTGATACACCTAAGTGATGGCCAGATTTACGCCCCCACCAATTACAGTCGGACTTTTTCGAATATCCCCTTTCCGGTCTGGGAGGACTTGGCGGATTCTCATAATGTGCCGAGCGTGCGCTTACTGATGCATGTGGGTATTCCCTACGCCAAGCGATATGTAGAACGTTTCGGGATTCCCGCGAAGCAAATTCCCGCTTCCCCCTCCATGGTGCTGGGTTCCGGTGATTTTACACCCTTACAAATCGCACGGGGCTATGCGGTGTTCTCCAGCGGTGGGTTTCTGCCCCATCCCTACCTAATTCGCAAGATTGTGACTGCGCACGGCACGGCAGTTTCACTGATGGATTGCCCCTTGGGTTATCGCCCGCCCGCCAAGCAGACGGTCATTCCGCCGGGGGTCGCTTTTCTCATGACCCGAATGATGGAGCGCGTTATACGGGTAGGTACTGGCGTTGCCGCACAAATATTACATCGGCATGATTTGGCGGGGAAAACCGGCACGACAAACCATGAGGACAATGCTTGGTTCAACGGGTTTAATCCGAACATTACCACCTCCGTATGGGTGGGTTATGACGATAACAAAACCATGGGTACCTGGGCCGCTGGTGCCCGCCAAGCGCTTCCTATCTGGATACGGTATATGCACACCGCTTTGGCAACGGACCCGGACGAGGGTTTCTTCCAACCTCCCGATGTGGTTACGGCCCACTACAACCCGAAAACGGGGGACTTGGCGCCTCAAAAAATGAGGGATCATTATCCGCTCGGCTATTTTTTATCCGGTTATTTACCCCCCAAAGCAAAGCCCAAGGCGAGTAAGGAAATGCAGAGTTTTATCCATGCACTGATGCATATTTTCTAGGAGCTTGATGATGAATACCCAATTATACGGGGAGAGATTGTGAAGCAGTGGCTGGCGCTGGTGATTATTATCCTGTGCTTTTGGGGAGCATTTGAGTGGGGTCACCACTGGTTAGTGCATCAACCGGATCAGCCCGATCAGCGCACTTTAAAAGTGATTCACTGATATCAACACCCAGTAGAGTCCTATTAAACGACGGGCGCCCGATAGACGACATTAGTTTCCCAGAGATGCTACATTACAGGCTGCAGACCGTCTTGATGCTGGCTCGCCCAGTACCCAGTCTAACCAAGTCGTATATTTTTAATAATAAATCATAGGGATGAAACAATGCGTCGTTTAATGATCGTAGCCACCTTGAGTCTAGGGATTTTCAGTGTTTCCGCTTTTGCCGCCGATGCACCCATGCAGCCTGGTCTCTGGGCCATGCAGATTTCTGGAACAACTAAGGTGTCATCGCCACCCATCAGCACTCCCATGCAGCGCAGCATGCAAGTCTGCGTAAAAGCCCATCAAAAGCCGGAATCCGTTTTCTTGCCTGCAGGCAGTGCACACTGCACCAGCAGTCACCAAACCTTAGCCGATGGGAAAACCCAGTGGACTTTCCACTGTCAGACACCTGGTGCTGTGGTTAAGCAGGTAGGATGGTTTCAGACCAGCGCCCATCATCTCGACTCGCATTGGATCATAACCGATACCATTCATAGCGCTGCGGACTACACGACCGTTACGACGATGCAGATGCAAGGTAAATATCTCAGTGCGCACTGTGGGGCGGTGAAATAGGCCATTCGGCCAGTTAGAGCGAAGGTTGGCGAAGCAGATCCAGAAAAGCCCGGGCACTATGACTGGGCTGCCGCCGGTGCAGCACCGCCAGGCGATGTTGGATGTAAGGCTCCGTACTCAAAGTCACCAATCCGGGACGCTGACCGCTCGCATCATTTAAAGCGGAGACAAAACTCACCCCCAAGCCACAGCGTACCGCGTCGCGAATTGCCGCAAGCCCGCTCAATTCATAGCGGATTTCTGGATAAATACCCTCCGCTTTTAAGGCTTGCAAGGCATGTTCACGGATACCCGATCCCTCTTCTCGCCACACCAGCGGCTCTTGTGCCACGGCCTGAAGCGGAATCGGCGCCGAGAATTCTTTTAACCAGCGATGGGTTTGCGGCACGAGGAGAACGATGGCGGTTTCCACCAGCGTTTCTTGCAGCCATTCCGGATTCGTCCCCAAAGCCACATCATCTTCCACAAACACCAGATCTGCCTGATCGCGCATGGCTCTAGCGTTGCGACTGTTGGTCGTAATCAGACGCAGAGATACTGCCGGATAGCGTTTCTGAAAGTCAGCGATGGCTCGGGGTAGCAGCGTTTCGGCATTACTGTGACTGGCAATAAGAGCCAACGAACCGCGTAGTATTGCTTCGGTATGGTTGCAAAATGCACGGGCCTCGTCCAAAGCATTTTCAATCTGCTCACCAATTCGAAGTAGCGACATACCCATAGCGGTGGGGGTAATTCCATAACGAGCCCGATGATAAAGAGGTTCACCCACCATTTCTTGAAGTTGTTTGAGACGATGCGATACGGCGGGTTGGGTCATACACAACGTTTCTGCTGTTGCGTGCAAATTTCCGTGGCGCGCCGCCTGCGCCCAGATCAACAAGAGCGCGGGATCCATTCGGCCTTGCTTCATGTGTTACATTCCTCCGGCGATCAGCACAAGAAATTATTTTTAGTTATTACAGAAGTAAGAAAATAGCATTGGATGAATTATTCATACAAGCCCAGACTATCCCTTAATCATCATTAAAAAGGATAAATGCTATGAGTTTGCTGGCCAAAGCGCCTAAAAATGACCCTAGAGAGATCATTCGTCATTTCACACCGAATTGGTTTGCCGCCAACATGGGAACGGGCATTCTTGCGCTCATGTTAGCGGAGTTCCCTTATGGAGATTGGGGGCAGAAATTATTGGCGCAGGGATTGTGGAGTATCAATGTGTTTTTTTTCGCGCTCTTTACGGTGCTATTCATCAGTAGAGCGCTTTTTTATCTGCAAAGTTTTCGGCGTCTTTTCCATCATCCCGTTCAGTCTTTATTTATTGGGGCCATTCCGATGGGATTCGCCACCATCGTCAACGGCATGGTCATTATCTGGCCGGTCACGGAATCCCGTGTAGAAATCATGATCATGATGTGGTGGGTAGATGTGGCGCTCGCTTTGATTTCCGTGCTGCTAGTACCTTATTTTATGTTTACTGCTCAAGAACATAGCGTAGAAAGAATGACAGCAGCCTGGCTCCTGCCCCTCGTCCCCCCCGAAGTAACGGCGGCCAGTGGTGGATTACTGGCACAACATCTGGCTCCCGCTTGGGGGACTACCGTGATCTTTGTCAGTTATTTGCTCTGGGCGATATCCGTGCTGCTCTCCATGGGGATTCTCGCGATTCTCTTTTTGCGTCTGACCCTACACAAGCTACCGCATCGCGACATGGCGGTGTCTGCTTGGTTGCCGCTAGGACCCTTAGGTACAGGTGCCATGGCCATGATCACTTTGGGACTGGCGGATCAGCGGATATTTGTCGGCACCGCATTAGCATCCATGGCGCAATTTGGTCAAATGGCGGGGCTATTTATTGCCTTGTTACTCTGGGGGTTCGGACTTTGGTGGATGGCCATGGCCCTGTTTTTTACGCTTCGCTATCTGGGTGAAGGCTTACCCTTCAATATGGGTTGGTGGGGGTTCACGTTTCCGCTCGGCGTATTTAATGCCGCCACTTATTTGCTCGCCCGAGAAACACACTGGGTCGTATTTTTACCCTTGGGCGCCGTATTTACGATTGCATTGGCAATTTTCTGGGTGATTGTCACCCAACGCAGTTTTGTCGGTATGTGGAGCGGGGCGCTGTTCCGCGCACCCTGCCTGTCTGTAGAAACCGGCCTGCCAGAACCCGACTGCACAGTTTCAGTGACTCCTGATAAAAGTGATCGGTAAATGCTTTCTCGCTCACTTACGTAGACGTTACTGGAGAACCGAACCTTTGGGTGCGCTATAGCCGGTTTCTTTAAACATCGCTTGGCCCGCAGGGCTGGTCATGAAATGGATGAAGGCCATACCGAGTTTAGGGTTCGGCGCATCCGTAGGGACTGCCGCGTAGAACACGAGGGGCTGGGTACTCATCGTCTGGGGTTTACCATCAACATTGAGGGTAAAGTGAACTTTACTGTACCAGTCTTTGGACTGCGCGGGATCACTGAGATTAATCTGATCGGGCAGCGTGATATAGGGTAAATGAAGCGACTTAACCGCGCTCAAATAGCCTGAAGAAGCCGCCATTTGTCCGCTCTTGAGGCGAGACAACAGAGACGCTTCGGTGAATATTTGCTGCGAGTTTTCGACGGGGCCGAGAATTTTTTGGGCCAAATCTGGTTGATGGTAATATTTTTCCGCCAGCAGGAAGGTGAAAATAATGTTCTGGCCCTGAGGATCT
>JBAYRF010000010.1:0-81411 GCA_041676785.1 Acidithiobacillus sp. | reverse complement strand
TATCTGTTGCCGCCAATAGGCAGCCTTCTCGTCCTTCGTCATAACCATCCCTCCTCGCGGTATGCGGGTCAGGATCGGTTAGGTCAGAAAGTTTGGGAAGGTGGGTTGCTTAGACGCTTACACCCAGCCAGATTATCGTCGGTCTTTCATTGTTTCTGACATTTTTTGTGATGGCACCCGTGTTTCAACAGCTCAACACCCAAGCCTTACAGCCCCTCACTAACAATCAGATTAATATCACCGAGGCCATGTCTCGGGCGGAGGGACCGCTGCGTAATTTTATGCTCGCACAAACTCGACCAGATGATCTGGCCTTGTTCGTCAAGCTTTCAGGACACAAGGCGTTGCAGGCACCTGCCGATACGCCTCTGACTTTGCTGATACCGGCATTTGTGACCTCGGAGCTAAAAACAGGTTTTCAAATTGGGTTTTTGATATTTATTCCCTTCGTTATTATAGATTTGGTGGTTGCTGCGGTATTGATGTCCATGGGTATGATGATGCTCTCGCCGGTGACGGTTTCATTTCCTTTCAAACTGATGCTCTTCGTGTTGGTCAATGGCTGGGATTTAGTCATTGGCTCACTGGTGCAAAGTTTTGTGCACTGAGCGTCTGGTATGACTCCCGAAAGTATTATTTCTGTCGGACAGCAAGCCATGTGGACCACTTTGCTGCTCTCCGCCCCCCTGTTAGGGATCGCGCTTTTGGTCGGCGTTTTGGTCAGCATTTTTCAGGCGGCCACCCAGATTAATGAAATGACCCTGAGTTTCGTGCCTAAAGTATTGGCGATGGGTTTAGTCATGGTGATTCTTGGGCCGTGGATGTTGCATCTGATGATGGATTTTACCATCCATCTGTTTCATGACATTCCGCATCTCATCGACCAATGATTCACTTTACCAGCCTGCAACTGGAGCACTGGATCGGCCTCGTTTTCTGGCCGTTCATTCGAATTTTGGCGCTCCTATCTACGGCTCCTGTATTTAGTGCTTCTCAGGTGCCCATTCAAGTGCGGGTAGGCCTCGCGCTCCTGATCAGTATTGCTATCGCCCCCGCGTTGCCAGCGATGCCCGCCGTCCATTTTTTGTCTGGCAGTGGCTTTATCCTGCTGATTCAGCAACTTCTTATTGGTCTCGCTCTGGGTTTTGCGGTGACCTTGATTTTTAGCGTGGTACAGTTTGCGGGATCGGTGATCAGCCTCCAGATGGGACTCGGATTTAGCAGTTTTTTTGACCCAACTACGGGCGTACAGATTCCCACTTTGTCGAACTTTCTGAATCTGCTGGTCCTATTGTTATTTATGGCCATGAATGGACAGTTGCTGGTTCTGGCGACGCTCATGCGGAGTTTCACCATACTCCCCGTGACGACCAGCTTGGTCGTCAATCCGGCTGCCTGGCATTTTTTGGTACAGGAGGGTGCGGTGATTTTTTCCCTGGGTTTGGCGATTTCAACACCCGTACTAGGTACTCTGGTACTGGTGAATATTGCCTTGGGTATCTTGGGTAAGCTCGCACCACAGCTTAATATTTTTGTGATTGGTTTTCCCGTACTGCTGGGCCTTGGTTTGTTAGGGATTTACCTGTTTATGCCGGCAATGAACATGATCGTTGGGCATTTACTGAGTTTGTCTCTGGCAACGGCAGACAAGACCATGCTGACAGCGGTTCAGCCATGATTTCCGAAATGGGAGGGCGTGCTGATGGCTGAAGAAAATGCCCAGGAGCGCACAGAAGCGGCAACGCCGAAGCGGATTGAAGATGCTCGGAAAAAAGGCCAGGTTGCGCGCTCCCGTGAGCTTTCCACCAGCGCGCTGTTGTTGGTTTCTGCCAGCCTTTTCTATATTTTTGCGGACGACATTTATCAGAGTCTTACCAATTTTCTTTATGCAGGCCTACATCTTTCAACGCCAGAGATGACTGATTCCAGTGATTTATTGCGTCACTTCGGAAAAATGTGCGTGATGGCCACTCTAGTCACCGTACCGTATTTGTTGATTTTGGTGGTGGCAGTAATGGCCTCGGGTTTGATCGTAGGCGGTTGGATATTCAGTGCGCAGTCGCTGGTGCCTGATTTTACCCGCCTTGATCCCATCAGTGGCGTTCAAAAAATAATCTCTAAACATGGTGCTCTGGAGTTAGTGAAAGCACTTTTGAAAACTTTGGTGATCGGTAGCATCGGGATTACTTTACTATGGGCGCAGCGCGATGCCTTGTTTGGGCTTATTCAGGAACCTCCTGATCAAGCACTGTTGCATCTTATGCGTATGAGTGGGTTGATCTTCCTTATTTTATCCGCCGCCACCTTATTGATTGTGGCTTTTGATGTACCCTTTCAGATCTGGACATTGAATCAGAAGCTGAAAATGTCGCGTCAAGAAATCAAAGACGAAATGAAGGAGTCCGAAGGGAATCCCGAAATCAAATCCAAGGTACGCGCTATGCAGCGGGAAATGGCGCGGCGGCGGATGATGGCAGCAGTTCCCAAAGCCGATGTCATTGTGACTAATCCCACGCATTATGCGGTAGCGCTGCGCTATAGTGAAGGCGAACACCGCGCGCCCGTACTGCTGGCTAAAGGCGCGGACTTGGTGGCGACGAAAATTCGTGAACTCGCTGCCGAGCATCACATTCCCATCGTCGAAGCGCCACCGCTGGCGCGTGCGCTCTTCCATCATGTCGAACTGGAACAGGAGATTCCGGTGAGCCTCTATCGGGCGGTAGCGGAGTTACTCGCCTATTTATATCAACTTCGGTTAGCTACACCGCTGCAGCAACCCATGTTGCCGAGTAATTGGTCAGTACCTCCCGAACTGGATGAGCGAAATTAACCTATGAATGCCTTCACGCGCATGCTGCAAAAAATCAACTGGCACACGATGGCTGCACCGATTTTGGTCATCATGGTATTGGCCATGCTCATCGTGCCATTGCCGACGTTTTTGCTCGATATTTTGTTTACGTTCAACATTACGCTGGGACTCATCATTTTGCTGGTCAGCCTGTATATGGTTCGACCACTGGAGTTTGCCGCTTTCCCGACAGCCTTGTTGCTGACGACTTTATTACGTCTTTCGCTGAATGTGGCTGCCTCGCGCATTATTTTGCTGCATGGTCAGAATGGACCAGGGGCCGCTGGCCAAGTCATCGAATCGTTTGGGCAATTTGTAGTAGGCGGCGACTACGCGGTAGGCATTATCGTGTTCGCTATTTTGGTCATTATCAATTTCGTAGTGATTACCAAGGGTGCTGGACGAATTGCCGAAGTGAGTGCCCGCTTCACCTTAGATGCCATGCCAGGTAAACAAATGGCGATTGATGCGGATCTCAACGCGGGGATTATTGATCAGGAGGAAGCGCATCGCCGACGCGGTGAAATTGCCCAAGAAGCCGACTTTTTTGGATCAATGGATGGTGCCAGCAAGTTCGTGCGCGGCGATGCCGTAGCTGCCATTCTAATTTTATTCATCAACTTGATTGGTGGTCTGGTAATTGGCATCTGGCAGCATGGATTAAGCCTCAGTACGGCGGCTCACGATTACACTCTACTCAGCATTGGGGATGCTCTGGTTGCCCAGATTCCGGCTTTAGTGATCTCTATTGCCGCAGCCATCGTGGTGAGTACCGTCAATACGGGCCAAGATCTGGGCAAACAAATCGTCACCCAGATTTTCAAAAACCAGAATGTGCTGGTTATTGTCGCGATAATCCTCACCATTCTGGGGCTGATTCCTGGAATGCCGCATCTGCCTTTCTTAGGGGCGGGTGCCCTACTGGGGGCAATAGTCTGGTATCGCAAGCGAGAGTCCTCCGCCGAAGAGGTTTCTGCCCCGGCTCCGGTCAGTAATGAGCCAGAGGAGGTTACCTGGGCGAGTGTCGAGCCTCTTGATCCCTTGGGGCTCGAAGTAGGGTACCGTTTAATTCCATTAGTCGATAAAAGCCAAGGGGGAGAGCTATTGGCACGGATTCGTGGAGTCCGTAAAAAATTCGCGCAGGACTTCGGTTTTTTAGTGCCTGCCGTCCATGTTCGCGATAATCTGGAATTGCGCCCCACTGCCTACCGGATTACGGTGAAAGGCGTCGAAGTGGGGGGTGGAGAGGTGTTTCCGGATCTCTTGCTGGCTATTGATCCGGGCAATGTGATGGGTAAATTAGAGGGGACGCCGACCACCGATCCGTCTTTTGGTTTGCCAGCCCTTTGGATCAACAAGGAGCAGCGGGACAAGGGGGTAGCCTTCGGTTATACGGTTGTTGATCCAGCTACTGTAGTGGCCACCCAGCTTCATCAGATACTTCAGTCGCATGGTGCCGAACTCCTCGGTCGTGAAGAAGTGGAGGGATTACTCTCGCATTTGGCCAGTCGTTCCCCCAAGTTGGTGGAGGACGTGATTCCCAAAATGTTGTCTCCCGATAAGCTCAAAAAAGTGCTCCAGAATCTCCTGAACGAAGGTGTACCGATTCGGGATATGCGCACAATCGTCGAGATTTTGGCGGAGCATGCGCCGCAAAGTCAGGATGTTGACGAATTGACGGCGGCAGTCAGGAATGCTCTGGGGCCATACATTGTACAAGGTCTTTTCCCCGGTCAGGCGGAACTTCCAGTGGCGGTGCTGGATGGACAATTGGAACACTTATTGCAAGAGAGTCTGCGTAACAGTAATGGTGAGGCGTTGGAGCCGGGATTGGCACAGCGAGTACTCGAAAAGGCGGGAGAACTCATGCAACAGATGGAAGCTGGAGGAATGCAACCCGTGTTGTTGGCTATGGCCCCGATGCGCGCCTTTTTAGCGCGTTTTCTGGCTCGAACCGCTCCGCGAATGCGGGTACTTTCCTACGCCGAAATTCCAGAGAACAAAAAAATTCGCGTCGTCGCAACTTTGGGTGCTTAGACGGTTCTGCTCGGGTAATGGAACAGATTTGGAGATGAAATTGTATGAAAATTAAAAGATTCAATGGCACAAATACGAGAGATGTTCTGCAGCAGATTCGTGTCGCACTCGGTCCCGATGCCGTTATCCTCTCTAATCGAGAGGTGGCGGGTGAGGTTGAAATTGTCGCGGCCATCGATTTTGATGAAAAACAATGGGAGGAAAGCCAAGCCGCACCGGCATGGCCAGAATCTTTGCGAAACGTGAGCGAGGTGGCGCCTACGACCCAAGTGCAGTCCATTCCGCTGTCTGAGCATGAGCCGGTACCCGCAATAGCGGCTAACCCATCAGATATTGACTCGCCGGCTGTGGCGCCAATCGTCTCGCCGCCCTTACGCAGCGAATTGCAGGCGCTTAAACAATTAGTGGAAAAACGCTGGGGCTCCCAGAATCGGGGTAAGTCGGCTCGCGAGTCCCTTGCGGAAATGGGCTTTTCTTCGGGCTGGATAAATGCCCTTTTAGGGCAAGGTGAAACCCCTGATTGGGAAAAAAAACTGCGTCAAAAACTGGAAGTAGAAATAGGCATCAGCCAGGTGGCCCTCGAAAAACGGGGTATTTTTATTTTGTTAGGACCTACCGGGTCGGGTAAAACCACCAGTATTGCCAAACTAGCGGCCGCCCAAGTTCTGCGTCATGGTCCGCATTCGGTAGCCTTGCTGACCACGGACACGTATCGCATCGCGGGTGTTGAACAGCTAGATATTTATGCACGGATTCTGGGCGTACCTCTGGATGTCATTCGGGGCCCGGAAGATTTATTGAAGTCCCTCGACAAGCATCGCGAACGCCCGTGGATATTTATTGATACGATCGGTATGAGCCCGCGTGACCCGCGACTCGGTGAACAATTGCAATGGCTGGCAGCTCTGGGTGCTGATGCCCAACGTTTTTTGATGATTCCCGCCAGTTTGGGTGGCCAAAGCCTGTCAACGGTACTCGCACCTTATGCCGGTGTGCCTCTGAATGGCGCCATTCTTTCCAAAGTCGATGAAACTCCGGCTTTCGGCGCTGTCATTGAATGGTTGGCTGCGCAACATCTGCCGATTGCTTGGTATAGTGATGGTCAAAAAGTACCGGAGGATATGCACGAGGCCCCCTGGGATAGCTTGCTGAAAATTCTGCACACGAGTCACGCAGGAGTAGCGAAGCAGGGGGAGAATCGTTACCATGGTCTTCAATATGAGTGAAAGCTTGCAAGACAACAGTCTGTCGGATCAGGCGTCGGGTTTACGTCGCCTGCGCAACAAAAAACCGGTCAAAGTCATTGCCATTGCCAGCGGTAAGGGGGGCGTGGGCAAAACCAACGTAGCCGTCAATCTTGCTGTCGCCTTGGCGCAAAAAGGGGCTAAACCCTTATTGTTCGACGCGGATTTAGGTTTGGGTAATGTCGATATCATGCTCGGACTCAGCCCGCGTTATAACTTGTCCCATGTAATCTCCGGTGAAAAAAGCATGGAAGAGGTGCTGATTGCTGGGCCGCAGGGCATTCGTATACTTCCTGCCGCCAGCGGCATCGCCAAAATGGCCGTTCTGGATGCTCAGTCTCAGGCCAATCTCATTCAGGGAATCAGTGCGTTAAGCATAGATATGGATTACTTACTGATTGATCTGGCTGCGGGTATTGCCGGAGATGTTCTGACCTTCAGTCAGGCTGCGCAAGAAGTCATTGTGGTGGTATCTAATGAACCGGCCTCTATTACCGATGCCTATGCGCTCATCAAGGTGCTGAGCCGTGATTACGATGTCCGTCGCTTTCAGATCTTACCCAATATGGTGCGGGATCAGAAAGAGGGAGAAGCCTTATTTTTACGGATTGCTGCGGTGGCTGATCAGTATTTGGATGTTACCTTGAACCGGATTGGTATTGTGCCTTTGGATGCCGCATTGCGAGCTGCGGTACGCGCTCAGAAGGCCGTTGTGGAACTCTATCCAAACAGTTCTTCTGCTTGCGCATTGCAGGATGTGGCCTTGGCGGTGGAGCGCTGGCCTCAATCCAATCGTTTGGCAGGTCATATGGCATTTTTTATGGAGCGTCTGCTCATGGTCAATCCGGCGGTGAGTGGAACGTGAACGCATTTCGGGCGACGGATCAAAGGGTGATGATGAGTGCGGAAGTCGCACGTTTCACCCCATTGGTTCAGCGTATCGCCCAGCGCCTGCGTGCAAAATTGCCCGCTCATATTGATGTGGCTGACTTAGTTCAGGCCGGTATGCTGGGTTTAATGGATGCCATCGCCAGCCAAGGAAACACGGCAGGCGACGCCTTTGTTACGTATGCCAGTATGCGTATTCGTGGCAGCATTCTGGATGAATTACGCAACCAAGATTGGCTCCCACGGCGGGCGCGGGCTAAAGAGCAATCTATTCGTAAAGCCATTAACCACCTCGAACAGCGTCTGGGACGCCCTCCCGATGAGGACGAAATAGCGGCGGAGTTAGGTTGGGATCTGAAAACCTATCAATCTGCTCTTCAAGATACGGCTGGGCAAATATTATATCTGGAGGATCTCAGCGCGGATAATGATAGTTTTATTGGCCGTTATTTATGCGATGGCGCTGCGGATATTCAATCGGTGTTGGCTTCGGCGCAATTTACCCGTGATCTGCAGAGCGGTATTCGTTATCTTCCGGAACGGGAACAGTTGGTTTTAGCGCTGTATTATCAAGATGATCTGACCCTCAAGGAAATTGGCAGTGTACTGGAAGTGAGTGAGTCTCGGGTGAGCCAGATTATGCGGCAAGCTATTGTGCGCTTGCGCAGTAGTCTCGGAGATTGGGAAGATGATCATTAACGGGGATACCGCATGGATTTTCTGACTCTGGCCGGATTGATAATCGCTTTCGGCGGTATTTTTTTGGGTCAATTATTGGAGGGAGGTAAACTCAGCTCCATTTTGCAGTTGACGGCCTTCATTATTGTGATTGGTGGTACAACCGGCGCGGTCATGGTGCAATACACGCTGCCGATTTTTGTGCGTTCGCTGAAAATGTTGCCGTGGATTTTTTTGCCACCCAAAACGGAACCTCAACCGATCATAGAGCAATTGCTGGAATGGAGTAATACCGCTCGTAAAAATGGCTTGCTGGCTCTGGAAGGGTTGCTGGATGATGTGTCAGATCCCTTTTTGCAGAAGGGACTGCAAATGTTAGTCGACGGTTCAGAACCCGCTAAAATCCGCACTACACTCGAAGTCGATCTGGACGCGCGTGCAGAAATTGAGCGCCAGGCTGCTAAGGTTTTTGAATCTGCGGGCGGTTACGCACCGACTATCGGTATTCTCGGTGCCGTGCTGGGGCTTATTCACGTGATGGAAAACCTGGCTGATCCCGCCAAGCTGGGTGCTGGGATTGCCACCGCTTTTGTTGCCACTATTTACGGTGTGGGTTCAGCAAATCTGCTTTTTCTTCCTATATCCAATAAGCTCAAGACTATTGTTCATCAGCAGAATTACCTGCGAGAAATGATTATTGAAGGGCTGGTAAGTATTGCAGAGGGAGAGAATCCCAAACTGATTGAAGGCCGCCTGCAAAGTTTCTATGCAAAATAAATGCAATAGAATTTAAACAAATGATAGAGTAGGCTCACCTGAATGCTGCAGCAGATACTCAGGGAGTATAGAGGATGGCGGACATCCCATTTAAACCCATTGAAACTGGAACGCAACCACTTCTTCCGATACCTCCCGCCGCACGGGAAAAGCATCGAGATCAGCGATCATCCCATCAAAACGCACCTGAAAAACCCAAAAAGGGTCCAGATTCAGATCATCAGATTGACGAGTTTGCCTGAGAGGCGAGATGGATGCGTCGCCGTCCGGCATCTTTTGCTTGATATAGCGCAGTGTCGGCAGTAGCGATAGTGTGCTCCATAGTTTGTCCCTCCTGCCAGAGACTGATACCGCCGCTAAAACTGATGAACAAGGACTGATCCCGCGTTTGGAAGGGGTGCGCTGCAAGCCGTTCCTGAACGCGTTCCAAAATGCCCAGAGCCGTTTCAGGGTAGGTATCTGGCATCAAAATGACAAACTCTTCGCCACCGTAACGGGTGATGATATCGCTACCTCGAAGCGTATCGCGCAAAATCCGTGCGACACTTTGTAGTACTATATCGCCCAGATCATGTCCGTAGACATCGTTGACTTTCTTGAAATGGTCGAGATCAATAATGGTGACCGTCAGAGGGTGATGAAAGCGCTGTGATCTGGCGGTTTCTCGCATGAATGTGGCGGTCAAACCGCGACGATTCAGCGTGCCGGTGAGCGGGTCGATATGGACGAGCTGACTGACAACCTCCATTTCTTCTTCAAGTTTGCGGATTTTACTTTGCGCCGATTGTAAGCGATTTTTTGCATGAATGAGTGCTTTTTGTGTCTCGACAGACTGCGCGGTAATGATTTTGCTGGTATCGACAACGGCGGCAACAATTTGCCGAATTTGCTGCCAGTCATTGGTTGTTTCGAGTTCCCCCGCCAGTTGTTCCAGATGCTGATGATTCCGGCCACTTTGTCCGGTCATGGTTTCTATGGTATCCAGCACCAAGTTGACTAGATCACGGATGGCATCTCGCGCTTCGCTCACGTCTGATTGGATTTTGCCTTGCTGAAAAATGATTTCCTTCAGACCCGCTATGGCTTGCTCTATTTCTTGTGGGTTCTCAGCGTGATGCGTAAGTTGGCGAACCACATCCAGTTGCCCGGAAAGAAATTGATCGTTTTCTACCAGATCGGCGATGTTGCGAAGAAGAAGATGTAAGAGTTGCTGTAACCCTTGGCGGATTTTTTCCGCTTTATCGGTCTGCTCTAACGTATGTTTCCACAATACTTTTGCAGCGGGCAACACATTCTGCGGGGTGGTATTTTTCTGGTCCAGCAGTTGTTCGATATCGTTTAAAAGGATTTTGGCATCTTCGTCGTTAAAGTGGACGTTGTGGCGTAGGCTGTTACGGCAAAGTTGTCGCCAATCCTCACAGTTTGTGGCAAGTGGGGGTATGTCGACGACATTTTCGGTCTGCCTTGAGGGTAGCTTTTCCCATTTTTGCAAAAGCGCATGGAGCTTATTGGCTATTTCTTGAGAATCGCGCTCTTGGAGAATTTGGTCTCTGGCCAGTAATTTTTGCAGGTGAGAGAGACCCGCTTGAGAGCGCTCCCATTCACGAAAAAAACGCTGAAGCATTACCCCCCAGCGGGGCTCAGGAGCTGCTGGTATGCCCGCTATGTCGTGGTAATGGCGCGAGTAGTGCTCCGGTGTGGGCGAGAGCCCAAGCTCCATCAGGCGCGTAAGAGTCTGACGTGCTAGGTCTGCAGGGGTGTCGTTCGCCACGTAGTTTGAGTCCTCTCCGCCATGCCTCTCAAATCATACCGTAATTTTGTAACAAAAAAAGTGAAAACATCATGGTAAGAGACGCGCCTGATTGCGTCCTTCATGCTTGGCCTGATAAAGGGCTGCATCTGCGATAATTATGCGTTCTGAAGGGGATATGTGTGGAATGAGCGGAGTGATTCCGATAGAGACAGAAATGGTCACGCTTTCGCCGGTGGTTACTTGAAAAGGTTCGGCGGCGATTTTTTGACACAGTCGCTGGGCGGTGATCAATCCACATTCCCGGTGCATACGCGGGAAAATGATCAGAAACTCCTCGCCCCCATAGCGGTATAAGCCGTCATAGTGACGTAACTGAAAACGGAGACGTCGAGAGAGTTCTTTGAGCACCTCGTCCCCTACGATGTGACCAAAGCGGTCATTGAAGCCTTTGAAGTGGTCGACATCCAGCATGGCCACAAATGCCGTACCCCCCCGGTCTATCAGTGATTGTTCGCGGATGAGGTCCTGTTCCATGCGGCGACGGTTTGGCAAACCGGTAAGCGGGTCAATCTCGCCCAAATTCTTGCTGAAAGCTATAATTTCGTCAAAACATTGCCGCTCCAGAAGCGCTGCAGCCTCCATGATCGGCAGCAGTTCGGGAGCAGGGCAGTGTTCTTTACCCGGATTTTGTTTTTGGAGCTGTTGGAGAATGTCGTGGTAACGCTCTTGCAAGTGCTGCCAGAAAGTTCGGTGCTGAGGTGGAATTCTTGACTCGGGCATATGTAATGCCTGCAGCACCTGTTGTTCAGCTTGTCTTGGAAGTACATCCCCTTGGAGGTGCGCACGAAGCCAGAGTTGCCAGAATATTTTCCAAGCGTCATAGAAATGAATGAGATCATCCAGATACACGCCATCTACGGGCAATGCAGCGTTGCTGGGCTCTGGAGAAAATTCACTTTGTGGTCGTGCGATCATGGCTCACCTCCGTTGAAGACTTAAAAGCAAATACCATGCCTAATGAATTTTTGAGGGTTCCTGAAAACGTGGCGCACCATACTTCAGTTTTTCCTGTGATGTGTCGTTAATCCTGATGATGACTTATGGGAGAACTTAGGTATGCGACGCTCATCAAACCCGATTCTGGTGAATCCGAAGCTGGATAATTCCCATGCTACAGAGCAGCAGTTGAGTCTGTTGGGTCTGGAAGGCGTGGAAAAGTATCTTGCACGTATTCGCAGAGCCGTAGAGCGCCATGATCATGACGCTAAAAGAACGGCTATGGAACGAATCCAGCAAGTGGTTCAGCATCTATTGCTTCACCTAGATGCGCATCTTGCGGCAGAAAACTTACTTCGACTTGATCAGTTGTACCGCTATCTGCTTCTGAAACTGGCGCATTGTCATATGTTTGACGATATGGCGTCGCTTTCTCGCTGTGATCTTATTATTCAGGATTTACGACTGGAGTGGGCGCTGGTTCATGAACGAGCGAGTACACTAGGCGATCAACAACAACAGTCAATAGACTTTGACAATATTCTTATCGGATAATCGTCGCAATTCGCTGCAACCCTACAGGCAAGGATGCCATGACAAAAGCAAAAAAAACCGGTAAAAGTAAGTGGATTTTGGTGCTCATCGCGGTGATTGTCCTGCTGATTATACTCGGTGGTGCGGGAGTTTGGTGGTTTTTCCTGCGTTCTACAGCGGCGCCTACGCCCGCAGAAGTCGCTAAAGAAAAGCTGCAAAATACCAAGTTCATTGATCTCGGCTCAATTGTTACCAATCTCCAAAGTGGTGACGGTAATACGCACTACATTCAAGTGCAAATTCAGCTGAAAACCTATGATCCTACTGTGGAAACTTCCGTCAAGTCGTTCATGCCAGAAATTCGTAACAGTATTTTGTTGCTACTCAGTGCTCAGAATGCTAGCACGGTGAGTCAACCTGCAGTGCGGGATCAGCTTCTTCAGCAGATTAAGCTTAAGGTGAACCAAATACTGGATTCTGATGGCGGCGCGTTAAAAAAATCGGCTCCGATCAAGTCTCCACCTATTGCGGCTGTTTATTTTGCCAGCTTTGTTGTTCAATAGGCGGAATTAGGACATGTTTCTTATTATTGGTTATATCATTGCTTTGGGCGCCATCTTTGGTGGTTTTATGCTTGAAGGCGGTAAAATCGGCGCGCTGATTCAGCCTTATGAACTGCTGATGATCGGCGGAGGCGCTTTTGGTGCCTTTTTTGCGGCGACTTTCCCGCGTACCTTCAAATCCGTACTGAAGGCATTACCGCTGGCATTCAAAGGCTCCAAGTACAACAAAGCCGCTTATATGGAACTGTTGAGTTTGCTGAATGAATTGTTTGGCAAAGTGCGACAAGGTGGATTGATGTCCATTGAAGGTGATGTCGATGATCCTTCGGCGAGTGAACTGTTCAAAAAATATCCGCGTATTCTTGCCGATCATCACGTATTGGAGTTTCTGACTGATTATTTGCGCCTCATGATTGGCGGAAATCTCGGTGCTTTTGAAATGGAAAATCTCATGGATGTAGATATCGACACCCATCATCGAGAGATGGATATTCCCATTCACGCCCTGACACGCACGGCGGATGGTATGCCTGCTTTTGGTATTGTTGCCGCCGTAATGGGTGTGGTTAATACCATGGGATCGGTTGATAAACCGCCTTCAGTACTGGGGGAGCTGATTGCTGCTGCTTTGGTGGGAACCTTTCTCGGTATTCTGCTGGGATACGCGGTGGTTTCACCCTTGGCGGCTCGCCTTGAAGATCGTGCAGCTGAGGGTAGTAAAATGTTTGAATGCATCAAGGTGGCGCTGCTGGCTACTATGAATGCCTATCCGCCACAGGTCGCCGTAGAATTCGGGCGCAAAGTACTTTATTCCACCGAGCGCCCCAGTTTTCAAGAATTAGACACGCACTTGCGTGACCTAAAAGGAAAGTAGCGGCTGATGGCTGGAGAAGAAAAAAATAAGCCTATTGTCATAAAACGCGTCAAAAAAAGTGGCGGCGGTGGTCACGGCGGAGCCTGGAAAATAGCCTACGCCGATTTTATTACAGCAATGATGGCTTTTTTTCTACTTATGTGGTTATTGGGGTCCACTACTAAGGCGCAGTTACAGGGCATTGCGCAATGGTTCAAAAATCCTGAGCAAGTGTCGCTGATGGGAGGACCCGGCAGCGGTTCTTCGAACTCCATTCTTCCCGGCGGCGGTAGCAACCTGAATAAAACGGTTGGTGAGGAACAGCGTGGTCAGAAGCGGCAAGTTATTGCCAGTAATGAAACACCGGCAAACCATGCGCGGCAGGTGGATCGGGCAAATCTGAAGCATCTTGAGCAGGTTCTGGATGCTCAAATATCGAGTAATCCTGCGTTAGCCGCTTTTCGTCATCAGTTATTGATTAATATTACGCCAGAAGGATTACGCATTCAGGTCGTAGATAGTGCCAAGCGTTCTATGTTTCCCAATGGTAGTACGGTACTGGAACCGTATGCCCAGTTAATATTCAAGGCTATTGCCCCGACACTGAATGAGTTGCCCAATCAGATCAGCATCGCTGGCCATACGGATGCCCTGCGTTACGCGAATGGTGGCAAGGGCTACAGCAACTTTAATTTGTCGGCTGGCCGCGCCAATTCTGTTCGGCAAATTTTGGTACAGAATGGGCTCGATGAAGCAAAAATACTTCGTGTAGTCGGTATGGGATCGGCCGTATTATATAAACCCAAGCAGCCAGATTCTCCGTTAAATCGGAGGGTGAGTATTGTGGTACTCAGTCAGGGGGCTGCGCAGCGTATCGTGCATAACCAGCAGGCCGAAAGTAATGTGGCTAGTGCTAATGCGGCTAACTCGGAAATTCGTGGGCATATCGCCCAGTCAATAACTACGAATGCTCCTTTAACCACGCTTCCAGCAAAGTTGCCGGCATTGGTCGTCCCCGCAAATTACCCTGGGTAAAAGTAACCCCGGCATCTAGCAAGTATTGCTCTTGTTCCAAGGCTTCGACGCCCTCTGCAACCATATCCAAAACCAGTTTCTGAATGAGTCCAATCAGATGCGTTACTTTTTCAGAGCGTGGCCGCTACGGGAGGCGGCAACAACCTGGTTACGACCTTGGCGCTTTGCCTGTAATAAAGCCTGATCGGTAGTGCGCAATAGTGCTTCGGCACTCTCCATGTCGGGTTGGATTTCGGCTACTCCTGCACTGATGGTAATAGATGGGAAGTCGCCATGAAGATGTGCAGCGCTTTCCCGTAAGCGCTCGGCAAGTATCAGAGCATCATTCAGACCGCACTGTGGGCAGATCACCAGAAACTCCTCGCCGCCCGTGCGCGCAGTGAGGTCTCCTATGCGCGAGGTTTCGAGGAGTAGTTTACCTAAAGCCTGTAGAACCTGATCGCCTTTATCGTGCCCATAAAGATCATTGACCTGCTTAAAATGATCAATATCCAGCATGATACAACTCAGTGTGATTTCGTATCGCCGAGCATGTTGCCAGTTATTTTTCAAAAATTCGTCAGCGCCACGACGGTTGGCGAGTTCGGTAAGCGCATCTTTCATGGCTAAGGACTGCAAAGAGTTATTTTGGTGAATCAGTTGCTCGCAATTGTTTTCAAGTGACGTGATGAACGCCACCATTTGTTGGGCTACGGCGAGTTTTGCCAGCAAAATATTTCGCGATACTGGCTTGCTGAGGTAGTCGTTGGCCCTGGCTTCCAGCGCTTCGACAGCATGATTTTGATCGTAGTGAGCGGTCAAAATAAGTAGATAAAGGCGAGGTCCAAATTCCCTGCGCAATTTCCGGCATAATTCCAGTCCGCTTATTCCCGGCATGATCCAATCGAGTATAATGATGCGCGGTGACTGCTTGTAAATGAGCGTAAAGGCTTCATCGGCATTGCCCGCCTGAATAATAGGATAGCCTGCGGGCTCTAAGGCGCGCTGGAGGAGCGCGCGGTCGCTGGCCATATCATCTACGAGTAACAGCGGTGCAGTTTCGGATTGGTCTGGATGTACACGAATATTTAGCAGCGCGTTGCGTAGCGTGTCCAGATTTTCGAGAGCATTGGGTGGTATCGGTAACTCAAAGATTTCCGCCATATTCGCCCACTCGGCGAGAATGTCATATATGGTCTGTTCGAAATGCGGTGTATTGAGCCACCAATCTTTGGCTTCAGCCTGAAGTGTCTCAATAGAACGAGTGGATACCCGCGTTAATGCCCACTCTGAAATGCTTCGACCGGCTTCGAGAATAGTGGCCAGTATACGAAGTCGACTATTACCATCTTCCTGATCATCCAGTTTAGTGGGGACATGTTGGGCCTCCACGGCAATAACCATAAATTCTGGTAATCGCCACTGGCGCATTAAGGCAGCACTCAGTTGGCGTCTGTTAAAGCCAAAAGTGCGAGACTCCTGCTCAAGTTGTGACTGGACAGAAGCTTTTTCGTTTTCTGATGCCTCCCATGCTTCAGGTGCCGTACATGCCATCAGCAAGGCACCGATTTCGCTTAGTAACCCGAGAATGAAAATATCGCTTGCTGGCCAGCCCCCCAGTTGCTGCGCTAAGGCTTGCATGGCAACAGCACGAAGGACACTGGTGGACCAAAAGCGTTGCAGGTCAAAGTGAGATGTTAAGGGAGGTTTTTGGCTGGCCAAGGTCAGACCCAGTGTCAAGCGCACGACGACTTGCAGACCAATACGCATAACCGCATCTTCGAGTGCTATTGCCGGTCGACTACCTCGATAGAGTGCCGAGTTGGCTAATTTGATAATTTTTGCCGTCAAAATGGGATCTAGCTTCATCAGCTTAATGGCATCGTCCATCCCCGCATCGTCCTGCTGCAGGAGCTCCATCAACGCTAATGTACTTTGTGATGGCGATGGACAGTCACCCTTATCTATTTGTTGGAGCAGGGTTTCAAGACGCATCGTGAAAATTCCGTTTGGTCATGGGGAGTGCACTACTTTAGGCTGGCTGCCCAAGCCATGGATTCTAGCGATAGGGAGGTAACATCAGCAACAGAAAAATTCAGAGGCTTGCTCAGTTCACGAACCGTATTGAGATCGCTGAGTTCGGCCGCCTCGATGATTCGTAACAGAACCCCATCCTCTCCTTCGCGATGTAAAATGGCATGACGCACTTCTGGGGAAAGTTTGAGTTCATCAAGCAGCTCAGGTAGAGGTTGCTGCAGATATACATCTAGTAACGAAAGCATGCCCGCCAGAAAACTGCGATGTAATGTGAGGGGCTGTTTGTCGAGGTTATGGGATTTTTCTCGGAGTAGCTCGGCAAAACGTGCCCGGGTAGCCGCCATAACCAATAGTGGCGACTTATGCGCGCCTTGGCTGGCAAAAAGCAGGAGTGTAAGCCAGCGTTGCAAAGGAAGGCGTCCGAGTAATATCAATGCTTGACGAATGCTGTCTATTTCTTGACCTCTGGTTAATCCGGCTGAATTTAGGTATCGCAATAATTGAAATGAGAGAGCCGGATCACGCCGAAATGCATTTTCGATATCACTCACTGGGCTTTCTTCCGCTAATAAGTTCAGCAAGTTAAAAATGGTGTGCTGATTCGTAGTAAGCGCTTTTCCTCGAACAATCTCTGGCTTCATGAAATAGAAGCCCTGACTGTAATCTACACCAGATTCGAAACAGCGTTGGGCTAATGCGGCGGTTTCTACGCGGGTGGCTATGATGGCTGGTTGTCGGGGAAGTTGGGTGTTACGGATATATTGAATCCATTTCGTCCATTCGCTGGGTTCATGGGCATAGCAGTCAATTTTTACGAAATCGACAATTTTGAGGAGTGCCATGTGCCAGGGTGTTGCCTCAAAGCGGTCCAGTGCCAGCCGAAATCCATGCTTTTGGAGCTGCAGAAGGTGTCCGATGAAGTCACGGCTTGGCGCTTCAGTAATGGTAAATTCTGGAATAACTTGTCGAGCCGGAAAAAGCTCCAAGCTCTTTTCGTCAAAATTACTATTGGTGAAGTTGATAAAAGCCGGTTTTCCACCCAGTAGACTCTCGAGATTGTAAACACTGAAAGTTTTGATGAGTACCCGAGCCGAGCACAGAAAAGGATCTTCGAGTGGGCCACTGCTTTCGTTGCGGGCGAGTAGCTCATAACCAATGATTTCTTCGTGACGACCGAGGATAGCCTGACGAGCGACCAGCTCCTGGGAGCCGTCGGTTGGAAAAGTATCGTGAACTTCTGAATGCATCAGCGTGCCGCCTCAAGAGTAGGTGCAAGGGCCTTTGTGGTTTCGTGGTTCCCGCAGCGTTTACGTTTTGCCTATGAAAATAGATGACTTTTCAGAAAATGCAAAAGTTATATGCGTAATCTCTAAAGTTTCTGAGATTCCGTGCCGTATACCTTTTTATACGTGTTTCATATCTGTTATCCGTGGCGCGGATGCGCTTCGACGAGCTGAAGCTGGATCAGAGTTTTATCCGGGCCTTTCGCCAGGATATCGCGAGTTTTGGTGTGGCCGGTGCGAGTCAGTTACTCAGCGGTTTGATTCAGTGTGACTTGGTTGCCGAGGGCATCGCGACGCCTGCTGCGCTTCATCTTTGGCTTCTCCTTGGCGGGCGTCATATTCAGGGTTATCTTTTGGCGCCGCCGCTACCAGAGAACGCTTTTTTTACTTGGCGAAAATGGCTTTTACCCGTCACCTTGCGTCCAGCAAAGGCCGTCAGTCTGCAAGATATGTCGCAATTATGGGAGAGTCTTCAGTAGCTGGCAGGACAGCCATGCATTGTGCTGTTAATATTGTGGCTATCATTTATTTCCGATCAGAAATATCATTGGGAACAAGGGGCAGGCAGAATAATGACGGAACAAATTCATGAGGTTCGCCAGCATATCTTTTCTGAGCATTATCGTGTTAGCGCTTCCGTTCAGGCATCGGGCATTCTGGAGAGTATTCTTCGAAACCATGTCTTCTGTACGTTATGGTTGGACGATCATTCGGGAAATTTTAACACCCTGCTTCTAGAGATCCAAAACGATGTAAGTCTGCGGATTGACTTGCCCGTACGTTTTCCAAGTAGCGCTACTGTGGGGTTGTCAGTAACTCTTCTGGCACGCGTGGATGGCGTGATCAGCGGCCTGCAGTCCGAGATCATGGCGATAGACAGCGATAGTGTTTTATTGCGATACCCCGATGCGCTCTACCAGTTACAGCGTCGTCAGCTCTATCGAGTTCCTCCGGCGGTGCAAGATCCTGATGAAGTCGAGATTTATCGGCAAGGCGCGTTGATGATCTCTGGTCGTATGCAGGACATCAGTGCTAGTGGTATGCGGATTATGAGTCGCTGTCCCAAGGACTTTCCCTTGCAGCCGGGAGAACAAATTCCGCAACTGATTTTTAAGATACGCGATAGTGATCCTTTGCACATGCCGGCAATCGTACGCTTTGTCGATAATCATGTAGCCGACGCGACTGGAGTAATTTTAGGTGTAGAGTTTCAGACTCCTCCTGTGAGCGATCAGGAAAAGGTTGCCCAGTATGTGCAAACGCGGGATCGTGAAATTTTACGGGTACTGGGTATTGGCTTACGCAGTTCCTCTGGGCGGCAGGAGCCGGCGTCCTGGAAAGGCAAGGTAAAGCGTTGGTGGAAATCCTGACGAGCGAGGACGTATCCTGATGTGGTGGCTTTTTCTGCTGTTAGCTTTGGTGGTTCTACTCGCGCTGCTGTGGTCTTGGCGCTTGCAAAGCCGCTTGCTTACCGAACTGCGGGACTATCGACAGCGAAATAATGCCTTGGAAGACTTGGTGCAAAAGTTCGCGGCGTCAGCGCCTCGCGCGCAAGTCGATTCGCTGAGTGATGCCCCGCCGGAACCGACCACTTCGGGGCTTCCCAGCATCTCCGAAGATCAACCCGCAGTGACTATGGAAAGTCCTGCCTACCAACGTGCGCGCCTTCTGGCACAGTCTGGACGCGATGCACATTTTATTGCGAGTGCCTGCCAAATTGGCGAAGAAGAAGCAGAGCTGTTGATTCGCATGCATGGTAGCGAATCTCGGCGATGACCGTTTCTACCCTCGCAACAGCCTATGCGTTACGGGTGGTCGAGAGCACCCTCAGTACGACGGCGGCTTCTGCATTATCCAAAATGTGGCTACCTGGTAACACCCTGAGTGGCCGGGTGTTGCAAACGGTCAATCAACAAACGCTCATTTCGGTGGCTGGGAAAACGCTGGCCTTTAATGTGCCTAATCGTTTGTCAGTGGGTGAATCTGTACAATTGACTTATCTGGGCGGTGATACAAAACCTGCTTTTTTGCTGGTTAGTCCACCCAATGGTCCACAAACAGATAGACTGGCCTTGTCCGATACGGCGCAGTCGCTTCGTGCGCTGGCGCTCACCAGCACGACTTCTAATGTATTGCAGAATATTGCGCCTTTAGCCACTGCCGATGCTCCTGCTGCCACTCTGGCGGCAGTTCTTCAGAAGAGTGTGAGTGAGAGTGGCCTATTTTATGAGAGCCATTTGGCGGCGTGGACGCAAGGTCAGTGGTCGTTGCAAAGTCTGCTTGCCGAGCCACAAAATGCGTCTTTGGTGGAAGCACATTCTATGACTTCGCCGAGTGCAGTTGCTACGGCCGAAGGAACTAAGTGGCCATCCGATTTGCCTATACCTGCGCCTGCACCTACATCACTGCCCGCTGCAGAATCTACGGTGTTAAAAACCTCGCCAACGCCCGTTGGTTCGTCAGCTCAGGGTGCCGCAGCGTATACGCAAATCGCCGATTTGACGAAAGCGGTCCTACCTACCGTGAATGGAGAACTGAATTCGGCGACGGCTCATGTACTGAATCAGCAAATCCAGATGCTCAATCAGCAACAAATTATCTGGAGTGGTCCGCTATGGCCCGGTCAGAACGTGTCTTGGATACTGCAGCGTCGAGATGGTCGTCAGGACCCATCCGAACCTGTGGCAGACGACTCTGCTGCTCAACAATGGGAGAGTACGCTTACGCTGCAGATGCCACGCCTTGGCCACGTCAAAGCGCAACTGCAATTGGTGAATGACTCTTTACGCTTGGTGATTGAAGCCGATCAGGCGACGCTACTCAGTCAACATGGTCGAGATCTTGCACAATCATTACGGCAGCTGGGGTTACATCTTTCAGCACCGCAAATCCGGAGCAGAAATGAGCCAACGCGCGAATAAACCGAAAAGTGCCGTAGCCCTCCGTTACGAAAATACGGAAATGGCACCGATTATTGTCGCCAAAGGACAAGGATTGGTTGCGGAGCAAATTATTGCGCGCGCTCGCGAAGCGGGCGTTTTTGTGCATGAGTCTAAGGAGCTGGTTAGCCTGCTGATGCAACTGGATTTGGATCAACAAATTCCGCCACAGCTTTATCAGGCGGTGGCTGAGGTTTTGGCTTGGGTCTATCGAATTGAGCGTGGTTTGTAGCGCTGTTTATTGTTAAACTCGCTCGCCAGTTTAGCGCGGATAGTAGGGAAGGAAGAGTGCGAAGATTTTTTTTCAACAGGTTACGTCCTGTCGCAGGATTAAAAACATCCCGAATTATTCGTTGCGCCATTATATGTTGCGGTGTACTGAGCCTCAGTGCTTGTGTAGAAGAAACGCCCTCTTACTTGACCCGTTCTGGGGTGCAACTGGCCCAACCGGCACCCGCACCAACCAAAAGACCGGCCCAGCCAGCAGAACGCTATCTGGATAGAATGGCCATTGTCGATGCGCAAAAAGATTTTACGCAATCCCCCAATCCGGACTACGTTCTCGATGCCAATTCGGTGCTGCGTTTTCCAAAAAAAGGCCCTGTGGGGGTGATCATTATTGGTGATAGCATCCTCACCGGATGGTCGGGCTATTTTGCCCATGTTTTTCCCAATGCGCTGATTGACGGGCGCGTTGGCAGGCAGTTTTACAGCGCGATTCCGATTTGGAAAACCTTGCAACAAACCCAGCTTACCCATGGTGTGGGCGATGTAGTGATTGAACTCGGCACCAATGGCGAAGTCTTTCCCGATGACATGGATGCGCTTCTGAAGCTGGTCGGTAATCGCCAGGTTTTCCTCGTGATGCCAGAAATGCCGCGCTCTTGGGAGCAGGAAGTGCAGCAGCTTTATTTACAGACTGCTGCCACGCACCCCAATGTGCACCTGGTGCGCTGGGATCTGCTCAGCAAAAATCATCCCGCTTACTTCTGGACGGATTTGGTGCACCCTAATTGGGAGGGCATTCAGGTGATGGTCCGAGCAATCGGTCATGATATCCAGAAAACGGAAGAGTAATTCTCTGTAAACGATTTTTTCTTCTATAGAATATTACTTTTAGGATTTCCTCGTGCTCTATCTGGACTATTTGAAGTTTCTTGCAATTTTTGGGGTTATTGGTTTTCATCTGCACGAATCCGTTACTTATGCCAGTAGTTGGTTCTCTGGTGGATATCTGGGTGTAGATGTATTTCTTTTTGTATCTGGATATTTGATCGAAAGATCGTTGCGTAATAGTGGACATTCCACATTTGCGGGCAGTGCTTCTGGGTTTTTCAAGAAGCGCTTGTCCAGAATCATGATACCCATGCTGGTGATCACCTGGCTGGTAGCCTTGTATAGTCATTATTATGGTCTGAGCGGCTGGGAACCAGCTTTATACGCCTCTATTTTTGTTTATAATTTTTATCTGGTGTTTCACCATATTCCCTATTTTCAGACTTTTGCATTGCCGCATCCTTTTGTGGGTATGTGGTTTATATCGCTTTTAGTGCAATTGTATATTGCGCATTTTCTGCTTAGAAAAATCATAAAAAATAATCTGGCCTATCAGATTTTGATGGCGATATTGATGGTAGTAGCAGCGACGGGTGCTTTTTGGCTGGATTTACATGGGCACCTCAATCAGTCTTATGTTTTGCCGTGGCACGGATTTTCTTACATTGCAGGAATCCTCGGATTCAATATTTTTCAGTCGCTTGTGGTGAAGCAGCACAAAGTACAGTTTGACGTGCTGGTTGCGGTTGCGGTCTTCGCGCTTGTCGCGCTCATGTTATGGTCACCTTATCACGATTATGTGATCTATTCTCTGGCTACACTTGGCGTAACCGCGCTGTACTTTTTTGCTGCGGAGCGCTCCTGTTATTTTTCGCAACTAAAGTGGGGACTGGGTGGCACCCTCGGAGAAATGTCCTATTCTCTGTATTTGTGGAATGTTCCCGTCATTACCATGGTTCATTATTTTTACTCCCAAACAGAACCTTACATTCAGGCTATTCTTTCAGTTTTGATTATTTTGCTGCTTTCGGTGGTTACCTACACTTTAGTGGAGGTGCGGATACAAAGAGCATTTTCCAAACAGTCTCGGCATACATTTTCGACGCAAAGCGCGATAACCGCTGCGATATTGCTGAGTTTAGGTATTAGTGGTTGGTATAGTTCTGTGGTTATGAACCGGCAGTTCATCGGTGAACGTGAAAAAAATGAGCATCTGAGCTTGTATAAACATTATCAGGAAACCAAAATCGCCGAGCTTTCCGCAGAATTGCGCGCAGCTACGAAAACCCAGAATATCAATGTAGCGCAAAAAAAGGGCAACGCGGATCTCCAAGCGGAACAGGAAATCAGTAACAATAAAATACTGACGCAATGGCAACCTAATCCGCAACCAGGTTTTGAGTATAATGGTCAGGAGATTCGTCAGAATCCGGCTTATCCGGATAAGCAGGTTCTGGTGATTACGGACTCCATTCTGCTGGGCTGGTCGGGATATGTGATTCATCAAATTCCCAATGCCCTTCTGGATGGTAAAGTAGGACGGCAGTTTTCACGAGCGCCGTCGGTTTTACGCGAAGAATTAGCCCAACCGCAAAATGCTCAGGTGCGCTATGTCGTCCTAGAATTGGGAAGTAATGGTGACGTGTTTACTCCAGCACTGGATCAGGTGATTCGTGAATGCGGCGACCGGAAAGTTTTGCTGATTATTCCCAATGTACCACGGGTGTGGGAGCAGGAAGTCAGAGATCAATATATTCGTGCTCATGCGAAGTATCCCAATGTGTATTTATTACACTGGAATCGCATCAGCCAGAATCAATACAACTACTTTGTCGCTGACCAGGTGCATTTGACTTGGGACGGTGCCCAGGCTTTGGTCAACAGCTTGGTTAAAGAACTTTATGTGATGGGTTACCAGCCTCCTGCATCGCCCGCTCCCGCCCACTTACTGAACGTAGCGGATCAGCAAGGTTCGCACACCGCATCCAAGGCAGTCAGCGCGACGGCATCCAGTTATTCTGCGGTGGTCTCCGCACCTTCGGTTACAGCCGATCCTAAGAAGTCTACTGCCTCAACGGTATCTGCTGCACCTAAGCTATCTGCTGCTCCTACGGTGTCGGCTACATCATCCACTACCTCGGCGGCGCTTCCGCGCGGAGTAGAGAACTCCAATGCCAAGTCGGGTTTTTCAGACAAAAGGTTGCCACCCCCTTTGGCTGTAGAGCGCACTACGGCCGTACCGGCATTTCCTATTGCGCCGCTGAGTAGTGTGACGACGGGTATTTCCTCGGGTAATTCTGCTCATCAGGACGCAGAAAATGCCTCAGACTGACCCGTTGAGCAGTTTTTGTGCTTCCAGACAAAGTCCACGTCGTTCTAGGAGCGTTCCGGGAATCTGTCCACCCGCCTGACGCCAGAGTACGGCCGCACGAATCCCGCTCAACAGTAAGGTGCGAATGCGTGCGGCATCATCAGGATCGCTGAGAAAACGACTTTCGCCGCTAACGATAATACGGGGCCGCAAGGTGCCGATGGCTTCCGTGTAGGTTTGCGCGAGTCCGGCAATCACGCTGCGCTGTAGAGGGTCGCCGAAATGGTTGATCTGACGTTGCGCCTGCTCAATGCCGTCCTGAACTCTGCGGCTGGCCTCCGCACTTTTGAGAAGCTTTTTGCTGAGGCTGCTGATAGCCATACTATAGCGAAGAATTTCCGCGTCCTGCGCATTTTGGGGGCCGCCTTGCAAAAGCGGGCAGAGTAGTTCCAGCGCGGGCTTCAGACTCTGAGGATCGCCCAGCGCATGGAGGCTGTCACGACTGTTCAGGTCGAGGATGCTCTGAATGCAGGTCAGAAGCTGTGATCCTGGCTGCTCGCCATTACGGGCGATATTCTGCACCAGCAGAGCGCTCCGTAAAATCCCTGCAAGAGCCAGTGTGCGGTCACGACGTCGTCCAACGTCCGGAATCAGAAAAGCCCACATGGTTAATCAGCCTCAGGATATAGAGAAGTGCATAGATTCATGCGGCGCGATGGTTCAAAATTTGGTCGAGGGTTTGAATCAAATGATGACTCTGTAATTCAGTGAGTTTACGGCCGCGTTCATTGAGAATGAAAAAAGTGTCTTCTACGCGTTCGCCAAAGGTAGAAACCTTGGCACCGTGGATATTCAGTTGCAGCGTGCGCAGAGCTTCACCCACCTGATATAGCAGACCGAGCTGATCTGCCGCTCGAACTTCCAGCAGGGTATAGCGCGGTAGGACGCGATTATCGACGCGAATTTCAGCCGGCAGACTGGCAAAAAAACGATGTCGGGGGTCCCGATGACGTGGGCCGAAATGCGGTGAACTTTTAGCTTCACCCTCAATGATGGCACGGAGACGAATGGCGAGATCGGTATCAGCCTGTGCGCTCTGCGCAAAAGCATGACTGTTGTCTATGACAATAAAGGTATCAATGGCGCGCCCATCCTCGGTGGTGTCAATCCGAGCGTCGACAATATTTAAGGATTGTCGGTCGAGGGCGCCGGTGATTTGTTGAAAAAGACCGGGTCGATCAGGTCCATACAGCAGTATCTCGCTCCCTTCTGGGGTATGTGGGCGCACGGCCACCAAAGTGTTACGGCGGTTATGTGCGAGAATTTCTGCACTATGCCAACGTATTTCATTTTCACTGTAACGTAAAAAATAGGTTCCGGGCAGGTGCTTCCAGAGGGCTTTGACGCGTATTTTGTCCGACTCGGTGAAAGTGTTTAAGGTGCTTTCCTGACGATCCCGGACAATCTGGGGGAAGTCCTGCTGTGCATTCTCCTTTGCCTGCAGTTCGGCCTCCGTGGCACGATAGAGTGTACTGAGCAGGAGGCCTTTCCAGTCATTCCAGAGTTCGGGGTTGGTGGCACGCATATCGGCGACGGTGAGCAAGAGGAGGTAGGCCAGGTGCCGGCTATCACCGGCAACGGCGGCAAAGTCTCTGATCACTTGCGGATCTTCCAGATCGCGGCGTTGCGACACGCTACTCATTTGTAAGTGCTGTTCCACGAGCCAGACCAGAAGCTCCGTATCGCGTTCTGACAAATGCAGGCGTCGGGCAAAACGGCGCGCTTCTTGCGCCCCAATCTGGGAGTGATCGCCGCCCCGCCCCTTGCCAATATCGTGAAATAATCCGGCAAGTACCAGAACTTCGGGCTTGTCGACATGTTCCCAAGCCTGGTGAGCAGCCGCCATCTGTGGAAACTCTCGGCTCCAGAGTTGTCCTAGGTTCTGGAGCAAAAAAAGCGTGTGTTGATCTACGGTGTAAACGTGAAACAAGTCGTGCTGAATACGTCCGGTGATGCGCCCAAAAGCCGGTAGTAATCGTCCCAGAATGCCACACTGTTGCATCATTTTCAGGCTGCGGTAAGCTCCATCGGGTTGCGAGAGCAGGACCAGCAACTCCTGTCTGGCGAGAGCGTCCCATGCCAGGTCGCGCGCATGAACCTGCTCGCGGAGTCCGTACAAGAGTCTTTGGGTCGACGCGTCCAGCGTGCGTTTCTGGGGATCTTCTGCCAGTTCTCTGAATAAACGCAGTATTTTATATAAAAGTGCAGGATCATCAGCATCCAAGGCCGGGTAGGGCAGGGTAGCGCGCAAATCGTGCAATACACCGCCGTTCATGGCGAGGTACTCCGCAATGTTTTCTTGGGCAATGGCTGAAATACGCAATATTTCTGCGAAGGCGCGGTAAAGTTTTTGCATGAGCTGTTCGACGGCGCTACGCCCACTGCGATCCGCGTAACCCAGCGCTTTTGCCAGTTGCCGTTGCTGATCCAGACGTAAACGGTCTTCATGACGCCCCGTCGCATAATGCAGGGCGATCCTTAACCGGCTCAACAGCGATTGGGCGCGGAGAAGCTGGCGATACTCTTCGGAGGTTATGAGTTTTTCGGAACAAAGACGTAGTAGACTACTTTCACCAAAAAGACTCCCTGCCAGCCATTGTAGTTGATGAATATCCCGCAGCCCTCCCGGTCCGTCCTTGAGATTGGGTTCGAGGTGGAAGGCGGTATCACTGCAGCGGGCGTGACGGTTTTCCTGTTCGGCCAGCTTGGCCGAAAAAAATACAGAGGGTGTCCATGGCGGATTTGCGTGCAGGGCGTTTTCGAGTTCTGGAAGCAGAGTCGGTGATCCGGCGAGGTAGCGGACTTCCAGCAAGGTGGTCGCAATACTCAAATCTTGTTGCGCGGCCTCAAGACACTCCTGAACACTCCGGACGCTGTGCCCAACCTGTAATTGCAAATCCCAGAGGTGGGTCAAAAAAGCTTCTATGGATGTTTTCTGTGCAGTGGTAAGCGTCGGCGGAGTAAGAATCAGTAAATCAACGTCCGATTCGGGAAAAAGTGTACCACGACCATAGCCGCCCACGGCGATTAATGCCAAGGCGTTGACAGGAGTAGGGTCCTGAGCGCAAGCCTCTTGCCAGAGTTTGCGAAGCACTTTGTCCACCAAGCGACACTGCTTGTGCAGGAGTTCGCTGCTGCTCTGTTGCGAAGAAAAGCCCGCCTGCAAAAGCTGCTGACTGGCTCGCAAGCTGGCCGCTTCCGTCAGCGGCGCAGCGTTCGCCGTGGTGCCGGACATTACTAAATGGGATCGCCGGGGAGTTGTGTCAATACTTCATAGCCGTCATCGGTTACCAAAATTGTGTGCTCCCACTGTGCAGAAGCACTATGGTCTTTGGTAACAATGGTCCAACCATCCGGCAAGGCCTTAATGTGGCGCTTGCCGGCATTCACCATGGGTTCAATGGTAAAGGTCATACCTGGCACCAGTTCAACGCCTTCGCCCGGATTCCCGTAGTGCAACACTTGCGGGTCGTCGTGAAAGATCTGCCCAATGCCGTGCCCGCAAAACTCCCGAACAATGGAGCAATGCTGGGATTCGGCATAGGTTTGAATAGCGTGTCCAACATCGCCGAGAGTAGCGCCGGGCTTCACCTGTTGAATACCGCGCACCATCGCTTCGTGAGCCACTTCCATCACGCGTTTTGAGCGTAGCGGCACTTCCCCCACCGTGAACATTTTGCTGCTGTCGCCGTGATAGCCCTCTTTAATGACGGTGACATCAATGTTGAGCATGTCGCCGTCTTTGAGTACGCGATCACCCGGAATACCATGACAAATCACATGGTTCAACGAAATGCATACCGACTTGGGAAATGGGGGATATTCGGGGCTGGGTTGGTAATTGAGAGGAGCCGGAATGCCCTGCAAGTCATTCACGATATAATCATGACAGAGGCGATCCAGCTCACCCGTAGTGATGCCCGCTTTGACGTGGGGACGAATCATATTCAGTACCATAGCGGTCAGATGTCCGGCGACCCGCATTTTTTCGACTTCTGCTGGGGTTTTGATAGTGCCTTGGGGTAATTTTTTGCTGCGTTGTAACATGCTGTTCTCCATGATGCGGCTAAAAGAGCCATGTTTCTGCCGCGCTGAGCGTTATTTTATCAGGACTGACTAGGGTTCGATAGGCCAGAATTTCCACGCCGTCGTTGCGTGCTTGACGCAGCGCTTTACCGTAGGTGGGGTCAATAAGATCGGCGGGTGCAAAACCTTGACCATCTTCCCGCCCGATCAAAAAAAACATCACCGCTCGATCACCTTGTGCAACGACTGCGGTCAGGGCTTGAAGATGTCGCAGCGCACGACTGCTGACCGCATCCGGAAAGCGGATGACGCCATCTGTGTCCAGCAATGTACAAGATTTAACCTCTACATAGCACGCCGGTTTTGCCGCCGCGCCGAGCCGGATATCCACCCGTTCGTGCTGCCCGTAAGGCACTTCTCGGCGTAATTCAGAATATCCCTGCAACTCTGGAATCATCCCCGTGCTGATAGCTTCGGCGACGATGGCGTTCGGATGCTGGGTGTTCACGCAAACCCAGCTGGTGCCGCTCCAGTAGAGTTCCCAAGTCCAGGCCAGTTTACGTTTGGGATTCTGGCTGCGAGAAATCAGAATAGGTTGACCGGGTTCCGCACAACTCCGCATGCTTCCAGAGTTGGGGCAGTGAATAGTGATTTCTTCTCCGTTTTCGAGCCGACAGTCGGCCAAAAAGCGTTTGTAACGGCGGAGGAGGATGGCGGGGGTCAGCGGCGGAAGCTTCATGCCTCAGAGGGTAACGCAAGCGGCAGCACCTGACCAGAATATACCGAACCACCAGCGCGGAGTTGGGCTAAAGCCCAGTCACGCCATGAGACTGCAGGGGCGCCGTGCAGTGCTTTTGGGGTGGCCCAGCCGAGATAATGTAATGTGGCTTCCCAAGCGAGTCCGGGATCACTACTCCAAGCAGGGCTGTCCGTACTTTTGGACAATTTGTGGCCCTCTGCATTATAGAGCAAGGGTAAATGGCCGTAGCTTGGGTGCGGATAGCCCAGAATTTGTTGCAAATATCGCTGAATTGCCGTCAGCGATAATAGGTCTTGTCCCCGAAGCACTTCGGTTACGCCTTGTTCAGCGTCATCTACCACGCACGCGAGTAGGTACGCAAAATAACCATCGGCGCGGAGTAGGATCGGATTACCCGACATCTCGGTGCTGTCCTGCGGACCGAGAAAGCGATCCGTCCAGGCGTCCAGTGTTTCGGGTAAACGCAGTCGCCAAGAACGCGCAGGTCGTCCTGGCCGAAGGCCCGCACGGCAAGTTCCCGGATAGTGGTTACCCGCACGACGAATCTCCTGACGGGTGCAGCCACAGGGGTAGGCCTCTTGCGCCGCGATCAGCAAGGTCAAGGCATTTTGATAGTGCTCTTTGCGCGTTGACTGTATCCAGACCGGACCATCCCAATCCAGCCCCAGTGCATCAGTCTGGCGCAGAATATGCTCGGCAGCACCGGGGCGCGTTCGGCTTTCATCAATATTTTCCATGCGGAGCAGCCAGCGTCCACCTTGGCTGCGCGCGCTGAGATAACTGCCGATAGCCGCAATCAATGACCCCGCATGAAGGGGGCCGCTGGGGGATGGCGCAAAGCGGCCTATAACCGGAGAACTTAGAGACATAGCTTCCTTCATGGTGGGAGCTTGCTATAGTAGCGCGAGCAAGGCCAAAAACGGAGTACACATGGCGGGTGCAGAATTTGCGCTCATTCAGCAGCTAAAAAGGCACTTAGGTAGTAATGGCAAGGACGTGCGTTTAGGCATAGGTGACGATGCCGCGTGGTTGGACCCGGCCGGCCGCACCCTGTTAGTCAGTACTGATACCTTGGTGGCGGGCCGTCATTTTTTTGCGAACGTGAGCCCGCAAGATCTGGCTTGGAAAGCGCTGGCCGTCAACCTTAGTGATCTCGCGGCAATGGGTGGCGAAGCGCGTTGGTGCCTGCTGAATTTGGCTTTACCCCCTAAAGCTGAGGGTTACGAAAACTGGATAGAGTGGTTTGCACAGGGTTGGCGTGCGCTGGCGGACCAGCATAATGTGGTGTTGGTGGGTGGTGATACCGTGGCTACGGACGGTCCCTTATCGCTCTCCATCACGGTCATAGGTTTGGCTAGTCAAGGGGTTATGCGTCGTGATGCCGCCCGTCCCGATGATATCATCTGGGTCACCGGCACGTTGGGTGACGCCGCCGCCGCTCTGGACTGGGCTTTTGCCGAGCGGGGGCAGGCAGACTGGACCTGCGTGTGTTCATCCACACATCAACGCGCTTTGGAAGCGCGGCGGCTGCGTCCGACCCCAAGGCTGGATTTTGCGCTGGCTGCTCAGGCGGGTGGGGTTGCCTGTGCGCTGGATTGCTCGGACGGGTTTCTGGCAGATCTTCAGCATATTCTCGACGCTTCGGACGTGCGCGCCCAGGTGGCCTTGGATACCTTACCGGTCAGTCCGGAGTTGGCAGAATGCCTGGGTTCTGACCGCGAACGCTGGCAACGTTGGCCGCTGTCTGGCGGCGATGATTATGAGCTGATCCTTTGTGCGCCACCGGCGCTTTCTGCTTTCTTGCAAGAGACGGCGGCAGCGCATGCGCTCCGGCTGACTCCAGTCGGTAAAATTCTCGCCATTGCAGATCCGCATGCGCCCGCTGTAGCGTTGACCTGGCAGGGCCAACAGATAGATCTGCCCATGTCTTGGGGGCATGAGCATGTATTCTAGACCTTGGTATCACTGGCTCGCTTTTGGTGGCGGGAGCGGTTTGTCGCCGTGGCTGCCGGGTACCATGGGTACCTTGGCCGCTGTGCCGATTTATTGCGTACTGGCGCTCGTCGTGCATAACCTATGGATTTATAGCGGGATACTGTTGCTGATGATCGCAGTGGGTCCTTGGCTCTGTGGTCAGACCGCTTTGGATATGCAAAATGGCAGTACCGGCAAAAGAGCCTTGGACCCTCCCGCTATTGTCTGGGATGAATGGGTCGGTTTGTTGCTGACTTTGTGGGGCCTGCCTTTTAGTGGCTGGACTTTACTTGTCGGATTTTTATGGTTCCGTTTTTTCGACATGCTTAAGCCTTGGCCCATTTCTTGGTTGGACCGGCATATTCATGGCGGTACAGGCATCATGCTGGATGATATCGCTGCGGCAATTCCCGCATTGATTATCCTTCGTCTTTTACTGGGAGCGGGCTGGTTATGAATGCTGAGGCAACACTGCGGATTTTTTTACCACTACGACCCAGCGCTTTGCCCGATGCCCAACGATTGCGCGCTTGGGCCATGCGGAGCGGTGTCGTTGCACAGATCGAATTATGCGCCGTATTACCCGACCTAGAGGGCCCCGCTCTGGCCATCGGTGCGTTTGTTAATGACAAGACTTGGGCGGATCGTCGTGCGCGTAGCGTCCTGCCGGCAGGAGACTGGCAGGCCATCAATGATTGGGCGCGAGAATGCTTGCCGGTTTGTCCGGCGCCCGCGACCGTGTTCAGTGATCAGGGTCCAGATAATGAAATATTGCCTGGTGAATTTTGGTTGAACCACGTTATACCCGGCGCCCTACTGCTGAATATGGCACCGCCGGAATGGGTGTTACTGCAGCGTGCGAAAGCTGCAGGGCCGCGCCTCGCTCTTGCAGAATCCTGTACGGGTGGGGGGCTGGCAGCGCGCTTGACGGCCTTGCCAGGTTCGTCGGCTTTACTTCGCCAAGGGTACGTTACCTACAGTAATGCGGCGAAAGAACAAATGCTTCAGGTGCAGGAGCACACGCTGGCGCGATTTGGAGCGGTTTCTGAAGAAGTCGCACTGGAAATGCTGGCCGGCGCATTGGTGAATGCCGATATGGCGGTGGC
The DNA here is from genome assembly GCA_041676785.1 of Acidithiobacillus sp. Taxonomy (GTDB): domain Bacteria; phylum Pseudomonadota; class Gammaproteobacteria; order Acidithiobacillales; family Acidithiobacillaceae; genus Acidithiobacillus. The sequence continues at coordinate 49,671 of JBAYRF010000010.1, read as the reverse complement.
TATTACCGGTATTGCCGGACCGGGTGGTGCGGTATCGGGTAAAGCCGTGGGAACGGTTTGCTGGGCTTGGGGGCAGCGTGGTGCTCAGGCGCAGGTGAAAACCGGTCATTTTTCCGGAGATCGCTGGGCCGTGCAGTATGCAGCGGGCTCCGTTGCCTTGGGCGCTCTCCTCACACTACTTCCCTCCGCATCGTAAGTGTGCCCCAGAAAAAGTTGCCTTTGCCCATCCTTCTGGGTCAGGTAGAATGCTAGAGCAGATGGCGCGGACAGGATAAAGGACAGCATGATGGATGAACAACGCAGTAAGGCTCTTGTGGCCGCTCTTTCGCAAATTGACAAGCAGTTTGGCAAGGGCGCCGTCATGCGCCTCGGGGATCATAATGCCATCAAAGATATTGCCGTTTATTCCACGGGTTCGCTGGGGCTTGATTTAGCCCTTGGCGTCGGCGGTTTACCCCGGGGTAGAGTGGTGGAAATTTATGGTCCGGAATCTTCCGGCAAGACGACACTGACTTTGCATGCGATCGCCAGTTGTCAGCAGGCCGGAGGAACGGCAGCCTTTATTGATGCTGAGCATGCACTGGACCCAAGTTATGCCCACAAGCTGGGGGTGGATCTCGAAAATTTGCTGGTTTCCCAGCCTGATACGGGTGAGCAGGCTCTCGAAATCGCCGATATGCTGGTTCGTTCCGGGGCTGTGGATCTCATCGTCGTAGATTCAGTGGCGGCACTCACCCCCAAAGCGGAAATAGAAGGAGATATGGGCGATTCTCACGTCGGTCTGCAAGCACGACTGATGAGTCAGGCTTTACGGAAGTTGACGGCAAATATTTCCCGAACCAATACCCTAGTCATATTCATCAACCAGATTCGTATGAAAATCGGCGTGATGTATGGCAGCCCGGAAACCACCACAGGGGGTAATGCGCTAAAATTTTATGCCTCGGTGCGCCTGGATATTCGCCGGATTGGTGCCATTAAAAAGGGTGATGAAGTCTTAGGTAATGACACGCGCGTCAAAGTGGTCAAAAACAAGGTGGCTCCGCCTTTCCGCGAAGCAGAATTCGCTATTTTTTACGGCGAAGGCATTTCTCGTCTTTCCGAGCTGGTGGATCTGGGCGTGAAGTTTGAGATCGTCGAAAAAAGCGGGGCCTGGTATTCCTATCAGGGTGAACGTATTGGTCAGGGTAAGGATAATGCGCGCCAGTATCTCAAGGAGCGTCCGGAACTGGCCGCTAAAATTGAACAGCAGGTGCGGGCCGCCGCATCCGGTAATCCTTTGGCCTTTACCGATGCGGTAGCGGAGCCTGCCCCGGTCGAATAGAACATGGCCGGGCCAGTGCTGGACCCGACGGTCTTGGCTTTGCGGCTGCTGGCGCGGCGAGAATATGGGCGTCGCGAATTAGAAGCCAAGCTGCTCCATGCGGGCTATGAAGCGGGCAACATTCGTGAAGCACTCGACAAGCTCGCTGCTTCTGGCTATCAGGATGATCAGCGCTACGCAGAAATGCTGACGCGCACCCGTATTCGGCAAGGGCATGGACCCTTGCGCCTGCGTCAGGATCTGCACCGTGCTGGGGTAGACGCGCCCTCCGACGACTCTGTGGATTGGCTGGCTCAGGCGCGGAGCGTTTACCAAAAGCGTTTTGGTCTAGTGGCTATCGCAGACGCCCGGGACTATGCGCGGCGCGCGCGGTTTCTTATGGGGCGGGGATTCACCGGCGATCAGGTCCGCCAGGTACTGGCGGAATGCGGCAAAAATCAGGATGATTGCAGCGAATAGCACTTTAACTTTTTAATTACTGACGGAAGACCTATGCAAGCGCAAGCCATTCGCCAAGCCTTTTTGGATTATTTCATGGAGCAGGGACATCAAATAGTTCCTTCCAGCGCGCTGATTCCACGCAACGATCCGACGCTTCTTTTTACCAATGCCGGAATGGTGCCCTTTAAAGATGTTTTTTTGGGCTTGGAGCAGCGACCCTACCAGCGAGCGGTGTCCTCCCAGCGCTGTATGCGCGCAGGCGGGAAACACAATGATCTGGAAAATGTCGGTTATACGGCACGCCATCACACGTTTTTCGAGATGCTGGGCAATTTTTCTTTTGGGGATTACTTCAAACGCGAAGTGATTGGGTTTGCCTGGCGCTTCTTGACCGAAAGATTGGGTTTGCCTGCCGAAAAACTGTGGATTACGGTCTACGAAGAAGACGATGAGGCGGCGCAAATTTGGATCGAGGATATAGGTATTGATCCCGCTCGGATTTCTCGTTGTGGCATGAAAGATAACTTCTGGAGCATGGGGGATACGGGTCCCTGCGGGCCTTGTTCAGAAATTTTCTATGACCACGGCCCCGCGATTCCCGGAGGCCCTCCCGGCAGTCCGGACGAAGATGGTGACCGTTACATCGAAATCTGGAATCTGGTGTTCATGCAGTTTGATCGTGACAGTAACGGCAAGCTGACGCCTTTACCCAAACCTTCTGTGGATACGGGCATGGGACTGGAGCGCCTCGCTGCCGTATTGCAAGGCGTTCACAACAATTACGACACCGATCTTTTCAAACCGCTGATTGCCGCCGCCGCCCAACTGGCAGGTAAGCGCTACGGACAAGATGGCGCCACGGATACCAGCCTGCGAGTACTGTCTGACCATATCCGGGCCTGCAGTTTTCTCATTACCGATGGCGTACTACCTGCTAATGAGGGGCGCGGTTATGTTCTCCGTCGAATTATTCGTCGAGCGGTGCGTCATGGCCGCAAACTGGGAATAGAAAACGTATTTTTTTATAAGCTGGTAACGCCCTTAGTTCAGGAAATGGGTTCTGCTTTCCCCGAACTGGCGCGGGCCCAGTCTGAGGTAGAACGGGCCCTCGAACGGGAAGAAATCCGGTTTCGAGAAACCCTTGAACGGGGTTTAACGCTCCTCGAAGAAGCGATTGCGGGCTTGTCTGCGCAGGCCGCTATTCCCGGAGAGATTATCTTTAGGCTCGCCGACACCTATGGTTTCCCGGTGGACCTGACCGCTGACATCGCCCGGGAAAAGGGACTGGTCATGGATATGGACGGATACGAAGTCGCCATGTCCGAACAACGCCAGCGTTCCCGTGCGGCTTGGTCGGGCAGTGGTGCGGTCAAAACCGAACGGATTTATCACGATTTGGCCATGCGTTTGCCAGCGACGCAATTTACCGGTTACACCCTGAGTGCTGATGAAGGCAAGGTGCTGGCTCTGATTCGGGATGGTGAGGAAGTGGCTTTTCTCGAAGCCGGGGATAGTGGTGCGGTCATTCTCGATCAGACCCCATTTTATGGCGAATCCGGCGGGCAGGCGGGGGACCGTGGTGAACTGCAATCGCAACAAGCGGTATTCGCAGTCCACGACACGCAGAAACCCTTGGGGAGCCTGCATGTGCATCTGGGTCAGTTGCAGTCGGGCCGTTTGCAGGTGGGCGACACGGTCATGAGCAGTGTGGATGGGGTTGCGCGAAGTGCCACCGCTACGCATCATTCCGCGACCCATCTATTACACGCCGCACTCCGCACAATTCTGGGTACCCATGTGCAACAAAAAGGCTCATTGGTGAATCCCGAGCGTCTGCGTTTTGATTTCAGCCATCCCGAGCCGGTTACGATGGCCCAGTTGCGTGAAATTGAACGCAACGTGAATGCCGCTATCCGTAATAATGTCCACGCAGATACCCAGATTCTGCCCATTGCCGAAGCGCAGGCATTGGGCGCGATGGCGCTTTTCGGCGAAAAATATGGTGACGAAGTGCGGGTGGTGCGTATGGGCGATTTTTCACTGGAATTGTGTGGCGGGACGCATGTCAGCGCACTGGGGGATATGGGGGTTTTCAAAATTCTCAGCGAAAGCGGGGTCGCGGCAGGTATCCGGCGCATTGAGGCTGTGGCCGGAGCGGCGGCTCTGGAAGCCATTCAACGGGATGAAGAACGTTTGCAGGTGGCAGCCGGATTACTCAAAGTCGCTCCCGCAGAGCTGGATCAACGCCTTTCGCAAACCTTAGAGCGATTACGTCAGCTAGAAAAAGAACTGGAAAAAGCCAAGCGCGAGGAAGCGGCTCGTGCCGGAGCTGATCTGGCTTCTCAGGCCCAACATGTGGCGGGGGTGCCGGTTCTGGTTTGTCGGCTGGAGGGCATGGATGGCAAAGCCTTACGGGATGCTCTGGATCGTTTGCGCACGCAATTGCCCGAGGGGGTGATTGTGCTTGCGGGGGTGGAGGGTGAGAAAGTGTCGCTCATCGCTGGAGTAGGTAAAGCTCTGGCAGGTCGCGTGCATGCCGGTGAGCTGGTGAACCAGGTGGCACAACCTCTGGGTGGCAAAGGTGGTGGTCGTCCGGATATGGCCCAAGCCGGGGCGGGTAATCCAGCCGCGTTGAATGCTGCTCTGGATGCCGCCCGCGACTGGATCAGTGTAAAATTAGGCTAGTGGTTATCCCGCCCTGGTCCCTGTGGGCCTTGATCGCGGTTGTTCTGCCAACGGTCTGGTTTACCGTGATTTTGGTCATGACCGGGTCCTTGTGGGCCGGGGCGCCCGTATTCAGAGGGCCGTCCAGGATTGTCCGGACGCCCTACCGAGCCGTAATGCGGTGGCTGGGGTCGCTGAACTTGCGGACTTGGTCGTTGCGGATAGGGCTGCGGATGAGGTCGTTCGGCGGGACGAAAATGCCGCCAATGGGGATCTCGGGCATAGCGGCCTGCATTGCGCTGTACATTCGGCCAGTCACGATGGTTCCAGCGTCGTAATGCCGGTGGTGGCGCAGCAATAGGGCGCCAAGGGCCTCGATAGCCGGGGCCCGCCCACCAGCGATTACCGTAGTAATAATAGTAATTGGAACCTTGGTAAAAAATGGGTTGAGAGGCGCCGTAGGCGGCATATACCCCAAGATTGCTGAGCCAGACCATCAGGGGTGGACTGCTGAGAATTGCCGGAGGGTAACCCGGTGCGGCATATACGGGCTGAGTGCCCACATTCAACTGAATATCCACGGGTCCGGCATGAGCCACATCACTCAGGCCCAAAGCAGTGATTAGGGCACCGGATAAAATCCCGGCGACAGATAATAATTTCATGGTAATCTCCTCTCCGATAAAGATTATGGGCGTGCATAGTCAAGACGAAAGCTTTTGCGCTATGCTTTTTCCTGCCGGGTACAGAATAGGATGCATCAGCTTATGAATCGAGCAATAAAATGTAACGAGTCGTTTATCAGGTGATGGTTATATCCCATGCTTGAGGTCGATGCCCTCGAAAAGCTCCTGCGCCGGGTAGCCCAAGCTGATCAAGAGGCGTTCCGGCAATTTTATGATGCCACCTCTGCGCATCTATATCCGGTCGCATTGCGTATCCTCAGAGAAGAAGGCCGTGCCGCCGAATCGCTGCAGGATGCGTTTATGAAAATCTGGTTAAAAGCCGGTGAATATCAGTCTGGTCGGGGTGCGCCCTTGGCTTGGGCGGCGGCCATTGTTCGCTACCAGGCAATTGATGATTTGCGACGGCTTCCCAAAGATCAGCCGGGTTGGGAGGATGAAGATTGGGATCGCTGGGGTGAACCTAATAGCCACGCAGAAAGGGCTCTGGAATCTGAAAAACAGCGCTTGCAGGATTGCCTGAAGCAACTCCCTTCTGAGCAACGCCAAGCCATTTCCCAGGCTTTTTATCGCGCTGCCAGTTATGAAGAGGTTGCCCGCTTCGCTGGCGAAGCTTTGGGCACGGTTAAAAGCTGGATTCGCCGAGGGCTCCTGACATTAAGGGATTGTTTGCATCATGAATCTGCATAAATCGCCAAAACTCGCTGATATGCTTGCGGGCGCTTATGTGTTGGGAACTTTGCGCGGGCGCGCGCGCCGACGCTTCACGCAAATGCTGCATAATCGGCCTTGGCTAGCAGCGCGTGTCGCCGAGTGGGAAGATGTTCTTATGCCGCTGAGCCTGCGCGCTCAGCCGATTCCGCCGCCGCGCTCGGTCTGGCAGGGCGTGCAGGCAGAATTGCCCAAAAAATCTTCTGTCGCTGCTCAGGGCAAATTAGTCTGGTGGCAAAAACTGGGTGTCTGGCGCAGCCTGAGTGCCGGACTCAGTATCGCCTTGGTCGTACTGCTGCTTTGGCCCACCCCCCCCCAAATGCCTTATATGGCCGTGCTTAATAATCGTTCTGGTCAGGCGGTTTGGATGTTGCGTGCCAATACCCATCATATGGCATTGGTAACCATGCACGCGATGCCATTACCTCCCGACAAATCCCTACAGTTGTGGGCCATTGTCCCCGGCAAAAAACCGATTTCCATGGGGTTGCTGCCGACCAGCCCTGGCAGGACGCCGGTATTGTCTACCCCGGATCATCTGGATATGCGGACGGTAAGTTTGATTGCGGTGACCATGGAGCCTGCGGGCGGTTCACCGACGGGGCAACCAACCAGTGCTATTCTTTATAAAGCCAGCGTGTTATCTACGCAACTCAGTAGCTGAGGCATGAAATTCAGGCGCATCCAGACGCGGATTTATTACGTAAAACCCATTACGGCGGCAATTTTGCCGACGCATTTTGAGGAGCACATCATGAACGAAGTGGAAACGCAGGCCTTGGATCGTCGTGATTTTTTCAAGAAAAGTGCCTTGTTTGGTCTCGGATTGGCGGCAGTGAGTACCTTGTCGATGCCGGTTATGGCGGAAGCCGCGACCATGTCCAAAGGTCCAAAACACGATTTATATCTGCTCAATTTTGCGTTGAATGCAGAACATCAGGCAATTGCGGCTTATCAGGTGGGTGCCGAAAGTAAACTATTGAGCCCAGCTTTGCTCAAGGTGGCCTTGTCTTTTCAGGCGGATCATGAAGCACATGCCGCTATTCTGGCCGAAACCATTAAGAAACTGGGTGGAACAGCGGTGGCCCCAAAAATTCCTCTGAAGTCGCCGATGACTGAACTGGCGGCGAAATGGGGATTCCCTCTGGACAAATTGAAAACTCAGGATGATGTGCTGCACTTTGCTGCGGGCCTAGAAGTTGGGGCGGCCAAGGCGTATTTGGGTACAGTACCCCAATTCAGTAACCCTGATCTGGCCCATGCTGCGGCTAATATAGAAGGCGACGAGGCTATGCATTTTGCCGTATTGCGTAGTGCTCTGGGGGAATTCCCGGTGCCGGCTGCTTTTATTTCGGCGATGCCCAGCTAACGCTGTCACCAGACGGTTTTTAAGGGCTCTGTCCAGCTAGTAATAGCTTGGCAGAGCTTTAATTTTTTCGGGATATGCTTGAAAAACGCAGCAAATTTGACTACAACCATAATGTTCATTCTCAATAAGCGCATAAAATGCCCAAAGATTTCGGTAGTCAGCCTTTAAAACCTGCAAAAACTTATAGTGCGAGGCTGCTGAGGATCTTTCAGCTTATATTTTTCTTGTTGCTTTTGTTTTCTTGGATATTGATCGGATTTTATACTTGGCATCGGGTACGTAGTGAGCAAGTCAGTAATCTTCGTATTCTTTCGGTTGCACTGGCCAATAGTACCGCGCAAACCTTCAGGGGCGTGCAAACTTCTTTGGATCTTCTTACAGAGTCTATCCAAGCGCTTACTGATCCTGAAGGAATGAAAGCTGGAACATTACTGAGTGATTACCTGAAGGTACAGCCGGAAATTCGCCATGTAGCGATTGCTGACGCTGTCGGCCATGTTTTTGCCAATTCGTACATGTATGGGAAATGGCCATATCACAGTCCATTACCACTGACCGCAGATCGTAGTCACGATGTACATATCATCCCGGGATTTTGCGTGGGTTCTGTCATCCCTGGAGTAGAAAAAAAATCCTGGTTCATTCCTTTTTTACGAAAAGTCACGCTCAAGAATGGTCAAGTCCTATTTCTCTCGGCTTTGTTACCCCTGCAGGACGGAGCGTTGCCGGGCTGGAAAGAATATCCCCTCCAACGTCACACTGGACTATTCTTATTGCGCAAGGATGGTTTTCTGATAGCGCGCGATCCGCCACCGGATAAGACATCTTTTATGGTCCAACAGACGGGTATTGCGGCCCGTTATCTGCAAATCCATCCGCAATTGCGTGGTGGCAGTTTTCTGGGCTTCTCTAAGGCCATGGGTCAATGGCGTCTGGGCGCTTTTCAGGCGGTTCCTGGTTACCCCTTAGTGGCGGGCGCCAGTATTTTGCGCCGCACCGTCTGGGCGATATGGGCGCACAGTATGCTGGCCCCCTCTTTGGTTGAAATATTATTATTAATCATAGGGTTTTTTGGATTTCGGTTTATCCAAAGGCAGAATGCGCTGCGTGAAGTACTGCAAATGGAAACCGACAGCGCCATCTGGGAAGCCAAGGAAAGAGCCGAAGTAACCTTGGCCTCCATTGGCGACGCGGTCATTACTACGGACACCGATGCGCGGGTCACTGGCGTCAACAGTGTTGCCGAAAATCTGTTAGGAAGAAGCTTTGCGCAGGTCCGTGGAAAACCTTTAGATCTAGTTTTTCCCATTATTAATGAAAGTACGCGTGAGCCCGTTTCTAATCCAGTACGCCGGGTTCTGGCAGAAGGTCGTGTGATTGGTCTGGCCAATCACACGACCTTACTCAGTGCCGATGGTCAAGAATATGCAATTGAGGATTCTGCGGCACCCATCCGCAGTCGTGACGGTCAAGTGTTGGGTGTCGTTCTGGTTTTTCATGATGTTACCGAACGTCGCCAACTCGCGGATCAGCTTGCTTATCAGGCGAATCATGACGCGCTGACGCAATTGCCCAATCGTCTGCAATTTCAACAATACTTGAATGATGCCTGTCGCCCCGAGTCGGAAAGTGTTACGAGTTTCTATGTAGCCATATTGGATCTGGACGGATTCAAACAAATTAACGATTTGTTCGGTCATGAAAGTGGCGATGCGTTGTTATGTAAGCTGGCCAAACGGATGCAATTGCTTTTGGGTAAGGAAAACATCATCGCCCGACTCGGAGGCGATGAATTTGGCTTACTCCTGATGAAACCCGTCCATCGCGGTGAACTAGATCCTTTCATGAGCCGGTTTCTAGCTGCAGTGAGCGAACCCGTAGAGATTTTAGGGGGGGATGGTTACGGTATCCGCGACCATCGGTCTTGCTGCATATCCTTCGGATGCCGATGCCCCGAGCTTGTTGCTGCGCCTAGCGGATCTTGCGATGTACGCTGCAAAGTCAGCGGGACGAAATGGTCATTTGTTTTACAACGCTACTTTGGAGGCGGCACAGCAACAAATCGCTGAAGGGGTACAACGTGCGGAGCAAGCGTTGGCAGAAAATCGTTTCGTGCTGCTCTATCAGCCCTTGGTGAGTTTGCGGGGAGGAGCGCGGGGTGTCGAAGCGCTGTTGCGGCTGGATAGAGGAGGGGGGGAACTCCTTACCCCAGACGCTTTTGCCAGCGCGCTGGATCATCCACTGTTGGCACGCAAAATTGGTCGCTGGGTTTTGGAAACGGCTTTCTCTCAGGCTGCGCTCTGGCAAAAGCAGGGTCTATTATTGCGTGTGGGTATTAATATCAGCGCCCGACATTTGTTGGATGCCGAGTTTTTGAACGATACGCGCAATATCTTGTCTCTTTATCCTGATCTTCGCCATGATCTGATTGAACTCGAAGTTACGGAAAGTGCACCTATGCTGGATTTCCAGACGGCGATAGCGACGTTAAATGCTATCAATTCGCTGGGAATTCATGTTGCTCTGGATGACTTTGGAACGGGTAATGCTTCGCTCACTTATTTGCAAAAACTTCCTGCCCATACGATTAAGGTGGACCAGAGTTTTGTGCGCGATATTTTAGTGGACAATAAAGATCTCGCGATTGTGACTGGACTGACTTCGACAGCGCTCGCATTGGGGCTCGAAGTGGTCGCCGAAGGTGTCGAGACTTTGGCGCATGCTCAAAAACTTGCGCCTTTGGGCGTAAATTTCTTGCAAGGTTACAGCATCGCACGACCCATGCCCGCCACAGAAGTAGCCGCGTGGGTGGCGAACTATTCGCCTATCTTGGGCTCAGACCGCTAAATTCAGGGCTGCTGACTGGAACCCAATTGCCAGTGTGGCCAGATATTTTGCGGTTGCTGATCCAAAAGCGCGGCATATACCACGGTATTGGTGAGTACGCTTTCTACATAGCGGCGGGTCTGTTGGTAGGGAATATTGGCGGTAAAAATGGGCCCCGCCCAAGGGCCTTCAGTCGGTCCATTCCAGCGGGCTAACCAATGTTTTGGTGCGCCGGGACCGGCATTGTAGGCGGCTGCGGCCAAGAGTTCCGAACCCCCGAAATTTTGCTGCTGCATACTCAGATAGTTAGAGCCCAGTACTAAATTACCCCGAATGCTATGCAAATCGGCGTTGGCTGCGGCAGGAACATGATTTTGTAACCACTGCGCGGTGGTGGGCATGACCTGCATCAAGCCTTGGGCACCTACGTCGGAACGAATGCCAAAAGCAAACCCCGACTCCTGACGGATGAGTCCCGCCAGAAAGGCACGATGCAGGCCGGTGGCGGCCGCTGCTTGGGCAATTTCCTGAGCATAAGGCAGTATATAGCCTTGCTGCCAGTCACCATTATCTTGAACCAGACTGCTGGCATGAATACCGAGGAGCCAGGCTTGCTGCTGAAAAGCCAGCCGGGCAACGGCCTTGATTTGTGCTGGATCAGACAGTTGATGCAGATCATGATCCCATTCGCTCAGAGCGTCATAATACAAACCCAGTTGATAGAGTTTGAGCGCTGCACGCTCGGATGTAGTTTCGCTGATGGTGGAGGTCGCCACCACGTCTTCAAGATGCGTAGCAGAAGCGTCGAGGGTGAGTGGCTGGCCCAGTGCCGCCATGGCCAGTTGTCCGGTGTAGCTCCAAGGGGATGCTAATGCCTTAAATTGAGCACGAGCGCTGGCGGTATGGCCGAGTTCCAAGCGGGCGACGGTATTCCAGAATTGCCACTGTTTTTGCTGGCTTTGGGCCGCATCCATGAGTGCGGTGGCTTCAACAACCATATTCCACTGACTATTACGCAGTGCCGTACGGACCATCCACGCTAAAATCTGCGGACGCGGGCTAAACTGGGGGTCCGCACGATAGGCCAATGCATACCACGGCCCGGCTTCTGGCCGTAATTTCAGAGTACCCTGATAAGCAGCGTTATATAAAACCAGCGCTTGATCTGCTGCGCTCAGGGTACTGGAACCCTGCACCGTCTGCACCGCCGCGCTCGGATGCGCTGCCGCCAGTCGCAACAAGGCCAAAACCCGCAAATTCTGCGCTGACTGTGGCCACGGAGCGTTACCATAGGATGAGGTCTGCTGACTTAACCATACGGCCGGTTGGCGCACGATACGGTCTAGTTGCAAGGCCGCCGAAGGCTCCAGATAAGAGGCAAAATGCAAAGCCGACTGAAATGCCGAGGCCTCAAACATCTGCCGAAGTCGCTGCCATAATTGCGTCGAAGCAATCTGACCATGCGCCAAGGCGGTTTGCGCCATGGCGTTACAGGCATGGTTGTTAGCCGGAGCCGCGCTCCATAAAAAATAAGGCTGGACGACACTGCTGCCTCGGAGTGCCGGATCGCGTGCCGCATCGCATCGCAGCGTGATGAGATCGGGAACGGGACCGCTTTGATAGACGCTGGTAAAGTTGGTCCAGTCCTGACGCCGGGCTAGTTCCAGTAACCATTGGCGGCGCAGAAGATGGTGTGCAACCCCTTCGGGAAAATGGCCGCTGTATTGTTGATATTGTGCCTGGGAAAGCGTTTTCAGGCGGGGCTGGATTGCCCAGTAGCCGACCCAGGAACCCATGTATGTACTTTGAAGTTGCGGGAAGGCCTCTGCAGCGGGCTGATAATCGCCCTGGGCAAAAGCCGTCGCGGCGTTGAGGAGAAGCGCATTTTGTTGCGGAGATAGTGGGGCAGATGCTGCTTCCGCCGCCGGTCCAATCAATAACAGAGCCAATGCGCTGGCACGCACCATGACCCGCAATAATGGGGATCTCAAGATTGTTTTTTTAAGTGCAGCCATCGTCCGAGATGCTTCGCGAGGGAATGGGTACGCGTGGGGTGATCTTTTGCCAGCGGGCCCACGTGAAGATTGAGAGGTTCGCAGTGATCTTTGCCATGACAGATCACCCCGTGGGATTCGCAATTTTCGCCCGCTCGCTGGAGTATGGCGACCATTTGTGCTTCGGCTTCCGCTCCGCAGCGACCATCATATTGAATCAAAGCCAATTTTTTTTCGGGGAGGAGCTCAAGATGTCCGCCCATAGCCTCAAAATTCTTCAATTCTAAAATGGCCGATTCGGTGATGCCGTGCAAAGCTCCGCTAATGATAAAACGATCGCGACGATGTTCTTGGTGTGCTGTGCTTTTCATTGATCATGATTCCTGGCTGGTGCTGGCGAGCCCCGGTGTTGCGGAAGTCATTCCGGCGCGAAACTCGAACTTGCGGGTAGTGTGCCATTAAGCGGCCTTGTCGGGAAGCCTATACCTCACTTCAACGTCGAATTTCGGGTAGGGGGGCGAGGAGTGAGGCGAGATCATCCGCGCCAAACTGCAGTTTGTCTTTCTGGGCCTTTTCCAAAACTCCCGCAGCCAGTATCGCTTTTTTCTCCTGTAGAGCGAGGATTTTCTCTTCAATACTTCCCGCCACAATCAATTTATAAACGAACACTCGGCGCTTTTGACCAATACGATGGGCGCGATCCGTGGCCTGATTTTCAGCGGCTGGATTCCACCAGGGATCATAATGGATGACGGTATCAGCGGCAGTCAGATTCAGTCCCACTCCACCGGCTTTGAGGCTGATCAGAAACAGAGGTACTTCACCGTGTTGAAACTGCGCAATCGGTGTTTTACGGTCCTGGGTGCTGCCATTGAGTTCCACATAAGCGATATGCATCTTGTCCAGCCGGGCGCGGATTAGGGCCAGCATTTCGGTGAATTGTGAAAACAACAGAATTCGTCGTCCTTCGGCCAGCAGTTCCGGAATCATCTCCGTGAGCAGGGCGAGTTTGGCGCTTTCTTGTACCTTGCGCGCTTTTTCGCTTTTTAAGAGGCGTGGATCGCAGCAGACTTGCCGCAATTTGAGCATGGCATCTAGGATGACAATCTGGCTACGTTGAAAACCTTTGGCCGCAATTTCCTGACGGATGCGCTCGTCCATGGCGCTGCGCACCGTTTCATAAAGATCGCGCTGCGCACCTTCAATATCTACGGAGCGGATGATGATGGTTTTTTCCGGAAGCTCCTCGGCTACTTCCTCTTTTTTACGGCGCAGGATGAAAGGCCGTACCCGGCGTGCCAGTAATTCGAGACGTTCTGAATCGCCATGCTTTTCTATGGGATTGCGCCAGATTTTTTGAAAAGTGCGGATATCGCCCAGAAAACCGGGCAACAAAAAATCGAACTGCGCCCAGAGTTCGCCCAAGTGGTTTTCCATAGGGGTGCCGGTCAGGGCAAGGCGGTGCTCCGTCGCAATTTCGCGAATGGCTTCGGCGGCGCGGCCCTGGGCATTCTTAACCATTTGTGCTTCATCGAGAATCAGCAGATGAAATTTTTGCGCCTTTAGAAGTTCAATATCCCTCCATACCAGCGGATAGGTAGTCAGAATCAAATCATGATCGACCATTTCCGTAAAATGGCTTAGGCGCTCTTTGCCGTGAAGAGAGAGGACGCGTAAATCTGGGGCAAAGCGTTCAGCTTCTTCCCGCCAATTGTGAATGAGGGAAGTCGGCATAACGATCAGTGCTGGATTTTGCATCCGCCCGCTTTCTTTTTCGAGTAGCAGGTGAGCGAGTGTTTGCGCCGTTTTACCAAGGCCCATGTCGTCGGCGAGGATTCCTCCAAGACGATGCTCCCGGAGGAATTGCAGCCAGGAAAGGCCTTCTTGCTGATAAGCACGCAAGGGTAGGGCGAAGCCTTGGGGCGGAGCGACAGCGACTATCTCGCCATTTTTCGGCAAACGCTGGGCCAGTGCGCGAATCGCCTCCATCCCCTCGCTGCGCCATTGGCTGCTATCGACCAATTCGGTGAGTCGCGGCGCGTCAAAAGCCGAAACCCGCAAGGGGCCGCTCGCCCCCAGGCTGAATAAATCAATCAGCGTGCCAACCAGAGGTTTGAGGCGATGGGCTGCCGTTTGTATGGGAACGCCGGCGGGGGTATGCAGGAGAATGTGTTCAGCATCAGGAATCGTGCTCAGGCCGCCGGGATTCAACCAGCGTGGATCACGACCAAAAAGCTCTCCGAGCAGGGGGGCAAGGGCTAAACGCTTGCCTTCAACGACGATGCCGACATCCAAACCTAGCCAGCCTTCTTCGTCGCCGTCCACCTGCATATCCCATTCGTCGACTTGCAGGAAATAATGGCGGAAACGCTCCGGCCAGCGTACTTCCCAGCCTGCTTCACGGAGATCCGCCACGCCCTCGATCATGAACTGTGCCCAATCGTCTTCACGGGCGAGTCCAAAAATGGGATGGGGTAACAGCGAAAGACTATGGAAAAGACTGGCCTTAGCGAACTGCATGCCCGTTTTAGTGAGTACCCGCATGGCTTCTTTTTCTTGAGCCAGATCGCGCAGTACCCGGACCATTTCTCCGTTGCCCAAGGTTTGGATGGCGCTGTCATCGTCGGCGGCTATGCGTGCCTGACCGTAAACGAAGCTGGGCTGTCCATAATCGAAGCGGCTGGTTGGGCTCCACTGGCCGCTGTACGCGCGATGCACCTGTAGCCCCAGAAGCGACAGCGTGTCGCACCAGAGGATGGGCTGCAGGGGTGCATCAATAACCCGCAGATTCTTCTCGGGGTCGGCCACGGGGGCCGGCAGTCCAGGCGCACTTTGTTCCAGCATGTCGCGCAGCAGCAGCGCTTCTTGGGTATTGAGCGGCGGCGCCTGTAATAAGTCGCGAAGTACATCGGTCCGTACCAGAGTATCTACCGGACCAATTTCTAGATTTTCACTGTCCAGATACCACGGAGTATCGAGTATCAGAAAAGCGTGGGCTGGCGTGGTGGTTTCCAGTACTGGATGTTGTTCTCCATCCTTACTGACTTTCCAGATCAGCTTGCCAGCGCGAGTGTCTCCGAGGCGCAGGGGCGAACTCGCTGGAGCATTGATGAACAGCCGACCGCTCGGCGCGAGCATACTTAGGGCTGCAGCCCCATGCCGGGGACCCAGCTCAAAAAGACCGGATTGATTAGCATAAGGATCTTCCAGCAGGAGGCGGCGCAGCGCCCGCTGGTCGACGTCGTCCAAAAAGCTGGGAGGACGACGCAAAGCCGCCTCAAAATTGTGCCATGGCGTCCGCTCTGTACAAATGCCTTGTTTGTTGAGTCGCGCTTTCTGGCAACTCAATACCGGACCCTGATGGCGGCGACTCCGGGGTTCCAGTATCCAGTGCAACAAATAGGTGGTACTGGGTGGCTTGCGTGGCGGTGGATTGAGATGGGAGCGCAGATCGCTCAGCCATTGCATGACGTGCGGACGCGGTGTGTGCGTGGGCGCTTCATGACCACGTTGCGCCAGAAAAGCCAGTAATACCGCTGTGACATGCTTGCAGTTGCTGGCGACCGGGCAGGTACATAAGCTGATGAGGTGCCCTTGGCTCAGATGAATGTCCACATGATAGGCCGCACGCGCCGTACCCTGAACAAAAGCGCTGAGATCAGTTTCATCCAAACGTTCAAGGCGGCTGATCGATTTTTGATAGGACTGGGCTTTGCGAATTTCCAGATCGCCCAGCCAGCGCCGGATGTCTTCGTAGCTATAGTTGTCCAGGCTCGGTAGCGTATCGGCGTTACTGTGCCAGTTCATCCATTCGTTGTTGGTGGGCATAGCCTTGCTCAGTGTTCTTAAAAAGGATGGGTCGGCGCATGCATCACGCCAACCGCTTATGATACACAGCGCCGGGGTATCAGGGAAAGGGCGAAGTATCGCGCGGCGCGCCTTGTGGTTATTATGTCAGGGTCAGACAACAGGCGGAGACTAGGGTTATGGCGGCTTTTGGTACCAGTGGCTTGCGGGGATTGGTCGTCGATTTGACGGATCAACTGGTTTTTGTGCATGTCCGGGCATTTTTACGCTATCTGGCGGAAATTGACGAATTTCGGGCGGGTGATCGGGTAATCTTGGGGGGCGATTTGCGTCCCAGTACCCCGCGCATCCTCGCGGCAAGCTGGGCGGCGGTTCTCGCCGAAGCGGGGGTTCCCGTGTTTGCGGGTTATTTACCTTCGCCGGCGTTGGCCTATGCCGGTTTAAGCGCGGCAGTGCCCGCGCTGATGATTACGGGTAGCCATATTCCTTTTGATCGCAACGGCATCAAGTTTAATCGTCCTCACGGTGAACTGATGAAAGCCGATGAAGCCGGTATTTTGCGTCAGGGCATGACGGTGGATGCGGGTTTATTTGCGGCGGATGGTTCGCTGCTGCAAATACCTGCTTTGCCCGATCCCGACCCGCAGTGGCTGAGTCAGTATAATCAGCGGTATCGGAACTTTTTTGGCGCGGGTAGTCTTTCCGGATTACGCTTGGGGGTCTATCAGCATTCGGGTGTCGCCCGCGACCTGCTGACGGAAGTCCTGCAGTCTCTGGGTGCCGAGGTGCTGCCGCTGGGACGTTCTTCCCAGTTTGTCGCGCTGGATACCGAAGCTTTGCGTCCCGAGGATGCGGCATTGGCCCGGCAAGCCGTGGTCGAGTATCATCTGGATGCGCTGCTGACCACCGACGGCGACGCCGACCGGCCGATGATTGCCGATCAGGAAGGGCGCTGGTGGCGCGGAGATGTGCTGGGTATTTTGACGGCGCGCGCCCTAGGAGCGCATACCGTAGTCACCCCGATCAGCAGTAATACCGCGCTGGAATTGTCTGGATTTTTCGCCAAAACCGTACGCACTCAAATTGGCTCTCCCTACGTCATCGCCGCCATGCAATCCGCCTTACAAGCGGACTCCGGTACCGTCGTAGGCTATGAAGCCAACGGAGGATTTTTGCTTGGTAGCCCATTGGAACGTCACGGACATATTTTGAGCCCCTTACCAACCCGCGACGCACTGTTGCCTATGCTGACGGTACTGACTGCAGCGCAAGCGCGCGGTGTAGCGCTTTCAGCACTACTGGATGATCTCCCGCCCCGCTTCACGGCGAGTGACCGCTTGCAGGACTTTCCAACGGCGCTGAGTCAACAGCATCTGGATGCGTTTCGCGGTCCGGATTTGCCGCGCAATTTGGCCGCTTTTAGCGCAGTGTTTGGCGCTATCGCGGGCGCGGCCAAGGCTATGGATCGTACCGATGGGATTCGCATGACGCTGGAGAACGGCGCCATCCTACATTTGCGGCCTTCGGGTAATGCCCCGGAATTGCGCTGTTACAGCGAAGCGGATTCGGCTGAAGAGGCGGAACGCATGCTTCGTGCTGCCCTGCAAATCATGAACGCTTGGCGGAATTGAGAGATGCCGCGCTGTCCCCAAATTTGCTGGGTTTATGTCGGTACGGGCCTGATTATTGCCGATTTGTTATTGATGGTGTTGCGTTATTTGGGCGTGATTTTCAAAACCAACGCCGTGGCCGTTCTGGCCGTGCATCACGGTGTTGATTTCGAGGCACAGAGTCTGCTGCACCTCGCCAATGTATTAAATATGGTGCGCTGGAAATGGATTGGCGAGGTTTTTTTGCTGGGCGTCGTCTTGTTGATTATCGGCTTTTGGCGGCCGTTTTTACGGCGGCCGTAACCTGAACTTGACTACGCAGGTAGTCATCATAACTACCTTTAAAATCTTCGATACCGTGGGGCGTAAACTCGATAATACGCGTTGCCAATGAAGAAACGAATTCTCGATCATGACTGACGAAAATCAGCGTACCGTCAAATTTTTCCAGAGCAGTATTGAGTGACTCAATGGACTCCATATCCAGATGGTTGGTGGGTTCATCCAGAATGAGAACGTTGGGTTTTTCCAATGTCAGTTTACCAAAGAGCATCCGCCCTTTTTCACCACCCGACAGGACTTTGACGGAGCGGCTCACCTGATCTTGACCAAATAGTAAACGCCCGAGCACACCGCGAATTACCTGGTCGTCATCTTTCTCATTGCGCCACTGACACATCCAGTCAAAAAGGGTCATTTCGTCCGCAAATTCGGGCGCATAATCTTGGGCGAAATAGCCGATCTTAGCGTTTTCTGCCCATTTGATGACGCCCGCATCCAAAGTGAGTTCACCGGTCAGGCAACGCAGCAGGGTGGTTTTTCCCAAGCCATTGGAACCGATAATGGCAATGCGTTCCCCCGCTTCCACATGGAGACGCATTTTGTGAAACAGATGCAAAGCGTCAAAAGACTTGCTCATGTCTTTGGCATCCAGAGCCGCACGATAGAGCTTGCGCTCCTGATTGAACACCAGATAGGGATTTTGACGGCTGGAAGGTTTAACTTCTTCAAGCTGAATTTTTTCGAGTTGGCGGGCGCGGGAGGTGGCTTGTTTGGCTTTGGAAGCATTGGCTGAAAAGCGACTGACAAAACCCTGTAGTTCGGCCATTTTTTCTTTTTTCTTATCATTTTCGGCCAGTAACTGATCGCGCACCAGCGTTGAAGCGCGCATGTATTCATCGTAATTACCGGGATAAATACGCACTTCCCCATAATCCAGATCCGCCATATGGGTACAGACGCTGTTCAGAAAATGTCGGTCATGAGAGATGATGACAATGGTGCTGCTGATACCACTGAGGAGTTCTTCCAGCCATTGAATCGTATGAATATCGAGGTTATTGGTAGGCTCGTCCAGCAACAGAATGTCGGGATCGGCAAACAGGGCCTGGGCCAGCAAAACGCGCAGCTTCCAGCCTGGCGCGACGGCGGACATCAGACCGCCATGCTGCTCCAGAGGGATGCCGACCCCGATCAGTAGCTCGCCCGCCTTGGCTTCTGCCGAGTAGCCACCCAGTTCAGCGAACTCGCCTTCAATATGGGCGACGGCCATGCCTTCTTCCTCGGTCATTTCTGTTAAGCCATAAAGACGATCACGCTCCTGCTTAACGCGCCATAACTCGGCATGGCCCATCATGACCGTATCCAGTACGGTAAAGTTTTCAAAGGCGAACTGATCCTGACGTAATTTGCCAAGACGCTCGCCGCTGCTCAAGCTCACATGTCCCGAACTGGGCTCCAGATCACCACCCAGAATTTTCATCAGGGTCGTCTTGCCGCTGCCATTGGCACCGATTAGGCCATAGCGGTTGCCATTACCGAACTCCACGGAGACATTTTCAAAAAGCGGTTTTGCCCCGAACTGCATAGTAAGATTATTGGTGCTCAGCACGACGGACTCCAGAGTGCATCCAGTGAAATGATTGGCCGCGATGATAGCACTGAACCAACCGATACGTCGCCACTGGGATGCAAAAACCGTCAAGAGATTGAATGGTGAGCACCTCAGCGCACTTGACAGATTTGCTCACCTTCCCGTAATTTGAAACCCAAGTTTTATGAACGCTGGGGGCGTCTGCCAAGTGGCGGGCTGAGAGGTACCCTTGGAACCTGATCCGGGTCATGCCGGCGGAGGGAAGCGCTTACAGGGTTTTCTGCCCGCGTCTTTCTTCCGCCTCCTGATCTGTTGCAGTGCCGCATTGTGGAGGAGTGAATCATGGCGACCCGTCCTACGGATGTAGTAAATAGTATGCAGGAAGCAACGGTAACTTGTGGAGCGATCCCGGGTTCTACCAAAAACTATGCGGCGGGTGACCAGTATCCCGAGTTACGGATTCCCCTTCGTGAAATTCAGCAAACCGACTCCCGGAATCGGGACGGCAGTGTCGAACATAATCCGGCTATTCCCGTTTATGATTGTAGTGGTCCCTATACCGACCCGGCCGCGCACATCGACATTCATGCCGGTTTGCCAGCCACCCGCTGGCAGTGGACTCCCATAGACACCGCCATCGAACACCGTCCCGAGCCCAGCTCGGCCTATGGTCGTGCTCGCCTTGCGGATGTGCGTACGGCGGATTTGCGTTTTCACCATCGGCGGGAGATTCGCCGCGCTGCAGCGGGCGGCAATGTTTCGCAGATGCATTATGCCCGGCGCGGCATCATCACCCCCGAAATGGAATACGTCGCCATTCGCGAAAACCAAGGTTTGGATTCCCTACGGGCCAGTCATCCCGCCCTGTTTCGCGCGCATCGCGGCGAATCCTTTGGAGCTCAGATTCCAGATCGCGTGACTCCCGAATTTGTACGCGATGAAATCGCCCGAGGCCGCGCTATTATTCCGGCCAACATCAATCATCCAGAACTGGAACCGATGATTATCGGCCGTAATTTTCTGGTCAAAATTAATGCCAATATTGGTAATTCAGCCGTCACTTCCTCTATTGCCGAAGAAGTGGAAAAAATGGTCTGGTCAATTCGCTGGGGTGCGGATACGGTGATGGATTTGTCCACCGGCAAACACATTCATGAAACCCGAGAATGGATTATCCGTAATAGCCCGGTGCCTATTGGTACAGTTCCCATTTATCAAGCGCTGGAAAAAGTAGATGGTAAGGCCGAAGAACTCACTTGGGACTTGTACCGCGATACTCTGATTGAGCAGGCGGAGCAGGGCGTGGATTATTTCACCATTCACGCCGGAGTCTTGCTGCGCTATGTACCGCTCACCGCGAATCGCCTTACCGGTATTGTCTCCCGGGGTGGCTCCATTATGGCTAAATGGTGCTTGGCGCATCATCAGGAAAGCTTCCTCTATACCCATTTTGAGGAAATCTGCGAAATCATGAAAGCGTATGATGTCAGCTTTTCTCTGGGAGATGGGCTGCGTCCAGGGTCATTGGCCGATGCCAATGATGAGGCGCAGTTTGCAGAATTACACACCTTGGGTGAACTCACCCAAATCGCCTGGAAGCACGATGTGCAGGTGATGATTGAAGGCCCCGGCCATGTCCCCATGCAAATGATCCGGGCCAACATGGATGAAGAATTGCAGCATTGCTACGAAGCCCCTTTTTACACGCTGGGACCGCTGACCACGGACATTGCTCCCGGTTACGACCACATTACCAGCGCCATCGGCGCCGCCCAGATTGGCTGGTATGGTACGGCCATGTTGTGCTACGTCACGCCCAAAGAACACCTCGGTCTGCCTGACAAAAATGATGTCCGAGAAGGGGCGATCACGTACAAAATTGCCGCGCACGCCGCCGATCTCGCCAAGGGCCATCCCGGAGCTCAGGTGCGTGACAATGCCCTATCCAAAGCGCGCTTTGAATTTCGTTGGGAAGACCAGTTTCATTTGGGGCTGGACCCGGAAAAAGCCCGGGAATATCACGATGAAACCCTTCCCCAAGAAGGCGCCAAATCAGCCCATTTTTGTTCGATGTGTGGACCTCATTTCTGCTCCATGAAAATTTCCCAAGATCTGCAAGCCTACGCGCAGGAAAAAGGCGCTGAAGATCTGGAGGCGGCGCGCCTGCAAGGGATGCAGGAAAAATCTGAGGATTTCAAACGACTCGGGAAAAACATCTACCTGCGTTGATCTGAGTAAAAATCGACCACTAAAAAGGCCCGGAAATCCGGGCCTTTTGTTATGGGAGAAAATCTCCAAGAGGGTTTTTCAGAAACGCTTTCTGGTGTAAAAGTAAGCGATCACGGTGATGAAAAAATAAACAATAGGTAAAAAGAAAACGTAATCTTCCAGATGCATAAACTTATCCTCCGCTTAGTGGACGTCGCCACGCTTTTGGCCGCGTTCCGCGTCTTGTTTTTCGAACATGACCGCACCCGCTACGGCAATCAGAACGATCATGGTGGTACCGACGAGCCAGGCGAAATACCAGGGACCATAGTCACCCGTAATAACCGCCAGAAACAGAGAAAGTGCGAGAATAAGCGCCATCCCAATAAAAGTGAACAGATTTTTCATGATCGGAAGCCTCCTTTAGTAAGCATGATCATCAGCAGCACTGGGCTTGGCGACCTTGCCGCGCATCACTCGAAAACACCAAGTCGTGTAAGCCAAAATTGTCGGTACAAAAATTACCGTAAAAATGGTCATCCAGATCAGATTGTAACGGCTTCCCGAAGCATTCCAGATGGTCAGGCTTTGATTCAGATTGTCTGAAGACGGCATGAGAAAAGGGAACATCGAAGCCGCTACGGTACCTAGAACGCCTATCCACGCCAGCGCGCCCAGCCACCAGCCCAAAATAGGCTTGTTGGCACGCAAGAACAAAGCGCCGAGTAACATGCACGCTATGGCCAGAATCGGTATTAACCAGAGAATGGGATGTGCCCCATAGTTATGCATCCAGCCACCGCTCACAGCTTCCACAACCTGTCCACTCACCGGATTCGCTGACATGCCCGGGTCCCCGCTGATCAGGGTATAGCCCTTCATTCCAGAGATCATGAATCCACCAATAATAAACAGTATGGCGGCCACAATGCCGGCGACGCTGGCGTAATTTTTGGCCCGGGAGGCAATAGGGTCCGTACCGCGTAACATCAGCATGGTTCCACCCTGATAAACCGACATGGAAACCGCCAGCAGACCGCTCAGAATGGCTATGGGATTGAGCAAATACCAGATAAAAGATTCCGTCTGATAATACTGTCCGTCCCAACTGAAATGAAAACCCACGCCGCTGAGAATGTTACCCATGGCCGCACCATAAATGAACATGGGCAGAACACCCGAAACCAGAAAAACCCAGTCCCAAGATTCCCGCCACTTGCTGGCGGCTACTTTAGACCGATATTCAAAAGCCACTGGCCGCAGAATCATGCTGAACAGTAGCAAAATCATTACGATGTAAAACACCGAGAAGGAGGTGGCATAGAGGGTAGGCCAAGCCGCAAAAATGGCTCCGCCACCCAGAATGAACCACACCTGGTTACCGTCCCAGTGCGGGCCGATTACATTCAAGGCTTGCCGGCGTTCGCCGTCATTGCGGCCGACAAAGCGGAGCAGGGTGCCCACGCCCATATCCATACCCACCATGATGGCGAGTCCCATGAGCAGAACGCCCAGCAATACCCACCACAACACTTTGAGTCCTATATAGAAATCCATGAGTAATGCTCCTTATTTTTTGTCGAGACTGGGCTTGGCAAAAGCCGGCTGACCAACCATGCCACCACCACCGGCTGGTGCAGCATCATGACCATGATGCGAAGTCTGCGGCCCAAGGCGGGCGTACTTGAACATCAGGTACATTTCCGCCGCGATAAAAGAGCTGTAGAGCAATACGAAGCCAATCAGGGAGAAAATCATGTAACCCACGCTGTGACTAGAGGCTGAAACAAAAGTGGGCAGCATGTTGTATACCGTCCAGGGTTGCCGGCCATTTTCTGCAGTGATCCAGCCAAATTCACAGGCAAACCAAGGCAGGGGAATACTCCACATCGCTAGTTTCAACAACAAGGGATGTTTTTCGATTTCATCTTTCAAGCTGTAATAGGCAGCGAAAGCAAAAATGGCGAGCATGATGAAGCCAAAAGCCACCATGATCCGGAAGGCCCAGAATTCCACCCAGACATTCGGCACGGTTTCTTTCGCGGTTTTGTCCACGACACTGCTGAGATTGCTGGCATTCACCTGCTTGAGATCCTGATTGGGTGCATACTGCATGGCCAAAAAGCCATAACCCATATCATCCTGATACTGTTTGAAGGTGGCCAGAGCCTGCGTATCACTGTGGTCCAGATTATACGCTTTCAGGGCAATCATCGCCTTGATGCCGTTCACCACTTTGGGCTTGGCATCATCGACCAACTGATGAATACCGGGGATAACGGTATCTTCAGAGTGGGTTAGCAATGGCGTTAATACATAGGGTATACCAATTTCAAACAGATTCTTGCCAGCCGCTTTATCGGGGAAAGCCACCAAATTCCAAGGGGCCGACATCGTGTGATAATCGGTATTCCAGATGGCCTCCATCGCCGCCACTTTCATGGGTTGTGCCTTGGCATCAATAAAGCCCAGAGCATCTCCTAGCGTAACCACCCCGATGGTAGAAATTACGCCGAAAACCGCCGCAATACGAAAAGAGCGCAGGGCGATATCTTTGCGTTTGTTGGTGAGCAGGTAAAAAGCGCTGATGCCCATGACGAACATGGAGCCGGTGACAAATCCGGCAACCGAAGTATGTACAAATTTCGCTTGGGCATCTTCATTGAAAATCAACTGCACAAAGCTGCTGAATTCGAGGCGCATAGTATTGGGATCAAAAGTGCCGCCCCGAGGGTCCTGCATAAAACCGTTGGCGATCAGAATCCACAGCGCCGAAAGGTTGGAGCCCAGCGCTACCAGATACGTGACGACCAGATGCGCCTTGGCGCTGATACGATCCCAGCCGAAAAACATGATACCCACGAAAGTGGATTCCATAAAAAAGGCCATGAGCCCTTCAATAGCCAGTGGCGTTCCAAAAATATCTCCGACGAAATGCGAGTACATGGACCAGTTGGTGCCGAACTCGAATTCCATGGTCAAGCCTGTAGCTACCCCCAGCGCGAAGTTGATACCAAAAAGTTTACCCCAAAACTGGGTCATCTCTTTATAAATCGGCTTTCCGGTAATCACATAGACGGACTCCATGGTGGCCAGAATAAACGTCAGGCCGAGAGTCAGCGGTACAAATAAAAAGTGATACAGAGCCGTCAGCGCAAACTGCAGGCGCGAGAGCTCCACCACCGTGGGATTGATCAACATATCCATGAATATCCTCCTACAAAGAAGCCGGAATCTTCCAGCCGGGCATATAACGGTGCACTTTATTTTTAGGCGCGCCGCATTCTAAACTTTCTATTTTTATGAACGGTTGACCGATGCTTTCTTGGCGGACAATCGGGAGCGTCATAACGTTAAAATGCCCAGTTGCCATGCCCAAGATTAAACATCCGATCTTTGCGGTGGATTTTTTTCAATATTTGCTGATATTACGATAGATAAGAGCAAACCCCGTGCCACAATCCAGTAATGCTCAGTAGTTTTATAACCATATGAAAAAAAAGAATTATTATAGTAGTTTTCATAACCCTGTTGCGCTCTGAACGGTTTTGCGGACAACCAACTGCCAAAATTGACATATACGAAATGGCAGGCACTGCTATAATTGGCAGTATCTGCCGGATGTAGGAGTGGCTGTGACCGATTTACTCAAACAAATACGACCAGAAATGGCCGCGTTGCTGGATTGCTTCAGCACTCCGGCTGTGCTGTTGTGTGCCGATTACACGGTGCTGGCTGCTAATCAGGCCTATCAACGGGTGTTCGGGGCAGGTAAGCCGCTCCAGGGGCGACGTTGTGCGGAGATTATGGCGACAGCCGGTTACGCCTGTCATGAGCGGGGTAATCACTGCCCGCTGGACGACTGCCAGGAATCGGGCAGCGATCAGCATGTGGTGCATAGCCGTATTTCCGGAAACACCCAGATTGATTTATATCCTATTCGGAATGACCGCGCTGAAGTGGTGTATTTTCTGGAATTGTTGACCATTCTCCCTGCGGATTCCGCTCAGGCTGCTCCGGTCATGGTCGGACAATCGGCTCCCTGGCGTGAAGTGATCCGTTTGATCCGTCGGGTCGCTCCGGGCAACGCGGCTGTTTTGTTGCTGGGCGAATCGGGAACCGGCAAAGAACTCGCTGCGGCGGCTGTTCATGAGACGAGTAATGTTAGTAAGGGTCCATTTGTCCCGGTTGATTGTTCGGGCTTGCCGGAAACGCTGTTTGAGAGCGAGCTTTTCGGTCATGAAAAAGGCGCTTTTACGGGTGCCCACTCGCGTAAAATCGGGCTGGTCGAGGCGGCTAGTGGCGGTACCTTGTTTCTGGACGAAGTGGGCGATATTCCGCTCAATCTGCAAGTCAAGCTCCTACGCTTGTTGGAAACCGGCTATTTTCGCCGGGTGGGCGGTGTTGAGCCGATTCGTTCCCAGTTTCGGCTGATTTCGGCGACGCACCGTGATCTCGACAAAATGGTCGCCGAAGAACGCTTTCGTCAGGATTTATATTATCGACTGAATACGTTTCCGATAACGCTTCCACCTTTGCGCGACCGACTCGAAGATATTCCACTTCTGGCCGAAGCGATTCTGCAGCGGATTCCCGCTGCCAAAGGCTTGCAATTACAGCCCGACAGCTTGGCTTTGTTGGGTCAGTATAACTATCCGGGGAATATTCGTGAACTGCGCAATATTCTCGAACGAGCGGCCTTGTTGGCAGAAGACCATCGGATTTTTCCAGAGCACCTGCCGCTTGACCTACAAAATCTATCTGGACGGGCGGCAGAAATTCCGGGAGTGGCTGGCCGAATACCCGGTATGGATGACATTGTTCCCTTGGCCGAACTGGAAGAACACTATTTGCGCTGGGCCCGCAGCAGTTACAGCGGCGACCGGCGCAGCCTCGCGCAACGTCTGGGTGTGAGCGAACGCACCTTGTACCGCAAACTGGATGCCTTGAGAGATCCTCATGTCCTTGATACCTGATATTTGGCCAGAAGGCCTGCGGATTCGCTCCGCGCATCGTGACGATGCCCCATGTATAGTCATCCTGCACGGATTGGGTGCCGCTAATGACGATTTTTCGGGGGTGGCTGACTTCATTGATCCCCAATCGCAGTGGCGCTGGGTATTCCCCAATGCACCGGAGCGTCCGGTTACCCTGAATGGTGGACGCCGTATGCGCGCCTGGTTTGATATATTTGGTCTGGACGCGCGTTCGCCAGAAGATGCGGTGGGCCTTGCGGCGATGGCGACCCGAATTATGGCTTTGCTGGACCATGAAGCCGCCCAAGGGGTGCCAGTGATTCTGGGCGGTTTTTCTCAGGGTGGGGCGATGTCCCTCTACACCGCTTTTCACGCCGGTTACCAGAGCGCGGCAGTACTGGCCTTGAGCGCCTATTTACCGTTGCGCCAACAATTACCCAAAGTGCAGCAGGCTGCCCCGATATTTTGGGGGCATGGCCGGAGCGATTCGATTCTGCCGCTGGCTTACATGGAAATCGCCCAAGAGATCATGGAACCACTGGGATACACCCTCAGCACCCATATTTATCCCATGGATCACCAGATCTGCGAAGCAGAACTGGTGGACTTGCGGCAATTTCTTCAGGTCATTCTGGCGTAGCCGTCTCTCCGAAAATCTGCGCTTCCAACCCCCAGCGGGCAGCGAGCGTTTCCGTGGCGTTCACCAGCTCTTCGGCGCGAGATGGATGATTTACCCGGATCTCAGCGATTTTACGCAGCGCCTCCTCGCGACTCCCGTTGTTAGCCAGTAAATGGATGAGCTCACCGGCGTCCCGACCGACTATTTCGCCGCCGAGGAGTTCGCCGCTATCCATATCTGCCAGCAGGCGCACAAAACCTGCCGTATCGTCTTGCCCCAAGGCGCGTGGCGAGGTTTCAAAGGCGGCAAAACCCACAGCGGGTTCAAAGCCCTCATCCTCAGCGGTATCGTCATCCATACCAATGCGCGCCAGCTCAACCGCCGAATAGACCAGCTCGGGTACCCAGAGGGGCTGGCGTTCTTCCCGATCCTCGTTGAGTAGGTTATGAATAATGATCTGGGCGTCCGCCAAAGCTTGGTTGGCATTCATCACCGGACCCACGGCATCCCCCAGTGCGTAAATTCCCGGCTCCTGGGTTTCGAGATAAGCGTCCGTCTCCACGAAGCCTTGGTCATCTAAGGTAACGCCGGTGTTTTCCAGACCCAAACCTTCGGTAAAAGCGTGCCGACCCGTAGCCAGCAAAACCCAATCGCCTTCTACCGACTGACCTGCGGCATCAAACACCGTTACGCCGTCAGCGCTAGAGACGATTCGCGCTATGCGGAAGTGCTCTCGTGCCTCAATATGCTGTGCTTTGAGCGCGGCCTTTAGAGTATCTTTCGCTTGGGGTGAAAACTGGGTATGGGAGAGGGAAGGGGAGTTGACCAGCCACTGCACAGTCTTGCCCAGTTGCGTGAATATATAGGCGAACTCCGTGCCAATGACACCACCACCAACCAGAATCACTCGTTTACCCTGGGGTACTCCTTCGTCATAGAGCATGTCACTGGTCAGCACACGACCTGTTTCCGTGCGGATACCCGAGGGCACTGAAGGTGTGGAGCCGGTGGCAATAATGCTGGTTTCCGTGTGCATCTCTATAAGATTGCCGTCGCTACTCTGCACTTGGAGGTGGTGGGCGTCGATAAAACGACCCGTACCCTCAAAAAGCTGGACACCTAAGCGTTTGAGATAATCTACATAACTGCTACGCACGGTTTCGACCACTTTATGCTGATGTTCCCAAGCCTGATGCATATCGCCGCTGAGTGCAGAGCCGACCACGCCCCGCTTTGCAAAATAGCGACTTTGGTCAATCCACTTGGCGGTTTCGTGCCAATCCTTTTTGGGCACGCAGCCCCGGTTGAGGCAAGTACCCCCCCAAGTTTGGCGCTCGATGACGGCGGCTTTCTGACCACGCAACGCCGCTAAAACGGCAGCGCGATACCCGCCGGGGCCGCTGCCGATAATCGTGATGTCGAAATTTTTTTCTGCCATATCATCCTCTTTATCAATGAGATGCCTGCAAAGCATCAGGTAGTTTATCCGATTTGTAGCGAAATTATGGCAGAAGCGGGCGATAAAAAATCGGTGTTGCGCTACTGCTTAACCCCTGTGTTGTTGTTAATCAGCGACGAGGCAATCTTCCTGCCTGTCAGCCGATAACCTTCAAAATCAGTGTATCGCTCTATAAGCGTTTTACGATAATTTAATGTTTTCAGCGTGCTATAAATATTTTCTGAAAAATTCATGAAACTCTTATATTTTTTCTATGGGCTACGTTCTGAAACCCGTGAAAAAGCGTCGGGCATAAGCGACAAAAAATACGGTTTATTAATCATTAATTGTTAAAAAACAATACGATAAAAATATGGCACGTACCTTGCTTAATCCCCAGTATGATACGTTTTATACCTCATCGTCCCGCACGAAAGCTTTTGTTGATGTCCCTGCTCGGTTTTTCCGGTTGGGCTTTTTGTGCTTCCGCCTCTGCCGGTGATTTTAGCATGCTGAGCGTTGAGGCCAAGGCCAAAACGCTGGTAAACAAAGCTTACGACGCTAAACCCCTACCGATTCCTGCTTTTCTGAAAAATCTGACACCGGCGCAGTATGCGCAAATTCAGGATGTGAAGCCCCTCTGGCGCAACGATAGTCTGCCGTTTCAGGCGCAGTTTTATCTGCCCGGTTCCTGGTTTCATCAGCCGGAAGTGATTCGTGAAGTGGTAAATGGCAAAGTTCAGCGCATTCCCTTTAAGCTCGATAATTTCAGCTTCGGTGATCTCAAAGTACCTACTGATCTACCTGATAACCTCGGTTATGCGGGTTTCCGCCTGCTGGCACCACTGAATACGCCACCTTATTATAACGAGTTCATCTCATTTTTGGGGGCATCTTATTTTCGCGCGGTGGGCAAAGATGCGGTGTATGGCACATCCGCGCGCGGTCTTGGCATCAATACGGCGCAGCCTTCGGGTGAAATTTTCCCGTATTTTAAGGAAATCTGGCTCCAACAGCCCAAGCCGGATGCCAAAAGCATCGTAGTTTATGCCCTGCTGGATAGTCCTGTGGCCACGGGCGCTTATCGTTTTACGATTCAGACGGGGGACAGTACCACCGTGCAGGTGGAATCTACTATTTACCTACGTAAACCGGTTCAGGTACTGGAACTTGCGCCGCTCACCAGCATGTACTGGCACGGTCATGGCCGAGGTATTACGGCCGGTGACTGGCATCCAGCGCAGCATGATTCCAGTGATCTGGTTATGGCTGATGGTAACGGCGAATGGATTACCCGACCCATCGACAACCCGTTGCAAATCCAGACCACCACCTACGCTATGAACCATCCTGTGGGTTTTGGATTGATTCAGGAAGACCGTCATTTTTCGGCCTATGAAGGCATCCAGACTCACTATCAGCGTCGCCCCAGCGTATGGGTGCAGCCGGTAGGGGATTGGGGGAAGGGTGAAGTGCGTTTGGTGGAATTACCCACCAATAATCGGGATATGGACAATATCGACGTGTTTTGGGTGCCAGATCAAGAACCTGCCCCTAAGACCCCCCTGCATTTTGCCTATACCCTGCGCTTCTTCCTCGATAACCACGGCTTGATTCCCCTCGCGCACCCGGTAGGTACTTATCTGGGGGATGACGCCAAAGTACCGGGAGCACGTACGGTGGTCATTGATTTTGGGGGTGGAGCCCTCACTAAGCTCCCCGTAAACATGCCTATTCACATGCATCTGGATGCCCAAAATGGCGGCAAGGTTCTTAGCCAGCAGCTCGAATGGGACAAAAAAGACCATTTTTGGCGCGTCATCGCGGTCATTCAGCCTCAGTCTGCCGTGCCCAGTAATGTGCGCTGCTATTTAACACTTAACAACCAGGTGATGAGTAACACCTGGACATATCTCTTACATGCGGCAAAGGAGTAGATGTAATGTTTAAAGATGAAACCAGCTATAGCATCCATCCAACGGGAGAATGGCGGACGGGTTGGACAGGCGAAGCCATGGTTGTCGCAAACAACGCACCCGTCCTAGCCCGTGTCGAACGCTATCTAGCGCGACTGTCTCTTACCGACGCTCAGCGCTTGTGGGTGCGTGGCCAGATTATCAGTCAGTTGCACGGCATCGGAATGGAAGGCGGGGACTTGTATGCTCGCGCCTTCGCCAGCTTGCATATGGCGCTGGCCACTTTGACCGATGGCGATGAACTTGACGCCCGTCTAGACTTGTCTTTGCGTTTGTCTGTCGGCGAGAGTCATGACGGCAAGTCCAGCCGCTGGCTGCAACAGCAAATGGCTCCGGCCATTCAGCGTCGGAGTATGGCTTCGCGGCCCATGAACCGCTCTTGGTTGGCCGCTGCCGGTCGGTTGTTGCAGGCCCTGTTCAGTCGTCGACCGATAACCGCTCGGTCCCGCGCATTACCCGGAGAAGCATGAGCCGTAGTGCTCGCCGGCCTTGGGAAGCCATTGGTCGGTATCGGCGCTACTGGCTGAGTGCTTTTATTATTTTGCCGGCCTGTAGTGCCGGTTTAGTACTTGATCAGGTGCTGGCCGACCGACTGCCACTGTGGTTGGAAATTGCCACCCTCAGCATTTTTTCCCTGCTGTTTGCCTGGATTTCCGCAGGCTTCTGGACGGCGCTGGTCGGTTTTGTCCTGCTTATGGGGGGGCGTACCGACACGGCACCAGGCAGCCCGGAACTGCGTTTAGCCGAACCGCGTCCACAAAGTCGGGTCGCCATTCTGATGCCGATCTACAACGAAGAAGTCGAGCGCGTAGCCGCTGGATTACAGGCCACCTATAAATCTCTGCAGCGCGCCGGTGCCCTGACGCATTTTGAGTTTTTTCTGCTCAGTGACACCCGCAATCCAGAAATCTGGCTGCGCGAAGAATTAGTCTGGTCGGCGCTGTGCGAATCGCTAGATGCCTTCGGCAAAATTCACTATCGGCGGCGCCCCATCAACAATAAAGCGAAAAGCGGCAATGTCGCGGATTTTTGCCGACGTTGGGGGGCTGGCTACGAATATATGGTAGTGCTCGACGCAGACAGCGTCATGAATGGCGAAACTCTGTACCGCATGCTCGAAATGATGGAAGGTAACCCCCAGGTAGGGATCATTCAAACCCAGCCTGTCGCGGTAAACCGGGAAACTCTGTACGCACGTTTACAGCAATTTGCCCAGCATCTGTATGGTCCCATTTTTAGCGCTGGTCTGCGTTTTTGGCAGCTTGGTGATGGCCATTACATTGGTCACAATGCCATTTTGCGAACTGCACCTTTTACCGAATTCTGTGCCTTGCCGGTATTGCCCGGCCGTCCCCCCTTGGGCGGTCCCTTACTCAGTCATGATTTTGTCGAAGCGGCGCTCATGGCGAAAAGTGGTTGGGAAGTCTGGTTTGTACCGAGTCTCACCGGCAGTTATGAAGAAGTACCCCCGACTCTGATTGACGATCTCAAGCGGGATCGCCGCTGGGCGCAAGGTAACCTTCAGCATTTGCAACTATTGGCGGGAGAAGGTTTACGCTCCGCCCATCGCTTTTTGTTTATTAACGGTGCCATGTCGTTTCTGGCGGCACCCTTATGGGGACTGTTTCTGATTTTGGGCGCGCTGGGTTCTCTGCACTGGGTAAACGCTGCCAGTGACGATGCGGTAACGTCATTTCATTGGGGCAGTTCCATAGATCCCATGCCGTTCTGGTTGTTTGGCGTTACCGCTCTATTGCTGCTGTCCCCGAAATTTATGGCGGTTATCTGGGTGGCTACCCAGCCCGGCCGTAAAAAACTATTTGGCGGCATTCCCCGTCTGTTATTGAGCATGTTTTTTGAAAGTATTTTTTCGGTATTGATGGCCCCCATCCGGATGGCTTTTCATAGCCAGTTTGTAATCCAGACGCTGTTGGGGCGTGGGGTACGTTGGGGTGCGCAGGTGCGTAGCGATGCCGAAACCGCTTGGGGTGATGCGCTGCGTTATTTTGGCTGGTGTTCAGCTTTAGGGTTGATTCTGGCAGGACTGTTGTATCCTTTTCTCGGTTTCTGGCATTTTGTCTGGTTGCTTCCCATCTTAGGTGGACTGACGGCAGCGGTTCCCTTGGCTGCTTGGACGAGCCGCCCCGGACTGGGGCGCTGGGCACGCAGGCATCGTCTATTTGTTATTCCCGAAGAAGTGCAGGTGCCGGAAGAACTGCAGGCGCTGGACACAGATAGTGTTGCTTACTTACCGCATATCGAAGGAGATGCTTTTGTGCAGGTGGTGGTGGACCCGCGTTTTAATGCGATTCATACGGCATTGCAACGTAACCGCACGGGACTCTGGCCGCGTGCTGCCAAACTCTGTCACAAGGCGCTGGAAGAAGGGCCGCAGTATTTGAGCAACCGGGAGCGCAATATTCTGCTCAGCGACCGGAATTCCATGCTCTCTCTGCATCGTGCAGTATGGTCGATGGATGACCGTGCACGCTTGACCCACTGGGGCCTAGAGAGCGACGATCAGGCATTGGTCGATGCGCCGCTGCGCACCGACAGCCTCTAAACCAAGGGAAACATATCATGGCAAAAGGTGGTGAATCACTGGATCTCATGGCATTGGCGGGTATTCGTAATAATCTCGAAGATCTGCGTGCGCGCGCACAAGCCGGAGACTCCATTGCCCAGTTCAATATGGGCGTGAAATACGCAGAAGGGAGTGAGGTCGAACAAGACTATACGGAGGCTGCACGTTGGTATAGTGTGGCCGCCGACCAAGGCGACGCCCCCGCCCAATTCAATCTGGGGCTGATGTTTTATCAGGGATTAGGACTGCGTAAGGACATGGCTTGCGCTTATGAATTATTCAGTCTCGCCGCCGCCCAAGGCGACCAGCGCGCGCAGGCGGGCATGACCGCCATCCTCAGCGAAGCCGCCCCAGAGCTTGCGCAACAACTCATTGAAACCTATGGGCAGGGCGACCAAGGTATCACCAGCCACTAACCATGCTGGGGTTAATGGCTGTCGCGACGATTACGGATGGCCGAGAGTCGTTCGGTATGAACGCCCTTTTTTCCTAAATAACCGGGTACAATGCTTTCTATAGCGGTGGGCTGAATACCAAATATGGTTTCCAGATCTTTGCGCTGGCAAATATTATCTACCGATAAGGATCTTAGATTATCGCGGGTGAGCACTTTACCCGGAAGTTTTTCCATAACGCTCGCCTGAATTTGCCCGACAAAATGGCAGAGCGGGACAATGGCGCGATGTGTACCGATGAGGCTTTGGGTATAAGCCACCAGTTCACCGAGGCTGTACACCTTGGGGCCGCAAAGATCGTAGGCTTTACCATAGGTTTTTTCGTCGTCCATCGACTGCACAAAAGCACTCACTACATCCTCAATCCATACCGGTTGCATTTTAGCCGTAGTACCGGCCATCGGTATCATAAAAGGTATGCTTCGCAGTAATTGCGCGAAACGATTAAAAAAACTATCTCCCTCACCGAATATCACCGATGGCCGGAAAGAGGTGACTTTCAAGCCCCGTCCCCAGACAAATTTGGGGCCATTCAGGTAGTTAAAGTACCCATTTTTGGCGCTGTTTTCGCCGGACTGGCGAATGATTTCTTCGCCGATACCTTTGGAGCGCAGATAGGCACTGGGACCAATAGGATTAGCCCCCAGCGCACTCATGTGCAGCAAACGCGGAATCCCTAGATGCGCGCAGGTGTTGGCCACCAGACGCGGGAGTTCGATGTGATTTTTTTCAAAATCGCCGTGACGTTCGGGTGGATAATCGGTTCGTCCCGGACGATTCTCATTGAGGATACCGACTAGGTTGATGACCACATCCCGATCTTTCAGTTGTTCTTCCAGAGCCATAGGGTCGTGGACGTTGGCCTCAACCACCTCGACACCGGGTAAAACCAGCAGATTTTCACGATTGCGCTCGCGATTGCGCGTCAAAATGCGAATATGGTGACCATCCTGACTCAAACGCTCCGCTAGATGTCTGCCCACAAAGCCGGTACCACCCAGTATCCCAATTTTATGCATAGTTATGACGCCTCCTCGAATTATGGCACCAAGGATAGCACAGGCGGGATCTGGTGGGGGGTGCTAAAAGTTTGAATCCGGTTATGGAAATAGGCTATAAGAGGCCTTAAATCTGGAGATCATCATGGCAGAATGTTCCATAGCAAACCGTCGCGGCGGACAGGTGGCCGCTCTGGGAGCCCTGATTATGGCGCTGGCGGTCATCGCGGGTGCGGCGGGCGATCATCTGGTGGCAGGGCGGGTGAGTGCCCATCAATTGCAGGTGTACGATACTGCCGTGCGCTTCCAGATTTATCACGGACTCGGTTTACTGCTGGTCGGGATTCTGATTCGTCAGTATGGTAAAAGGCGTTTGTTATATCTGGCGGCCATACTCATGGCTTTGGGCGTGCTTTTTTTCTGCGGCGGCCTGTATCTGCTGGTGTTGACGGGCCAGCAGGATTGGGCGATTTTTGCGCCCATTGGCGGCACCGCCTGGATTGTCTCCTGGTTTCTGATTGTGCTGAGTTTGTGGCGCGCTTCCCGAAAAGAGAGATAAACATGTTAATCGCAAAAAATGACGCATTCAGTAAACAACTGGATTTTGCCGATGCCGAAGTGGGTGATCGTTTTTGGCAGGTTGAGCATGTTCCTTACAGTGGTACGATTAACGGCGTGCATGCTTATGAAGTGATTGAAATGACGCCAAAATTCGCCATTTGTCATTCACAAACGGGCAAAAAACTAAAGATTAAACGCGCCGTCCCCGAAGTGAACGGTTATCTCGAAGGTGATCCTTACTTTCAGGATATCTGGCAAACCTTTCAGATCAGTAATCAGGTCCAATTAGCGCGAAAACTGATAAAAGAGCATGAAAGCCGGGACTTTGATCAGGAAGTGATTGATGCCATTATGGCTTGGCAACAGCGCGTTCTTGCACGACGCGAAGCGATCTGACGATTGCTTAGGCAAACCCAAGGAACAGAGCCATCGCTCGATTGACGGTGAGCATGATCCCGTAATCCAGGTGTCCGAAAACCATCCCTTAGAGTGGCAGATTGGCGATATGCGCATGGCGAACGATAGGCTTTTTTTGACACCAACATACTGCTTTATTTGTTCTCCATATAGAAAATCAGTTACATATCAGCAATCCGTTTTTGAACGACACCATCAATCCGCCTCCTCAAATCTGATTGCGCCAGTAGTGGTCTTCTTTGTCCATGATGCGGGTGGCTTCGTCCGGGCCCCAAGAGCCGGCGGGGTAGGTCAGGATGAAGTCGGTTTCGCGGCCCCAGGCTTTGATGATGGGGTCCACCACCCGCCAGGCCCATTCCACTTCGTCAAAACGGATAAAGAGCGCTTTATCGCCTTCCATGACATCCAGTAGCAGCGCCTCGTAGGCGTCGAGCTCCTGTTCGCCGTCTTTGCGGTAAGAAGCATTCAGTTGTACGGGGCGGACGCGCATTTCCAGCCCCGGTTCCTTAATCTGGATTTCGATTTTGAGACTTTCGGGCTCCAGGGAGAGGAGTATCCAGTTGGGTTCGACGCGCTCAATGCTGGTTTCCCGAAACAACTGCTGCGGCGTGTGGCGAAAACGGATGGCGACACTGGAGGTTTTGTGGTCCAGCCGTTTGCCGGTACGTAGATAAAAGGGGACGCCGCGCCAGCGCCAGTTATCAATGTAGAACTTGGCGGCGACATAGGTTTCGGTGATGGTGTTGGGTTCGACGCCCGCTTCGTCCTGATAGCCGAGAACGTGCTTGCCCTGAACCACGCCGGGGCCGTACTGGGCGCGCATGGCGTAGGCGGTGACCGCCGATTTGGGAATAGGCCGGATGGAGCGCAGGACTTTGACTTTTTCGTCGCGGAGGGTATCGGCTTCGAGGGAGGGCGGGGGTTCCATCGCCACCAGGGTCAGAATCTGCATGAGGTGATTTTGCAGCATGTCGCGCAATGCACCGGCTTGATCGTAATAGCCGGCGCGGTTTTCGATGCCGCCGTCTTCGGCCACGGTAATCTGAACGTGATCAATGTAGTTGCGGTTCCACAAAGATTCGATGGCGAGGTTGGCGAAGCGAAACACCATCAGATTCTGGACGATTTCTTTGCCCAGATAGTGGTCGATGCGGTAAATCTGGTCTTCGCTGAAGTGGCGATGCAGTTGCTCGTTAAGGCGCATGGCGCTTTCGAGGTCTTCCCCAAAGGGTTTTTCGATGACAATGCGGTAATCGCCCTCCTGATTGAAACCCGCAGCAGAGAGATGCTGCACCACCGGGACAAAATCGGCGGGGCGGATAGCGAGATAAAAGATGGTGCCCGCCGGTTTGTCGGCCCCTTCGGGGGTGAGCAGGGTGCGCAGGGTGTCGTAGGAGGCTTTGTCGTGAATTTCACCGCGCACATACTCAAAATGCTGGCAGAATGCCGCGAAGTGCTCTGGGTGATAGTTGCTGGCGTAGGTTTCCAGTTGTTCTTTGAGAAAATCCTGCCAAGCCGCGTTATCCCAGGGGCGGCGGCCAAAGGCGAGAATACGCATTTCGGCGGGCATTCTACCGGCGCATTCCAGATGATAGAGGGCGGGGAGGAGTTTTTTGCAGGCGAGGTCGCCGGTGGCACCAAAGATCACAAACTGGCAATTGCAGTGGTCGTCCATCTTAACCCTCCTTTTGTACGGCATGGCCGCCGAACTGGTTGCGCATCATGGCGAGCAGTTTGGCGGCGTAATCGTCGCGCCCCTGAGAGGCCCAGCGCATTTGCAGGGCGAGGGTGATGACCGGTGCGGGGACTTTGAGGGCCAGGGCCGCCTGCGCGGTCCACAGTCCTTCGCCGGAGTCGGCTACGACCGGGGCAATGTCGGCGAGCACCTGATCTTTGTGGAGGGTGTCGGCGGTAAGGTCGAGCAGCCAGGAACGGACAACGCTGCCGTAGCGCCACATTTCGGCGACGGCGGCGAGGTCCAGTTGAAATTCACTTTTGCCCTGCAAAATGGCGAAACCTTCGGCGAGGGCTTGCATCATGCCGTATTCAATGCCGTTGTGGACCATTTTGACGAAATGCCCGCTGCCCACTGGCCCGCAGTGCAGCCAGCCCTGATTTTCACCGGGGGCGAGGGCTTGCAGAAAGGGAGTGACTTGGCTGACGGCGGCGGGGCTACCGCCCACCATCAGCGCGTAGCCTTCGCTTAATCCCCAGACGCCGCCAGAGACACCGGCGTCGACGTAATGCACGCCAGCGGCTTCAACGGTCTGGGACTGGTGCATGGAGTCTTCGTAGAGGGCGTTGGCGCCATTGACGAGGACATCGCCCGGCTGGAGCAGGGGGAGCAGGTGGTCGATATGTTGTTGGGTGGCTTCTCCGGCGGGGAGCATCAGCCAGATGACCCGAGGAGCGGGTAGGGCTTGCACGAGGGCTTCGAGACTGGCGGCGGCCTGCATGCCGGTTTCGGCAGCGAGGTCGGTGGCCTTTTGCGCGTGGCGGTTGTAGGCGATGACGGTCATGCCTTTCTGGTGCAGGCGTCGCGCCATGTTAGCGCCCATGCGGCCGAGTCCGACCATGCCGATGCTGCGGTTGCTCATGTGATGCTCCTTTGCGTACAGTGCTGCCTAGGGAATGTTAGTATTCAGTATAGACATATTCGGCTTTGACGGTTTATTACGACAAGGAAAATCGGCATGAATTTAGGGACACCGGGTGCGGCTTCGGCCACCAAACTGATGCTGCTGGGGGCCGGGGAGCTGGGCAAAGAGGTATTGATTGCAGCGCAGCGTCTGGGCGTGGAAACCATTGCCGTGGATCGTTACGGCGGAGCACCGGCCATGCAGGTGGCACATCGCGCTCATGTGGTGGATATGACGGACCCCGAGGCGATTCTGGCGTTGGTGGCGCGGGAGCGTCCGCATTTTGTGGTGCCGGAAATTGAGGCGATTGCGACGGCGGCGCTGGCGGAAATCGAACAATCGGGGCTGGCGGTGGTGGTGCCCTCGGCGCGGGCGGTGCAATTAACGATGGATCGCGCGGGTATCCGGCGTCTGGCGGCAGAAACATTGGGTTTGCCGACTTCGGCTTATCGTTTTGCTTCTTCGCTGGCGGAGCTGGAAAGCGCCACCGCCGAGCTGGGCTTTCCTTGTGTGGTCAAGCCGGTGATGTCTTCCAGCGGGAAGGGGCAGTCGGTGTTGCGGAATCCGGCAGAGCTGGCGCTGGCCTGGCAGGAGGCGCAAACGGCGGGTCGGGTGGGTGGGCAATCGGTGATTGTCGAAGGCTTTGTGGATTTTGATTTTGAAATTACGGTGCTGACGGTGCGCTCGGCTTTCGGCACGGTGTTTTGTCCGCCCATTGGTCATCGTCAGGAGGCGGGCGATTATGTGGAATCGTGGCAGCCCCAGGCGATGACGGACGCAGCCTTGCAAAAAGCCCAGCAGATGGCGTTGCAGGTGACGGAAAACCTGGGGGGACGGGGATTGTACGGCGTGGAGTTTTTTGTGCGCGGTGCGGAAGTGATTTTCAGCGAACTGTCGCCGCGCCCGCACGATACCGGACTGGTGACTTTGGCGAGCCAGCGTCAGAACGAGTTTGAACTGCATTTGCGGGCGATTCTGGGCTTGCCGGTGGACCCCGGTTTTCGTCGCGCTTCAGCTTCGGCGGTGATCCGTGGTGCGCATCTGGGTTGGGGGCCGGAGTATTCGGGGCTGGCGGAGGCGCTGGCGGTGCCGGAAAGCGATCTCCGCCTCTTTGGTAAACCTATGGCTGACAAATTGCGGCGGCTAGGAGTGGCCGTAGCCAGCGCCGATAACGTCGAAACCGCCCGCGACCGCGCGCGGCAAGCCGCCGCTGCGGTGCAGGTGCGGCGGGGTTAGCGTCTTACATAGTTTTCAATGCGATCCAGCGCCATTTCGAGGTTTCGGTCGCTGGTGGCGAAGGAGAGGCGGATATGACCAGGGCTGCCGAAAGCGGAGCCGGGGACGACGGCGACGCCACTTTCGAGCAGGGCATCGGCAAGTGCGAGGTCGTCTTTGAGGCCCTTGGCGGCGATGACTTCATGAACGCCGGGAAAACTATAAAAAGTACCGTCAGAAGGTAAGGCCATGACCCCAGGGAGGGCGTTCAGGCGGCCATATACATAGGCGTGACGACGCTTGAAGGCGTGTACCATTTCGTGAACGGCGCTGTCGTCCCCTTCCAGTGCGGCTTGGGCGGCAACTTGGGCGATGGAGGTGGGGTTGGAGGTGCTTTGTGACTGGATGGTGTTCATGGCCGTAATCAGGCTTTGGGGGCCAGCGCAATAACCGATGCGCCAGCCGGTCATGGCGTAGGCTTTGGAAACGCCATTCATGATGATACAGCGGCTGACGAGATCGGGGCAGGCGTTGGCGATGTTGACGAAGGGCGCGTCGTTAAAGAGAATTTTTTCGTACATATCATCGCTGGCGATGAGTACTTGGGGATGACGACGAAGCACTTCTCCCAAGGCTTCGAGTTCGCTGCGCGTATAGGCCACGCCCGAAGGGTTGGAGGGGCTGTTGATTACCAGCAGCCGGGTGTTGGGGCTGATGGCGGCTTCGAGTTGCTCTGGCTGGATTTTGAAGCGCTGGGCGGCGGCGGTATCAAGGATGACGGGCCGGGCTTCGGCCAGTAAGACGATATCCGGGTAGGACACCCAGTAGGGAGCGGGAATGATGACTTCATCGCCCGCTTCGAGCAGGGCTTGGCACAAATTAAAAAAACTTTGCTTGCCGCCAACGGAAACGAGAATTTGCTCGGGGCGGTAGTCGAGGTGATTGTCCCGCGCGTATTTGTGGCGGATAGCGGCTTTGAGTTCGGGGGTGCCGCCGACGGCGGTGTATTTGGTGAAGCCCCGATGCAGAGCGGCAATGGCCGCTTCCTTGATGTATTCTGGGGTGTCAAAATCGGGCTCGCCGGCACCAAGGCTGACGATGTCGTGACCTTCCCGGCGCAGTTGCTGCGCTCGGGCGGTGACCGCCAAAGTGGGGGAAGGGCGCACCGCGTTGACGCGGCGGGAAAGGCGAATATCCACGATGACTACTCCAGGAATGCAAATTCAGCGGATGCGCCAGCGGCGCGTAAGAGCGCAAATGATAAGCATCCGTCGCGTAAAATCAACTATTTTGCAGTAGTCCCCGATTGGCCGTGGATTTGAGGGGGGTTCAGCTTGACCTTACAGCTAATCATAAAGATATGCTCGGCAGATAGCTTGGGTCAGGGCCGCGTCGGTTGATAGTGCGGCGTTAAAGGAGGCATGGTGGTCGATTTGGAGATTGGGGTGGAGGGTATGACTTGCGCTTCGTGCAGCAGTCGTATCGAACGCGGCCTGAATCGCTTGCCGGGGGTGGTGGCGACGGTCAATCTAACCACGGAGCAGGCGGCGGTGACGGTTGATCCGGCGCAGAGTAGCGCGGCGGCGATTGCGAGCGCGATTGCCGAATTGGGCTATCAGCCGGTGCTGGCCCGCAGTACTTTGGCGGTCGAAGGGATGACTTGCGCCTCTTGTGTGCGGCGCGTCGAAAAGACGCTGCTGCGGGTGCCGGGGGTGCTGGAGGCTACTGTTAATCTCGCCACGGAAAGGGCGGCAGTGACGTATTTTCCGGATAGTACCGACCCTGCCCAACTGATTGCGGCGATTGTCGCGGCAGGTTATGGCGCGCATGCCATCGAGGCGGCCGGGGATGCGCAGGATCGCAAGGCGACGCTGCGCCGGGCCATGCGTCGCGATGTGATTCTTGCCGTGGTGCTGGCGATTCCGGTGCTGGTGTTGGCGATGGGTGCGGCACTGTGGCCCGCCTTTGCGGGCTTGCTGGCGCGCATAGCGCCTTTCGCACATTTTTGGAGCTGGTTGCAGGCGTTGCTGGCTACTGCAGTGTTGGCAGGACCGGGGCGGCGCTTTTTTCGGCCGGGCTGGATTGCCTACCGGCATTTTTCTCCCGATATGAATTCTTTGGTGGCGACGGGAACGGGTGCCGCCTGGTTGTTCAGTATGCTGGTTTTGCTGCGTCCAGATTGGTTTCCGGTCGGTGCCCGCCATGTGTATTTTGATTCGGCGGCGGTGGTAATCGCGGCGGTCCTTTTGGGGAAATATCTGGAGGAAATCGCCAAGGGCCGGACTTCGGCGGCCATTCGGCAACTATTGAATCTGCAAGCGAAAGAAGCCCATGTGTGGCGTGAGGGGCGGGAGGTGTCGGTGCCGGTCAGTCTCGTCCAGCCCGGAGATCGTCTCGTGCTGCGGCCAGGGGAGCGGGTGCCGGTGGATGGGGTGGTGATTGAGGGGGAATCTTATGTGGATAGTGCCATGCTCACCGGTGAACCGCTGCCGGAGCTGAAACACCCCGGTGACAGTGTGGTGGGGGCGACGATCAATGGCGCCGGACGCTTGCTGATTGAGGCGCGGGCGGTGGGGCAGGATACGGTACTGGCGCAGATTGTGCGGGCGGTAGAAGCAGCCCAGACCGGTAAATTACCCATTCAGGGACTGGCGGATCGGGTAGTGCGAGTCTTCGCGCCGCTGGTCATTGCGATTGCGCTGCTCAGTTTTGCGCTGTGGATGCTGTGGGGTCCGGCCCCGGCTATTACGGTGGCGCTGTTATCGGCGGTGGCGGTACTGGTGGTGGCTTGTCCTTGTGCTATGGGTCTGGCTACCCCGGCAGCCGTAATGGTGGGCACAGGACGGGCTGCCGAACTTGGGGTGCTGTTCCGCAAGGGCGCGGCGCTGGAGGCTTTGGCGGGAATAGATACTTTATTATTTGATAAAACCGGCACCCTGACTCAGGGGCATCCCGTGGTCAACGAACTGCCAGCGACCGAGGGTGAGGCGTTGTTGCGTCTGGCGGCGGCGGTGGAAAGCGCGTCTGAGCATCCACTGGCGCGGGCGCTGGTTCGGGAAGCGGCGGCTCGCCAGATAACGCTCCCCGCTGTGACCGAGTTTCAGGCCGTTCCCGGTAAAGGGGTGGAGGGCGTGGTTGAAGGGCAACGGTTGCTGGTGGGCACTGCGTTGTGGTTGCAGGAGCGTGGCGTGGTCGTGGCGGAATCCGACCCGGAAGCGGCGGCAGGACAGATCTGGATGTGGGTGGCGGTGGAGGGGCAGTTGCGCGGCAAAATTGGCGTCAGCGATACGCTGCGTCCCGAAGCGGCGGCGGTGATTCGGCAACTCCAGAAAATGGGATTGACCGTGGCGATGGTGACAGGTGATCGGTCGGCGGCGGCCCATACTATCGCGGCGCAATTGGGCATCACCGAGGTATTTGCGCAGGTTTTACCTCAGGATAAAGCGGTGGTGGTGCAGCGTTGGCAAAATCAGGGGCACAAGGTGGCCTTTGTGGGGGAGGGCATCAACGATTCTCCGGCGCTGGCTCAGGCGGATGTGGGGATCGCACTGGCCACCGGGACGGATATTGCGATGGAGAGCGCGGCGATTACCCTGACTCACGGCGATCTGGGTGGGGTGGTGACGGCGATTCAGGCGGCCCGCAAAAGCATGGCTACTATCCGTGGGAATCTGTTTTGGGCTTTTTTTTACAACATTCTGCTGATTCCGGTGGCGGCCGGAGCGCTGATTCCTTGGGGGATACAACTGAATCCCATGTTCGCTGGGGTCGCCATGGGATTGTCTTCGGTGTTTGTGCTCACCAACAGTTTGCGGCTGAAGGGCTTGCGCCCTTGGGTACAGCCGGTTTAGGTGCGTTCAGCGCTATAGCGCACGGCGAGGGTGTGGGTTTCGCCGGGTTGCAGGGTAAGCGCGTTGTCGGCGGCATTGGCGGATTCTACGCAGAGCATCTGCCGCCAGCCTTCGGCGGTGTAATCCCCCATCGCCGCCGCTTTGTCCGCCCAAGGGGTCCAGACGACGGTAGAGGCGGAACCTTCCTTGTGGATGCGAATGCGGCGATGCAGGCGCGGGTCATGAATAAGGCATTCGCTGTGGGTGTTGACATACAGGCGGTCGGTTTCGCCGCTGAAAGTCAGGTCGCCTTCTTGTATCTGACGCGCACCAGCGGCGGTTTTGTCGAGGTAGCTGCAACCTGCCAGCCCTTCCACCGTCACGGAGCTAATGTCGCCAATGTGAAAATAGGTGTGCAGCGCTTCGCTCAGAGGGAGCGGCACGGATTCGGCATTATGGGTGCTCAGGCGCATTTCCAGGACTTCGGATACGCTAATCTCCAGGGTCACGGGCGTGTTGTGTGGCCACTGCGCGCGGGTGGCGTCGCTGGGTTCGAGGGTCAGCGTGATGCGGGTGCTGTCGCTGGTGCCCGCCGTGTCGGTGACGGTCCACAAATGGGTGCGGGCGAAGCCGTGGGCCGGAAAGCGGCTGTCGCTGGAATGGGGGCCGAACCAGGGCCAGCAAACCGGCACTCCGCCGCGAATGGATTTACCGACGGCATAGCGGGAGGCTTCAGAAACCCAGATCACTGGATCGTATTGGGTTTTGGGCTGAAAGGCGGTCAGGTGGGCGCCCTGCAAAAAAATGCTGGCGGTGGCGCTACTATTGCGAATGTCCGCAAAAATCTGTCCACCGGGCCCGAAGCGAAAAAATACTTGTTCGGCGATGGCGTAACGGTTGAGTTGTTCGAGAGTTTGCATGGGTTTTCCGTAACGGTTGAGTTTGTCCGGCATTTTGCGGTGGACCCGCCTTTGCCGTCAATGCACGGCCGCTCGCCTAGAGTGGTGGCGTTCGCCAGTAGGTGTGCGGTACGGGTAGGCGTATGCTGTAAAGATTGTTTAAAACCTCTCCCTAGGTGATTCGTGGCGCAAAACCCTTGGCAACGTC
Source organism: Acidithiobacillus sp. (assembly GCA_041676785.1). Taxonomy (GTDB): domain Bacteria; phylum Pseudomonadota; class Gammaproteobacteria; order Acidithiobacillales; family Acidithiobacillaceae; genus Acidithiobacillus. The sequence goes on along the minus strand of JBAYRF010000010.1, from coordinate 5,346 downwards.
CGACCAACAAAAATCTTTGGGTATTGCTGAAGCTCAAACCTTTTCTGCATTCCCGGCGTGGATTACTGTTTTTTTATTTGCTGGCGATGCTGCTCAGTGCGGCCAGCGGCCTGGTTTTACCCCAAGGCGCACGCTGGATTCTCGATAAGGGGTTTCACAGTTATTCGGCGCTGTTGTGGATCAGTGTCGCTTTGCTCGGTTTGGGGCTGTTTACCGTGACCATGCGCGCCTTGCGCGACGGCCTGGCGACTTGGCTGGGACAGGGGGTGGTGGCGGATTTACGCTTGGCGGTGTTCAGTCATGCCCTGCATTTGCCCGCTATTTTTTATGAAACATTTCGGACGGGCGAGGTGATTTCTCGGCTGAGCAGTGATGTGACGATTTTGCGTTTCGGGTTGACAGGGGTACTGGGGCGCAGTCTGCAAAGTGGGATCACTTTGGTGGGAGCGCTGGTGCTGATGACGGCGACCATGCCGCAACTGCTCGTTCCGGGTCTTATTGTTTTGCCCTTGCTGGTGTGGGTAAACCTCAAATCGGGGCGTCTGCAGCGCGGATATAGTCGCCGGGAGCAGGATTATCTGGCGGATCTCAGCGCGCACACCGAGGAATCCATCAATGGGATTCGGGTGATTCAGGCCCTGACTCTGGAACCTCAGACGGAAAACCGCTATCGGCAGGACATTGGCTTGCTGCTGGGGCAGGTTTGGTCGCGGGTAGTGGTCCAGTCTTGGTCTACTTTTTTGACCGGCGGCCTAGTGTTTTTAGCCTTGAGTGCCATGTTGTACTGGGGCGGTCTGGCGGTGCTAGAACAGCATGTGGGCATTGGCGTGCTGGCGGCTTTTTTGCTGTATGCGTTGATGGCGGCGACCTCCTTGGCGTCTTTGGGCGAGTTGTGGGGCAGTATGGCGCGTCTGGCCGGAGCCACGGAACGGCTTCTGGCGCTGCTGGATCAGGAGCCGGAACACAGCGTGACCGAGCTGCCCCAGCCCAAAGCGGAAGCAGCAGTGGGAACGTCAGCGGATACAGCAGAGGAAACCTCAGAATCTGCCGTGCTGTTCTCCGCGAAACCCGCTCGCCTGACTCTGGAGCAGGTCGGCTTTCGCTACCCTTCACGACCCGAGGTGCCCGCGATTTCGGGGATTTCGCTGGATGTGGCGCCGGGGGAAACGGTGGCTTTTGTGGGGGCTTCGGGGGCCGGAAAAAGTACGGTGTTTGCTTTGCTGATGCGCCATTATCAACCCAGTGAAGGACGCATTTTGCTGGACCATCGAGCCATTGACGAAATGCCTTTGCGCAGCTTGCGTCAACAATTGGCGGTCGTTCCCCAGCATCCGGTGATTTTTTCCATGAGTATTGCCGAGAATATCCTGCTGGCCCGACCGGGTGCCGATTTGCACGCACTCCGGGCGGCGGTACATGCTGCGCGGGTGGATGAGTTCTCCGACCGCCTGGAACAGGGCTTACAAACCCATGTGGGGGAGAAAGGGGTGACGCTTTCGGGTGGGCAGCGGCAGCGGATTGCCATTGCCCGAGCCATTTTACGCAATCCTCGGGTACTGATTCTGGATGAGGCGACCAGCGCCCTCGATGCCGAAAATGAGCGGCTGATTCAGGAAGCCTTGGCCAATTTAACCGCACAACGTACCACGCTGGTGGCCGCGCATCGCTTGGCGACGATTGTTCACGCCTCCCGAATTGCCGTGCTGGATCAGGGGCAACTCATTGCGGTGGGGGATCATGGGACCCTATTGAATGATTGCTCGACGTATCGGCAATTTGCGGAATTGCAAAGGTTGCACCAAGAAAGCGACGATTTGGCATCGCCGCAAAAAATCCGGGCTTGATTCGCAAAGCGAACTAAAGTGAATGTTTGGGGTCTACAGATTGGTGCCTAATTGCCGACGATTGCCGACATCAATTTCAGGCATCCATCAAAACAGGGCGGGAGGCCCTTCATGAGCACAGATTTTGATCAGAGTACGGCCTGGATTCGGCGGGCACAAACCGATATGAAAGCTTTTGTAGAAGGTCTGGCGGCACGTCTGGAGGGCGATATGCCCGGACTGGTCGAGGTCGAAAGAAAAAAAGACGGTTTTTTTGCCAAGACCAGTCATGTGCAGTCTATTACGGTTCACACCGATAATAATGATTATTTGCTGAAGCACGACGGCGCCCACCTGAGTACGGTACGCGCAAAAACCGTGCGTGGTGTGGTCCTTAAACACGAAGATTTACCCTTGGCGGCTTGGCTGGAAAGTCTGGTCAAAGACTTGGATGATCTTTCCGGAGCCATGCAGGGTGCCAGTAGTACCTTGCACGATTTTCTCATGGGGTAATTTCAAGGAGGGTTTATGTCCATATGGGACAAGATTAAACACGGCATTGAAGAAGTTGCCCAAGATGCTGAACGTGCCGTCGAAAATCTCGGTCAAATGGCTAATAAGGGGGTAGTCCGCTCCCAAACTCCCGAAGAAATACAGCGCTATTCCGAATGGGAGCAAGCGTTGCGCCAGCGCCGCCTCCCCAATTTTGTGCAAAACCGTATGTTGCAAACCAGCCAGGGGCACTTGCCTTGGATTAGTACTGCCAAAGCCTCCGAGTTGTTGTTGCAGCGGAGTCATGGCGTGCAGCCCATCGGTATGGTCACGGGTAACTGCTGGTATCATTTTGGTTATTCTTGGACCCAAGGCCATTATGATGGCTGGCATACGGCGGTAGCGCGTATGCGTCTGGAAGCGCTGGCTCTGGGGGCTAATGCCATTGTCGATGTGCGGATGAAAGTCCGTCATGGCGAGGGTGAGGATATGGATTATGGCGTCACCGGTACGGCCATTCGGATACGTGGGCTGCCGCCCGCCGCTGAACCGGTAGTCGCCACCGTATCCGCTCTGGAATTTGTGCGCTTGCTGGAAGATGGTGTGGTGCCGGTAGGTGTGGCGATTGGTGCCAATTATGACTGGTATATGCCGTGGATGGGGACGGTTGCCGATCAGGCCAACCAGATGGCCCCGTTTTCGGCCCGCTATCAAAACATGGAAATCTCGGATCTTTCCGCTTTTCAGGAAAATGTCCGCCGTCGCGCACTCTACGATTTGCGGGAGGATGGTCGGCGGATGGCTGCCGGGGTGCTCGCGCACACCAGTTATACCCAGATGTTTCGGGTGGCGGCGGATCAAGATAATCCCGAGCGCTTTCTTTGTCGCCACATCAGTATTGGTACTGCAATCAGTTATCTCCCTAAAAACCCCCCGCAACACGAACTGATTACTATGGTTTCCTTGGCTGATCATCCTTTGACCAGCGCTCCCACTTCAAGAAAGGATTTGATATGACGGATACTTCAGAACATCTTGCTCCCCATGCGGTAGAACGCCTGAAGGGGCTGCGTTCGCAGGGCAGTCACGAGGGTATATTCACCTCAGACTTGTCGGTGAATGAATTTGTGATGGTACGCAAGGCCAATTTTGAACCCTTGGGGCTGGTCGTCGGTTCCTGTATTTATCACATGGGCATCCAGTATGGAAACTGGAATCAGAACATGGAGATGGACGTTCTTTCTCAGGCGATGTATCAGGCGCGTGAGTTGGCGATCAGTCGCATGGAGCAGGAATCCATTTTGTTGCAGGCCGATGGGATTGTCGGTGTGCGTCTAGAAGTCAAACGTATGGAATGGGACCAAGACATTCTGGAGTTTATGGCGATTGGTACCGCCGTTGCCCACCGCAGCGGCGCTTCGGGCTTTAAGGGCGTGGGTGGCAAGCCTTTTACCAGCGATCTCAGCGGTCAGGATTTTTGGATGCTGCTGCAGGCGGGTTATCGGCCCATGGAAATGGTCCTCGGCTCCTGTGTTTATCATGTGGCGCATCAGGGCATGCTGAAATCCATGGGTAATATTGGCCGTAATACGGAAATGGAACAATTTACGCAAGCCATGTACGACGCCCGTGAACTCGCTATGGAACGCATGCAACATGAAGCGCAAGAGGCGCAGGCGGACGGTATTACCGGCGTTCAGTTACATGAAGGCAGCCATAATTGGAAGCCGCATATTATTGAATTTTTCGCCGTGGGTACCGCCGTTAAGGCGATGGAAAACGCCGATGCGTTGGTCGACGGCCTGAGCCCACAACTGGTCATTCCGGTGAATGATTAAATCGCGATGATCTCGCAAGGAGTCAAATAATGTCTTTATTTAAGCACGCTTCAGAAATCCTTCAAGGAAAAATCAATCATTTTCTCAATAATGCGGAAGATCCGGCGGAGTCTTTGGATTTGTCTTACGAAAAAATGATTGCCAATTTGCAGGAAACCAAGCGGCATCTGGCTGACGTGGTCACTGAAAAGGTTTCCCTAGAGAATCAGATGGCGCAGGCGCAAAAAGCGGCGGACAAGGCCGATGCCGATGCCAAAACCGCGCTGGGTGCCAACCGCGAAGATCTTGCCCGAGCTGAATTGACCCAAAAGCAGTCGGAGTTGCAAAAGCTGGCCAGTTTTAAGGAGGCCCACGATGCGGTATCGGCGCAGTGTCAGAAATTGCAGGAATACGAGCAAAAGTTGCAGGATCACATTGAGCAGTTCCGCACCCAGAAAGAAGTCACCAAAAGCGAAATGACGGCAGCCCAAGCCGAGGTCAAGGCGGGGGAATCGCTGACGGGTATCGGCAAGGGCATGGACGATGCTGGCGAGGCCATGCGGCGCGCGCAAGATCGTACCCAGCAGATGGAATCCAAAGCCACCGCCATGGACGGTCTGATTGAATCTGGGGCGCTGAGTGATCCCTTAGATAACCGCAGCCAGACCGATAAGGAGATGGATCAGGTGCGCGCCAGCAGCGGCGTGGATGATGATCTCGCCAAGCTCAAGGCGGAAATGGCGAAAGCGCAGGATGCGACAAAAACGACGACCACGTCTTGACCCCGACAAAGCAGCCGCTATAATACGCACTCGTTGCGCTCGTAGCTCAGCTGGATAGAGCAACTGGCTACGAACCAGTAGGTCGGCGGTTCGACTCCGTCCGAGCGCACCAAACAAAACAGGCACTTAGCGTAGTTGGCTAGGTGTCTTTTTCATTTTTCTGGACATTTTCTGGACATTGCGCTTTGGCGAGCAGGATAATGGGTCACCGATATAGGTGACTCATTGCTAAAGTTGCGAGGGTATCGTGTCCAGAATTGTCCAGATGGCGGTGCGGTGATGGCCGGTTTTTATGAACAAACCGACCAGGACGGTATTACGATTGGCTGGCAAGCCAAGGTAAGGCGCAAAGGCTACCCGACCCAGTCCAAGGTTTTTAGGATAAAACGAGAAGCCGAGGCTTGGGCGCGGTCTATCGAATCAGAAATGGAT
>JBAYRF010000009.1:0-89185 GCA_041676785.1 Acidithiobacillus sp. | reverse complement strand
TTCCGCGACTTGCAAACGATGCACTGATGTTCTCTGCGTTATTCATCATCGGTCTAGGCTTGGCCGCAGCGACGCCTGCTCTGGTTGCTGCCGCCATTGGTGCCCTGCCCCCGGAAAGGTCGGGAGCCGCCTCAGCCTTCAATAACACCAGCCGTCAGGCTGGCGGCGCTTTGGGCGTGGCCCTATTAGGGGGATTAGTCGGGGTTGGGACGTCCATCTCCAGCGACGGCGTTGTGACCGCCATACTAGGAAGCGCTGTTGCGCTGTTACTTGGTGGCTTTATTTCCTGGTGGTTTATTCGCCGCGACTAAAGCAGGGGCTATGTGCTCCTTCTCAATCTGGTACATATCTATACCCATGATAAACTGTTGCAGGTGCTTATCGACCTCTGAGTCCGTCAAGAAATAAAAGGATTTGCGCGAATGTCGCCCTCTGTACGGTCCGTATCTTTAACCGTGGTGATGCGTTGTGTCTGATTCATTTTATTGCGGAAAGTAACGCCCGCGCAACGCCTTGTTTAATCTCCGGTTATCGCATGACCTTATCAATGATGAAATTGCCCGGCAGATTCAGAACGCCCATTTTTGTGTCAGGCACTTCGCAGCCCTTACCATCGGCTTCACGGATAATATAATTGACCACGTCCCCGAACTGACTTTTGCTGCCAGACTTGGCTGCTGTTCGGCTTTTACCGACTTTGCCAATCATGGCAGTTCCATTAACAGCTCGTGCTGGTGAATTATCGCTTCCAAGCGATAGGCGTTACCCAATGCAAATTTGAACAACGTCTCCAATTCTTGCTTTGATTGGGCGGTGTATAGATTCATGTCATAAACGGCTTTGAGTAGATTGCCAATCCGTCGCTGCTCAAGCAAAAGGTCTGGCGCCTTATTCATAGGGTCAACGGCGGTCAAGACCAGATGTTTTATCACCTGCGCTCGCGACAGATCCGCCGCAAGGCAAAGACTATCTAGTGCCGCAAATTCACGCGCTGTCATACGCACCGCAAAAACTGTCGTGGGTTCCCGGTTTGCCACGGTACAACCTCCAGATAGGGGCTCCTGTCTGGTAATGGCCATCGGCAACCTGTTTAAGTTGCCACCAGAAAGAACAAGGCGCCGGACGGCAAGAAATAATGGCTGTGACAAGCGAAGCGCGGAATGGCGGGGTGTCGGGGCTTGCCCTGATCAGGTGGGATGTTAAACATGGTCGGCGAAGCCGTGCCCTGTTTACACATCCCCTACCCTGCCCCTCACTAAGCGTTCAGGGTATCGGTTGAAAAGTCCTGCAATGGACCACTTAGGAGCTATAAAAACCGTATCCGGCACATGAACGAAGCACAAAAAGCCCCATCGACAATCACTACGTTGCCACCATCCGTTCAGTAGAGCCACAAAAAGACCATCAGCAAGCCTTAAGGCCATCACCAGCCATTCATTGTGGACCCATCAAAAGCCGAAAGAACACCGAGAGAGATCGGCAAGCAGACCACAAACAGGTCCCCGATGGCCATTACTAGGTAGAGAGCAATTTCGCTCTCCAACTAGGAGAAACCATCATGAATGCACACAACCAACTGATTCCTATTGAAATAGTGAACACGGTCATCCAAAACGAAAATCAGCCCACATGCAATGCCCGCGACCTTCATGCCTTTCTGGAAGTGGGAAAGGACTTCTCCACATGGATCAAGGACCGCATTGAGCAACTGGGATTCGATGAAAATCAAGATTTTATAATACTCACCGAAACGGGGGAGTATTCAGGACGCGGCCAACCCAAGAAGGAATACCACCTCACCCTCGACATGGCGAAGCACTTATCTATGATCGAGCGCACGCCCAAAGGCCATGAAGCCCGTCAGTATTTCATCGAGTGTGAACGCATCGTCCTTCAAGAACTCCGGGACTCGGCGAGCTTTTCATTGGACGCGCTGCCCATCTCCATGTACCTCCCGGAGGAGAACGACATACTTTGTATCGGTGACGATGGACGCATTTCGATTGGCTTAAACAATCGGTTCAGAGACCACCCATCGATTTTTAGTGGTTGCCCGCGTCTCGTCATCGGCTTACCGACCCCGCAGTTCAACGCTATGTCCTGCCATCAATCCGCGTTGCCACGGCCTGATGTTTTTGGCTTTCCGCTCTGGATTGATATGCGGGGACGGGAAGCGTTTGTAAAGAACCCCCCAGGATACCCGAGCTTCTCGCCTTACCACATGCCCTTACCACACTCAAAGACCCTCATCATTGGCCGTTTTAGTGAAATATCGCGACTGATAGATGAACGCGGCTATGCCGTCACCGAATTCTTGACCCGCAAACAGGGGCCTAGGAGCTAAATCATGAATGAGAAAAGAAAAACACACGGTGCGATGACCATTCACCAGATTTTTGAAATAGACGCAAAAATCGGCGATCTCTACAAAAATGGTGAGCCGGGCGTGGTGGCTGAACGTTCCGTCGGCACAGCCATAGCAAAATTAATGGCGCGCAGGATGGCAAATAGCGGAAAGGCCCATATAGATGACGTCGCCCATGTGCAGCAACTGATGCAATGTGGCTTCGCTAAAACGACTGCCAAGCGCATTGTTAAAAAAGCGCGGAATCTCGCAACAGACCTGCCGCCCATGCCCGACCCAAAGGGCACGCCACCAGCGCCTCAAGAGACAAGCCACCCAAGCCCCAAGGAGAAAGTGGCTAACAGCCGTCAAAACGTGCCATCCGTACCCGGATCAGATTCAAATCAGCCAGCGGCACCTATTCCAGTAAATGATCTCACCGATTATGTGAAAGCACTGCCGGAAACGCTGCCCCTGCCTATTTGCACCATTGCAAGGCCGGAGGAACAATCAACGGTCAAGCAGGTCAACCTCCAGAACTTGCACAACGAACTTTTTTCACCAGGCACAGATCGGTTCATCAAGCAATTGCGCTACCAGGCGCCCGTAACATCAAACAATCCCTTTGGATTGTATCAGCTCGCTGCACCCCATCGGGAAAAAATACGTTATGGCGCAATCTGGGACGCCATAGGGAATAACGATATTCCACCGCTGTGGTTTCCTGCAATCCTGCCATACCTCGCTGAGGAGGGTTTGCTGGAATATTACAAAGTGGAACCTGACCTGGTAGCAGAACTCGAACAGGCCCGCCAAACCTACATCAGCGATGGAGTACTCCAGGCATATGACCGCAAGAGCACGTTCATCCCCAGGACGAAACCCCCACATGCACCAGATGGCTATGTTTGCACCTGACACCACAAACAGGTCCCCGATGGTCATTACTAGTTGGGGAGCAATTTCGCTCTCCAACTAGGAGAAAACATCATGAATGCAGATAACCAACTGATTCCTGTTGAAATAGTGAACACAATCATTCACAACGAAGATCAGCCCACATGCAATGCCCGCGACCTGCGGTATCTACCCTGACACCGGGGCCTGCATGCCTTTCTGGAAGTGGGTAAAGTCTTCGGTACATGGATAACAGACCGCATTAAACAACTGGGATTAGTGGAAAATCAGGACGTTATAGCTTTTCCCGAAATCGGGGAAAACCCCCAAGGCGGTCGCCCCTCTAAGGAATACCACCTCACCCTCGACATGGCGAAGCACCTTGCCATGATTGAGCGCACCCCCAAAGGTAAAGAAGCCCGGCAGGAAGGTAAAAGGATGAAGGAAGAGAGGGGCTGACTGTCGAGATGATGGCGCTTTTTTGAGGCAATGATTCCGGTCACTCGCTTAAAATCGGTTCTGAGTTCTGAGTCACTCACGGTCTAGATCTTTCTTGTTTAATAATATTAATGTAAAAAGTTATTGATTTACAGATTTTAATTAGCGAAATTTCCTGATGGTGACTATTCATTGAAACCCATTAAATACAGCTTGTTATGTGAATTGTTGAGGCACATTAAAAAACATTATAATTATTGTTATTTAATAATAACAGTTAATCAAATGTGATAATTTAAGCAGATATTTAAGTCCTGTTTATCGGGTCCGATTGAGCCCAGCCCCTCCATTTACTGACCAGAAAAAGCGCCATCATCTCGACTGCTGGCAAAGATGTCCTATAGGCTAGACCGAGAAGCGGGCATTGTCACGGCCTCTTTCCGCTTTCCCTATCACCACAATCCATACCGAAGCTTTAGGCGATGCTGTAATCCCATATGTTAGTTAACGGAACGTCTATTTTGGTTTGTTAGTAACGGGCGTGATGTTATAATGTTAGTAACGGAACATTATCAGGGGTTAGCATGAATATCGTTGAGGCGTTCTATCTGTTGAATGTGGAGCCAAGCTGCTCTGAAGACGAAGTTAAGCGCGCCTTTCGAGCGCTCGCGTCGCGGTGGCACCCCGACCGTGGCGGGGATCATGAAGCCATGCAACGGCTGAACGTGGCGCGGGATTATTTTCTGTCCAAGACCGTGGAGGCCAGGCTAAGCGAGTGGCGCACGCTTCGAGTCGCAGGGCAGATCGACGCGATTGTGGACAAAATCGATGCGGAAGTTAAGCAATGGGAAACGCGCATCGCAGCGCGCGCGCCCGTTACTAACAACGAATCTCCAGCATCGCCCGCTACTAACAGCCAGTCTGGGTCACGGCGTGCGGCGGGGTGGGAAGCGCGAAATGTAGATAAGGTGCGGGAGCAGACAAAGGCGCGGGTTCAGAAACATCGTGCGCAAAATCCTGATGAATATCGCGCGTACATGCGGGAATACATGCGAAAGAAACGGTCAAAGCAAACAGCGTCTTGATTCACCCTGCTTGCCGATATGGGCAAGCATTCAGGGCGCGGTGGTCACAACCAATTTGGTCCTTAATCACCGTATCGCGATAGGCGTATCCGCGCTGAGCTTCATACCGTCGATATTTTTCGGCGACAGATGGATCGGAGAGGATGTTTCGAAGGTATCTTCGCACATCGAAGTCGTGAAACGGATCAAACATGGGGGCACTGATCCAAGTATTTCCCGAGAAGATCCACCATCGTGGGGCCGTTAATCACATTGGCCCGTTTGAGCGCAACCAGCAGGTCTTCCGTCCCGTCGGAGCGCACGTCGTCGGCCAGACGCGTGATAATTTCTGCCAAGGCGTCATTGCCGGTTTTCGAGTATACAACACCATGCTGCTGCGCGAGTGCTGCAACGTAGAGTTTGACGTCTTCCTTGGTGATGGTATTAGCCGTCGGCATCTCGTTCTCCACGATAGCCCATAAAATAACAAAAATAAAATTAATCATGGCACTAACTGCCATATCCGTCAACATATTCGCATTAGCGTCGAACATGGTTATGGCGCTAGAAGTAGAATGGTGAGCGATGATATTCAGGCCGTAAAAAACTATTTTGCACTTACGGATTCAGCGGCATGAAGCCGCTATCGTTCCAGATCGTCTTTCTGGGTGCCTCGTGGGCGTCGGACGCGATCGAGCGTCTTTTCTTCCTGGATACGACTTATCGCGGCGGAGAGCACGCGATGGTCCGCAATATCCTTTTCCCTGGTGCTGACTTTCGTTTTTAACAATCCTTCCAGATTCAGCGTCCTGATTGCATGTCCGTCTATTTCGGTGTTCAGGATATAGGGGGTAAGACTTTGATAGGTTTCCCCATTGGCAGCCACAAAAAGAAGATCTACGATGATTGCATCGTTTACTCGGATATTCTCGCCCTCTGCAAACCACTGAGCATCCATTTCCAGTGCCGCTTTATCCGGGAGCACGGAAAGCGCGTCAATTACCTTCCGGCCGTTCACCGCATCCAGAGGCAATAGGAAATCAATATCCTCCGTGGCACGCATATAACCGTGTAGCTGAAGGGCGTGACCACCGATCAGGATGTAGTCCACACCGCGTTCTTCCAGCGCATCGATGAGTAGCAGCATATCGGCTTTCGTGGCGGCTCTTGATGGTTCCGGGTTATCCACCATGTGCTTTCCTTTGTCGGCTTAACCAAGCCATAAATTCGGCTTTGGCGTTTTCCTGTTCAGTATTCATTTGTTCAAATGTACTGAACCGTTGCACTCGGGGCGATCCGGGGGTACGGGGTTTGCGAATGGCCGGGCATAACTTGGCCGCCTCTCGCTGTAGCAGATCGGCTCTCGCCAGATTCGCGGAAAAGTCTGCGGGGGTTTGGGCCGGTATCCAGATATTGCGGGGTTTTCCCACTTGTCGCTGCTCAGACATTTCGCGCTCTACTCCTCATGATTAATGGTCTCAGATCCTATCAATGCCCCAGATCAGTCTTGCAGCACCTTCGGGATAGAGGATATCGTCCATCTTCTATTCAGTTTAGCGGACCATCCGGCGCTGCATGATTAGGTTCGAGAATCAGGCCTGCAGCGTCTTGAGTGCTACATCCGGGGCAGTCCGCATGATCTTGAGCAAAGCGGCGGCGGGACCCGTCGGATTGCGGCGATGCTGTTCCCAATTTTGCAAGGTCTTAATGCTGACCTGCATCAACTGAGCAAATTCGTTTTGTGATAGTCCGATTTGCTCACGTACTGCCTTTGCATCCGGCGGTGTCACTTTGATCCGGCGCGATGCTGGTACTTCCTCACGAGCAATCGCCTTGGCTTCTTTAAGACTTTGCACCAGGTCATCGAATAATGCTTTTTCCATCGTCATAGCTCCTTCACAAATTCGCGCAACAAAGCGGTTTCCCGAAGTGAATATTGAGGTTTCGATAAATTCCATATTTCGTATCTTATACGCCATTGGCGTATAACACAATGAGGGGAAAGAGAAAATAAACACCCCTCTCCCGTCCCCCTTTTTTTAATATTAGGCCTTGAGATGGGGGTGTTTATGGATGGCACCCAGATGACTCAAAACCCTTCTTTTTCCCTAAAATCCACACACCGGCATTCCAGATGGATGGTCACAGACTCCACATAGCTCCCAACTTAGCGCTTATCCACTCCAAAAATATCGGAAGTGGCCACTCAGCCGTCATTCTGGGCCGTTTTTCTGTGCAGCAGGCACAGAACATTCTCCGGTAGGCACCGGAACATTTTTTCTCTAGTCGGGGGATTGTGGCAGCCTAGCCGGGGGGCGCTTCTGGTGGTTGCGGGATGAACGTGGCCTCATAGAGCATATGCAGCACATTCAGTGCGGCATCAGCCCATGGCCCCGTACCCATGAAGATTCGGCACCAGTGGGCACGATTCAGGAGACGATCCGTATAGTGGTCGGTCGCCGTGGGGTATGCGCGTGGATCGGGCAAAAAAGTGGCGATCTTCCGTACCAGCGCCTGAGCCGCTTCTTTCAGGGAGAGGTGGTGCTCCCGGGCATAGTCAGCGAGCTTGTTTTTAATCGACCGCGTTACCCGCCGTCCAAGCCGACTACCGGGGTCAAAGCCAAAACTCTGGTGTACCGCCTCACGGATCGCTTCCATCACGATGCGCGCATTGTCTGGCGACTGCGTCACTGCTATCAGGACAGAAACTTCTTTTGTGGCCTTTTTAACTAGGGTGCTCTCCAGATCGGTCACGTATTCAAGGTTCGGTAACATATGGTCGTGGCCGACGGCAGCGACCGGAAAATCCCCCATGAATAAATGAATGTCTATCGGGTTTTCGGCCGTCCGGCGCACACCGCGCCACCTGCCGATGCCTTGGGCAATCTGGGCATTGACCAAATCGAGCACAAAAGCCCGGGCTTCGGGCACGGTAGGGAGCGGAAAGCTGGTGGTGATTTGTCTTTCTCCGCCATTGGTCTGGATTACCTGATGGCGGGTTACTGAACCATCCCACTCTGGCCAAGATATCCCTTGGCGCGCCAAGATGACCCGTTGAATGGCATATTCAATCTGATACTGGTCTGGCGGATTCAAAGGCACCCCCCAGCAAAATCCGGCTGTTACCTTCTCCCAGCGATTGTGTCCACGATCATCTTTCCCCCAGTGCCCCAACAGCCAGGCATCATCCACCGTGATGTCGTACTGGGTACGGGCCTTCGCGGGATCATCGGCCATTCCTAGCTTACCCAGGATGATTTGCCAGTCTTTACTACCGGGCTGGCGGTTCTTTTTTCCCAGTGCCGATAGCGCCTTCTGGATGACTAGGTCGGGATCCGGCTGGTCGCGCAAAAAGATCGCCGTTGCCAGATCATGGAGCGCTTTGTGCGTCAGTCCGGCCACAGCGCCGTGGCCATGCGCCGTGATCATTGGTTTCCACAGGCGCATCAAGCGCTGGAGCTCACCGGGTAGGGCATGCCCCTTCAGAGCGGCTTTACCATGCTGCTGCCCGTCCAGGACTTGGATCACGTTCAGGTAAGGCTGGTGCACCGGAACAGTGTACACGGCACCGTTCTTCTGGTGCGTGATGATCTGCTTCTGGATAAGCCCCATAGAAGCGTCCATGTATAAGCCGCCCTGCTCCAGGAAGTTCTTCCAGAGGCCGCCCTCCTTACCGATGACCAGATTGCTTTTGTATATCCAAACCATATCGGCCTTCAGGGCTTCAACCAGCGCCGCCAGCCATTGTTTCGGGATGAGAGGTGCCTCTTCGCCATTATGGAGAACGGGTCGTTCGGCGAGTGTCGAACCATCCATGAGTGTCAGTGCCTTGGGCAACTTTCGGTAGGCATCCGCAAGATCACGCCAGACCCCAGACATCCGAATCGCTACCGGCGTTTGGGATTTTTCCGGAATGCTCCAACGGCTGTACTCCGTATTCATGGCGCTCAGGGCCTCCTGAAACACTTTGTAGGCCGCCACACTTTCGTTCAATGACGCTTCGGTGAATGCCTCCCCCATCGCGCCCTTGATGCGAGCACGGAGCCAAGCCGGCTTGCCGAGCCAGTGAATCAGGGTGCGGATATTTTCACCGAGATGCTGATGTGTGAGTTTCAGTGGGACGGCTGTGGGCGTTTCTTCATCCACCTTGATCCGACGTTGGATCGTATCCCCGCTTTCCCATTCACCGGTTTCAGGATCCCGGATGGGTTCGGGTGTATAGTTCAGCAGACTGCTGTCACTGTTCAGGGCGGCCTGGCAGGCAATGCCAATATCCGCGTGAGAATCCAGACGCAAGCCCTGCAGGTAGCCACAGTTTTGGGCATGCTCACAGTCTCCTGGAATACTGTTATCCAGATCCGCCATTTTGCAGGCGAGCGCATAAGGCCCGCGATTGGCGTCTTGCAGCAGTGTCACCTTGGCATAACGGGCACAGTTATCCGGTCCTCGCGGTTCATGCAGCCGAATCGTGCGCGTGCAATCGGCGGGCTTCATCGCCATGATTTTTTCATACGCTTCTTTGGCGAGATCCACGGTAGGTGTGACCAGAATTTGGGGGGAATCCTCATCCAGCATATGGGTGAGCGTGGCGTGTGTTTTGCCTTGTCCCGGTTGGGAGATAATCCCGGCGACGTGCTGCTGCGTGGACTGACGGAGACTCGCTTCCAGCGCGGCACTGGATGCTTCCAGATTACTGAACCAGTGCTCGCGATCGGTCCGGCTTAACCCAAGTTTTTTAGCGGTTTGGAGGAAGCGTTGGACCGGACGGCTCGGCGTAACCACGCCATGGTCGGACGGGGTCCGATCGGGTTTATAGACGGTGATGGTGGTATCGGATAAATGCTGCTTAAGGCCGACCTCCCCGTGGTTGCAGAGCGCCGCCCAGGCGGGGGTGCGATTCGGAATGGGCTGGACCGGACCCACTGAGGCATCGGGCAGCAGGGTATCCACGGCAGATTGCTGGATCATGCCATACCAGCCCGCATTTTGAACGAGACCTTGAATGATCGCCACGTCAGCATCGGTCTGTCCGATGATGATCATCCGGTTCTTTCCGGAATGGGTCCATTCGTGGATGAGCCATTGAGGAATACGGGGGGTTGCGAGGGCATACACGTCTGCACCCGGGCTGATCCGATGGACCGCTAGGGCATCCAGCGGGCTGGCCACCAGGAAAATCGTATACGGACTTTTGCCCGGAGCGTTGGCGTTGCCCTGGATAGTGAACAGCGCGGTATCCTGTATCCGCTGGGAAGTGCAGGTGGCTTCGAGGGCGCCGACAAAATCCTGATCAATTTGCCCTTGCGTGTGCCGATAAATAGCGGATAACGCCATCTCGCCACCGACTTGGCGGGTTTTGTAGGGCCAGATGAGCGCCGCTTTACCGCGTCGTTTCCTGGAATCCAGACGGGGAGCGTGGATAGGCAGTGTCATGAACTGGGCCAGTTCCGGTGGACACCCGAGAATTTCTACGAGCTGCGTTTCCGTAACCGGAGAAGCTGCCTGCCAGCGACGGGCAGCGGTGGACTGGCGGGTGCTGAGAAGCGCGGAGGTGGTAGCACTCCTGTCTGTTTGTGTGTTATCGCCGTCTAGGACAGGGGCGGACTCCTGCGGCAAACACGCATCGCCCACGCGGGCCTGTCGGCGCTTCGGCGCTTGCCCAGCCCGTGTTTTTTGGGCCTTGCTTCTTTTTTTTCGCTGTTGTTTTGCTAGACGATGCTTCTTGGAAGGGCGGCTCACGCGGCACCGCCCATTGACCGTGCTGTCGATGCTTGAGCGGCGATTCTGGGACGCCCTCTGGAGCGTTTGACCGGTGGTGATGGTTGTGCCGGTACGGGTGGCGGATCACCGACAATAATTTGCTGGATCATCGCCGCCGTGAAGCGGAGACCAACGCCTGTTTTTAGCGGGCGCGGGAATCGTCCAGAGGAAACGCCGTTATAGATGGTCTGCGGGGCGCAGGATAATAGCTGCGCTACGTCCGCGTAGCTGTAGAGGCGCAGATCAGCATCGGTGCTGGATCTGGATGGTTGGAAGCGGTTTTTTGGCTGTGAACTCGGTGCGGGTGTGCTCATGCGGCACCCCCGACAGATCCTTGTGTTGGGTTAAAGCTTATTCGGTGGGGCGGTTCTCCGCCGCCATCGGCACCGCCGTCTCCATCATCGCCGCCGCGCGATCCTGAGCTTGCGGTTTTTCGGGCCGGTCTGCGGCGGGCATGACCTTGACGACCTGTGGCACTGGAGTTGCGGCGGGCAGGGTTTTGACGGCCTGCGGTATGGGGAGTCCGGTGGACCCAAGGATTCAAAGCAACAAACCGGTGTAGCGCTGTCGTAAACGCCCTTGCTGCGGGTTCTGTTGCGTGAATGGCATTTTGCTTGGCGGTGATTGCGCGCGCGGAAGGTTGATAGCCAGAGCCGAAAAACTCTTTGAAGGGGCCTACGGTGATGAGGCCAATCAGATCCCGGAGGAAAACGCTGATAAGTGCGATGAGCCAATGCGGAGTTTTGGCGTTTTGAAAATGCGGTGCTGTCGATGTTGTCATAAAAAAGCCCCTGCTGATTCTTTCCGCGCTCAGTCTTTCCGATTTGCCCTCAGCTGTTCCAAGGCGCGGGAAGAACAGCTAGGGCAGTCCTTAAGATACCCCATCCCGCAGAAAGTTCCAAGGCCTTTGACACAATATGTAGTGTTTTAGATCTTAAGTAACCACAGGTTATCGTGGTGCAGCGCTGCATTCTGCGCTGCAAATACGCTGCACTAACCAGCGAGAAAGCGGGGTAAACCTAGGTAGACGTGAGTAAATACAATTTATAACATACTGATTTACAATATTTAATAAAAACGCTGATTTTTCAAAAAGCATGATTTTGCGCTGTTTGTGGCCTTTTAAGCCGTGGGTCGCGGGTTCGAATCCCGCCGTTCCCACCATATAAAACAACAAGTTAAAATTTTTAGATTTCAAAATTTTAGGACAAACTCATCCTAACTGATATGGAACAGGTGTCGTACACAGCCTACTTACCACCATAATACAATGCCTGACCGTTGTGAATTTGAAGATGAGCCCAAGCCTCTCTGTACAATTTCTGGTCGAACTTCTTGGATCGTAGAAACGTTCCTAAAATTTCACCTTTACGTAACCGCATGAGCACATTGTGAATTCGCCCATCGGCAATAAGCGTGGCTGAACCTGAGCGTGCCGCATGGCTGGCGGCGTGTATTTTGGTAAGCATACCACCGGTACCCATAGTGCTACTTCCTCCAGCCATACGCTCATATCGTGGATCGCCCGCCATGCCTTCCATGATCATTTCGGCATTAGGCTGAGCACGTGGGTCGGCTGTAAATAGCCCCGATTGGTCGGTCAGTAATACCATTATGTCGGCATGCCAGACATTACTGACTAATGCGGCTAAATAGTCGTTATTACCTAGGCTATTATCTGAGTCAGAGATCGCATCGTTTTCATTGATTATGGGTAACGTCTGCATCTTCAGAAGCACGTCAATGGTGGAGCGGGTCTTCTTGAGACGCTTTCGATCTCTGAAGTTGTCACGCGTCAGTAGCATCTGCCCGCAATGCTTTCCATTCTTGGTCAAGAAATTCTCATAAGCATGAATCAGCGCGGATTGACCCACACTAGCCGCCACTTGACGTTCTTCGGCTGTGGTTTTCTTTTGCTTCCACCCTAGGTGACATTTTCCGGTACTGACGGAACCTGAGGAAACCAACACGACCTCAATGCCTTCGGCGCGAAGCTGCAGTATTTGCTGTACAAAATTCTCTATGGCAGACAAATCCAAGCGCTGTCCTTCTTGGGTCAGCAGGCTACTGCCGATCTTGATAACCCAGCGCTGAGCCCTCTTCTGTAATATTGAGCGGCTAGGCACTGCGGATTGCATAATTCTTGTACCTAAAATATTCATATCTATTGCACACTCCATTCATCAAGGAATACTTTGTTACGTCATCAATTGTAAATATAGGCGATAATTATCTATAATTTCCATAAAAATTACATATAATGTTTGTATATTTAATTGTAAAATATGTAATTTATAACACAGGATAGAAAATTATATAAATAATAGAGGCGGTTTGCTTGACCTTGTGAGACCATGTATGAAAAAAATCAACGACTGTTGTCTTCTATAAAAGGGCATCTCCAGGACAATAAAAATCATCTTCAATGTGAAAACAATCACATAGAAATTTTATGATGATATACAGATAGTTGGTTATCACGTTGGGTGCTGCTGAGGAGTGATTTAGAGCCCGCGCTAAGGACAAAGAGCTTCTGCCACCCCTTACCAGTAGATAGCAAACAGTTTTTCTGAGCAGGTCACGGCGCTGGCATTGATGGAGACTGTGGCATCTTCCCCTCGCGCGCCATCGCCCAACCACGCTCAAATGCATAAACCAGTACACCAGACATGTGTTCGGGAAAATAGGCTTCACTGGCGCTGACAACCTCATCAGCGGTAGCATTCTGGTGTTGCAGCGCCCAGTGGTAACCTGCCCATTCAGCGGCGAGGATGCGCCTACCTAGAAACCCTTCACGATTCTGGTTCCGCTACCGGAGATTTTAGTACTTGGGGTGTTTGGATATACCGTTTATGCAACGCGAGGTTGAGTTTCACCACGTTAACTACGGGTTCACCTATGAATCCCAGCAGCGATTCTGTCGTATTTTGCTTAACCAAATGGCGCAGTGTTACGGCATCAATACCCCCGGCCTGCGCAATGCGTGGGATCTGATAAAGTGCCGCCGCAATACTAATGTCGGGATCAAGTCCACTCGCTGAGGATGTCACAAGATCTACCGGAACAGGACCTTTCTCGGCGGGATCTGCTGCTTTGAGGGTCTTGACTCGATCCGCCAAGTGCTGTGCCAGAACAGGATTATTGGGACCTAGATTGGAAGCTCCAGACCCTGCTGCATTATAAGGCACTGGTGAAGTCGCCGAAGGACGGCTCCAGAAGTACTGCGGTTCACGGAAATACTGGCCGATGAGGCTAGATCCTACGACCTTCCCCTGCTGGCGAATGAGCGAACCGTTGACCTGATGAGGAAACACGACTTGACCGATAGCCGTCATGGCCAAGGGATAAGCAAGGCCGGTTAACACGGCCAGAACCAAGAATAACAACAGGGCAGTTTTTATCTCTTTGATCATGTCGTCATCTCCTATAGTACAACCAGCAGCATGTCTATCAGTTTGATAAAGATAAACGGGGTAATAATGCCCCCTAATCCATAGATCCACACATTGCGGCGAAGAATGTGCTGTGCAGAGTCGGCACGAAATTTGATGCCTTTGAGTGCCAATGGAATCAGGAAGGGAATGACAAGGGCGTTAAATATGACTGCGGCCATGATGGCATGGGTAGGTGAGCTCAAGTCCATGATGTTCAGTGCGCTCAATTGGGGATATGTAGACACGAACGCAGCCGGGATAATAGCGAAGTATTTGGCCACATCGTTTGCCACACTGAAGGTAGTGAGAGCGCCACGCGTCATCAGCAGTTGCTTGCCGATCTGAACGATCTCCAACAATTTGGTGGGATTGGAGTCCATGTCCACCATGTTGGAAGCCTCTCGTGCCGCTTGGGTACCACTGGCCATGCAGAGGCCGACATCCGCTTGGGCTAGAGCTGGAGAATCGTTTGTACCGTCGCCAGTCATCGCGACCATATAGCCTTCATTCTGGTACTCCCGGATGCGAGCAAGCTTAGTTTCCGGCTTGGCTTCCGCGAGATAATCGTCAACCCCCGCTTCAGCAGCAATGGCGGCAGCCGTCAACGGATTGTCACCAGTCACCATGACGGTGCGAATACCCATGTCTCGTAATTCAGCGAAGCGGGATTTGATGTCGGCTTTAACGATATCTCGTAACTCAATAGCCCCCAACACCTCAGCACCAGAACATACAACCAGTGGTGTCGCCCCGCTACTCGCGATTTTTTGCACCTCGACATCTAATTCCGATGGCCAATTTCCGCCCAGTGACTGTACCCATGACCTCATGGCGTCAGGAGATCCCTTACGCAACTGCTGCCCGTCCCAGTCGACTCCACTCATGCGCGTTTCGGCGGTAAAGGGGATCAATTGGGCTGCGGGTGGCAAAGTTTCCCGATTTTGAGGGTGATTTTTATCGGCGAGTGCCACGATACTTTTGCCTTCAGGGGTCTCATCGGCCAAAGAGGCACGGCGGGCCGCCTGCGCGAGAGCTTCTTGGGTGGCCGCCAAAACCGGATAAAACGCCACTGCAGAACGATTGCCATAGGTAATGGTGCCGGTTTTATCGAGAAGCAGCACATCCACATCACCCGCAGCCTCAATGGCGCGCCCAGAAGTCGCCACCACATTAGATTGCAACAACCGTACGATGCCGGCGATGCCGATAGCGGGTAATAAAGCCCCGATGGTGGTGGGAATCAGGCAGACCAGCAAGGCGACCAGAACCGTCAGACTGATCACCGAGCCCGAGTGACTGGCGTAATGCACGCTATACCAAGAAAACGGGTAAATGGTGATAGTCACGACTAGAAAAACCAGCGTCAAAACGACCAACAGGATGCTCAGAGCGATTTCATTGGGAGTTTTGCGCCGCGAAGCCCCCTCCACCATAGCGATCATTTTATCGAGGAAGGTGTGTCCTGCTTCCTGCGTTACCCGGATGATGAGCCAGTCCGAGATTACCCGGGTTCCGCCGGTGATCGCGCTACGATCGCCACCACTTTCGCGGATGACAGGCGCGCTCTCGCCGGTGATGGCGCTTTCGTCGACGGCTGCGACTCCCGCCACCGCCTCACCGTCCGTGGGCACGAGATCTCCCGCTTCTATCAGGACAAAGTCACCGCTGCGCAGGCTGGCACCGGGAACCTCCTTGTAGCTCGCCTCGCGCGTCGGTTTTGGCAATTTTTTTGCCATAACCTCCTGTCTACTCTGTCGCAAACTGTTAGCCTGAGCGGTCCCCTGACGCTCGGCCAGCGCTTCGGCAAAATTAGCAAAAATCAGTGTGAGCCAGAGCCAGAGGTCGATCACACCGGTAAAAAGCGCTTCATGGTTATGCACGATCAGATCGTGAAAAAAGAGGGCCAGCAATAGCCAAGAGCCGACGTAGACGACAAACATCACCGGATTACGCAACTGACGACCCGGGGAGAGCATGTTGAAGCTGTCCCACAGTGCACCACGACTCTGATCTTTCCAGTGAATGGGAGATGCCGTACGTTTAGGATGGGTAGGTTCCATGGATATGATTCCTTAGTGAGTCAGAGTGCTGATGGGTGCTAATTGCTCTGCAATAGGACCCAAGGCTAGGGCTGGGAAAAAGTTGAGCGCGCCGACCAGAAGAATGACGCCAACCGTCAGGCCAATGAAAATTGGCGTATATGTCGTCAGCGTTCCCGATCCTACCGGGATTTTCTTTTTCTCGACCAAGGCACCTGCTAACGCCAGCAAGGGCAGATAGGTCCAATACCGGCCCAGCAATATACACATGCCGGTGAGTAGGTTATAGAATTGAGTGTCGCTACTCAGACCACCGAACGCACTGCCATTATTGTTGGCAGGGCTTGTCACGGCATAGAGCACCTCGCTGAAACCGTGCGCTCCAGGATTGAAGACACCAGCCCGACCCGCCACCGTAGTGACAGCGAGAGCCGTACCGATCAACACCAGCAGTGGCATAACCAGAATGGATAATGAGGTCATTTTTATTTCAAAGGATTCAATCTTCTTGCCAAGAAACTCTGGCGTGCGTCCCACCATAAGGCCCCCGAGAAAAACCGCAAAAATCATGAAAGCGAGGAACGTGGCAAGTCCGGAACCGACACCGCCAAAAACGACTTCACCCAACTGCATTAAGAAAAGATTTATGCCTCCAGACAACGGCATCAGTGAATCGTAGGCACCGTCAGCGGCGCCCGTAGAGGTCGCGGTAGCCACCGTTGCAAACAGCGCAGTTGCACCCGCACCGATACGATCTTCCACCCCCTCCATATTTCCACCACCAGCGAGACTGGCGGTGTTGGCATGAGAAATTCCCAATTGGGTAAACAAGGGATTCCCAGCCAGTTCATAGTGCTGGCTAACGAGGGTCAGTGGAATAAATAGCACCAGCATAGAGATTAAAATAGCCCATGCCGTACGTCTGGCCTTGGTAATATGCCCAAACATGAATACTAGAGCAGTGGGAATCAAAATCATGGCTATTGTTTCAAGGAAGTTGGTAAAACCTGTGGGATTTTCGAAAGGATGGGCATCATTCATGTTGAAAAAGCCACCCCCATTATTACCCAGCATCATGATAGCCTCTTGCGATGCGACCGGTCCCAAATGAATCATCTGATGAAAAACAGTCTTGCCCCCGGACACAAATGGGGCGATGAGATCAGCACGCACCATCCCTGTCAGCGTTTGTACTACACCCTGTTCCATAAGGATCAGCGCAAAAAGTGCAGACAAGGGAAGCAGTACATAGAGAACGGTGCGCGTCATATCGACCCAGAAATTTCCGAGATCCTTCGTTTTATGACGAACGATAGCGCGAATGATAGGCAGAACGATGGTAATACCCGTTGCTGCCGAGAAGAAATTTTGCACAGTTAGGCCCAGCATCTGCGAGAGATAGCTCATGGTTGAGCCACCTGAGTAGTCCTGCCAGTTGGTATTTGTGATAAAGCTCACTGCAGTATTAAATGCAGATCCACTATGAACCCCAGTAAAATTGAGGGGATTTAAGGGTAGCGCGCCTTGCGCCAACAATAGGACATAAAGAAAAACACCGCCGATCAGGTTGAAAACCAACAAAGCGATGGCGTATTGCTTCCAACTCATTTCCTCACTCGCAGAAATTCCGGTGATGCGGTAAATTCCACGCTCCACGGGACCTATCAGCCGTGTCGCCCAGAATCGATCGCCCGTATAGACGCAGTGCATATAGCGTCCCAAAGGCCAGGCCAGGAGAATAGTTAACAACAAGACTACGGCGGTTAGTATGGTGGTAGATATCATAGAAACCGCTCCGGAGCGATCAGAAATACCAAAAGATAAATGAAAAGCATGGCGCCCAATCCGAGGCCTATCCACACGAAAGCGTTCATTTTATATTCCTCAAACGATCTAATAATTCAACAACCCCTAGAGATGATAAGAAAAATCCAATAATGATAAGTAGATAAACAAATTCCATACCAGTCTCCTTCTTCATGATACGTTAATGCATCGTATAAAATCATGATAACTTCGCAGAGATGCTAGCAATATTACATCTATAAATTCTATATAAACCATCTATAAATTCCATATAAAACCACATTTTTAATTGATCCTGCACATTACTAATAAAGTCGATATAAGTCGCTTGGTGAAGGCGGTGCTTTGGCTTATGCTCAAGTGCAGTGACGCGCGGCAACAAGGAAATACGTTATGGATGATGGTACTTGGTACTTGGTGATAGCAGATGCCCACCGAAGATCGTAAAGACGGAAGACCTGACCCGGATAATTTACTGGCACAGGTGCAGCAGGAGGAACTGACGCGTCAGCGTGGGCGCCTCAAAATTTTTTTGGGTGCCGCCCCAGGCGTCGGGAAAACCTACGCCATGCTGCGCTACGGACAACAGGAGCTGGCCAAGGGAACAAATGTGTTGGTGGGCATTGTCGAAACGCATCAGCGCGCTGAAACCCAAGTCTTGGCCGATGCCTTACCGACATTGCCTCGGAAACACGTTCCTTACAAGCATGTTGTACTAGAAGAATTTGATCTGGATGCCGCTCTTGCCTTCCGACCCGAGCTGCTTCTACTGGACGAACTGGCTCACAGTAATGCCCCCGGCTCTCGCCACAAGAAGCGTTGGCAGGATATGGATGAGTTGTTGGACGCAGGTCTTTCCGTAGCAACCACTGTGAATGTTCAACACCTAGAAAGCGTGCATGAGGTCGTCCAACAGATTACTGGGATAAAGGTTCAAGAGACCCTACCGGATCATATCATTCAACAGGCAGATGAAGTGATCCTGATTGATATCAGCGACGAGGATCTCCTACAGCGACTCAAAGAAGGAAAGGTTTACCTGGGAGAGCGCAGTCAGCGGGCGATGATGCACTTTTTTCGTAAAGGGAATCTGATTGCCTTAAGACAACTGGCATTGCGGTTGGTAGCTGATCGCGTTGATCTGGAATTACGACAGTTCCATAAACAAAATTCGGAAGAGGAGCGGCGTAGTGGCAGCAGGGATCGCTTGCTGGTAGCTGTGAGCGGTCGTCCAGAAGATGAGCATTTGGTACGAGCGGCTTATCATTTAGCAACCGCACAACGAGCTGAATGGCTAGTGGTTCATGTAGACACCCCACGTGGTTTGCTGCAGAAACCTCAGACCCAGGCATGGATATGGAGCCACCTACATCTTGCAGAGGGTCTGGGAGCAGAAACCACTCGGCTGACCGGTGTTAATATCGGTGCAGAGATTATAGCCTATGCCCAATTACGCGATGTCACCCAAATTATGCTGGGACAATCGCCGGGGTTGCGTAAATTATTCTGGTGGTGGCCAGGCTCTCTCACTGCACATCTACTGAATAGCGAGCGTAACATGGATGTGGTGATTCATCCTTTGCCGACAAATAAAACCATTTCCGAAGATAATCACCTGCGAAATCAGCAATACCTCGGTATTATGAATACGCCTATGCAGCGGCGTACACGAAATCGTTCTTTTGTGATAAGCGGGTTGTTAGGATTCACTTTAAGCGGCATAGCTTGGTCTCTAGGCGATTACTTGGGTTTTGCCGGGATCTTTATGATCTACATGCTCGGCGCAGTGGGTGCTGCATTGAAGTATGGCCGCTGGCCTTCCCTCATTACATTTATCACCTCTATGTTCTGTTACTACTCGTTTGGTTTGGATCAAGGGTTGCCAACAACTCTCGGATCACTCGCCTACTTTGCACTCATCCTCTCTTTGATTTTACTCATCAGTCAACTGGTTGCGAGTTCTCGGGAACAAGAGCTCATGGCCCGTACACGCGAGCGACGAGCACGCAACCTCTATCAATTGGTTCAGGAACTCAGTAGTGCCAAGGGCGTTGAGGGCGTTCTGAACACCAGTATTGAGAAGTTGCATCAGACCCTAAGTATTGTGGTCTCGTTCTGGTTGCCGCCAGCCGATAACCCCAAGGGTCCTTTGCAGATCTTTCCGTCATCATCTACCCTCGAACTGGAGGCTCCGCAGCGTAATCTGAGAGCCGCTGCCCGGTGGAGCTTTCTCAATAAAAAGTATGCAGGGATGGGCACTAACACACTTACAGAACTCCCGGCACTGTTTATACCTATGCTGTCTGGTCAGCGTGTACTCGGGGTCATGATGTTATCGGATCTTGAGCTTCACCAGGCTCCTACGGACTGGTTGCGGTATCTAGACACTGTGGCGCGACTCGTCGCGGTAGCACTAGATTCTGCACTGGCATCGAACCAGCGCACTGAAGCCGAAGTTCGTTTGCGGGTCGAGCAATTACAAAACGCCCTTTTAGGTGCCGTCTCACATGACCTCAGAACACCTTTAGCTGGCGTATTAGGCACTGCGACAACACTTCAACGCAACGCGCAGGGTTTGACTGCCGATGAGTATGATCTCCTAGAGAATATCCGCGTGCAAACTGAGAAAATGGAGCATACCGTCGACCGCATTCTGCATATGGCTGCGTTGCAGTCTGGACAAATCAATATCAAAAAAGAATGGGTTCCCCTAGAAGATTTACTGGTTATCGCGCGCGATCAGGTTAAAACCGTATGCACCGATCGTCCCTTTTTGAAGCGAATACCCAAAAACCTGCCGCTGCTCCATGTAGATCCACAACTCATGGAGCAAGTGTTCAGTAACCTCTTGGAAAATGCCTGCAAATATAGCCCGCCTGGCAGCACTATTGAATTAGAAGCCTATACGAACGATACCGAGATTACTGTTTGCATTATAGATCATGGATTTGGCGTGCCATCCGGCAGAGAGGAGGAAATTTTTACCCGTTTCAGCCAGGTTAAGCCGCCGGTTGGACTGGGTGGTAGTGGGTTAGGTTTAGCAATTTGCGCGGCAATTATTGATCTGCATTGCGGTCGTATTTGGGTGCGTAATCGTGTGGTAGTACGCGGCGCAGTGTTTTGTTTTGCTGTCCCCCGTGAAATTGAACCACCTATGCCTTCGGAGGGAGATTAAGCCATGACGAACATACCTCTGGAGGACGATCTAGACGTTTTACTAGTAGAGGATGATGCAGGTATTGGCGAGTTTCTACAGGCGGCACTGAACCGCGAACCAGGGTATAACCTGCACTGGGAAACTACACTGAAAGGTGCTTGGCAGGCATGTGAAAAAAGACAGATCCGAGGTAAACAGCCCTTCGCACTGATTCTGCTGGACCTTGGCTTACCGGATGGCGATGGGCAGAGAATGATCCAAAAATTACGTGTCCACGAAGGGGAGCAGGCGTTAATCATAATCATCTCTGCTCGCGTAAGCGAGGCTGACAAGATACAGGCACTCGATAGCGGCGCAGACGATTACCTGACCAAACCGTTTACCATTGGCGAATTGCTGGCCCGCCTACGCGCCCATTTGCGGCGGCGTCCTGTAGATTCATCCGCCGAATGCTCTCATTGGGTCATCGGAGCACTGGAGCTGGATGATCTCGCCCATACGGTTTGCAAGAACGGAGTACCCATCTCAATGACACCCAAGGAATATCAGTTATTTCATCTGTTTGTCATGAACCAAGGACGCGTTTTGTCATATCAACGCATACTCAGTGCAGTGTGGGGGGAACATAGTAGCGATCAGGCTCACTATGTACGCTTATACATCAAACGACTGCGAGAAAAAATTGAGGATGATCCGGGAATGCCACAGTACCTGATAACTGAAAAAGGAGTTGGGTATCGATTCGGGGATATATTGGACCCTAAGCCCTAACAAAGGAGATTTCGCCCTCTTTGGGTGAAGGCGGCGCAGATAAAAAGAAAGCTTGTTGCAAAGGTAACATAAATTGTTATAATTATTTCATGGCATAGGAGGCGCACCATGACTCAAGCAGCGGTCACGACAGACAAAGAAAGCAAAGTCCATGACCGGTCCGTCCTGGCAAAAATGCTGATGAAGGCTTTCGACCTCTGGATGGTGGTTAATGAAGATCAGCTTGCCTTGCTGGGTTTGGCAGCCGACAATCGTGCCGCCCTCAGTCGGTACCGCAAAGGCGAACCTCTGGGTACAAACAGGGACTTGCTGGAACGCGCTGGTCATTTACTCGCTATCCATAAGAATCTGCGATTGCTTTTCCCGCATGATAGGGACTTGGCTTATCAATGGATGACTACGCGTAACCGCGCGTTCGATAATCGAACCCCCGTGGAAGTGGTCCGTGAGTGGGGATTTGCCGGATTGTTGATGGTACGGGCCTATCTAGACCGGGCCAGGGGCGGGTGATTGGTGGAATCCTTCTTTGACGGTCTGACGCTGGCTGACACGCACCAGACGCTGATTCGCAATATCATCAGTTTACGGGTGTCTGAGGATCTTTTTGACGACCTTTCGGACCACCATGACGACTGGCTCGTGGCACAGCGGTACGAAGCAGCCGCCAAGCCGCACCACTATTCCTCCAACGTGCCTGCCATTGACCGCCCCTTCGAGGAAGCTGGGTGGTTCGCAGCCATCGGGTTCCCATTTAAAAACTGGGCGGCAAGTCGGTACAGTGAGGGTTCTTTTGGTATTTGGTACGGCGCGGATACGGTGGAAACGTCCGTTTATGAGACCGTCTATCACTGGAAGGCCCGGCTGTTACGTGATGCTGGATTTGAGCAGATGGTAATTTCTGGAAACCGGGAAAGCATTACTGGAGATCGTTTGCTCTATGGTGTCCGTTGTGACGCCGCCTTGGTGGATCTGCGCCCACGTGTCGCCGCTTACCCGGCGCTGGTTGATCCGGAGAGCTATCATTTTACGCAGCCTATGGGCGCTCGACTGAAGGCGGAGGGGCACCCCGGGCTGATTACTCTCTCCGCACGATGTGTCGGGGACGTGTATGCCGTGCTTAACCCAGAGGTGTTATCCAACCCCAACATCCTGTCTTACCTGACTTATCGTCTTACCAGGCAGGGGGTGCAGGTGAGTAATGGCTCCCGCGCTCCGCAAAGAGTGAACGAAGCGTGGATGTGTGTCACCTGATTGCCTGTTGCTATCAGGATGCCCAATCATCGCGCTAATCCGGTCATTTTATGACGAGTACGACCCCCGTCGCGCTGAGTGGCAGCAGAAGAATGTTCAACCGGTAATCGGAATGATGTTGTCACCGGCCATGATTGTATCCAGATACTTTGAATTCTGCGCAAAAAGCGGTCTGTAATCCGCTCATTCGTTGTGTTCGACGGCAAATGGCGTTGTCCAAACTCTGATGGGTTGCGAACAGGGTAAAGAGTTCTCGGGCGCGGGTGATGGCGGTATACAGGAGCTCGCGGCTGAGAACGGGACTATCTTCGGGCGGCAGGACAAGGCAGGTATGGCGAAATTCGGAGCCTTGGGCTTTGTGGACGGTCATGGCCCAGGCGCTTTCGCAATGATTGAGGCGACTGGGAAGAATAGCCCGAACGCCACCCTCTACGCTGGGGAAATAAACCCGCAGTTTGCCTTCAGGATTGGGCAGCGCGATACCGATGTCGCCGTTACTCAGACCAAGTTGAGGATCATTGCGAGTGATTAGGGTGGGGCGTCCTGCGTACCAGATTCCTGGAGTGGTACGTAAGCCCTGTTGGTCTAAATAGTTTTCGATGGCCTGATTCAGGCCGGTGACTCCCCAAGGACCCTGCCGCAGGGCGCAAAGTATACGAAAATGGCTATAGTCCTCCAAAATACTTTGTACCCATGATGGGTGCTGCTGAGGATTTTGTTCACGGCGCCGACGCAGCCGTTCCCAGACCGGAAGATAGCCTTGGAGGCTGCTGGCCACGGCCAGAATCTGTTGCAGTTCGGGATGCTCTTGCCATTGGATGATGTTATCCGCACGGAGGCATTGCAGAGCGGCGTCGGTGTGACCGAGATGAACGGCGTCGGCTAGCGCGCCGATCTGGGTGTTAAAGCGATGGCTGCGCTGCAAGCGGACGATGCCCGCCGCCAACGGGCTGGCGATTTCTGGTGCGGGCTGGGGGGCGCAACCACAGCTCGCCTGCAGCCAGTCACAAGTGGCTGGGTCATAGTGGCCACTTTGGCTACAGAGTTCAGCCAGTACGGCTCCCGCCTCAACCGAGGCAAGTTGATCTTGATCGCCCAACAAGATGAGGCGAGCATGCGCTGGCAATGCACGCAGGAGCGCGGCCATCATTTCCTGATGAATCATGGAGGCTTCATCAATAATGAGGACATCCAACTCAAGGGGATGATGGGCGTTATGACGAAAACGGCGACTACCCGGTTGACTGCCCAGCAGGCTGTGTAGCGTCCGCGCGGGGTCCAGGCTGGCGAAGGCTTCATGGAGGTGGGTAAGCGTACCGAGTTGGGGGAGTTGGGCCACGGCATTGCGGAGAGATTCGTCAATACGTACTGCTGCCTTGCCGGTGGGTGCCGCGAGAACAATACGTAGCGCCTTGTCGCTGCTGCTGGCCATGAGTAAAGCGATCAGACGGGCCGCAGTATAGGTTTTGCCCGTACCGGGACCCCCGGTGATGATACTGAACTGACTGCGCAGCGCGAGGGCCGTGGCGAATTTCTGCCAGGGCAGCATGGGCTCTGCAGACGGATCTTCTGGAAATAGTTGATCTAACCAGGGTTTTAGTGATTCTGGCGCAGGCGGATCTATATGGGTGGTGTTTACCATGACTTGCAAAGTGCGGGCGATGAATTGTTCGTCCCGCCAGTAACGGCGCAGATACAGACGATGGCCGTTTAGCACCAAGGGTGTTTCGTTACGGTCTTCGGAGGCGCTGGGACTGGATGCGTCGATGACTTCTACACAGCGGCTTTGGGCGAGGGACAATGCCCATGTTTCTGGTGCTGACCAGGGTGTCAGCGCCTGCTTCAGCGTGTCCAGCCCGTCTTGGGGCCAGTCCAGATAGCGGCGAGGATGCTCAAGAAATTCTTCAATGGCGAGGCAGGTATGCCCGGCACCTTCCAGATGGGCGAGTAATGCGGCGGCCAAGGGTAACAGGGCCGGTGCTTCTGGGTCGAGATCTAGCAGAAAACGCGCGAAATGCAGATCCAGTAATCTGAGCCAGCCCGCTTCGGTCCAGCCGCGAAGCGCTTGGATACGAGGGTCCTCAGGCGAGTTCTTCATGGGCGGTATCCGTCGGCTGCGAAACATTGATCAAGCTCATCCAGCAGCGCCATATCCGTAGGAAGATGCAATATACCCCGTTCTGGACCTTGCACGCCGCGCAAGAAAAACAGGAGCGTACCACCGAGTTGGGCTTCCGGTCGGTACTCGGCGCCCAGACGTTGACGGAGCAGGCGATGCAACGCCAATTGGTAGAGACTCGACTGTAATTCGTAACGATGCTGCATCGTGGCAGCGCGGAGAGCTGTCAGATCGTAGTCGGAATCACCGCGACCAAGGACATTGGATTTGTAATCCATGACGTAGTAGCGCCCCTCTTCCTCAAAAACGAGGTCCATGAAGCCGCGCATCATGCCGTGAATGCTCCGTTTAGGCAGCGAAGGCCGAGACACTCCAAGAAAAATATGGGCTTTGCAGAGCTGGTCCAGTTTTTCACTCGGTAATTGTTCACTAGGAAACCAGAAAGCCATTTCACTTTGATAGCTTTGTAATCGGTCCAAGGTGCCGCCGAAGGGCGTCAGTGGCGTGTTGACGATGGCTTGCAGCCACTGATGGGTTGCTTCGATCCAGTGCTCCAGCCCGGCACGCATGCAGGCTGCCGTGATCTGGGCGGCCGTTGTTTCATTGTGGAGGGTGCGAAAACCCCACTGCGCCAGCTCTTGCAACTGTGCGTGCAGAAAAGTGCCGGCAGTCATGCCCTGAGGATAGCGATGCCATGCGGAACCCACTAAGGCGCGGGGTGGGGTTTGTCGCGCATCACGGGCGAGGTCTTTAATCAGTTGGGAGAAGCTGCTGACTCCCCAGTTTTTTTCAAAAGTGGCGGTGTATTGGGCAGGGGGCAAGTGGGGTGGAGCAGCGCTTGGCTCCGGTAAAGTCACGGACATTGTTTCAGGGAGAGTTTCTATACAGATTTCGGGGATACGCTTGGCGCAGTCTTGAAGCATGCTGGAGAGGTCAGCGTCCGCTTTTCCAGCCTGGAGTAGGTAGGCAATGGCGCTATTCTTGAAAATCGGTGAGTTACCCTTTTCGGGTTCGGCGAGGCCCATCCAGAGTGCATGTTCGGCTCGCGTCAGGGCAACATAGAGTAGGCGCAGATCTTCCTGTAAACGCCGGCGTTCGGCGCTGGCTAGGTCGGGCTGATCCCCAGCAAAAGTGGTGGTCCCGTTGTCCTCTGGACGGAGTTGTAAATCTGAAGGCTTTGCCGTTTTGACGGTGGCGATAAAAGGCAAAAAAACCAAGGGGTATTGCAGGCCTTTGGCGGAGTGGATAGTGGCAACCCGAATCAGTGCGGCATCGCTTTCCAGACGCAGAATGTGGGCGTCGCTTTGATCACTGCCGGCGGCGATGGCTTCGCGCAAAAAGCGCAGTAGCGCTTCGGGGCCGTCGCGCGTGGCGCTGGCTTGTTGTAGCAATTCGCCGAGCTGGAGCAAATTCGTCAGGCGTCGTTCACCGTCACTCTGGCGGAGCAGGTGCGCGGCAATGGCGAAGCGGTGAATGCTGTGGTGGAGCATGGCCAGCACACCCTGACGCTGCCATTGCCGGGATAAGTCCTGGAATTGTTCCAGTTGATTTTCCCAAGCGCTTTCCTCGCGATTGAAAGCCTCCAGATCATGATGGGATAAACCCAATAGCGGTAGCGCCAAGGCAGTACGCAGGCGGCGCGCATCGTCAGGATTGGCGACGGCTTCCAGCCAGAGCAACAGATCTCGGGCTTCTGCGCTGTCGTAGACGGATTCTCGTTCCGAAAGATACACGCTGCGCAAGTGGCGATCTTGCAGGGCGCTGCGTATGGTGGCGGCTTCGTGACGATCACGAACGAGAATCGCGATGTCACGCCCGGCAAGCGGCCTTAGGGCCTGTCCAGGAGCGGCAAAGCCCGTTTGGGGATGACCTAATAATTGCGCAATGGTTTCTGCGCATCGCTCGGCAGCCCGCCGCAAATAATCGGTTTTAGTGAGCCCTTCGGTAGCCGCCCAGATCGTGAGTGCGGGTGCCGCTTGCCCGTCTATCTGCCATTGTCTGTTCTGACCTTGGGCCAGCACCTCCCAATAGGGTAAAGGATGATCGGCATGGCTTTCTCCATAGGCAAAAGCGCCTTGAGGATGTCCTTGCTCCGCAGCCGAATAAAGCGCGTTGAGCGTGTTGACCAGCGCGGTACCCGAACGAAAATTGCGATCGAGTTGATAATGACGATCTTGGGTCAGACGCCGGGCCTGAAGGTAACTGTCGATATCCGCACCCCGAAAACCATAAATGGACTGTTTCGGGTCGCCGATGAGTAATAGTAAGCGCTCGGGCGCGTTGCGATGTGTTTGGTAGATAGCGTCAAAAATTTGGTACTGCAGCGCCGAGGTGTCTTGAAATTCGTCGATGAGGGCGACTGGATACTGCTCCCTGAGCCGGGCACTCAGTTGTGGTCCTTGGACGGGATCGCGCAGAACCTCGGCGAGTCGTTGCTGGTAATCGTTAAAGCTGACCAGATGCCTGCGCGCCTTGAGTTGCTGCAGTCGTTGCTGAATCCAGGCGGCGGCATGTATCTGAATTTCCTGGGTCAGACGCTGGCGCTCTGCGCCCAGTTTTTCCAGATCCGCGAGCAGGTTTTCAAGGATTTCGGCGGCAGGGTGCGGGGTAATTTGCCGATCTTTCTTACAACTGTTGCGCAGATTGTTGGCGGTCAGTTTCTGGCATTTGTCGATGTGTTCGGGAATGATCTGCTCGGGAGTGTCCAGCCAGTTTTGCAAAGCGTTCAGAGCAGTAGTTACCATTTTGATGCCAACAGTCGTGCCATTTAACGGATTGTCTGCCTTGGGACCATTTAGCAGCGCTAGGAGCCAGTTTGCGAAAGCCTGCTGATGGAGCGCCCACCGAGATTTGAGCGCCTCGGACTGACTAATGGTTTGCTGCAAAACGGCTGGAAGCCAGTCCCGGAGAGCTTCCGTGGGTTGCGGAAGTGGCGTATCAATCCGCAACAGCGCCGCGACTTTCTGGCGAATGGCTTCGGGTGTTTGGAACCATTCCGCGATAACCGCAAAAGTCGCTTCGGGTAGCGGATAAATTTCTTGACGCCAAAAGTCGCGAGTCGCGTCGTCGAGCAGGTCGGTATCGTCAGTGAGTAAGGTTTCCCGAAAGTCGCTGCCGGTCGCAAAAGCGTGTTCGCGCAGGCTGCGTTGACACCAGGCGTCAATCGTAAAAATAGCGCTCTCATCCATCGTTTCAGCCGCCATAGACAGGCGCCAAGCAGCCTGCTGCCGTTGCTGGGGATCAGGATAAGCAGCGAGGAGATTGGTCAGAAAGAAGTCGTTGGGGGATTCCTGAAGCCTGCGGAAACAGGCGGCGGCTTCTTGCAAGCGATTACGGATACGTTCTTTGAGTTCTTGCGTGGCGGCGCGCGTGAAAGTCATCACCAAGATGTTTTCGGGTAACCATGCGCAAGGTGGCTGCGCGCCCTCAGCGCCGTGACCCAGAATCAGACGGATGTACAGGGCAGCGATGGTCCAGGTTTTGCCAGTCCCGGCACTGGCTTCAATAAGACGGCTGCCCCAGAGGGGTAAATGGAGCGGATCAAGCGATATACTCATGGATGCCGCTCCGTTTGCAGCGTAGTCAGCCATTCTGCAAAGGGGCGGTACAAAGCCTCGGCATAGTCGGCAAAATACCATTGTCGGGGAGCGCAACAACGCGTACTGAGGGTGGCGAAATCGGGATAATCCCGGGCCAGACTGAGGTCCTGATGAACTTGCCCCCGCCCTTGGTAGGCGTCTCCATCGTACAGGAGCGCGGGTTTACCTTGTTGGAGCAAAGCAATGGCGGTTTTGAGGGTGACCGGTAGAGGAAAGGTGAGTCCTTCCTCCCAGAGACTCCCGATATTTTCGAGAATTTGTGTGGCATTTTCCGGGCTGGTTGCGCTGCGGATCAGCGCGTCGCGTCCGACCAGAATCCCTTGGCAGGCAATACCCAGGTGTGCGGCGAGGAGCTGCTGTAACCAGAGCTCGGCCAGCTTTTCGGGTTCTGGCTGGTCCTGCTTATTGAGCAGGCGGCTGGCCCGGCACTGCACAAAAGCCAGAGCTCCAGAAGTGTTGCGGCGCATGCTCGGCAACCAGTCGTTGAGGTGTAGTGCTCCCATCTGTACCTGCAAGGCGTGGCGTTGTGGGTCTACTTGCCAGTCTGCCGTGACCGCCTGCCAAGCTTTGAGAATAGGCGTGGCCTCATGAAAGAGTGTGCTGGCGGTCATGCTGGCCATGGGGCCCATGGGATATGCCCCACTCCGCTGCTGTGCAGCGATTTTTTCCGCGAGTGTTGGTGTGGTGTGGTGCTCTCCGCTTTCGAGGAGGGCTTGGAGGAGCGTATAGGTTTCGAGTCCGTCCAAGTCGAAGGGTTCGTCATCGCTCGGCGTATCATCGGTTTCGCTGAAAAAGGTGCGTAATCGTTGCCGATAAAAAGCGCGCGGTGGCCAGCGGAAAAAATCTAGGAGTTCATTCAGATTTCTCGTGCCCATCTCCGGGTTAGATGGTAGCGGAGCGGTAGGTTCTATCGTCGCCGGAGCGGGATACCATTCCCGTGCCCAGGTATGCAGCCCGCGTCCTGGATGTAGATACTCCGCGCTGAAAGGCTGGAGCGGGTAGGCGTGGGTGATTCTACGCAGTAACGCATTTTTTTCGGGATGCGCCTCGTCTTCCGTAGGCGTTGCCGATTCAGGCCATGCACTACGGATAGCGTCTTGTAATTGGGTAATCAGCAGGGAAGGTTGGCGGCGCTCGTTGTTGCGTTGATCTCTGCCCACCCAGCTCACATACAGCGTCTGACGGGCGGCGAGGAGGGCTTCGAGCATCAGATAACGGTCATCGTCTCGACGTGAACGATCGCCGGGGCGAGCCATGCCAGGCAGGGTCATGAGATCAAAATCTAGGCGGGGGTTACGCCGAGGGTAGTCACTTTCATTCATGCCCAGCAGGCAGACCATAGGATAAGGGACGGCACGCATGGGCAGCAAAGTGCAAAAAGTCACCCCGCCACCGAGAAAGCTGCGGTGTAGTTCGGGGCTGTCGAGCATTTCCAGCCAATGACCACGAAACACAGAGAGCGCTAAGGGTTCCGCAAAGTCGGCGAGCTGGCAGTCTTCCTGCCATTGCTGGAGGGCGGTATCCAGTTGTTGCAGACGTTCGGCCTCATCGGGATTGCTGGCGCTGAAAAAATCCTGAAGCAGACTGCGGGCGGTTTCGCCCCAGTCCGTGGGCCTGCGATCTTGCTGCAGCGCGCGCTGCCAGAATTGCAGTTTTTCGAGAAGCTGGCTGAGCGGACCGAGGAGGACGGCATTGAGTCCACCCACCTCACCATAGGCTTCAATCTCTTCAAAATGACTGTCGTCGCCATTCGCGTAGCCGAGGCTCAGTCGTTGCAGGGCGAAGTCACCACTGTTCTGATTGCCACAATAGGTCATGCCCAACGATGCCCGATGCGCTTCTGAAAGACCCCAGCGCCAGCCGGAACCCTCTAGCCATTGCGCAATAATGGGCAGATCCGCGTTTTCTAGGTCAAAACGCTGACGCAGTGCCGGGCAGTGCAGCAGATCGCGGATTTCACTGTGCTGACAGCGCTGTTCGGGAAGTTGTAGCAGCCACTCCAGAGCCAGCAGCAGCGGTGACTCGTCACGAGCGCGCATGTCGACGATATGATAAGGAATATGTCGTGGATCTTCGCGCCCATATTGATCAAAAGTGGCGCGGATGAGCGGAGCGAACTGGCCGATTTCCGGCACCATGACGATGACATCTCGGGGTTGCAACGAACCCTGGGCAAAGCGGTCCAGAAGTTGGTCGTGGAGAATCTGGGTCTCGCGCAACGCACTGTGGGCGATGTGAAATACTACCGAATCGTCGTTTTCTGAAATAGGGGTGACGTGTTCCGGATGGAGTGTTTCCTGATCGCGGATCAGGACCTGCAGTTGCCGCAGCAGAGTATCTCCAGTGTCTTCGCTAAACAAATCAATGCGCGGGATACCCATTGTTTGCTGGAGCGCGGGGGTGTCGTCCATCTGGTCCAGCATATTGAGAAAATCCCGCCCTTGACGCCCCCATTGGGCAAGCAGGCTGTTACTTTCACTATGGAGATCTTCGGGGGGGGTAACGCTGAGATCACGGCCATGGCGCAGGCGTTGACGGCGTGATTCCCGACGGAGTAGTTCTCGTCCGGAGATAATATCCGCCCAGTGATATTGGCAAGGATTGGGCACCGCGAGAATAACCTGTATGCGTTGCCCCAGCGCGGCTAATGCACTCAGGCTTTGTTCAGGTAAAGTAGCGGCCCCGAACAACACCACCCGACGCGGTAAACCTTGTACGGGCTCGCGGCCTTCCTGCAAGGCGGTGATAAAGGCGCGGTGAATTTCAGCGCGTCCCGAATCAGAAGATTGTCCCTGTAGCCGCAGATCATTTTGTATCGCCTGCCAAAGCGCCGATTGCCAGCGTTGATCAACGGGAATCGGTCGACGCTGCCCTTGGCCATCGCGGATGTCGACGCCGCCTTGCGCCCAATCGGCAAGCCAGTCGCCACGATACACTTGATACTGATCAAAAAGATCGGCAATTTGTGCGGCCATCTGCCAGCGTCGTTCTGCACCCAAGGTCCCAGTGGGGGCTAGATAATGACGCAGAGGCGCAAAGTCGTTTTGTGCAAGACATGTTGGGAGTAAACGCAGCAAACGCCAGGTAAGAGGTGCCTTATCTAGGGGAGATCGGGCGGCGACGGCGGCTCTCCCCAGCATCCGGCCATAACTGTCCCAGAGAAAACGTCCAGGTAACATCACTTTTACCGACGCGCAAATACCTTCATGTCGGGCCAGCGTCCATTGCAGCCATTCGGCGATGCCATTGCTCTGCACCAAAAAAATCTCGTCTTCCAATGGTTGTAGAGGATGCTCTCGCAGCCATTGCAGGACGGCATCGCTGAGCCACTCTAGGCGATCCCCTTGTAACACAATGAAGCCGGGTTCAATAGTGTGGATACTCACGGTGTAATCATCTGGTGATCCGTCATAAGGTGGATTCTTGCACAGGGCGGAGAGATTCCCAATAAGCTCCGTGTTAAAGCGTGCCGAGCAAAACGCCCATTTGCAGCATGCGCTGCAAGAAGTCGCGAATGCTCGCTCCCACTGCATTGGCATTTTCGACCAGCAAACCGTCTTTTTGCCATTGGGCCAAAATGTTCTGTCCGGAGGTCGGTGCTGCGCCTAATGTGGCCAAAATACGCAGTCCGAGGTCGTCCAGCTCAATCACTTGCACGGTGTTCTGTGGATCACGATAGACCAGTAGCGAGGTGGTTTGCGGTTCAAGATCTGGAGGGTCTATCCAGGTGGCGTGCGCAAGGCGCTGCACTGGGTACTGATATTGGACTAGGGCATGAACGGGGTTGAGTACCGCTTCGCAGTGCCAAGGGTCTCCTTGAGCGTCTATATGATGCGGGATGGGGTCTGCCTCAGCGACGCCGAGGGCAAGCTCCAGCCATTCAAAATGGGCCAGTTCTAGGGCATAAGGCAGAATGGCTACGAGGGCGTTCTGATGCGTGGTCAGATAGGCCAGAAATTCATCGGGAATTTGGCGAAACAGCGGGCTGCGACAGGCATGTTCGGCAATGAAAGAATCTCGCCAATAGTCATATTGCGTGTCACCCATCGACTTGATCCATAGAGGAAAACAGGCGCGTAAAGCGGCGTCAAAATTGCCGACGAGGAGTTCTCTATAGAGTTTTGCCGCCGCCAAATCAAAATCATCCGGGCAAGGCTGCTGGGCCGGATCGCGCAGGTGTGCACTCAACACGCGGGTTATAAGTTCCGTAGGGGAGGATTCAGGCTGCGCCACGGACTGAGGATTCCTCCCGGATTTGCTGCACCGTTGCGAGTAGCTGGGGCAGGGGCGGAATCTGATTATCCCATTCCAGCAGGGTGGGTAGAGGACCGAAGAGGGAACGGCTGAGTCGCAGTAAATCCCATACCGGCGCGGCTACGGCTGAATCGTGGGTGTCGATCAGCCAGCCATCGGGATGACGCGCATGACCGGCCAGATGCTGATAAACAATGCGCTCTGTAGGTAGCGCCCGCAAAAAAGCGTGCGCATCATAATGATGATTAACGCTATTCACATAGAGATTGTTAAGGTCCAACAGTAGCCGGCAATCCGATTGCTCCAGTATGGCCAGTAAAAATTCCTGCTCGCTGAGGGTGCTGTGGCGATATTCTCCGTAATAGGCAGTGTTTTCAAGGATCAGGGGCCGCTGTAAAAAATCTTGAACGCGACGGACCCGCTCGCTAACGTGTTGAACCATTTCTGTAGTGAATGGCAGCGGCAAAAGATCGTAGAGTTGGCCGTGGTCCGCACAATAAGCGAGATGTTCGCTGTAGTACTGAATATCATGTTCGGCCATGAAGTCCCGAACCAAACCCAAAAATTCCCAGTCCAGCTCCGCTGGTCCCCCAATGGAAAGGGACAAACCATGACCAATAAACGGGTACTTTTGCGTTAAATCACGCAACTGCGCGGCGGGAAGCCCCCCGAAACCAATCCAATTTTCGGGGGCCAGCTCAAAAAAATCTATACCGTGCTCAGGCGTTGCCAGCAGTTGCGGCAGAAATTCCCGACGAAGACCAAGGCCGATGGCATGGTTAATCATCGTGCGGCTACGAGTCAGGAGCTGCTTTTACCCTTGGACATATAGGCCTTGCCGCATTTGCCGTCGTGCGCCTTAATGGCTGCGTGGCTCACGCATTTGCCTTCTTGAGCTTTTTGGGCTCCGGGTGCCTTTTTGGCCATGGCATTCATGCCCATACTTCTGGAGCAGTTCCCCTCACTTTTGGCGCTGCTGCCGGAGGACATGGTCATCGGTTGCGAACTGACCATGCCGGTAGTCGCGGCAACAGCGGCAACGGGCAAAGCGGCGAGGGTGACGACAAATGCCGAGCCAATGCTCAGTGAACGACCTAACTTTTTGCAATGCATGACAAATTCCTCTTGATCAATGGATTCTCACGAAGCTTGGAGGCGGAAGATATCCGCCATTCAGAGGCCAAAATCATAATGCCGCGTATATGGATTTCAACGACCACTCACTTTAATCATAGTAGTACTTTTTACGAACTACTGTCACTTTTGATACGGTGACAGAGAGCAATTGCGCGGGCTAACCGCAAGGCAGTATCCGGTGTAATCGTGTCAACCAAAAATCTGTCTGATCCTTTGCTCTTTTCTGGCTATGCCTTATGCTTCATCACATCAAAAATGCCCAACAGGAGGCGTGACCATGGGAACAGCCATAAAGCTCGAAACCCCCGTCAATCTATACGATCAGGACTTCTATGTATGGACTACGGAGCAGGCAGACCTTTTGCGCCGTCGCCAACCGGACTGGATGGACTGGAACAACGTCGCAGAGGAATTAGAATCCATGGGGAAGAGGGATCGCCGCGAAATCATCAATCGCTTAGAAAAACTGCTGATGCATCTCGCCAAATGGCAGTGGCAACCCGATAAACGTTCGCAAAGCTGGTCCCAAACCATCAAAGAGCAGCGAAAGCAGATAACTCTCGTTCTTAAGGACTCTCCAAGCCTCGATAATTTTATGCGTTACTCATTGCCCGAAACTTGGACGAGCGCGAGAGACGAAGCATCGGAAGAAACCGGACTTCCATTATCAACATTTCCAGAGTCATGCCCTTGGGATATGGACACGCAAGTTATGGCTGATTGGTGGCCAGAATAATCACCCTCACTGTAATTTCTCATAACAGCTACGCCAAACACCTGACAGAATCCCATAAAATCAGGGCATCCGCTGATCTGGAAACCCCGCCTACGAGACAAATTGATACCAATCGTCCCATAAGTTAAAGGATAACACCACAATGAACACGAATTTGAAAACCATTGCCAAGATTGCCGCTTTTGCAGGAGCGTTTGCGCTGACGGGGTGTGCTTTTGTGCCTGTCAATGTTAGCCCTACCTATCATCCAGACCACAAAGAAACCAAAATTCAGGGGGCCGAGTCCGTATCTGTTAATGTTGTTGTGGAGAATAAAAAGAAACATCATGATTTGATTAGCGTTAAGCATAATATTACCAGATTTAGATTCGCTGGAATTTACATGCACGTCGCACAAGATTTTAATAAAGCCATCACGAAAACATTAGAAGACCGTGGTTTCAATGTATCTCCTAATGGTAAAGAAACGGTGAAGGTGGTTATAACTAAGTTCTACATGCCAGAATATGAAGGCTGGTTTGGACAGAGTTATAAAGGATTGGCAAAATTCTCTGTCACAATTTACAACTCAAAAAACGAGATTGTTTACAACAAGGATATTCAACCCAAAGAAGTCCATACATACTATTATATTGGTGGGGCCAGTCGTTCAGCAAATGTCCTTATGAACAAGACAGTAAATCAACTGGTCAATGACCCGTCGTTTATTTCTGCCCTTATGAATAGCAAAAATAAACAAGACGGAGTTACTGTTGGAAAATTGAACTAACCTTCATTGAAGACTACGGAGCAACACCAGTTATCCCACCGGTGTTGTTCCCAAAGTTGATATTACCGCTAGAAGTCTGCTGCGCCTGATTGCTGAGTTGCTGGAGGGTTTCGCCTTTTTGGGCTTTTTGACAGTGTAGTTAGCCACAATATGGTCGATTACCACCGTTTTCGAGAGCCTCCCCATTATGAGAACCGCCCCTAGGTATTCTGGGGGTTCCCGCTTCTCGGTTTCCATACTCGATTCCTCGATGCTCTCGCAGGCGGTTTTCGAGAAAGAAAGGCCAGCACCAACCCAGTCGATCCATCCCCACCAGTGCGCAGACGGGATAAGACACACGACGCCGGACGGGTCGAACCGTATCTATAGATAGATAGCCAAGAATGATGTAGCCAGTTTAATCTGACCCAGAAGTTCTTGGCCATGGGGTTTTGATGGGGTACCGGAGTCCGTGGCAAAAACGATGTTCTTTCTAGGCGCAGGGGAACCCGTGACTGCATATCAAATGGATAATCTGTTTACCTATCCGGCACCACAACGACCGGAGTAATACCCAGACGATCGGCGCGACGCGCAAATTTACGGTCATCAAAGCTCACGAACTCCGTACAATCGCTGCTGGCTAGAAGATGTAAGGCGTCCGCAAAGTCCAATCCATTTGTATGCCAAACTAAAGCATCGGCAATGCGTGCCCATTCCTCGACGGTGACATTAGGCAGACCCAGCAGATGTCTCACCACCCGGACGTAGTCGTCCGTCGCAAACCCATAAAATGCGCGTAAAACCCATTCAAGCTCAAGAATCACCGTCAGAGGTACAAATACCTGGTGGGTTTCCGTCAGCAGACGGCGGGCAATCGGTCGTTGTTTGTCCGCCTCTGGATCTGCGGAATCCTCCACATAGAATCGCGCCAGAATATTCGTATCAAGAGCAATCATGACCATCCCGCATGGCTATGGCCACATCAAAATCCGCCAGACGGCGTACCCCTGGTTGCTTACAGACCAACATCCCAAAACCTTCATCTACTGTGGTCGGGACGATTTGGCGCTTAACCTCTGCGTGAATGACATGGCCTTCCAACTTGAAATCCAGTTGGCAGCCAGGAGTAATGCCTAGGCGGCGCCTGATCTCTACGGGGATAACCACCTGGCCTTTATCAGAAACGGTTGTCAGCATATCTAGGCCCTCTTACATGGTAAGAATATCTTACCACAGCCTCAACAGGGGAACATTAAAAATTCGTCGGAAGATGAAACCCGTTAAGAAATGTGGCTCATGCCGAATGGCATTCTCGCAACCGGCCGTTTTTGAGAGCCTCCCCATTAACAAACAAGACTCATAGCCTGCTTCTGCGCTCAGCGACGCCATCGGGGCCAGTAACCCCAACTGGGTCCGTACCACCAGCCGGGATAATAGCCAAAGCTCGGACCCACATAGAGCTGCTCATCTATTTGGGAACGAATGGGTTCCACCGGCCACAAGTACACGACATTGGCATTCAGTTTGGGATAGGTGTAATTGAATTGACCCACTTTGTGGTGAACGATGCCGTCGATAAGTCCAATAAAAGTGACTTTGCGGTCAGCTCGGTAGAGCATGGGGTCATAAAATCCAGGCGCACAGGCCACGAATCGTCCAATGTGCGCCTCGTCATTGTCCGATATCGGGCGACCTGCGCTATTGAGCGGTTCGCCTAACACGGTAAAGCAGGTTTCCTGCGCTTCGGGATGGGTTTCGATGAGTTTTCCGCCCCAACGA
Organism: Acidithiobacillus sp.; assembly: GCA_041676785.1. GTDB lineage: Bacteria > Pseudomonadota > Gammaproteobacteria > Acidithiobacillales > Acidithiobacillaceae > Acidithiobacillus. The sequence continues at coordinate 51,849 of JBAYRF010000009.1, read as the reverse complement.
ACCTGTTGGCCGTTATAGTTGCCGGATTGAGCGGCTAAGGGCGAGATATCGGGAAAACTGCCGCTGACGGGCGTGACGGTGGCGCAGCCTGACAGGGCTGCCACGCTGATCAAGGTGGTCCATAGGGATAATCGTATTTTTGACATGAGCACGCTCCTGAAGTTGAATTTTTAACCAACATCGGATCTCACGAAACACGATATGTGGGATACCCGACGATTTTCAAAGCTCCGTCTTGTTCAACGAGAAGGCCCCGGTCGATTGCCGGGGGGTCTTCCCTTGCTCCCCAAATAACCAACTACAAACAAAATGACGGCCATTACCAGTTCCTGTGCGGCTGGGATCAGCCAGCCCCTAGGCCAAGATTGAAAAATGACCATGGCGATAGTCAGTACGCCGAGAAGAATCATGATCCCGGCGAGCCGAGAGAGTGCTTTGAACACGTTGGCCGCCGTGAACACCCCAATGCCGCGCCGAATACCCATGCTGCGCATCACCCGGTCCAAACTTTGCGGTGCAATCAGGTAGGTCAGCGCCGCTATCAGGAAGACCAAAACCCCTAGGGCAATGATAATACCAATGATATTCATGAAGTCACCCACAGGCATATTAACCGCTCCTTCGCTAACCATTGGGAGATAGAATACTCAGTGTAGTAGACCACATTTTTTATGAAAAGTTGACGAATGCATTGAGCGCCCCCATCTACATGAATTGTGTTTTAGGATCGGATTTTTTCGGGAGATTTTTATGAAAAAAGTGCAAGGTGTTTTTGATGCGCCCCGTGCGCATTGGGTGGGAGATGGTTTTCCGGTGCGCTCACTGATTTCTTATCAAAAGCACGGTGCCATGCTGAGCCCCTTCCTATTGCTGGACCACGCCGGTCCGATGACGTTCACGCCGACAACGCAGCCGCGTGGCGTGGGACAACATCCTCATCGCGGTTTTGAAACAGTCACCATTGTGTATCAGGGCGAAGTGGCGCATCGGGATTCGACCGGACAAGGAGGTGTGATCGGTCCCGGCGATGTGCAATGGATGACGGCGGGATCGGGTATTTTGCACGAGGAGTTTCACTCCGAGGCTTTTAGCGCGGCGGGCGGCGATCTGGAAATGGCGCAGATCTGGGTGAATCTACCCGCCCAGTACAAAATGGTTGCTCCGGCGTACCAAGCGATCACTGACCATGATATTCCGCAAGTGACTTTGCCCGAAAAAGCGGGATTGCTCCGCGTGATCGCCGGTGAATACGCAGATCAGCAGGGTCCGGCACGCACGTTCTCGCCGATGCAGGTTTGGGATGTACGCTTGACAGCCGGTGGTGTCAGTCATTGGTCGTTACCGGATGGATGGAGCGTGGCTCTGGTATTACTTCGGGGAGCCGTGCAGGTGAACGACGAAAGCTTGGTGGAAGCATCGCAGATGTTGGTATTGTCGGGGGTCGGCCAAGATTTTACGCTCACAGCCCAGAGTGATGCCGTGCTTCTCCTTCTGAGCGGCGAACCGCTTGACGAACCTATCGTTGGCTATGGTCCCTTCGTGATGAACAGCGATGCCGAAATCCAGCAGGCTATTGCAGATTTTAACAGTGGCCAATTTGGGCAAATGCGATGATTTTGAGGGGGTCAATTAATTTTGTCGTCGGCAATATGATAACGCGGATCATCCAGCTCAAAAGTACAAATATCTTTTGCGTTTTGTAAAAGATCCTTGCAATCTTCGCACAAATGCCGCAAACGCAGTTGCTTGCCTCTTTTTTGATAACGCTCAACTAATGAATCAATGGCCTGTATGGCTGAATGGTCGATGATGCGCGCTTTTTTGAAGTCAATAATAACATTGTCTGGATCGCTTTTCGGGCTGAATAATTCAGCAAACTGATGGACAGAAGCAAAAAAAACGGTGCCCTCGACTTCATATACTCTAGCGCCTTGCTCGTCATCGTAAACTTTAATATTCAGATGCTTGGCGTGTTCCCAAGCAAAAAGCAATGCGGAGAGGATGACGCCGGTGAGTACGGCGAGCGCGATATTAACAAAGATGGTCATTATGGCTACCAATACGCCGATAACCACATCGGGGAGCGGAAGTTTTCCAAAAAATCGTAGACTACTCCATTCAAAGGTTTTTTCGACGACCACAAACATTACGCCAATCAATGCTGCAATAGGCACTTGCTCAATCCAAGGAGAGGCATACAGAATAATAATCATGAGTGCGAAGGCGGTGACGACGCCCGACAACCTTCTCAGCGCGTTGTTGGTGACATTGATGATGCTTTCTCCCAGTAAAGCACAACCGCCGCTGGCACCAAAAAAACCACTAACGAGATTACCTAGACCTTGGGCTAGGGATTCCCGATTCGGTTTACCGCGAGTTTCAGTCATTTCGTCGATGAGGTTGAGGGTCAGCAAAGTTTCGACCAGAGCGTTGGCAGCCAGAATGAATGAATAAGGCGCGACAACGTATATGGTATGCCAACTGAAAGGCACATCGGGGAGATGGAAAACGGGAAAATTGCCCGCTAGATGGGCGATGTCGCCCACAGTTGTGGTGGGTACGTGGAAGATAATAACCACAAAAGTGGTCACCAGTGCGCCCATCAAAGTTGCAGGAACCGATTTGGTCAATAAAGGGAGCAAATAGATGACCGCCATGGTCAGAGCGACCAGTCCCAGCATGATGTATAGCGGGGTGCCGTGCATCCATCGTTCTCCCCCAGAGGGTAAAGGGACTTTGAAATGATCGAGCTGGGCAAGAAAAATCACTACTGCCAACCCATTGATAAAACCTAGGTTTACCTGGCGAGGAATAATGCGCACGTATTTGCTGAGCTTGGCTAGAGAAAATATGATTTGAATGATGCCCATCAGCACGACAGCGGCAAAAACATACTCAATGCCGTACTGGAGCATCAGCGCCGTCATCACGATGGCCGTGGCGCCACTGAACGCGGACACCATTCCCGGACGACCACCCAATACGGAGGTGATCAATACCATGAAAAATGCACCATACAAACCAGAGATGAGGGGAATATGGGCGACAAAAGAAAAAGCGATGGCTTCTGGAACCAATGCCAATGCAATCAACAATCCGCTGAGCACGTTGGTTTTGACTTCAGAAAACGTATACGCATCGCTCATAAAAACTCTCCTAAGCTCTAAAGTGGCTTACGGTCATCAATTACGTGTTTAACTGCAAAGTGAATATCACAGGACGGTTTCAAGGATTGAAGTGCCGTAAGTGCCAGATAGCGTGACAAATACTATTTATCTGGGGGCCGAGGGGCAGATTGGCGCCAAGGGCGAACTCTGCTGGATTCCTCTGCGTACCTGTAGGAACGTTGTGTTAGTACATTACATTTCTATGCAGCCTTATCGCTGATCATGATGGTCTGTGGTCGTGCCTCGTTTATGGCTAGACCTTAACTTCGGCCTTAGAGGTTCCCATATTGTGGGTTATGAATCAATGCCGACATTGCTTCTTTGTTATCCGTGCTCACTGGCTAAGGGCAGATAACTCCGGTGCGTCGGTGGCTGCGTAGCTGCTTTAAAGCACGCTTATTACCGTAAAATGAAGGCCCCTTATTCTTTCTCCGTGGCGAGGAGTCTTTCGATCCGGCGATCTGGAACCAGCCACAACAAGGCGAGACCTAGGTAAATGAGTTTGGCTACCGTGGGCGACCACTGCGCGGAAATAATGCCGATGAAATAAAGAGCGGGCGAGGCTTTTCCTTTCCAGTCTTGGCCGATGGCGCGGCGCAATGTCGGCGCTCCGGCGGCAATGATGCGGGACTGAAGGATGAGGTAGGCCACGGCGGCCATAAACAGTACGACGCCATAGAGTTCGGTGGGGGCAACGGCGAAATGATTTTCGCCCATCCAACTGGTTACAAAAGGAAATAAAGACAGCCAAAAAAGCAGATGTAGGTTCGCCCAGAGGATGTCACCAGTAATTTTTCCGCTGGCTTTTAACATGTTGTGATGGTTGTTCCAGTAGATGCCGACATACATAAAACTCAGCACATAACTGAGAAATACCGGAAGTACCGGCAGGAGAGCACGCAAACTAGCACCATGGGGTACCTGCATTTCGATGACCATGATGGTGATGATAATGGCGATTACGCCGTCACTAAAAGCCTCTAGGCGGTTTCTGCCCATGCACGACTCCCCTTTTGTCCTATCCGATGATTTTCTTCACACCCGATGGATTGTTGGCTTGTTGTGATGAATTTTCAATCGGATCGACAGACTGCAGGAGCATATGCGGCATATTTTAGAGCAAACCATGCTACCCGTTGAAAAAATCAAAGCGGGCAGCATGGAAAGCCGCTTTGGATTACAAGTCTCCCCAATCAGGCTCTGCGAGGCGATAGCTGTTTTCTTGATACTGATAACGACGCTCCCAAGGCCTTGGTGTGAGTGCTTCACCCGCTTGTTTGACAGCCAGTATCTGGTGCAGAGCTGACCAGTTGCGCCAGAAGGCATAAGCACAACCGGCCATATAAATAGCCCAGATGCGGTATCGTTTATCACCCACCATGGCGATGGCCTCTGCTTTGTGGGCTTCAAGACGCTCGACCCAGTGGATCAGAGTCTGGGCATAGTGAGGACGCAGGTTTTCGACATCGATGACTTCGAGATTTTCGCCCGCCATGTCGCGTACTAACCGCCAGAGATGGGGAATTTCTCCATCGGGGAAAACATACTTGTCCATAAAATCGCTGCCGGAATGGTGCCCCCCTTCATCGTCCTGCTGACTGGCGGTGATGCCATGGTTCATCACCCAGCCCCCTTCTTTGAGCACCCGGTTGATGACCTTGAAATACTCGGGCAACTTGGCGCGTCCCACATGCTCGAACATGCCAACGGAAGAGACTTTGTCAAAATAGTCGCGTTCAGGAACGTCTCGGTAATCCTGCAGGCGGATTTCCACGCGATCAGCGAGCCCCTCTCTTTTTATGCGTTCTTGAGCAAAGACAAATTGCTCTTCGCTGAGGGTGATACCCACACCATGAATACCATAATGCTTGGCTGCCCAGGTCAGCAGGCCACCCCAGCCGCAGCCAATATCCAGCAATTTTTCTCCGGGTTGTAGGTGCAGTTTTCGGCAGATGTGATCTAATTTTTGCTCTTGTGCCGTATCAATATCTTCTTGGCCGGTTTTGAAATACCCGCAAGAATACACCATATTTTTGTCCAGCCAGAGCTTGTAAAAATCATTAGAAACATCGTAATGATAATGGATGGCTTCCTTGTCTTTGGCTTTGCTATGTAGGGCTTTATGCAAAATGCCGGTTTTGGGTTTTTTGGTCGGAAAGGCATCGCCGAGTCCTTCGGCGACCGCGAGAATATCCTGATAGCGGCCTTCCAACCCAATGTCGCCCTCTACATATCCTTCGCCCAGAACATCCAGCGCATTACCCATGAGCAGGCGGGAGATCACTCCAGCGGATTTTAGATGCATGGTCACGAGAATGTGCTCATCAAACGCGTACTCGTGACCATCCCAGAAAATAATGCGTAGAGGCAATGGGTTACCGTTAAGCCCTTTCTTGACGTGATCTAAAAAATTGGTACGAAGATCTTTCACGTTACAACTCCTTTGATTTCAAAAAATGGCAGGGAGTCAGGCCAGCTCGGACCAGATCGCTGCTACGACCTCCTAAAGTATAGGACACGCATTCATTTTTTGAGTTTCTCGGCATCAGGCGATGTGTAGAGGTAGGAAACTTGCCAGTGATTTGTCGCGTAACGGAGTAACTTCTAGGCGGCGCGCTTAACGCGCTTGTTCGCTATAAATTTGCAAAAACACGCATGGCCAGTTTTAAATCCTCCCAGACCTTACGTTTTTCCAAAGGACTGCGAAGCAGGTATGCAGGGTGGTAAGTCACCACTAGGGGAATGTCTTGATAGAGATGTGTATTTCCGCGCAGTTGACTAAGAGGTGTGTTCACCTGAAGTAGTCCCTGAGCGGCGAAACGGCCGAGGGCTACGATCATGCGCGGCTGCTGGAGCGCAATCTGGCGTTGCAGAAAGGGTACGCACGCATGAACTTCGGGGCCCAGCGGGTCGCGGTTATTGGGGGGGCGGCATTTGAGAATGTTGGCGATATAAACCTCGCGCTCACGGGAGAGGCCCATGGCTTTCAGCATGTTATCTAGGAGTTGTCCGCCTCGACCAACAAAAGCTTCGCCGCGTCGATCTTCCTCCGCACCGGGCGCCTCACCTACAAAAAGCCAGGTGCCACGCGGGTTTCCCGCACCAAAGACGGTGTGTTGCCGAGTCTGTCCCAGCGGGCAAGCCTGGCAGTCGTGAACCATGATTTGTAAATCTCGCCAGTCTAAGGTCGAAATTCGAATCAGTCTCTGCGGGTCTATTGTGGCCTCAGCAAGCTCTGGCATGGGCGCTGTTGTCTTTTCTGATTCTAGAAGTGTTGCGGATGCGACGGGCGCTACGAGGTCTGTGGAGGATGGTTCTACCGGTTTTTGCAGCGTGTTGGTGTGGGATTCTTGTGCGGGTAAGCGAAATTTCTGCTCAGAGGGAGTCAGCGGTGTGGGCTGAATAGACGCCGCCAGTTCAGACGGCAAGTCTCCGGGCACCGCCAAACCGAGAAGTTGGAGGAACTGGCGCTGTTGTTCATTAAAAACGTCTGACATGGCTCTATGCTAAGGGGCCAGCCTAGTGCTGGCAAACAAAATGATGATCTCAACCGTTAAAGTAATGCGCAAGGCGATATTTCGCTTCCATATAAAAATCAGTATCATGCATTTGCAAAATGCGTGTGGGGCGTAAGCTCACCAGAAACCGGATATTTTCTATTCAAGGGAGCGTAAATGATGGAAAGCAACGATTTGACTCAAACCAGCAGTAAAGACGATCGTAATATTATTGCGCTGACCCATGCGGGCGGCATTCTCTTTGGCTTTATTCCGGCCCTCATCGTTTATCTTCTCAAAAAGGACGGTGGCAACTTGTGGCTTGTCGAGCAAAGCAAAGAAGCGCTGAATTTCCAGATCACCATTTTGCTGGCCTACATTGTCGCCAGCGTGCTCAGTGCATTATTGATCGGTTTGTTTCTTTTTCCGCTGGTTTTCTTGTTTAATCTGGTGTTTTGCGTCATTGCGGCGATCAAAGCAAGTCATGGTGAGGCTTATCGTTATCCGCTGACGTTGCGCCTGCTCAGTTAAGCTTGCGCTGCTCCGACCCGCCCCGTACCCTATCGCCTTCTTGAGATAAGAGCGGATGGGGATCAGGGCAATGTCTATTCTACGACTGGAGGCTGGGCAAGTGGAATGGGGGGGGCGTGCTCTGCTCGATCATGCGGATCTCAACCTCGACGCGGGTGAACGTGTTGGCCTGATCGGACGTAATGGAGAAGGTAAATCCACGCTTCTGCAGGTCTTGGCCGGTCAATGTGCTCTTGATGGCGGCAATGTCTGGGTAGCCCCAGGGCTGACACGGGCTTATTTGGCGCAAGAGCCTGAACTGAACGCCGAACATGACCTGCTTACCGCCATTAAATCCGGACACCCAGCTTGGCGCCATTTACAGAATGCGGAAGCGGGCGATGCGCAAGCGCATGCTTTAGCAGACCATCATGATGCCTGGCAAATTGATTACAAAGCAGAATCCCTACGCGATAGCCTCGGTCTGCCTACCGAAGGCAGCGTCAGTGCCTTGTCTGGGGGACAACGTAAACGTGTGGCCATTGCCGCCACCTTGGTAGCAGAACCCGACATCCTCTTTTTTGATGAACCCACCAATCACCTGGATTTACCGGCCATTCTTGCCTTGGAACAATCCCTTTTGCGTTATCGGGGCACGCTGATTTTCATTACCCATGACCGGCGCTTTCTGGATCGTTTGGCTACGCGCATCATTGAGCTGGATCGGGGAATCCTGCGCAGTTTTCCTGGCAGCTTTGCGGCTTATCAGACGCGCAAAGCGGAAGTGCTCGCGGCTGAGGCTGCCGCCGAAAATCGACTGGAGGGTACCTTAGCCGAAGAAGAAGCCTGGTTACGGCAGGGCGTTAAGGCTCGCGCTAAACGTAATCAGGGGCGGCTGCGGCGACTGGAGGGGCTGCGAGAAGAGCGCGCCAATCGCCGTCAGCAACAGGGACAGGCGGGCCTGCAGATTAGTACAGCGGAGCGCTCGGGAGCCCTGATTGCAGAATTGGACCAGGTGTCTTTTCATTATGGAGAGCGCCCCATTATTCGCGATTTTTCCACCCGTATTGAGCGTGGCGATCGGGTGGGCATCATTGGTCCTAATGGGGCGGGTAAAACCACTTTGTTGCGTTTGATTCTGGGTGAGCTGGAACCGCAACAAGGGCGTGTCCGTCGTGGTACCAAGCAGGAAGTCGCCTACTTTGATCAAATGCGCGCGGCTCTTGATCCTGAAAGTCGAGTCGTCGATGCCATTGCTGATGGTAATGATTTTATTGAAATTAACGGCGAACGTCGGCATGTGCTGGGGTATCTGCAGGATTTTCTTTTTCCACCCAGTCGTGCTCGGGGGCTGATCAAAGCGCTCTCTGGTGGCGAGCGGGCACGACTCCTGCTGGCGCGTCTTTTCGCCCGCCCGGCTAACATATTGGTACTGGACGAGCCTACCAACGATCTGGATCTGGAAACTTTGGAGGTTCTGGAAGAGCGTTTGCAAAATTATACGGGTACGCTTTTTCTGGTCTCCCACGACCGAGATTTTCTCGATAATGTGGTCACGCAGGTCATTGCCTTCGGGGAACATGGAAATTTAACGCAAAATGCGGGTGGTTATGAGGACTGGCTGCGTTGGCAGGCCGAAACGCAACGCGCCGCCAAAAGTGTGGACAGTACGACAGGCAAAAGCGCGGCTAAAAAAGAGGGCACTAAAAAACCGGCACTGAGTTACAAGGAAACTCAAGAACTGAAGACTCTGCCTGCCGAGATTGAGGCACTGGAAAAAGAGCAGGAAGAAATCGCGCAGATATTGATCTTGCCGGAAACCTATCAGGATGCCGAAAAACTCAAAGCGCTGCAGACTCGGGCGGATCATCTCGCCCGAAAACTGCTCAAAACCTATGAGCGCTGGGAAGCACTGGAAGCCAAAGCGACAGAAATCAACGTCTCTAAAGTCTAAGCGTCAGGATGTGCTCGGATTCAGGATGCTTCGCTGGATTAGGAAGAATTTTTCGAGGGTAGCAGATAATGCAAAATCAGCCCGTCGGCAAGTGCGGGTACCAAGGTGGCGATAAGGCCAATGCCCATACTCAGCCATGGTCCAGGGGGAAGCACTGGATCGGGGATGATGCCTTGCCAGTGCCAACCGATCCCGGTCACCGTATAGGCGAATATCAAACCGGGAATGAGTAGCAAACCATCCACGGCCAACAGCCCCAACACGGCTAGTAATACCAGCAATACGGCCAGCGCGCCCTGAATCAGGCTTTTCACGATGGGGATATTGAAACTGCGGTTAACCACGGTATACCCAAAGTTTGACGTCTCGGCGCGGAATCGTAACGGCCGGACCATGGGAAAAATTGAGGGTTGCATCCGACCAGAAGGCTGCCCCTGTATAGCGTGGACTCACCCGATAGGCTCCTGGCCAATCGGCAGCGGCATGGGCTTGGTGTCCGGCCATAATAATGGCTCGGGCGCCTGTGGCGTTGACATATACATGGGCGAGGGGCACTCGCGAAACGGCGGCCAGGGTCAACACGCCCAGCAGTATCAAGACAATGCCGCTTACCAGAATGCCGGCTACCCATTTATCCAGTTTGCTCAATTACCGCCTCCTTCCGCCCAGATTTCGGCTTGGGTTGCTGTGATGCCGCTGTCTTTGGAAGCACAGGCTTTGCCGCCACACCAGCGTGGCGAAATATTCAGTTCCTGAAGCGCATGGCGCATGGTCACACGAAATACGGGCGCGGATTCCACCCCGCCAAAATTCCAGTAACGGGTGCTGCCGCGCATGGTGACGGCCATCACCAGTTTCGGTGCAAAACCCGGTGCAAAACCCACAAAAGTAGCATTGGTCTTGTTTTTTTGGAAGCCGTCCTTGCCATTGGCCATATTGGCGGTTCCTGTTTTACCGGCTACTGCATATCCGGGGATAGCCGCTAGAATACCCGTGCCATTCGCGGCGCAAACTCCTTCTAACCAGTGCCTTAAATGGGCAGCGATGGCTGCGGGCATGATCCGCACTTTCTGGATCGGCTGTCCGGCAATTAAAGTGGGCTTGATATGGTACCCACCATTGGCGATGGCGGCATATCCCTCTGCGAGCTGTAGCGTGGTCACGGATACGCCGTATCCCAAGGCGATGGTTGCATGGCGCGCCTTGTCCCAAGTTTGCGGCTGCGGCAACACCCCACCGGTGCCGCCAGCGAAACCAAGATCGGGCTCTCGACCATAACCGGCCGCTCGGTACATATCGTAAATCGCCTGGGCGGGGGTTCGTAAGGCAATTTTAGCCGCACCAATGTCGCTGGAATATTTGAGAATGTGGGCTACATTGAGTTCGTGATGGACTACATCGTCGCGGATACAGAACCCACCCACCGGTAAGCAGTGAGAAACATTGAAACTTTGATTGGGCTGGATGCTGCCGGTTTTCAGGGCTGCCGCGACCATGAATGGCTTCATGACCGATCCGGGTTCAAAAGCTTGGTGTACGGCGTTATTCACATAATCTTGGGGGTTACTGCATTGATTTTGCGCATTGGGGTTACAGGAAGGTACGCTGGCCATGGCAAGAATTTGTCCGGTTTGTACGTTCATGACCACTGCTGAACCCTCGGTCGCTCCGAAATGCTTTTGAGCAGCCAGCAGGGTCATATAGGCCCAGTATTGAATTTGTGGGTTGATCGTCAAATGCAGATTATGGCCGGGAATGGGTGCCTGACGCGCACCCAGAACGCGGAGAACTTCCCCTTGTCCATCCACCAACACTTTTTCCGTGCCGGAATGTCCAGAAAGCCATTTGTCGTAGCCCATTTCCAGACCAGCGGCACCATGATGATCCAGATGCACCAGGCCGAGTAGCGGCGTGGTGACCGCACCTAAAGGATAATAAGTGCGGCTAGTGGTTTGCACGTATATCCCCGGCACATGCAGAGCATCTAAAGCTTTACCGAGTTGTGGCTCAGCCTGCCGCAAAATATAGGCAAAGCCCGAGCCCCCCGACTGCACGCGCGCCGTGAGCATGGCGGGACTGATATGGAGGGCCGTAGCCACCTTGTCCCAATCCTTGCGGTAAAGATTGAAAATACGGGGGTCCGTCCAAATAGTCACTGCTGGCACATTTACGGCCAGAGCGGTGCCGTTGCTGGCATAGATCACACCGCGATCGGCCGGCAAAGGTCGCGTTTGCAGGTAGCGCATCCGCCCTTGATCGCGCAGCTTATGATCTTGCCACCATTGCAACTCGGTATCCCGGGCGAGCACGATGACAAATCCCACAAATATCAGGACAAGGAGCAAAACGGACCGCCACCGTGGAAGAATATCTTTTAAATTTAGAGGTCTTTGACTCATAAGCCGCACCGCAACATTATCGGTCACCGCGCGTCATGAATGGGCCCTTGGTGTTGCCAGGTCCTGCTGTCGATGCAGCGATTGTAACCAAGAAACGGCCGGTGTGTAGGCGGGATTCTCGCGCAGAATCTGCACCAGCGTTTTTTCGGCATGCATTTTATCGCCAGCACGCCATTGCATCAGCGCAATATCCAGCAGCAACGTGCTACGCGGTTCCGGGAAAAGTGGTCGCTGCAATCCCGCACGCAAAAAGGCAATTCCACCCGGGGTATTTCCTTGGCTGCTATAGGCCAATTCTGCAATCTGGTTGCGCAGGCTGACGCTCTCGGGGTTGATGGCTAGACCCTCGCGCCACGCCAACAAGGTTCGGCGTTGCCGTTGACGCGCATCCAAACCGAGCAGTTTCCCTTGGGTAAGATAGAGGGTGCCGATGGAGTTAAGAACGCCGGCTTGCTGCGGAATGCCCACCAAACTTTGCTGGTACTGCTGCAGCGCGGCCTTCACGAGTGATCGTCGATTGTTGGTGTTCATCTGCGTTGCATGTTGCGCCAAGGTCAGGTAGGTATTGGCCAGGTAAACATGGGGTTGGGTTGCTAGAGGCCGGATCGTGGTGAGTGTGTCAGCCGCCTTTAACAAAAAGGCGGCACGCGGGGCGGGCCTCTGGATATACTGATTGAGCCAACCATTGTCACTGAGCAAAGCAAAGGTTGCGGCATCTGCCAGAAGATTCCACGAGGCGACGACAACACCCAATACTAAAATCCCCTGTGCAATCATTCCGTGATTGATGCCGATTTTTGGTAACAGGGGTTGCGTATCTCCCGAAGCCCCGTAAGTACGCCAGGCGCGCGCGAGAAACAATCCAGCCAGTACGCTGAGTGGGAGATTGTAAAAAATGAAATTTCCCAAGGCATGTCCGGTAATGGCGAATACGCCCAAAACGAGGCCAAGAGCGGGTAAACGCTGCGCGTCGCGAATGGGTAATAATCCCCCAGCCTTATAGAGCAAGCGGTAGAGGGCATACATGAGCGTTCCGGCGAAACCCAGTAAAAAGCCGAGATTAATCAATCCCCCTTCGGCCAGATATTCCAGATAGTCATTGTGCGCGTAGGTGCCTGCTGAGGCGAGTTCGCCGGGCAGTCGATATGCCGGATAATTCAGGAAATAAGAACCAATGCCTGTGCCTAGCCAGGGATGGCTGAGATACATGTGCCAGGTCGCTATCCACATCAGCTTCCGCGATACCGTGGTAATGTTGCTGGTAATATAGCTAGGTGAAAGGTGCCCTATCAGATCATAGCCATGCGCGTAATCCATCAGTAAAAAGGCGATAATCACCAAGCCAGAGAGCATCAGAAAACGGGAACCCGCCTTTGGTTGTCGCCACAAACCCCAGACTGCGAAAGGCATGGTACAGACCCAGGCTAACAAGCCACCGCGACTGCTGGTAGAAAAAAACGCGAGCAAAAGCATGGCGAGGGTTAGCAGATAAAAAAAAGCTAAGGGATTGATTCCCCCGCGAAGAAAATCTCGACGGTGCTGACCATCGTACACAAAATATAGGGCAAGCACGGGGAAAAACAGGAGATTCAACCAGGCTGCAAAGCTGTTGGTGTCCAGTAGTGGACCGAAGGGACGCAAGTTGGCAAGACCGATATTAGTCGCCATTCCGTGATAATACTGCCAGAGCGCCATTGCGCTCAAAATCCAGGCGCTCGCCAGTATGCCGCGCCAAAACCAGACCCAGAAAGCTTCCGCCACGGATTCGGGCATCATTACGCTGATCAAAAAAGTCAGAGGTAGTGCGCCCAATACCCAAAAATAGAACCAACTACTATAGGGTGATCCGCTCCAGAACAGCGTCAGTCCAAACCAGATAAACCAGGACAACATGAATATCGGTAGAAACCCGCGCGGCCAGATCAGCCCAGCACGCAGTCGTGGCCACCAGACCATGATGCCCCAGATCATCAGCACAATGCTTTCTGCAGCCAAGAGCGGGATGATCTGGCCGTTGTAGTACCAAGATAGCCCGTAAATGATTAAGGCTAGGCAAGCGTACAGTCCTGCCTGAAATGCTGAAAAGCGCTTGCTGAGTGAGTCTGATGGTGCAGCTTCGGTAGCAGTCAATCCTGATCTCCGGCATGTTGTGTACAACGGTAATCGTCGTCACTACGGCGAATAGCAGAATGAATGGAAAGGTGCCGGTGGCAACGGGAGCAGCGTACTAGGCTTTCCACTTGCGGTGCTGACTTGCGGTGCCGCTGTTTACGGCGCCAGGCATATATTAAAAATCCTGCGAAGGCTCCCAGCAGCAACCACTTTAACATAGGCAAAATACCTGTTTAATTCCACGCCATCCATCTATCGCAACAGAGCCGCCGATAGTTACTGAAAAGGCCCGACAATGCGGGCCTCCCGGTCAATGTGGTCGGGGCGAGAGGATTCGAACCTCCGACATCCGCCTCCCGAAGGCGGCGCTCTACCAGGCTGAGCCACGCCCCGATGTTACTTCCTTAAAAATCGCGCTGAACTGAAAACCGAGCCAAAAAGGCCAAGGATTCTTTTTCCACACTATCGGGAAAACCTGAAAGGCAACTAATAGCTTGGTCGGCCTTTTCTGCCGCGACGCGCAAAGTGTAATCAATAGCCTGCGTTCTGGCAATGATTTCCCAGACCGCCGCAAAGTCTGCGGTGTTCTCCGTACCCAGCGCTGCGCGCAGAATAGATTGTTCGGCTACAGTTGCCTGCTGCATGGCGTATATAAAAGGGAGGGTTGCCTTTCCGTCGGCAAGATCGTCACCACGGTTTTTACCCATTTTTTCTGCAGTTGTTGAATAGTCGAGCGCATCATCCATGAGTTGAAAAGCCGTACCCAATAGAGAGCCATACTGCGCGAGGGCCGTTTCTGCAGAATGTTCAAGATGGTTGACCAATGCGCCGATGCGCGTGGCTGCTTCAAAGAGCTTGGCAGTTTTAGCCTGGATGACGGAAAAATAGGCCTCTGGCTGGAGATCGGGATCATGGGCATTTTCGAGTTGCGCCACCTCTCCCTGAGCGATCACGCTGGTAGCCTCAGCCATCGTCGCCAGAATACGCATATCCCCATCCTCAACCATCATTTCAAAGGACCGCGCATAGAGAAAGTCTCCTACCAAAACGGCTGCGGCATTCCCCCAAAGCTGGTTAGCGGTAGCATTATTGCGCCGCAATTCCGAACCATCCACCACATCATCATGCAGCAGCGTGGCCGTATGAATAAATTCCACCACTGCCGCTAAAGGAATAGGACGAGCACCACGCTCTCCACTCATTCTTGCGGCTAGCAGTAATACGATGGGACGGAGTCTTTTGCCGCCAGCACTAATCAGATAGGTGCCCATAGCAGGTATGGTGGGCACACCGGAACGCAGTTGCTCCTGAATGACATTATTTACGGCCGCCATGTCTGACCGTACTAGGTGATTCACTGTCTCCAGATCCATGCCTCACTGCTCCCTGTTTATTTGCATTGGCACCCACTGTACACCTTTTGGTGCTGAGTTTACGGCCGCAAGCGATTGTGGTGAGGCGAGCGCGAGCTTGTCAAGTACGATTAGTGCTGCGTGTTGTGTGTAATTGCTAGGTGATCAGGAATTTCCAGTTGGCGAGATTTAGCGAGCTGACGGAGTATGCTTGAGTCCCCTTTCCATTCGGCGAGAATCTTCCATAGGGGATGGCTACCCAAATCTTCTCCTGCTCGCAACATGCGTTCACGCAAGGTTTTGCCGCCTTCGCCCACCGCTAAAAAAAGCAAAATCAAGGCATTGATATATTCTTCAATAAGGTGTTGCTGATGCGTGATGCGCAGGAGTTCTGCGTATAGTGGTAACCGTTTCGGTTCTTGAGCAATGGCGCGCCACAGTATCGCCATCCCATACTGAGGATCAGAATTGCGGGATACCAGAGCAAGGGCCATTTCCGCAGTCATCGCTGTTTCGATATTTCCGCTCTGGGGCACGGGGACACTCATCCCTACTTTTTCTGCCAAAACCAAAAGCTCTAGATTACTGGGGTCTTGGCGTAAGCCCGTTTCTATCCGTTCATGCCACCAGGTTTCGTTCATGGGCGCGGCATTGGATTTTTCACCCAAACTTTCCAGCAAGTTTGCATAGTTGTCCATATCGGCCATGGCGATGTAGGTATCCAGTAACTGGTTGATCACGCGGGTTTCATGGGGATTTAAATCGACATACCAGCGCAGCACGGTTGCGGCTTGGGCGTAGTGGCCATATTCCAGATAAATATTAGCCTCATTGAGAAGATCTTGAGTGCTTAATGTTTGTTGCAGTGTTTCTGCGGAGACAGTTTCTGTCGTCACCACCGGATTCGTGGGGTGCGTTAGCGGCACATTGGCGGGAGTATATACCCCTTCTGGGGCTGTCTTCTGAACCGGCAATGGGCGTTCTTGCTGGCGTCGCCGTCGAGCACGCAGCCGGATATACACCTCCGCCAATAGTAGCAGAACAACCACAATTTCCAGCAGCAACATCAACCCTTGCATAAACACCTCACAGCCGTCTTAGCGCGTCCGTCGGCAAAACGTGCAAGAGGTGTTTTAGTCGAAAACCCAGCTTCCGCCAGAGGGATGTTTTGTGCATGCTGGGTGAAGCGCTGCATGGCGCTACACAGAAGCACTTTATACGTCTTCAATACCGAGTTCTTTGAGTTTCCGCGTCAGCGTGTTGCGCCCCCAACCCAATTTTAAGGCGGCATCCTGTTTATGACCCCGGGTATGCTGCAAGGCCGCTTCCAGAAGACAGCGCTCAAACTGTGGCTGAATTTTGTCGAGCAGGGATTCTTCGCCACTGGCTAGGCGCTGGCGCACTAGGCTTCCTAACTGCAAGCGCCAATCTTGCGAGCCGGATTGCTCTGAGAGCGTAGCCAGCGGTGCGGGAGTAGCCATTTCCGGTGGTAGGTCAGTGAGTTGCACTTCCGTGGTGGGGGCCATAACCGTTATCCAGCGGCAAACGTTTTCGAGCTGACGGACATTGCCTGGCCAGTGCCAATCCATAAACGCAGTTTCCGCAGCTAAACTGAGCACCTTACGCTCTACATCTAGTTGCTCGGCGCTTCGACGTAAAAAGTGACGGGCAAGGCGCGGTATATCCTCGCGGCGCTCCCGCAAGGGCGGCAGATGGATATGGATGACATTCAGCCGGTGGTAGAGATCCTCGCGAAAGCTCCCGTCGCGCACTTTTGCTTCGAGATTCTGGTGGGTGGCCGCGAGCACTCGGACATCGGCGCGCAGCGGCGCATGGCCACCCACGCGATAAAAGGTGCCGTCAGAGAGCACTCTGAGCAGGCGAGTTTGCAGTGCTGCAGGCATATCGCCAATTTCATCCAGAAATAAAGTACCCGCAGAAGCTTGCTCAAAACGCCCCTGGCGAGTTTGTACGGCTCCGGTAAATGCGCCTTTTTCATGGCCAAATAATTCGGATTCCAGTAATTCTGCGGGAATGGCGGCCGTATTGATGGCAATAAATGGCCCGCGTGCGCGCGGGCTATGCCGATGCAGAGCGCTCGCCACCAGTTCTTTACCGGCTCCGGATTCGCCGGTGATCAACACATTGATTTGAGAACGGGACAGGCGTCCGATGGCGCGAAATACCTCCTGCATGGCGGGGGCCTCGCCGATCATCTCGGTGGGGTCGGTTTCGTCCGCCGTGTTGTTCGCGCTGGGTTCTTCGTGGCTGCCAAGGGCGCGACGCACGAGATTGACGGCTTCATCCATGTCAAAAGGTTTGGGCAGATACTCAAAAGCACCGCTCTGAAAAGCCGCCACCGCATTGTCGAGATCGGAGTGTGCGGTGATGACGATAACTGGCAATTTGGGCCAACGGGATTGCACTTCGCGCAGGAAATCTAGTCCATCAAGGCCCGGCATGCGCAAATCCGTGACAATGGCGTCGGGCTGGTCACGACCCAATGCGCGCAAAGCGGTATCTGCATCCACAAAACTTCGGGAAGGTATCTCGGCTTGGGCTAAAGCTTTTTCTAACACCCAGCGAATAGAGGGATCATCATCAATAATCCAGACCTGCTTCATGAGGAGATCTCCCGATGTTGTGTGATGGGCAGGGATACTGAGAACATGGTTTCTCCGGGTACGGAGTGGCAATGCACGACGCCACCATGGCCGCGTATCAGGCCTTGGGCAATCGCTAGCCCCATGCCCATGCCTTCGGCCCGGCTAGTTACCAGCGGCAGAAAAATCCGGGGGAGGAGATCCGCAGGAATACCCGGCCCGTCGTCAATGATGTCGACGCGTAGTGCCAGTCGAAACTTATGATGCAGTAGGGTCACGTAACGATCCACCCGGGTTCGGATCAGAATGGTGCCGTGGCGGTCGAGAGCCTGTTGGGCATTACGCATTAAATTGAGAAAAACTTGCACCAGTTGCTCCTGATCTGCATGGATGTCGGGAATGGAAGTGTCATAGTCAAAACGCAGAGAAATACCCGTAGGTAATTCGGCATTGAGCAGGCGCCGCACATGCTCCAGTACTTGATGCACGTTCACTGCGGCAAATACCGGTCGGCTGCGAGGGCCCTGCAAGCGATCCACTAAATGATGCAGGCGGTCGACTTCATGCAGGATCACCCGCGTATAGTCTTTGAGTTCGGGACGTTGCAGCTCGCGTTCGAGAAGCTGGGTCGCCCCTCGTAGTCCTCCCAGAGGATTTTTGATTTCATGGGCGAGTCCGCGCAACATTTCCTGCGCCGCTCCGTAAATGCGATCCTGCATTTCTTCTTCAGCATGACGGGCTGGCAGCTCCATTGGTCGCATTTCAAGGATCAAGCCCTCCGCAGGTGAAGGGGTCACTACCAGATCAACCACGGCATGTCCGCCGTCATGCAACTGCAAGGGGAGGGCGCGTCGCAAAATCGCGCCGTTCCCCGTTGTCGCATCCCCGAACAATGCGGCAAAACGATCTTCTCCAATAATGCTGCACAGTGAGGCTACGGTGTGTCCGAGTGCCTGATGCTGGCTAATGCGCAGCAAGTTTTCCGCAGCGGGATTCATATAGCGAATGTGCTGATCGGTGCCGAGGGTGAGTACTGCCGATTCCAGCGCGTCCAGCACCATATTTTCTGCGGATATGTCATGTATTTTTTTGCGCTGCACCATACAGGCTCCCAGTGGGGTGACGGCTCTGAGCTCTCATGGATGAACTTAAAGCAAAAAGCGCACCAGTAAATGTCCAGAAAAAGAAGTGGCACTTCCCGAAGGTTTGTGCAATCGGTGTCGCCCCTAGGAAAAGCGGGTGCTGAGCATGCAGCCTATTGAAGCACAACTAGGGGAACTCTGCACCATGTTGGTGCATCAAGATGAATTCGGGTAGTACGCGAAGTGATAGAAAAACTTCCAGTATCCCACCGGCTTCCCAAAGGCAACGATTTCAGCGACTATTAACGACCTATGTCGCGGGTTTACAGGATTACCTCATGACTTACTGCCTTACTGCTCATGTCGCCGGGGGATTGATTTTCTGTTCGGACTCCCGGACGAATGCGGGCACAGACAATGTCAGCATCTACTCAAAAATGCACAATTTTTGCTGGCCAGGCGATCGTTTTATCTGTTTGCTTTCGGCGGGTAATCTGGCCACCACCCAAGGCGTGGTGAAGCGCATACAGCAGGATATCAACCAAAATGCAGAAACACATCTGCTGAATCTCACGGGAATGGCGCACGCAGCGGACTATGTTGGACTGATAAACGCTGAAGTGCAGCGTAACCAGGCCAATCGAGACACCGCCAATACCAACTTTGAGGCTACTTTTATTCTGGGTGGGCAGATTGGTACTGAAGTACCCGCTACCTACATGATTTACCCTCAAGGTAATTACATTCATGAGTCCACGGACCATCCTTTTTTGCAAATTGGTGAAATCAAATACGGTAAACCGATCCTCGATCGGGTGATTACTCCGGATTTATCGCTTGAAGCAGCGGCACGTTGCGCTCTGGTTTCCATGAACTCCACCATGCGCAGCAATGTGACGGTAGGCCCGCCGGTCGAACTGCTTATCTATAAGTCTGGTTCATTGCGCATGGGGCGCTATTTGTCATTGACCGAAGAAGACCGCTTTTATCGGACGCTAGGTGAGCGTTGGAGCCAAGGATTGTTGCAGGCACTGGATAGTTTGCCGCCGTTTTCTTGGGAGGAAACGATATCCCCCCCGCCGGTTTGAATGACCGATCAATCTCGGCGCGTATAGTCAAATCCGTCGCACCATTGTGGTGCTCTTTGCATTATTTTGGTGCACAACATCGGCGGTTTGCCCCAGTTCTCCGGCCATGGGTCGGCTAAGTCGCACGCTGCGACTGCAGCATAGCCAGAAAGCTGCAAATCTCCGGTTGCCGGTCAAACCCGTCGTGCCTGCGCAAAGTCGAAAAATGAATTTTTCTGCACGAGTCAGCTTGCTTGGCACAGGCTTTGCTATAGTTCGGTAAAGCGAGCAAGCGATCCTGTCCAGACCTTGGGAAGGGGCCGCGCCGACCCAGTGCCAGATCGTATGTATCGAAGAGGCCTATTGCGACGAGGAGATAAATTCTGATGGACTGGTTAAGTACGCATTATCAGCAACAGATTACCTACGACGAACTGGTCGATGCGCAAGCCCATCCCCGGACGGCCGCAGAGCCGCTTTTTAATTATCTTAGCACCCTCGATAGCGCCGAATTGCAAGCCCGACGTCAGGCTGCCGATGCTTCCATACTGGCCATGGGTATTACGTTCACCGTTTACAGTGAGGCGGGCAATATTGATCGCGCTTGGCCTTTCGACATCATCCCGAGAATTCTGTCTGTCAAAGAGTGGACACGCATTGAGGAAGGCCTTAAACAACGTCTTCAGGCGCTGAATCTGTTTATTGATGATTTGTACAATGAGCAACACATCATTGCAGACGGTATTTTCCCAGCGGAAGTGTTGGCGGGTTCACGTAATTTCAGGGCGGCTTGCCAAGGCATTCACCCGCCTTTCGGGGTATGGGCCCATGTCTGCGGCAGCGATCTGGTCCGCGATGCCGACGGCACGGTCTACGTGTTGGAAGACAATCTCCGAGTCCCCTCTGGAGTTTCCTACATGCTTGAAAACCGCCAGATCATGAAGCGCCTTTTCCCGGAGTTGTTTAAGTCCTCCATCATTCGACCGGTAGATGATTATCCCAATCGGCTGTATGAAACCCTCGCCGCCCTCTCGCCGCGCCCGATCGAAAAACCGGTTATCGCCGTGCTGACTCCCGGTATCTACAATTCGGCCTACTTCGAGCATAGTTACCTGGCGCAGCAGATGGGGGCGTATCTAGCGGAGGGTGCGGACTTTTACGTCAGTGGCGACGATATTGTTTATTTACGCACTATTTCTGGTTTGCAACGGGTGGACGTGATCTACCGACGTATTGATGATGACTACCTCGATCCCGAAGTTTTTTTCCCGGATTCGGCCCTAGGTATAAACGGCCTGATGCGGGCTTGGCGGCGAGGTACGGTGGCCATCGCCAATGCTCCCGGTGCGGGTGTTGCGGATGATAAGGTGGTTTACGCTTTTGTGCCGGAGATTATCCGATATTATCTGGACGCTGATCCCATTCTCCCGAATGTGCCGACCTACCTGTGTATGCGTGATGCCGATCTGGACTATGTTCTGGAGCATCTTGACGAACTGGTGGTCAAACCGGCAAACGAGTCGGGAGGATATGGCATGCTGATTGGGCCACGCGCCAGCGCTGATGAACGGGCCCGCTTTGCGGAGCTGATCCGGGCTAATCCCCGCAACTATATAGCGCAGCCCACCCTGAATATTTCCACGGCCCCAACTTTGGTGGGCGATCATCTGGAAGCTCGCCATCTGGATTTGCGGCCCTTTATTTTGCAGGCCGATAAACTTTATGTGACCACCGGCGGATTGACCCGCGTAGCCATGACGCCAGGGTCATTGGTGGTCAACAGTTCCCAAGGTGGCGGTAGCAAAGACACTTGGATCGTCGATGAGGAGGCTCCATGCTTTCCCGAGTAGCAGAAAATCTGTATTGGATGGCGCGGTATCTGGAACGCACCGAGGATATGGCTCGGCTCATTAATGCCACGACGCTGATGCTTTTGGATTTGCCGCCAGGTGCCTATTTTGGCTGGGATATTCTGTTGCAGGTCACGGGCGATGCCAAGCTCTATGATGCGCTTTACGGCGCGCCCGAAGAGAGCCGCATCATGCGTTTTCTGATTGCCGATGAGCGTAATCCCAACTCAGTGATGTCCGCTATTCATCAAGCTCGGGAGAACTGCCGTACCTTTCGCGATTTACTCCCGGGGGAGTTCTGGGAGCGTTTGAATATGCTGTTTATTTATGTTCGCGAAAATGCGGGCTCAGGATCAGAAAGTCGCCATGCCCGTTACGCTTTTCTGAACGAAGTGATTTCGCGGCGTCATGCGCTGGTAGGACTGCTGATTAGTAGTATGAGTCAGGATAATGTTTATCAGTTCATCAAGCTGGGCCGTAATATGGAACGCGCCGACATGACGACGCGCATCGTCGATGTGACTAGCGCCGTTATTCTGCCCCAAGATCAGGGACTACAAAAAACGGCAGGCAGCAGTTTATGGATCGGCGTTCTGAAGTCTCTCAGTGCCTTTGAAATGTATCGGCGCCATATTTCGGTGCAAATCCGGAGTAATCAGGTGGTGGATTATCTACTGAAAGACGGCAAATTTCCGCGCAGCATGAAATACTGCTTGGGGGAAATGGAGGTGGCGCTGGCTTATCTACCCAATGCGGGAACCCCCGCCGAGGCGGTGCGACGCGCTAGACGCCGTCTGGATAATCTCAAGCTGGGTAATCTGCGTCCGGATCTCCTTCATGAATACCTAGACCAAGCTCAGAAAGATTTGGCTATGGTCCATCGTACTGTTCAGAGTACTTATTTCGCTAGAGAGGATATGGGTCTCGAAAACCCGGCCAACAACCTGCATTTGCGGGCTGCTCAAGCCTAAGCCCATCCCCTTTCCATTACTGAGGAAATCCTTATGGGCATCCATGTCGTCCTGCGTCATCAGACCGAATATGCATTTGATCGACTGGTGGAAATTCATCCGCATGTGCTGCGTCTGCGGCCTGCACCGCATTGCCGCACGCCCATCCTGGCCTATTCTCTTCAGGTTGAACCCACCCAACATTTTCTGAACTGGCAGCAGGACCCCTTCGGCAACTATCAGGCGCGTTTAGTCTTTCCCGAGCGGGCACGGATGCTCAAAGTGGGGGTCGAAGTCATTGCCGATTTAACGGTTATTGATCCCTTTGATTTTTTTATTGAACCGGAGGCCGAACACTGGCCTTTTCATTATGATCCCGCACTGCGTAAAGAACTTGCACCGTATCTGGAACGAGAGGAGGCTGGAGTCCTCTTACAGCGTTTTTTACTCGATATTAAACGCCGCCGCCAGCGGACGGTCGATTTTCTGGTAGCCATCAATCAGCGCTTGCAAAGCGAAATTGGCTATACCTTGCGCATGGAAGTCGGGGTGCAGAGTCCTGAAGAAACTCTTGGGAAAGCCAGTGGCTCCTGTCGAGACAGCGCGTGGCTGATGGTGCAGGTGCTGCGACACTTGGGACTGGCGGCGCGCTTTGTATCAGGTTATCTGGTGCAACTGGTGGCCGATCAGTCGCCTCTGGACGGCCCCTCCGGTCCCACTCAGGATTTTACAGATTTGCACGCTTGGGTGGAGGTGTATATTCCCGGTGCGGGCTGGATCGGTCTTGATCCCACTTCTGGCCTGTTTGCGAGTGAGGGGCACATTCCCCTCGCCTGTACGCCCCACTATGCCAGCGCGGCACCGATTACCGGCGCGACTGGAAAATGTGAGGTGAGCTTCCATTTTTCCAATTCGGTTACCCGGCTGCCGGAAGTGCCCCGAGTGACCAAGCCTTATACTGAAGCGCAATGGGAAGAAGTGATGGTGCTCGGGCAGATCGTCGATGATCGGTTACAGGCGGGTGATGTGCGCCTGACTATGGGTGGTGAACCCACTTTCGTAGCCACCGAAGGCGTGGATGATCCGCAATGGAATGAGGAAGCCCTCGGCGATCAAAAAAGAGCGCGCGCTGAGCAGCTCGCTCAGCGACTGGGCGCGCAGTTCGCCTCTGGTCCTCTGCGCCACACCGGTGAAGGCAAATGGTATCCGGGCGAACCCCTGCCGCGATGGGCGCTGGGACTCTATTGGCGCAAAGATGGTCTGCCGATCTGGCGCAACCCAGCGCTTTTTGCGGACCCTCTGCAGGATTATGGCTGGCAGGGTGAAAATCTGCATAATTTTGCTGGCGCTCTGACCCGGCACCTGCGGGTGGATAGTACGCGCCTCATCCCTGCTTATGAGGATGCTTGGCATATTCTTCATCAAGAAAGTCGAATTCCCGTCAATATTGATCTCAGCACCTACCGTCTGGACGATCCACTGGAACGCCAGTCTCTGATTAGCAAGCTCCAGGCAGGGTTGGACCAACCCGTAGGCTGGGTGCTGCCATTGGCTTGGGAATGGAACCAGCAGTGCTGGTACTCGGCACCTTGGTCATTCCGCAGCGGACGCCTGATTCTGATTCCCGGTGACTCACCCCTGGGTATGCGCTTGCCTTTGGATAGCCTGCCCTGGGTTGCAGAACCTCATAAAAAATGGCAGCCGGAAACCGATACTTTTGCACCCTTACCGCCGTTGCCGGATCTTCATGGAGAAATGGCGACTGAGAATGATCGCCTTGCGGAAAAGACGGCGATTGCCACGACTGATCTGCAGCGATGGGAGGAAATTCCGCATACTGCGGTTACCCTAGAAGTCCGCAAGGGCTGTCTGTATGTTTTTTTTCCGCCGATGCCGATTATGGAGCACTACCTGTACTTGCTCACTGCCGTAGAACGCAGTGCGGAAGAACTGAACATGCCAGTGGTCATCGAAGGGTATCCGCCACCCAGTGATCCCCGTGTTGAGAAACTGCTGGTCACACCGGACCCTGGGGTTATCGAAGTCAACATTCACCCCTCGACCACCTGGCCGGAAATGGTCGCGAAAACCACGGTCATTTACGAAGAAGCCCATGTCTGTCGATTGACCGCCGAAAAATTCATGCTGGATGGCCGTCATACCGGTACTGGCGGTGGAAATCACCTGACCCTCGGTGGCGCCACGCCCAGTGACAGTCCTTTTCTGCGCCGCCCCGACCTTCTGCAGAGCTTGATTACCTACTGGCAACATCATCCCGCTCTTTCGTATTTTTTTAGCGGCATGTTCGTGGGTCCGACCAGTCAATCACCCCGCGTGGATGAGGCGCGCCACGAGGCGCTCTATGAACTAGAAATCGCCTTCGCCCAAGTGCCTCCCGGCACCATACCGCAGCCTTGGCTGGTAGATCGACTGTTCCGCAATCTTTTGGTAGATATCACGGGGAATACCCATCGCGCCGAAATCTGTATTGACAAACTATACTCCCCCACGGGTTCTGCGGGCCGTCAGGGTCTGGTGGAACTCCGCGCCTTTGAAATGCCGCCGCACGCGCGTATGAGTCTGGTGCAGCAACTATTGGTACGCAGCCTGATCTTGCGCTTCTGGGAAGATCCCTATCAGCATGAACTGATCCGCTGGGGCACTACCCTGCATGATCGTTTTATGCTGCCGCATTATGTTTGGGAAGATCTCCGGGACATCTGTGCCGACCTTCAGGCTCATGGCATTCTCTTTCAGTTGGATTGGCTAACGCCTTTTGCGGAATTTCGCTTTCCGGAGCAGGGACATGTAGGGGTTGG
The DNA here is from genome assembly GCA_041676785.1 of Acidithiobacillus sp. Taxonomy (GTDB): domain Bacteria; phylum Pseudomonadota; class Gammaproteobacteria; order Acidithiobacillales; family Acidithiobacillaceae; genus Acidithiobacillus. The sequence continues at coordinate 26,487 of JBAYRF010000009.1, read as the reverse complement.
TGACGTCACCATCGAATTGCGCGCGGCTATTGAGCCTTGGCATGTACTGGGCGAGGAGATGTCGGGAAGCGGGACAACCCGTTATGTGGACTCCTCCGTCGAACGCTTGCAGGTCCGCGTGCAGGGGATGACTCCGGGACGACATATTTTGGCCTGCAATGGCCGCCGAGTCCCGCTTCGAGCCACCAGAGCGCAGGACGAAATGGTAGCCGGGGTCCGCTATCGGGCATGGCAGCCCCCTTCAGCCCTGCATCCGACGATCCCAGTACATACCCCGCTGACTTTTGATCTCATTGATACCTGGAACAACCGCAGCATGGGCGGCTGCACTTATCATGTTATGCATCCGGGTGGGCGAAATTCCGAAGTATTTCCCGTGAACGCTTGGGAAGCCGAGGCTCGCCGTCAAAGCCGCTTTACGACAACAGAACATCGTCAGGGCCAACAACCTCCGCCGCCCTCCGGGATTCAGGCACCGTACCTGCAGCCATCGGGAGAAGCTCGTTTTATCCCTCGGGGCAGCGGTGAGCACCGATGGCAGTCGCCTTATGCCGCCGAGGAGCAACCGGATTATCCCCACACCTTGGATTTACGGCTAGTCCGGCCCACGGGGTCGGTATAGTTTCAGGCTGTGGCTCAGGAACTATCGTGGCGCTGATCGCGGTGTCGAGATAACAAGACCTCGGCTTGGGCACCCAGATAAACATACAGCCCCAGTGCCACCAGCAAAGCGGCGGCGGCCAAGAGTAGCAGTTCCGCCAGCCAAAGTTGCTGGGGCGCGTCTAGGGCAAATTTGAACACCAGCATCAGGCCTTCAATAGACACCGCAATCAAAATCGCAGCAATGAAGCGGGTCAAGGTGCGTCGCGTGGTGCTGTGGCGGCGAATGTCCTTACGTAACAAAACTTCTTCTTCAAAAATAGTTTTGGCCAGATCAAATACCGCCAAAGCCAAAGTGAATAATATGGTGGCCTGAAAGGGGGCCGTAAATTCGCTCAGCGAATCGACTGCTGACCAGATGGGTCCTAACGCGATGATGGCATGAAAACCTAACGCGGCACTTACGGTCAGCAGGCCCGCCGAAAACAGGGAATAAAATATCTTGAAATACGGCTCGAAGCCGCGCCGAATATCATCTTCTTCCAAAAGGGATAGAGCGCGGTCCAATTCGCTATCGGCTACCAGTATTCCTAGGAGTTGACCATTTTCGTCCCGGATGGGCGCGGCTGCCGTCACGCAAATATGTCCGTTAGCCGAAGACAAGTAGGGCTCGGTCAGCACTGGCGTGACGGCTTCCTGCGCCAGACGATAATAAGGCCGATGACTGCGATCCACACCATCTCCGTCGCTGGCATCACGGCGGCGGGAAGCCGCCACGTTATCCCCGATCTGGCGTCCCTCGGCATCGAGCAGATAACATAAATCCAGAAAAGTATTCCGAGCAATCAGGCAGGCAAGCTTCTCCCGTTGCTGGGCGCAATCCTGCTGCAGCAGTAGGGGGCTGGCTAGGGCATCCACCACCCCGCCCAGCAGTGCGGCAAGATCTTTACGGACTTCCCGAAAATGTTCGAAGCGATTCATGGCAGCGCACCTCTGTCGTATCCAAAAATGACGAGCAAAGCTTGTGCCATAGCGCGAAACCATGAAACGGACGATCGTGCTATGGGGTCTTCTAAAAGATGGCACGCTTCCTGCTAGATAAACGGCGATCATGGTCATCTGATCACTCCTCCTCAAGTGGCTTCTAGGGCGGTCCTCCCGCCCTTTTTTTGGGTATAAAGCCGGATAATCGTCTGTAACATTCACAAAACCTTGCATTGGAAGCGCATTACAAGTGTGCCGTCGATTTTTGAATGCGCTGCGGCCAAGCGCAAATCATACTGGCGCACCCCGCCTGAATGCACCATAATTGTGCATAACGCGCACCACGGATGCGCAGCGTGCGAGCATGAAGTGCATTTTGAGCGCCGTTCTCCGACCACGAAGATCGTGTGGAGCGGTGAGTCGCTGGCACAGGAAATGCTTGTCTGAAAATGTGTTCGGGATCTCGTTACCTAGCGAACCCTAGACTCCTTACAGGGTCCAAGAGCTTAAGACGGTAAACCATCGCGGCTTCGCCGCAAGGAGTGGCAAATGGCGTTATTCGACCGTTACCAAGAGCGTTTTCTGCAACAGCAGGAAGTCACCCTTACCTTAGATGCTTATCTAGACCTGTGCGCTCGCGAGCCTATGGCCTACGCCACGGCTGCCGAACGCATGCTCGCCGCTATCGGTGAACCCGAAGTGCTGGATACGCAGTCCGATCCGCGCCTGTCGCGTGTCTTCATGAACCGCAAGCTGCTGACCTACCCGGCATTCAAAGATTTTTACGGCATTGAAGATGTCGTGGAAAATCTCGTCGCCTACTTTCGCCACGCCGCCCAAGGCCTCGAAGAGCGCAAACAGATCCTCTATTTACTGGGCCCGGTAGGTGCGGCCAAATCGTCGCTGGCCGAACGGCTCAAAACCCTCATGGAACAGCATCCTATTTACTGCCTAGCGGCTAACGGCAAAGTTTCGCCCTTATACGAATCTCCTTTGGGATTATTTGATCGCGACGAAGATGGTCCGGTATTAGAGGATCGCTTTGGAATTCCGCGCCGGGCGCTGAGTGGCGTGATGTCGCCCTGGGCGGCCAAACGTCTGCGTGAATTTGGGGGAGATATCCGTAAGTTTGCCGTGCAGCGATTGATGCCTTCGCAGTTGCATCAGATTGGGATTACCAAAGTAGAGCCTGGAGATGAGAACAATCAGGATATTTCCAGTTTGGTGGGTAAGGTCGATATCCGTAAGCTCGAAGACTTTTCCCAAGATGATCCTGATGCCTATTCCTACGCGGGGGGCCTCAATGTCGCTACTCAGGGGGTGCTTGAATTTGTCGAGATGTTCAAAGCTCCCATCAAAATGCTCCATCCGCTACTGACGGCCACTCAGGAAGGGACGTATAACGGTACTGAAGGTTTTGGCGCGATGCCCTTTCAGGGCATTATTCTGGCCCATAGTAACGAATCGGAGTGGTCTGCATTTCGGAACAACAAGCGCAACGAGGCTTTTCTCGATCGAGTTTACATCGTCAAGGTGCCTTATTGTCTGAGAGTTACGGAGGAAACGCGCATTTACCACAAACTGTTGGAAAGCAGCGCGCTCAGTGCCGCCCCCTGTGCTCCGGATACCATGGACATGCTGGCCCGTTTTTCAGTGCTCAGCCGCCTCAAAGAGCCGGGTAACAGCAGCCTCTGGTCGAAAATGGAAATCTATGACGGCAAATCCCTCAAAGATAAAGATCCCAAGGCTAAGAGCTTACAAGAATATCGGGATGCTGCGGGGGTTGATGAAGGTATGGACGGGATTTCCACACGCTTTGCCTACAAGATTATGTCGCGCACCTTCAATTTTGATAGTGAGGAAGTGGCCGCCAATCCGGTGCATCTTCTCCATGTATTAGAAACCCAAATTCGTGCCGAGCAATTTCCGGCAGAAACCGAATCTCGGTATCTGGCTTTTCTAAAAACCGAGCTGGCACCTCGCTATGCCGAGTTTCTGGGTTTGGAAATCCAGAAAGCTTATCTGGAGAGCTATGGAGATTATGGGCAAAATCTTTTCGACCGGTACATTCAGTTTGCGGATTTCTGGTTGCAGGATACCGAGTTCCGCGATCCCGATACGGGACAGCTCATGGATCGTAGTCTTCTCAATGAAGAACTGGAAAAAATCGAAAAGCCGGCGGGTATCGCCAATCCCAAGGATTTTCGCAATGAAGTGGTGAACTTTGTGCTGCGGGTGAAAGCCTCTAACGATGGCATCAGCCCATCCTGGACCAGTTACGAGAAGCTGCGTGCGGTCATCGAGAAAAAAATGTTTGCCAATACCGAAGATTTGCTGCCAGTGATCTCTTTTGGCAAAAAGAGTTCTTCCGACGATGAGCGCAAACATCAAGATTTTGTGGCTCGCATGACCACCAAGGGCTACACCGAGAAGCAGGTGCGCCTGCTGGTCGATTGGTATATGCGTTACCGTAAGCATCATTAGAGAACCGACCAGAATGCACACCGCCTTCTGATCGCCCGCAGTTCCCAACCCATTGCCCGCGTTCGCGGGCATTCTTTTAAGCAGAGCCGCCCCTGTCGCCAAAGGTGTTTTGCTAAATGCACCATAAGAGTGCAACGACTCTGCTTGCTTCCTCATTCCCTCGTTAAATACCCCGTCACTGCTGCTCATGCATAGCGCGCACAGTTTTTGCTTAGTCCATTTGAAGTTAAAAAACGGGGCAAACACCCCATTTCAGATGGAATACCTAAGGAGCGATATGATGAAGAAGGGAGCAAGGTTACACACTTTTCAAATGACGCTATGGATGGGAGCCCTCGCTCTACTGGGCAGCCCCTTGGCTGAGGCTGCTACCACACCGACCTTCAATAGTGGCGACACGGCCTGGATGCTCACATCCACGGCTTTGGTGCTGCTCATGACCGTGCCCGGACTCGCCCTTTTTTACGCGGGTATGGTCCGCAAGAAAAATGTCTTGGCAACGGCGGCCCAGAGCTTCGCGGTCACCGCCCTGATTTCGGTATTGTGGATGATACTGGGCTACACCCTATCGTTTACCACCGGCAATGCCTTTATGGGAGGGCTGGATCGTCTTTTCCTGAACGGCCTGGGTCTGGATTCCGTGAACAGTTTAGCGCCGACCATTCCAGAGTCCGTGTATATGACTTTTCAGATGACTTTCGCCATTATCACCCCCGCACTGATTGTCGGGGCCTTTGCGGAACGCATGAAGTTCTCCGCACTACTCTGGTTTACGGGTCTTTGGTCATTACTGGTCTACGCGCCTATCGCGCATATGGTTTGGGGTCCGGGTGGCTGGCTCGGTGCTGATGGCGTTCTCGATTATGCAGGCGGAACGGTCGTCCATATTAATGCCGGCGTCGCGGGTCTGGTGGCCGCTTTAGTGATGGGCAAGCGCGTCGGTTACAAACATGATGCCATGCACCCCAACAACCTGATGTATACCCTCATCGGTGCCTCTCTGCTCTGGGTCGGCTGGTTTGGTTTCAATGCCGGATCGGCGGTGGCCGCCAGTGACCGGGCCGGTATGGCTATGGCCACCACCCAGATTGCCACGGCCGTCGCTGCCTTGGCCTGGATGTTTGCAGAATGGGTCGCACGCGGTAAACCGACGGTACTCGGCATGACTTCCGGTGCCGTCGCCGGACTGGTCGCCATTACCCCAGCCTCCGGTTTTGTCGGGCCCATGGGCGCCCTCTGGATCGGGATTGCCGCTGGCGTGATCTGCTTCTGGGCCTCGGTCTACCTTAAAAACTGGATGGGTTATGATGACTCTCTGGATGCTTTCGGCGTCCATGCCATGGGAGGTATTGTGGGCGCCCTGTTGACGGGGGTATTTGCCGTAAAAGCCATCGGTGGTACCGCTGGTGTGCTCGAAGGCAATACCGGACAGTTGTTGATTCAGGCGACAGGGGTCGGTGTGACTATTGTTTACGATGCCATCGTCAGCTTCATTATTCTCAAAGTCCTCGACTGGACCCTCGGTCTGCGCGTCAAGGAAGAACAGGAAAGAGAAGGTCTGGATATCACCCAACACGGTGAACAGATTTACGAGTAAGTCTCTGCCTACGGGGTCGACCGCTGGGAGCGGCGGCCTCGGACCTGCGATATTCAAGCCTTGCCTCGCAACCATACGGATCTTTTTTGGGTCATAATGAGGACAGGGCGTCGCTTTACAGGAGTCTGCCATGAGCACGATTATCGACCGGCGCAGTTCCGGAACCCGATCCACGAGCAATCAGGAGCGTCTACAGCGACGCGTCCGTGCCCGGCTCAAGACGGCCGTCGAAAAAATGGCCCGCTCCGGCGCCATTGAAGATCTGGCTAATGCCGATCAACCTATTTCCATACCAACCCGCGATCTCCATGAACCGAGTTTCCGACGCGATCTCAGTGACGCCTCGTGGGAGAGGGTCTTACCCGGCAACAAGGAATATCAACGCGGCGACACGATTACTAAGCCCGAAGGGGGTGGTTCGAAACCGGGTCGGGAAGGTTCCCCGGACGGTCTGGGTGATGATGAAGTCGCTATTGTGCTTTCGGCCGACGAATTTCTGGACCTGCTTTTTGATGGGCTAGCCTTACCCAATCTGCGTAAAACCGCACAGGGGGATGTGCAGGCTGAACAGTGGCGGCGCGCCGGTTTTATCAAGGATGGCAGTCCTTCTCGTATGCATGTCGGCAGAACTATGCGCGCCGCCCGCGCCCGGCGTCTCGCTTTGCGTGCGGGTAAGCGTCGCGAACTCCAAGACCTGCTGGACGCCCGGGCCAGCTTGCAGCAAGAAATCCACGCGCGATTGGCTCAAAAGCAGGACATATCGGTTGAACAAGAACGCCTCAACGATCTGGACCGGCAGATTGCGGCTCTGGAGCGCAAAATCAAAGCGATACCTTTTATTGACGAAGCGGATTTGCGTTTCGCGCATATTGATCAGCAGCCTCATCCTATTACCAATGCGGTCATGTTCTGTGTCATGGATGTTTCCGGAAGCATGGGAGAAAAGGAAAAAGATCTCGCCAAGCGTTTTTTTCTGCTCCTGTATTTGTTTCTTCACCGCCACTATCAGGCGGTCCAGATGGTTTTTATCAAGCATCACAGCACCGCTTCGGAGTGCAGCGAACAAGCCTTTTTTGGAGCTCGTGAAGGGGGTGGAACCCTAGTCTCTCCAGCCATCATCCTCAGCGAAGAAATCATGCAGCAGCGCTTTCCGCCGGAGCGCTGGAATGTCTACTTGGCTCAGGTCTCCGATGGCGATAATTACTTCGCGGATAACGCGGTGGTGGCGGAACATCTCTCCCAATTGCTGCCACGTTTGCGCAATTTGTTCTATCTGGAAGTCAATCGTGAAAGTGAGAGTGACCTCCTGCAACTCTACGACGGTATTGCTCAGGACTTTCCGGAACTGATCACGGCTCGGGCCAGTGCTCGGGAGGACATCTATCCGCTCTTCCGCAGTTTATTCTCTACCGAGGAGATGCCCAGCCATGTCTAAATTTCTATTTACCGACAACGATTGGACTTTTGCGCGGATTGATGCGGTGACCGAAGCCATTGCGGCTATTGCGGAAAAAGAACTGCAGCTCGATACCTATCCCAACCAACTAGAAGTCATCAGCGCCGAACAAATGCTCGATGCCTATGCCTCCATCGGCCTGCCGGTCTACTACGCGCATTGGTCTTTTGGCAAACAGCGCGCTATTGAGTCCGGTCAGTATCGACGCGGTGAAATGGGTCTGGCCTATGAACTGGTGATCAATAGTGATCCTTGCATTAGTTATCTCATGGAAGAAAATACGATGACCATGCAGACACTGGTCATCGCCCACGCTGCTTATGGGCACAATGCATTTTTCAAAAATAATGTATTTTTCCGACAGTGGACAGATGCCGAAGGGATTCTCGATTATCTGGCTTTCGCTCAACGCTACATCGCTCAATGTGAAGAACGTTTTGGGATGGACGCCGTCACGGATGTGCTCGACGCCGCCCACGCCATCAGCCGCAATGGTGTAGATCGCGCCCGACGCCCGCGTCAGCTTTCTGCCCGCGAAGAAGAACAGCGTCGCGAGGAGCGCGAGCGTTATCTGGAACAACAACTCTCCGAAATTTGGCGTACCTTACCGCCGACCCCTACGAGCGCAGGCGAGAAAACGACAAATTTCCCGCCAGACCCCCAAGAGAATCTGCTCTATTTTATCGAAAAAAACGCACCCCATCTGGAGGGCTGGAAGCGGGAGATTTTACGTATTGTTCGCAAAATTGCCCAATATCTCTATCCACAGGGGCAGACTAAAATCATGAACGAGGGTTTTGCCTGTTTTGTGCATTATCACATTATGCATAGTTTGCATCGGACGGGGCAGATTACCGATGGCACCATGATGGAATTTTATGCCAGTCATACGGCTGTGGTTATGCAACCCGATTTTGATGACCGTCGTTACAGCGGCATCAATCCCTATGCCCTCGGCTTTGCGATGTTTCAGGACATTAAACGCATTTGCGTCAACCCCACGGAAGAAGACCGGCGCTGGTTTTCTTTTGCCGGCGATCCCGACTGGCGCAAACAGGTACATTTTGCCATGCGCGAATTTCGCGACGAGAGTTTTGTGCTGCAGTACCTTTCGCCCAAGGTGATGCGGGATTTGCACCTTTTTGCGCTGCGTAATGACCGTGATGAAACCACCTATCGGGTCAGCGCTATTCACGATGATGGTGGTTATCAGCACCTCCGTGAAGCGCTGGCTCTGCAGATTGCCGAGGGTAACCGTCCGCCCGATATTCAGGTGGTTTCCGTAGATCGCTGGGGGGATCGCCATCTGCGCTTGCAGCAGATGGACGAACAACCCCTGGATCAGGATGAAGCGCAAAAAACCTTGGGTTTTGTTCACAGCCTGTGGGGTTATGACGTGCATCTGGATATGAATGATCTTTCTCTTCGTGAACCTCTGGTGTCTGAAGTCGTATAACCATCCTAATGAATGCGCCATTATGGTGCGTAATGCATTAAAATAGTGCATCGCCCGGTAAAAACCCTCGATTAATTTAGTAAACACTTTGTTTTTTAAGTGAATATCAATTGGCATCTTATTTGCTAAACGTTTCCTGCAACTACACAAACAGGGAGCGTCACTCATGAAAAACATCAAAAAGCGATTACTAGGTCGGTACCAGCGTATTTCCTTGGCCATTCTGGCTACCTCACCTTTAATTCTGGAGGAAGTACATGCGGCACCTCTGGCCTTGCCCAGCCCGCTTACTTTTAGCGCAGGCCCCCTAGGTACGCTCAATGTGCAGGGTGTAGCCAGCGGTTATGGCATTTGGCAGAACAACAAATTTTCCAGCTCCAGTTTTCCGGGCAGTAAATCCGCCTCCGCAGACATTAGCAACGGCATGGTGATGATTTCGAAAAACACCGGGCTGGTTCAATTTGCCGTGCAGGCTGGTGCGTACAACGTGATGACCCTAGGCTCTAATTTTGCCTCTACGGGCACTTTCACCCAGAACACTTTTGGTGCATTGCCCACGGGTTATGTCGAGATTGCCCCCAGTGATCATTTCAATATTCAGGTTGGTAAGCTCTTCACGCTGATTGGCGCGGAATACACCTTCAGTTATCAGAATTGGAATATCGAGCGCGGCCTGCTCTGGGGTCAGGAAAATGCCGTAAATAAAGGCGTACAACTGAATTATACGACTGGCCCGATAACCGCCGCACTATCCTGGAATGATGGTTTTTATTCGAACCGTTATAACTGGATGAGCGGCATGGTGAGCTGGGCAGTGAACAAAGAAAACAGCGTATTTATTCAGGGCGGCGGTAATCTCGGGCACACTGATTATGCTTATTCCAGTATTGCTACGACGCCTTTGCAAAATAATGAAGCTATTGTCGATGTTGGCTACACCTATACGGGCAGTAATCTGGTTGTTACGCCTTATCTGCAGTACACCACGGTTCCCGCCAGTGCCATACAGGCTTTGGGTGCAGGCAATAAAACGACCAGCACCCTCGGCGGCGCCATTCTGGCGAACTACAGTATAACCGACCAAATTTCATTGGCGGGACGAGTTGAATATATCAGCAACTCTGGAACGGCCACAGACGGTTCGGCCAATCTAACTGGATTTGGCCCAGGCTCCCATGCCTGGTCGATCACCGCGACGCCCACCTATCAAAATGGCGGTTTTTTCGCTCGGGCTGAGCTTTCTTATGTCGCAGCCAGCATGGCCCAAGATACGGGCTTTGCGGGCAGTAATGGCCTTGCCAAGAACCAGATTCGCGGCATGGTCGAAACCGGCTTTATGTTCTAACCCCCGGGAGCTATGCCCTCCGGGATGTTCCAACCCTGTGCAAGAGGTAACGTCATGAAATTGATTACTGCCATTGTTAAACCCTTCAAGCTTGATGATGTCCGCGAGGCACTGTCGGCGGTTGGGATTCAGGGCCTTACGGTAACCGAAGTCAAAGGCTTCGGGCGCCAGAAAGGCCATACCGAACTCTACCGTGGTGCCGAATACGTGGTGGATTTTCTCCCCAAGGTCAAAATCGAAACCGTCATCAGTGATGATGCTGTCGATCAGGCTATTGAGGCCATCGAAAAAGGGGCCCGCACCGGAAAAATCGGTGATGGAAAAATTTTTGTTTCCGAAGTGATAGAAGCTATTCGTATCCGTACGGGTGAATCCGGCAATGAAGCGCTTTAATTTTTAAGTTGTTTAACAACCGCTCTTAAATCTTTATAAAGGGGGAATTACCTCATGTCAGTAGCTTGGCTTAATACCGGTGATAATGCGTGGCAGCTTACTGCCGCAACTATTGTCGGAATGCAAAGTGTTCCTGGTCTCGTGGTTTTATACGCGGGTATTGTTAAAAAGAAGTGGGCCATCAACTCGGCTTTCATGGCCTTTTATGCTTTTGCCGCAGTGCTGATCGCCTGGGTTGGCTGGGCTTATAATATGGGTTTTGGCCACGAATGGTTTTCTTTTGTGGGTTTACCACATCCTATTCTGAGTATGAATGATGAACTCACCCAGGCATTACTGCCAACATCGAATACTACCGCCGCTTTTCCGATGGCAACTATGGTGTATTTTCAGTTTGTGTTTGCGGCGATTACCTTGGTCATTATGGCCGGAGCCTTCTTAGGGCGTATGAGTTTCAAGGCTTGGATGATATTCGTGCCGCTCTGGCTCACCTTTTCCTACACGGTAGGCGCTTTTAGTCTTTGGGGCGGCGGTTTCTTGTCAACACTGGGCGTCATTGACTACTCCGGTGGTTACGTTATCCATCTTTCCGCTGGTGTTGCGGGTTTTGTTGGCGCGGCGGTTATTGGTCCGCGTCTTGCTCGGGACCGCGAGAATTTTCAGCCCAACAACGTACTGTTGATGTTAGTGGGTGCGGGTATCTTGTGGTTGGGATGGAACGGTTTTAACGGTGGTGATCCCTACGCAGCCAGTCGTGATGCGGGTGCCGCCGTGCTCAACACCAACCTGACGACGGCAGTCAGCGTGATTGTCTGGACGATGATGGATATTTTCTACTTTAAGAAACCCTCCGTTATTGGTGCGGTACAGGGCATGATTACCGGCCTAGTGGCCATCACTCCGGCTGCCGGTGTAGTGGATGGTTGGGGCGCTATCGCTATTGGTATAGCCTCGGGCATTATCCCGTGGATCAGTATGAATATTGTGGGTAAAACCTGGTTGTTCCGTAAGGTTGATGACACCCTAGGCGTCTTTCACACCCATGCGGTGGCAGGTGTTCTGGGCGGCATTATGGTGGGCCTGCTGGCTACCAAAACCGGCTGCACGGCGTATGGTTTGAGTAACCCCGGAGGCGCTATTGATGGCAACTGGCATCAAGTTTGGTTGCAGATCATTGGTGCGGCTTTCATCATTGCTTTGAATATCGTGGTCACTTATGTCCTGCTGAAGTTGATCAGCTTGGTCGTGCCGCTGCGCATGTCCGAAGAAGAGCTGATGATTGGTGACGACGCCGTCCATGGTGAAGAAGCTTATGCTTTCTATGGCGATGGTGAACGCCGTCCGGTAGCGGGTGACTGAACCTCGTCGCAAGTATCTTGGCTAGTAAAACGAACACGGCGGGAAACCGCCGTGTTTTTTTAGTTTATTTTGAGAGAAATTCAAATCGAAGAGCGGCTACAGACTGCCTGCGCCCGCGCGCAACGAGATCAACGTACCCTAGCGCTCGTCTTGCTCGATATTGATGGTTTTAAAGAGATCAATGACAGCCTCGGATTGTGCGAAAACCTGCGCGATATCCTGTTGCGCTACCCAGCACTGCCTGCCCAGCGGATTTTTCTGGAGCTGGTCGAACGTATTGCTTTGCGTGATATCAGTAAAACCTCCCGGCTTATCAGCGACTGTCAAAGCCTAGGGGTACGCTTTGCTCTGGATGATTTTGGTACTGGACCAGCAGCGCTGCAGTATTTGCTGGAACTGGGATGTAACCAAATTAAGATCGACAATAGCTTTGTAATGCCGATGCTGCACAGCCAGCGTCATCAGCGTAGGTTAGTGCGATGATCCAGATGGTCCACGCCTTGTGAGCGTATCAGTCACCGCAGAAGGTATCGAAAATGCAGAAAGTGAGTCTCTTTTAAGAGGCATGCAAGCAGATCATGGCCAAGGATATCACCTCGCCAGACCTATGCCCGGCAACGCTATCATCCCATTCTGGAAAGAGTGTGGTATCTGAATGCCGTTATTATAAAATATCCATATGGTGGTGTTCACAGCGAAACCTTAAGAGGCGTCGACCAATGCCATTTCGTCGATGAGCAGACGCAGTAGATTAAACACCTCGTCCTGATTCTGGGCGTCTGTAGTCGTTAAGCGCAAGCGCAACTCACCGTGGCGCAAATAAGGTGGCATTTTTAGAGTTTCGCGCTCTTCTAAAGAAAGTTTATTGAGGGCAACGACTACCACGGCGCGATTGAGAAAAGGCAGGATTTTATCCAGATATAGATGGATAGCGGCTATGGGATTGGGTCTCTTGGCATCTACTAGAACCACTAACCCATCTGTATTTTTGCCGAGTATTTCCCACATAAATTGAAAGCGTTCCTGCCCTGGAATCGCGTATAGATGCAAGCGATAATCCGTCATGGGGCAAGTAACCACCCCATAATCCATGGCAACCGTCGTTGTTTTTTTCTTGTCTGTGGGCAGAGCGTCTGAGTAACGCGCATCCGTACTCAGCATGTTTTCACCAAAAATAGATTGCAGCGCCGTGGTTTTACCGGAGCCAACATGGCCAGCGATAATTACTTTGCGTTCTGCGGGAGCCGGGGTCATAAATCCATTTTCTTACGTCTTCTAGTACATCAAGAAAGTATACTGCAAAAAGTTACGTTTCTCAAATTTACTTATAACTTAGAGCACAATAAGTGTAAAAAATTTAAGAATACGTAAGTTTTTAATAGTGCTCGCGCACCGGTTGGTTCAAGAATATTAGCCTCAACTTATCGCCTGTCCTACAGAGCGACCCACCCAATGCTCAATCTGCTGGACCTCCTGAAGATGTCCATAAAGCCCGATTTTGGCCGAAAACTTGGTGACTGCCGCACCCTTGGCGGTCAGGGTGATCAAAATTGCATTACCGTCGGAATCAAAACCGTGGATCTCTACAGTACTAGGACTGATTTGTTTGCTACCAGTGAACTGCATCCCTGCTTGGGGCAGTGCTTTTTCCGCCGCTGCGGTTACCACACTCAACGAAGCGGGATAGTAAGTATAATAAGGGACCGGATTGATCTGTGGTGCCCAACTAGCAGTACAACCACTCAATGCCAGCGTTAAAACAACAGAGACAGCGGCGAGGCGGGATGAAGCGGACGTCATAATTTCTCCTCAAAACCGAACGTTTCAAAACGAAACTTTCCTTAGCGATAATATACCGCAATATGCTCTGGAGCGATCATCGCGTAAAGCGGGTTCGTCACTCAATCCCCACCGACCTCGACTGTAGAGGCTTGGCGACAGTAGCCGAGCTATGTAATTTAGCATCATAATGTAATTCCAAGAGCCAGTTACGATAGCGATGAGGAGCGATTGACGATGAGAAAAGTGAAATGGTTGATAGTAGCGGCACTTCCCCTGATGTTAGCTGGCTGCGCAAACAATCCTTATGCGAGTAATGGCACAACTGCTAATACGGCGGGGGGCTCGCTGCTTGGCGCGGTTGCCGGAGCGGTTATCGGTAATCAGACGGGCTCGCCGTTAGCTGGCGCGGCAATCGGGGCGGGCTTGGGCGGCCTCGCTGGATATGGTATCTCCAACAGCCAGCAGCAGGCTCCGGCACCTCAGCCCGGTTACTATGCTGCACCTTCTGGGGGTACGCCTTGTCCTGCGGGTTATATATGTACACCGACGGCACCTCAATATCAGCAACCGCCGGCTTGTCCCGCAGGATATACCTGTTCACCACGCTGATCGCTTAAGTATGACGGAAATCACCTATACCGACACGACGCTCCCACTGGAATCTATAGTGGGACGTTTGGAGGGCGGGGAGACGGCCAATGCCTATTTTTTGAATCTGCCCGGTATCGTTCTGAGTTCCGGTGAAACCGAGGGCATTATCCGTCACTACCGGTTTCGTCCAGAGATGGATAACCTCCCAATTACTCCGATTATTTGCCAAAGCAAAAAGGTCCTGCCCACCGAAATCGATACCGAATTGTTGGTCAAAGAAGGGCATATTGTCTCACTCAGTATACCCAAGGCCAGCATTACCTTGCGGCCCGAACTCGTGAAAAGGTTTGCCATTCGTGAGGTTTTGCAGCGTGAGTGGCTGCTTTCGGTGTTTTTGTTCGGCCCGGTGCTCGGGGTGTTTTTAGTGAATATGATTTTTGGGATGCCTACGTTTCTCTGGTGGACGGCTTTTGCAGTACTGATTTTTTCCTGCTTGATCATGGGGATTTTGGTGAGAAACGATTTGCGTCGACTTCATCTTTGGGTGGACGAACTTCACGAGGCGGGGACACGACAGACTCCATCCCAAAAATCACCGAACCAAAGGGCTACGGACTCGGTTTAGTTGCCGCCACCTTCTGACCAGATCTCCGCTTGCGCTGTTGAAATTTGCGGAGCGCGTAACTTGCATACCGCTTTGCCGCACCATTCCGGACCAATATCTAACTGTTCTAATGCGTGTTCCATGGTCACCCGGAATACCGGTGCCGCTTCTACGCCCCCAAAATTCCAGAATTTGTCGCTGTCCCGCAAGGTCACGGCCATAACTAATTGTGGATCACGACCTGGAGCAAATCCCACAAATGTCGCATTCGTGCGATGGTGGAAAAATCCGTCCTTACCATTGGCCAGATCGGCCGTGCCCGTTTTACCCGCCACTGCGTAGCCGGGAATGGCGGCTAAGATGCCGGTACCATTAGGCTCAGCCACACTCCGTAACCAGCGTCGCAAGTCATTAGCGACCCAGAATGGCATAACACGCCGTTTGACTAAGGGTTCGCCCTTCACGATTGAGGGACGAATATGGAAGCCGCCATTGGCGATGGCTGCATAGGCATCCGCTAATTGGAGAGTGGTTACCGAAATACCGTAACCAATGGAAATGGTCGCGTGACGTGCTTTACCCCAGCCCTGCCAGGGGGGCAAGACCCCGGCGGTGCTGCCGGGCAAACCGGTCTGGGGTACATCACCAAAACCTACCGCCCGATACATGGCATAAATGGCTCGACGCGGAGTTTTTAAAGCAATTTTCGCTGTTCCAATACAACTTGAATACTTGAGGATATGCTCAATATTCAAAATGTGATGAGGTACGTCATCGGTGATGGGGTACCCACCGACCCATAGCGGATGTAACACGTTGAAACGGGCAGTCGGGCTGACGCTGTGCGTCGCCAAGGCGGCCGCAATGGCAAAAGGTTTGATCACCGAACCGGGTTCAAAGGCTTGGTGCACTGCGTTATTCACATAGTCCATGGGGTTGCTGCAGCTTCCTGGTTGATTGGGATTGCAGCTTGGTACGCTAGCCATTGCCAAGACCTGACCGGTACGCACATCCATGACCACTGCTGAACCATTACTAGCCCCAAAATGGCGCTGTGCCGCCAGCAACGTCATATAGGCCCAATACTGAATTTGCGGGTTGATCGTGAGTTGGAGGGGGTGTCCTGCGTGGGGAAGCCGGACGACCTTGTCGATATGCAGAATCTGCCCATGACCATCTTGCAATACCCACTCTTTTCCGGGTTGGGCCGCGAGCCATTGATTGTAGCCGAGTTCTAGTCCAGTACCGCCCTGATGCTGTAAATTGACCAAACCCAGCAGCGGCGCGGTGACAGCCCCCAGAGGGTAATAGCTGCGACTGGTATTTTGCACATAAATCCCCGGTATCTGTAGATTTGCTATAGCCTTTCCCAAAGTGGGAGATACCTGACGCATGACATAAGCATAATCTGCGCCACCACTGGCAACGCGCTCGGCAAATTGTGTTGGACTCAGATGTAGCGCTTGGGCGATGGATTCCCAGCGATGTTGGTGCTGGTCCAGAATGGCCGGGTCCGCCCAGATGGTCACGGCTTTGACATTCACTGCCAGAGGATTACCGTTTCTGGCCGTAATAATGCCGCGCTCACTGGGTAAAGGCAGAGCGCGTAAGTAGCGCATGCGCCCTTGGCTGCGTAGGGTCCGATGTTCAAAAAATTGCAAGTGCAAGTCTCGGGCGAGAACTGCTGCGAATCCAATCAAAATCACAACAATCAACCAGCGGGCGCGGCTCGCTGGCAGCATGGTGGTGCCGGTCATTTCCGGAGCACTGCAGAAAGGCTGGATGTAATCATTGTGAACTCTGATGGAACTTCAACTCCAATCAGACGGTAGCGCTCGTGAAAAAGTTCCGGGGATGCGGCCGGTTTTAGGGTGTTTCTCAGTCTGCACATGAAAAAATAGCGCCAACTCACAGTCATGCTTGAACTTTCTCAATACTCTGCCCTAGAATGGGGTCACTTGATTGCTTCATAGAGGCCGTATATCCGAATGCGCCTTACACAACAGCTGCTGGTTTTTCGGTTGGGGGCTTTTACTCTGACGGTTGCCGCGTTGGCAGGATGCGCGAGCATGCCGAGTCCTGTGGCCTCGAATTCCGCTACGGGTTATGGGTCGACGTTGGCGAATAGTGCTTATTCAACGGGGCAGGCCTGCTATGCGCCGAGCCCGGATCTCAAGGCTGCCTATAACCAGCCTTATGAGATTGACGGCCAGTGGTATCACCCGATGCGCAATGACGCAGGTTTTTCAGAGACCGGTATTGCCTCGTGGTATGATCGACAATCATCTAGTGCCGTAACCGCCATGGGTACAGCTTTTCATGCGCGTCAACTGTCCGCAGCCAGCCGAACCCTGCCGTTGCCGTCCTGCGTTCGGGTGACCAATTTGCAGAATGGCCGCAGTGTGATCGTCCTGGTAGATGATCGTGGACCCTTCGTGAGTGGGCGAATCATGGATTTATCAGCCGGTGCCGCAAATGTGCTGGGCATGCTCAATCAAGGAACGTCGCAGGTACGTATCCAGGTGATTCCCAGCAGTATGAGCCCTCAAGCACCTACGCCGCAGATTGTGCAGGTGGTGCACGTTGTTCCGCGCGTTCCGCAGGTCACCACAACGAGAGTGCCCGCTGCGATACCCTTACCTGATTATGCGCCATCCGCTCATCCACAAAATAATTTGACTGCTGTCGTAGATCAGGCTTTTGCCAGTCATGCGCCGCACCGAGTAGCGCCTCAGCCGACTCCCATCGCGGCTGCACCAAGGGCACAAATCATGACGCGACAGTATATGCAGCCGCCGCATACCCTACGCCAATGGCACCAAGTGCCACGGGCCGAGCAGGTTTATCTGGAAACGGCCCAAGCCATGGCGCTTCAGACCGCCGTTCGGGAGCGTAGTAAACTGCAGGATTTCGGTATTAGTACGGCAAAAATGGTGCCAGTGGCTTCTGCAACGGGTGGCGGACTGTATAAAATAAAAATTGGGCCAATGGCCAGAACTGCCGCACCCCAAACGTATGTTTCTAGCTTGCAGCGCTTGCGCTTGGGTAATTTTGTGGTTAGCGAACAGGCGGGTTAAAAGCATCAGCACTCACCCGATTTAGCGGTGGTCCGCGTCGCTCCCCCAGAATCGCCCAAGCAATCAGTACAAACCAAGCAATACCGGACCATCCCAACACAATATTAAGCACCAAAACCCAGAGGAAATGTTCATGATGGCGGGCGGCGGAGATCATGCTGGGCACGAAATAAATGAGGAGCCCCAATACCGCCATCAGTAGCCACAACACCACATGTACGAATAGCGCCGCGATACCTAAACCGATCAGCGCCAGTAAAACAATCGTGATACCCAAAAAAGCGCTCATGCCTCTACTCCTTCTGCTGTTGCGGTGAACAATTTGCTGATAATGGCGTCACCGCCGAGCTCTTCCCCGCTCAAGGTCAGCGCCAACAATTCCCCGCCTAATACCTCCGGCGAAATAATCAAATCCGCTCCAATCTGACGCAGGCGCTCCAGATGTTTGCTGTCCTGTACCAATGCGACCGTTTTTCCAGGAATGTTGAGTTCCTTGGCAGCGAGGATGATGAAGGCGTTTTCGCTATCAATAGCCCTCAGAGCGAGGACGCCGAGAGCGCATTCTGCACCGGCCCGGCGCAGTACATCCAGATCCGTAGCATCCCCTACGAGGAGATCTTCTTGATCCATCCATTCGTTTTCGGGAGTTACCGGCACCAGAACCAAGGTACGCAAATGGCGTGCACGCAAAGCTCGGTAGGTATTCTGAGCCAGGGCATTGTCTCCGATAATCAGGTAGTGATTACGAAAAACGCGCTTTTGACCACCCATCAGCAGGCGCTGCATGCGGCCATTGAGTAGAGGCACAATGACCGCCGAAATAGAGGTGGCAAACACGGTAATTCCCAAGATAATAATGGAAATAACGAACAGTCGGGCATCCTCGCTTTTTGGGGTGATATCCCCGTAGCCTACCGTAGACATGGTCACCACAGCGAAATACAACGCGGTGACCAGATTTTTGATGGGGGGCGTAAAGCCGGCGCCTAGAACATAACTCCCCAATACCGCGTAACTCATCAACAGTAAAATCGAGATGACGGCAAACAGTGTACCCGCAGCCACGCTCGAATGCGCAAAGTGTCGCCGAAATATGAAGAGCGCCAGTAAAATAAGCGCATTAAATGCCGTGAAACCGCTCCACTTAAAGCCATAATGATGCAGGAGCATAGCCAACATGGCCCCCGCTAATACGAGGGTGATCGCCCAAGAAAAACGTGACCGGAATATCAGGCCGAAGGCCATCAATAACAACACAATACCGGCTACGGCTTGGGGTACGGTACCTAATGCCGAAAGCAGCGGTGCCTGCGTCAAACTGCTGGATGGGGCAAGATCGGCAAGCTCAGGAAAAAGTCCGATTAAATGCGGAAGTGCGTTCAGTATGGCCAGTACGCCGAGCAAGCCTACCGCAATGGCGAGGGGGATATGCGGAAACCAGATATCCAGATGCAGAACAGTCCGAATTTTTGCCACGAAACGTAATGAGCGTTGACGAAACGATAAGCGCATTACATCGGGTATTCGAATCACGAGCCTCTCCCTGAAGCGGTTTTACCGCACTAGACGAAGCGTTAATTCCGTCGTTAAAACCGGATAATTGCGGATCGTGCTATCCATTCAGCCCGTTTTTTTTGGTCGATCAAATAGCAGATAAAGAGATCAAGTTATAACATCTACACAAGACAGCAGCCAGCCAATTCAAAAAATCAGCCGCCGCCGTAAGAAATAGCGAAAATCTTAAGCTTCGTGATCTGCTTCTGAAGAATCCGCCGGACCAAAAGTGGTGCGCATACCAGCGACCATCGCCACCACCCACAAAGCGCCTAAAACTATAAACGTAGCATAGAACATATATTACTCCATCGTGTTATTCGTGCAGAATCCAGAATATGAGTAGACCATGATTGTTTTAGACAGTTCAACCGTATTCCGCACAGTACACAGGTCCAGCTATCCGAATGCTTGGGCCGGGTTGACGACAATATTCGTGAAATCCCGCAGCTTCATCTTGGGGCGCAAGTCGCTGAGAATGGCCGCTTTGGCCACGGGTAAAGCCTGCCAGGCATTATTACCGCCATCTTCAACGACAGCTGCCACCGCTATTTGGGGATGGTGCAAGGGTGCCCAGCCTATAAATAAGGAATCATCATTGTAAATGGTTCGGCCATCCCGATAGGCAATGGGAACCTCTGCCGTGCCCGTTTTACCCGCCATGGGCAGTCCTGGGGTGACCATACTTTTGCAGGTGCCGTGGGTGACGCAAGCGATCATGCCCTGCTGCACCGCGTGCAAGGCAAAAGCGGGGATGTGCAGATTACGAGCAGCGGGCTCGGGTAAGGGGTGACGAGCGCCGGTTTCGGGATTGATGAACGCGCTGGCGACATGCAAATAGGGTAAATATCCACCGTTGGCTATGGACGATACCGCCCTGACCAGTTGGAGTGGCGTCACCAACAGATAACCCTGTCCGATCCCAAGAATCACCGAATCACCGCTATACCAAGGTTGATGGAAATGGGTTTTCTTCCAGCGCGGGGTGGGCACGAAACCGCTGGCGCTACCGGGGGTGTCAATAGGTGCGGGCTTGCCAAATCCAAAGCGCCACAGTGCGGCATCCTGACGCTGAATCCCCATTTTGAGGGCCAATTTGTAGAAAAAGACGTCGACCGACCACGCTAATGCCTTGGTGAGGCCGGTTTCTCCGAAGCCAGACCGATACCAGTCCCAATAAATATGTCCACCAAGACGCAGATAACCGCGACAATACGTGTGAAAACTGGGCGTGATCACCTTATCCTGCAGGGCTTCAATAGAATAGAAAGGTTTGATGGAAGAGCCTGGTGGATAAAGTCCCTGTGCAACGCGGTTGAGTAGGGGGCGTCCTTTGTTGTGGAGTAGATGGTTCCAATGCGTGTCACTAATGCCATCGACAAACCAATTGGCATTAAAGCTGGGGTTGCTGTAACTGGCTAGTACCGCACCCGTATAAGGATTAACCGCTACCAGGGCGCCTCGAAAATGATTGTGGCGCATCACCCGCGCGACCGCTCTTTGTACTCTTAAACGCAGGGTCGTTTGAAGATTGTCGCCGGGCGTCGGGGGGATGTTACGTAAATTAGCTACAGGTACCCCCATTGCATCTACTTCTTTCACTTTATAGCCGAATTTTCCGCGCAAGGCGCGTTCAAAAGCAAACTCCAAACCGTTTTCGCCGATAATGTGACGATAAATATATTTTTGAGGATCAAAGCCTTGCAGATTACGTTTGCTGACGGGGCCGACATAGCCGATTACCGAAGTAAACAGGCTGTCGTAGGGATAATATCGATGCCACTGCGCGGCAATTTCCACCCCCGGAAACTGCATTTCCCGAACCGAAAATCGGGCTATTTCTGGGGGACTGAGATGATGCCGCAAAATACGCGGAATATAACTGGGTTTATCATCTAATGTGGCGAGTAAGTGTTTAGCGGTTTTCGGGTGAATCGGCACCAAATTTTCGATACGCTTCAGGGTAGTGCGCAGATGCTGGACTTCATCGGGGATTAATTCCAGAACGTAGTGGGGATGATTCGCCGCAAGAATTTGACCGTGACTTGCTAGAATCAAGCCTCTCGGCGGAGCTAAGGGCACAATGGCGGTATGATTAGCTTGGGCCATTTGCCGGAAGCGTTGATAGTGAACCACTTCCAGATCCACTAGGCGCCAAAGCAAATAGATAAAAGCCACAATCAACAACACAAAAGCCAGAGCGAGGCGCTTTCGGAAATGACGGGCTCGCGTTTCGCCTGTACTCATATAATTAGCACTGCACCATCACAAAAACATCCTCGACCACGCGACCAAAGGCCCAACTCAGAGAGTCGAATGCGGCCTAAAGTTCCCAACCGACGTTTCGTCTTGCTAAATCATCGGGAACTTCCCGTAAAAAACGGACGTCTTAAGGCGCATGTGTATAACTAGTGAATACCGCTTGAAGTCGCTGCATTCAGAATTCTCCGGCAATCTGACGGGTTGTAGGCGTAGATTTCTAATCCACGTAATCCGTTCCGAGAGGATGCTGTGCGCTCTGCATAGTGATACATAAACCCTATGATAATTATGGAACTTATTGAAATTATAGGGATTCTGTTGGGTATTGGCGTGGTCACCTATCCCGCTAGCCTATTGGTTGAGCGCATCCTGCGTTACTGGGAAAAACGTCACCCTTAAGAGTAAAGGAGCCTATTGGAAATGAGTTTTAAATCACCGATTCAGCCACGTAAAATTCTGGTTGTTGCCATCGCCGTTGCCGCAGGTTTTAGTTTGGGCGCAGGCGGTTGGGCGTTCGCTACAGATAGTCAGCACGGAGCCACTGCCCCGACAACAATGACTGCTCCAGCCCATCCCCAAAAGATGGTAGATTTGCCAGATTTTACGCCTATTGTTGAGAAATATGGGAACGCCATCGTCAAAATCGATGATTCTGACACCAAAACAGTGGGTACTCAGAATTCGAACGATCCATTCCCGAAAAATTCTCCATTTTATCAATTTTTCCAAGGTTTTCAGGGTACTCATCCACCGCAAAAAGAAAAAATGGAAGCCTTGGGTTCGGGATTTATTATTTCGCCAAACGGTTACATTGTTACCGCAGGCCACGTGGTCAGAGGGATGCATCATATTATCGTCACCCTGACGAATCATCACGCCTATTCAGCAAAAGTAGTGGGTTTGTCGGTGCGCTACGATACGGCGTTATTGAAAATAGACGCGCATCATTTACCCACCGTGCAACTGGGAAATTCGCATAGTCTGAAAGTTGGTCAGTGGTTGCTGGCGATTGGTATGCCTTTTGGATTTTATAATACGGTGACCCAGGGTGTGGTCAGCGCCTTGAATCGGCCATTACCCCATGATGATGAATATATTCCGTTCATTCAAAGTGATGTGCCTATTAACCCAGGGAATTCCGGTGGGCCTATTTTCAATATGGAAGGTCAGGTAGTCGGTATAAATGATCAGATTTATACCAATGATGGAGGTTATATGGGGCTTTCGTTCAGTATCCCCATCAATACCGCCATGCGTGCTGTGCATGCTTTTGAACAGCATAAAAAGCTGGCCTTTGGCTGGCTCGGCGTTGATGTTCAAGCCGTTGATCCACAAATGTCCAAGGCGCTGCATCTCAAAGAACCGGTGGGTGCTTTGGTCGCTTCAGTCAGTGCGGGTGAAGCCGCCGCCAAAGCGGGTCTGAAGCCCGGTGATGTCATCGTAACTTACAACCATCAAGCCATTTACAGTGTCGGCCAACTCCCCCCGTTGGTGGGTGACACGCCACCGGGCACCACCGTGCCGATGGGCATTCTGCACAACGGCCATCCAGAGACTTTGCCGGTCACGATAGGTACCATGCCGCCCCAAATGCGTCATATTGTGGCCGAAAAGACAGCGGATATCCGCCGCCTTGGGTTACGCGTCACGACGCTCAGTGGCGCTGAGCAGAAACATCTCGGAATTCGTCACGGAGTGCTTATTGAGGGCATATATCCGGGCCCTGCTGCACAAATGGGCCTGACCGACGGGATGGTGATACAGCAAATTGATCAGCGTGCGGTGCGTAGTCCTGAGCAATTGCAGCGTATCGTAAAGAGCTTGCCCGCCCATACGCCGATCCCGCTACTGGTGCGTCAGGGCCAACAGAGTCTTTATGTCGTTATTACCCTACCCGAACATTAATCACCATCTATAAGGAAGTCGCATGCCCCCCAAATATCCATGGCTATCGTCTGGGTTTATTTTGGCAATAGCCGCTACCACCCTGCTGATAGCGGACTCTGCTGTCGCCAGTCCTGCGGTGCTGATGCCACCGCCGCCACCCCTGCCGGATACCAAAAGCTATGTGCTAATGGACTTTCAAACCGGGCAGATTATTGCTGAAAAAGACCCGAATCTGCAGTTGCCCCCGGCCAGTCTCACCAAGTTGATGACGGCCTATTTGAGTTATGGTGCACTGGCCGATGGCACTTTGCACTGGCAGCAGAAAATCCATGTCAGCCGGGTTGCCTGGCACACGGGGGGATCGAGCATGTTCATCCAGCCGAATCTGTCGGTAACGGTAGACCAGCTGATGCACGGGTTGATCATTGATTCTGGCAACGATGCGGCGGTCGCTCTGGCTCAGGCTGTTGCTGGCAGTCGTGGGGCTTTTGTGAACGAAATGAATGCGACTGCCGCGAAATTGGGTTTGCCGGGAGCACATTACACCGATGTGGATGGCTTGCCGAATCCGGGGCTGCATCTATCGGCTCTCGATATTGCCATGATCTCTCGGGATTTGATCCAAAAATATCCGCAGGTCATTAATATCTCCAAGCTGAAATCCTATCGCTATAATCACATCACCCAGCGTAGCTGGAATCCTGCCCTGTTTGGTCATCCGAGTATTGATGGCCTCAAAACGGGTCATACCAACGCAGCAGGGCACTGTATGGATACCACGGCTATCCGCGACGGGCGGCGCTTGATCGCCGTAGTTATGGGCGCACCGAGTTGGCCCAATGGTGTTAACGATGTAGTGGCACTGCTGGATTATGGCTATCGTTTTACCACCGATCACACCGTCAGCACGGCAGGTACAGTCGTCGGCACATATAGTGATACGCGTCTGCAACCGGACAAGCTGCCGGTTACTGTGGCGCAGAATGTGGTGGTTATGATTCCGACGGGTGCCGAAAAATATTTGAAAACCCAAGTGAGTTACCAGAAAGTGGGCGGCAAAGGTATTCAGAAAGGTCAACAATTGGGTGAAATGACCGTTTCCCTGCAGGGTAAGGTTGTCGGAAAAACGGCGCTGATAGCGGGTGAAGCGGCAAAATCGGCGGGCACTTTCGGTAGCTTGTGGAATCGCATCCAGCAAGCCCTTTAGGCGACAAGAAATCCTTGGGAGTTCAGCATGAAAGAACCTAACCTGCACGGTTTATTAATGGTGGCGCTGCTTGCCCTGCCCCTCAGTGCCAACGCGCTTACGGTCAACATCAGCAAAGCAGTCAACCCCTTAGCGCCGGTCGCGGTACCTTCTTTTGGATCGGGCCCGGCGGATCAGCCGAGCATTGCGGCTATCGTGCGCAATGATCTGAGGCATAGCGGTTATTTTTCAGTGATACCGCCTGCGCAGTATCCCGACGATCCGCATTCAGCGGATGCCGTCCACTTGTCGGAATGGGCCAAAACCGGGGCCTTGGCCATGGCGGTGGGTAAAGTCCAAGAAAATCCGGAAGAATTCGTGGTGGATGCGGATGTGATCAGTTTAATCAGCCATAAGATGGTGGCGGGGCGTCGCTACATCAGCAAGCTGCAGGGTTATCACATGTTGGGTCAGCAGGTAGCGGACTTGGTTTATCAACAAATTACGGGCTATCCAGGGCCTTTTGCAAGTCCTATTGCTTTTGTAGATCAGCAAGGTAGTCACTATGATCTGGAGGTTGCGCAATCGGATGGTTGGGATGCAAAAACGATTTTGCGCGGCAAAATTCCGGTGATCTCACCGGCGTGGTCACCGCAGGCACATACACTAGCCTATGTCAGCTATTTGCATCGACACTCGGTGATTTATCTGCAGAATCTTGCTACGGGTCAGCGCCATCAGATTCCGGATGGTGGTACGGCTCTCAGTGCGCCAGCCTTTTCGCCAAATGGTCAATATTTGGCTTTTGCCAAAGTCTGGAAACGCGGACGCACCGAACTGGTACGAGAAAATCTCCGGACGGGTCACGAACGGGTGCTCACCCGCGTTGGCACCGTCAATACCAGTCCGACTTGGTCACCGAGTGGAAACCAACTTGTTTTTGTTTCAAATCGACAAGGAAGTGCTCAGATTTTTGCAATGGATGCAGATGGTCAGCATGTTCGGCGGTTGAGTTTTTCTGGTGGATATAATGTTTCTCCGGATTATGCGGCCGATGGTCATTGGATTACCTTTATTCATGCGTATCGCGGTGTGCTTGCGGTGGCGGTAATGCGGCCATCGGGCGGTGATGTACAGGTGCTTTATGACGGCGGGAACTGCGAACATCCAAGCTTTGCCCATGATGGCCGGATGATTGTGTTTGCTACGCATCGTGCCGGTCAAAAAGTCTTAGGTGAAGTAGCCATAAACGGGAAAGGTCTGCATTTTCTGACGGTTAAAGGAGAAGCCAACGAACCGGCTTGGGCACCCGCCTGAGCGTTTGCAGCCGTTTAGAAATCGCAGGGCCATAGCCCTGCATGATCTTGACCTTTTTTAGGCTTGTCGTTATATATAGTCATATACACTGAAAAAAGGAGTACCCCGTATGCAATACCGGAACATAGCGCTGCGCCTTATAGCGGTTACCACTTTGCTGGCCTTACCGGTTCTGGCGAACGCCCAGGATTTTCGGGTGGCTTACGCAGGTTCCATGGGGACGGTCATGGACCTCCATCTCGGGCCTGCTTTTGCCAAGGCGCATAATGTGCATTATCAGGGCGAAGGGCAGGGAGCCTATGCTCTGGCACATCTTATTGCCGGTCACAAACTCCGTACGGATGTGTTTGTTTCCATTACTCCCGGCCCCATCGAAGTGCTGCTCAAGGCCGGCTTGGTGAAAGAGGCCTATCCCGTAGCCAGTACCGCCATGTGCATCGCTTATAGCCCCAATAGCCCCTATGCCCAGGACTTTGCCAAAGCTGCGGCGGGAAAAATGCCTTGGTACAAAGTGTTGGAGATGCCGGGCTTGCGTTTTGGCCGCACGGACCCC